>DYLK01000068.1 GCA_020722065.1 Melioribacter roseus
CTCTTGTCTGTGTCATACCGTTTTGTCGTTTGTTTAACTTGCCCATAACGTTTTGGGGCTTTGCGAAGAAGCGGAATTAGAAGCACAAATGTTCAATTTAGCACAAATGTTTATTAGAATTCCGAATGTTCAATTTAGCACTGAACCCGCTTTTTCGCAAAACCCCTGTTATGTGTAGTTTTTTTATCTGTCGCCACGTCCGAACATAGAAAATGGAATTGCTAAAATCAAATGTGTCAAAGCTATATAAGCATAAGTGTCATTTTCGCCAAACATTTTGAACATCCAATACAATTCTCCAAGAAATGGCAAAAACAAAGTAAGTATTCCGCCAAAAAAACCTGCTTCGGTAAATGCGATAATTACTGTCCAAATGTGTGTGATAATTGCTGTTATGGCGAATATGCCATAAAGTGATACGAAGATTGCTTTCATTTTATATTTTGTTTAAGAGTGAATGATTTAATTATAAATATTATTCCGCCAATTATGTCAATTGGCATCCAAGCTGATTTGTCATTGAGGTAAACTGGTATTAACGGATTAAATAAAATTGCAATTAGTCCAAAAGTAATAACCCAAAAATTTAGTCCATTTTCGAATTCCGAAATAACGACTGCAACTGACCCAATTGTCACGACAATACGCAATAAAGTATAATACCCAATTGGCAAGTTTAATAATCCTATGAACAAAAGTCCTGCACAAATTAATAAAAGTGTTTTCATATTAGTTACAGTCTCTTAATTTACGTTCACAATCATCAAGTTCGCTTTCGAGATTTCTGATTTTATATTCTAAATCGCTATTGTCGTTTTGTAATGAAGAATTATCATACGATTGGTTATTTGAACTACTTTCAAAATCGTCTTTTTCTGATTTGCAGTCTTCAAGTTCGCTTTCTAATTCTTCTTTCTCATTCTCCAATGTCGAAACCTTGTCTTCAAGGTCTGAAATTTCATAATTCAAACTCTTGATTTCTTTGTTCTTATTTACAATCACAATTGCTGTTGACAAAAGTCCTATCGAGAGTAAAATTGTCAGCCAATGCTTTTTGAAAATTTGATTTATTTTGTCCATACGGTCGTTTTAAAATTACACATAACGG
>DYLK01000024.1 GCA_020722065.1 Melioribacter roseus
CTGTCATTCCCGAATGTTTTTATCGGGAATCTCTTGAATTTGTAAACTTAAGATGAACTCCACCTTCAAGGTGGAGTTCGTTTTTTTAACAACAAATTAAGTAATTTGCTTTTTTTATTGCAGTCAGCTTTAGCTGACTGAATTGGATAATGATAAATAATTTTGCTTTAGCATCATTTGGAGTTTATTTATGTGGCTGAAGCCGATAATATTAATATTTACTTTATCAGTTCACTAAAGTGAACTGCAATATTTTAATTTTCAATTATCAGACGGGGACGTCTGTGCTACCTAAATCGAACGATTTTTCTCTATTTTATTTTTTTTATTTCTTCTTAAAATTTGATGATAACTGATAAATTGCTCCATCTTTTTCTTTCAAAGAAAACTAATGATGAATTTTTGTCGTGATTTACACCATCAACTGCATAAATTATATTTTCCTCGTCTAATAAATTGAAAATATTCCAAATTATTTGTGCTTGTGAGAAATACTTCCCTTCTAAATTGAATGCAAATCCTGTTGAGAAATCAAATCTAATGTACATTGGAACTTTCCAAGATTGAATATTTTCTTCAGTTGTGCGCGAATTTGGGTCAAATTGTGCATAAAATTCATCTTTATAAAGCAAATTTGGATTTATAAAAAAATCAACATTTTTTGAAATATTTCCTTTTAGATTAAAGCCAAAATTGATTTGTTGCATTGGCGAATTTCCAATATAAAGTCCAGCAATTTTTGCATTATAAAATATTTCAAAAGTTGGGTTGTTTTCTGGTTGCAGCACCGCCGAAACATCATTCAACCATTTATTTTGGGAAAATGAAGCATTTAAGTAAATATCCAAATTTTCGATTGGTTGATAATTTGATTCTATTTCTATCCCATAATGTACTTCTTTTGCTCCGTAAATGTTCATATTCGACATTGTGAAATCATTTGGATTGAAATACAAATAGGAAAACGCTTTATCTTTTCGGAGTGTGTAGTATAAATTGGAATTGAATGAAAATTCATTATTTACAACTCTATGACCAATTTCAGCCGAAAAAACAGATTCATTTTTAATATCAGAATAAAGTTGATTTGTGTAATTATAGACATTCATAGAAAGTGGAGCTTTGGAAAATTGTCCAAGATTTACAAACAGATTATTTTGTGAATTCATCTGAAAATTTAGCCCAATTTTTGCCGAATAAGTTGTAAAATCTTTCCATCCAGTTTCACGATTTGGGTCAGAATTTAAGTAATTGAAATAATCAATTCTATTAAAACTATTATTCCCGATTGAAAGTGCTGCAAAACCATTTAATTTATTAAAAATAAAATCAGTGTGAAAAAAAGCTGAAATAGAACGAGCAAAACTATCAGCATCGTAATCAATTTTATCGCCAACAAAAAGCATTTTGTCGGGATTTTGATTCACATTTCCGCTTCCGATATAATAATCGCCACCAATTAAATTACTTAAAGTACTGTAATTTTGGGCAAAATAGTAAGTTGCTGTAAATCCAAAATCGAAAGAAAAATGCGGAATTTTATAATTCATTGCCGAACGCCAAACTGCCCAATCGTGAATATGATAAGTGAATCGGAGTGCATTTTCTGAGCGAGTTAATGTCTGTGAATAATTCGTGTCAATATTAGTAGAATTCTGTTCGTAAATTGTGTTAAAATCAATTTGTCCATTTTCGTCAGAAGGAAATCCGCCCCAAGGTGGAACAGTTCCGCCACCAAATCCATAATTGAAATAAAGAATATTTGTTAAAGATAAATTAGGTTTTATTTGCCAATTATGATTTAATGTAAGAGATGGATTATGAAATTGATTATCTCGCAAATTGAGTTTTTTATCATTCAGAAAACCCCAATCCGAGTTGAAGTCCAAACCTTTTTCTTTCCAAGTTGTGATAGTTTGCGGCGTGATTCTTTGTCCGTGTTTTTGTGGCGAACCCATTATTTGCAATTCAACAACGTGATTTTTTGATATAAAACCAAGTGCCAAATAATAAGTTAGCAAATCAAGTTTTGTTTGCTCGGCATATCCATTCCAATTTGCTTTTGAGATAAATCCTTTTAGAAAAACATTTTGAGAAATGATATTCCCAAAACTGACTGAATTTTTGATAAAATTACCATCTCCAATTTCACTTTTTAGAATAGTAAAATTTTTATCACCAAATCCTTTTTGAGTAACAAAATTTATTATTCCACCAACAGAATTAGTTGGATAAGGCGTATAACTCAAGCCTTTTTGAATTTGGATATTATTCAAAATGCCAGAAATATCTGCCCAATTCGACCAATAAATCTCGCCATTTTCAGGATTATTAATCTCGATTCCATTTATCAAAATTGAAATATCACTTTGGTGAAATCCTCGTATTGAAACTGAATTATCAGCAAAACCGCCGCCATTTTCTGAAATATTTACATTTGGTACAGATTCCAAAATGTGAGTAGCAAATCTTCCTCCAAGATTAGCTATAATTTGGTTTTGATAAATATCAGAAAATTGAATTGGAGTGTAAAAATCATCAGCAATTTTCCCTTTAACAATCGTTTCGCCGAGTTGAAAATCTCTATTTTGCAAAAGAATTTCTACGAAATTTCGGGTTTTCAAATCAATTTCTAATTCTATAGTTTGAAAAGAAATATGCGAAATCTGAAGATGAATGACACTTTTCGTAAGATTTTCAATCACAAATTCGCCATTTTTATTGCTTGTTGTGCTTTTTTGAATTTCCTCCAAAACCATAATATTTGCATTTTCTACCGCTTTATTTCTCTCGTCTGTAATCTTCCCTTCTAATCGAAAGTTTTGAGCTAAAAAATTTGATGAAATTGCAAAAAATATAACCAAAATTGATAATCTTTTAATTGGTAGCATTAATTTCTCGAACATTTTTTAATAAATAAATTTTGCAGACGCAAATTTATTGTATTTGAAACTTAAAATTGAAACAGAATGAGATTTAATAAAATTTTCTCAAGTTTTAGAATTGGTAGGCATATCGTTTTTAAGTATTTTTGTTTTATCAATTAAAATATTGGAGATTTTATGAAGATGGATTGGACAAAATACATTGATAGAACAATAAATATCACAATGCAAGAAAATTATGGTATAGTTTACGGAAAAATAAAAGAACAACCACCGTTTTATGAAATCGTGTTTAAAACTGGCAAATTAACTGAAGTTTTTGAAGATGGTTTAATGTTGGATGCAGTGCGGGAAAATCATTTAATTAAGATTTTTGTCCCCTTTTCATCGATAAAATCTGTGGAGATTTATTAAGAATGAGTTTAATCAAAATTGGTTTGATTGGCGTTGGATATTTAGGGAAAATTCACTTAAAGCTACTCAAAGAAAATCAAAATATTGATTTTATTGGATTTCACGAAATTGATGAAGATATATCAAATCAAATTACAAGCGAATTTGCGGTAAAATCATTCCCAAACCTTGATGAATTGATTGATTTATGTGATGGATTAGTAATAGTAACTCCAACTTCAACGCACTACAAAATCGCAAAGAAATGCTTGGATAAAGGGAAACACATTTTTCTCGAAAAGCCAATTACAGCAACTATTCACGAAGCTGAAGAAATTGTAAAACTCGCAAACGTGAAAAATTTAAAAATTCAAGTTGGACATATTGAAAGATTCAATTCTGCTCTTCTTTCCCTCGAAAAATACCTTCTCGAACCAAAATTTATTCAAACAGATAGATTAGCACAATTCAATCCGCGTGGAAGTGACGTGGCAGTTGTGTTAGATTTAATGATTCACGATATTGATATTATTTTAAGTCTTGTAAAAAGTGAAGTAAAAGATATTAAAGCAAGCGGAGTCTCGGTTGTTTCTGATAATCTTGATATTGCAAACGCACGAATTGAATTTGAAAATGGTGCAGTTGCAAATGTTACTGCAAGCAGAATTTCGCAAAAAAAGATGAGAAAAATGAGAATTTTTCAACGTGATGCATATTTGTCATTAGATTTCACAACAGGCACTTCCGAAGTTTTCAGACTAATCGAACCAAATGCAGATATTAAAGATGGTTTTATAAATTTTGGAGAAATTGGAGTTGGTGAAAAGAAAAAATTTATCATTTACGAACAGCCCGAACAAGTTAAAATTAACGCAATGCAACATGAACAGAATTTGTTTGTAAAATCAATTTTAGAAAATTCACGCCCAATTGTAAACGGCGAAGATGGTTTGCAAGCATTACGTGTTGCAGAATTAATTATAAATAAAATAAAAGAGAGTAGCGTCTTATGAAAAAATCTATATTAATAATATCAGTTTTTGCTATTTTTTTAGCAAGTTGTTCAGTTTACCAAACGTATGTAAATCTTTCAAAACTTCAATTTAAAATTTCTGGAGTAGATAATCTTGTATTAGGAAATGTGAAAATAAATAAACAATCCAAAATTTCTGATTTTTCATTTGGCGAAGTTTTACAACTTGGAACACTTTTGGCACAAAATAAAATGCCAATTACATTTACTTTGAATGTAAATGCAAAAAATCCGAATAACGGAAATGGCTACCCACAAACTGATATAACAATCGATTCATTTCCTTGGGAATTGCAATTTAAAAAGTCAAAAATTTTAAGTGGAAATATTTCATCGCCACTAGTAGTACCAGGGAAAGGAAATGAAACCACTATTCCTCTTGAAATAAGTTTCGATTTACTTTCATTCTTTAATGGGGAAAATAGTGAATATTTTCTTGATTTGGCTTTAGCAATTAGCGGGAAAGGAAAAGATTCATCCGAATTAATTTTAATCGCCAATCCCGTGCTTGGAACTCCATTTGGCAAATTATCTTACCCTACTCCAATCAAAATTACACGTGATCAATTTAATTAGGAAATAACATTATGAAAAAAGTAATTGGTGTTGATTTGGGCGGAACAAATATAAAATCCGCAATTGTTGATGAAAAAGGAAATATTATTAAAAATGTTACAATTCCAACTTTTGCTGAACGAGGGTACAAACTTGTTGTCGAGCAAATTGAGAAAGCAATTTCAATGCTGATTTCAGATGAAATTGATGGAATTGGAATTGGTTCACCTGGAATCGTTTCTGCAGAAAAAGGAACAATTTCGTATCCACCAAATTTTCCTGGTTGGAAAGTTGTGAATATGAAGAAAATTCTTGAAGCAAAATTCAATAAACCAGTTTTTGTTGAAAATGACGCAAATGCAGCAGCAATTGGGGAATATATTTATGGACAAAAAATGAAGAAACCGAATTTTATTATGGTTACTTTAGGAACAGGAGTCGGTGGTGGAATTTTTTACAAAGGTGAATTGATGCGTGGTGAAACTGGCGGAGCTGGTGAAGTTGGTCACATTTCGATTGATTACAAAGGTGAAAAATGTAATTGCGGCTCAACTGGTTGCATCGAAGCTTATGCAGGAAATCAGAAAATAATCTATTCCGTTAATAACAAAATCAAAACACATTCAGAATCGAAAGTTTTTGAATTATTAGGAAATGATTTGACTGGACTTGAACCAAAAGTTTTATTTGAAGCTGCAAAACTTGGAGATGAATTTTCTATAAAAGCAATTGCCGAAATTGGTGAATATCTTGGTTATGGATTATCAAATGCTGTGAATTTACTTGATATTGCAACAATAATTGTTGGTGGTGGTGTTTCTGGATTTGGTGATTTTATTCTAAATCCAATGGAAAACATTATAAAATCAAGAGTTATGAAATCGATTCAACCACGTGTAAAAGTTATGCGTTCCAAACTTGGAAACGAAGCTGGCGTTAAAGGAGCAGCTTCATTAGTAAAATATTTTAATTAATTAAAAATAGTGAACAATGAATTATCACTTTCGGTCATTCCCGCAGTCTTTAAGCGGGAATCTCTTAAATTAAAAAGCGGAAAATTTACTATTAATAGTTTACTAATTACTTATTCCTTATTACTCGTTACTATTCAAATAAAAATGTCAATTATTTTAGGTATTCTTTGAGTTTTATCTTTTTTTCGAAATTTCGATATATATTTTTTCTTACTTTTGGTCTTTTTTCAATATCAGTTGGAAATGGAAGAAATTCGATAATAAATCAAGAATTTATTGCTGATTCTGTCTTGGTTTCGGATTCTTTATTCATTTCAGACAGTTTGTCCACTAAATCAGATTCTACTAAAAAATCAGATATAACTGATATTGTATATTCTTCGGCAAAAGATTCCTTGATTTTTGATGTTACCGAGAAGCAGTTCCTTCTTTTTAATGAATCAAAAATTAAATATCAAAAATCTGAATTAAACGCTGGTAAAGTTATTTTCAATCTAAAAGAAAATAATCTTTACGCTTTTGCAATTTTCGATGTTGATTCAACTGGCGATTCAGTTTTAACTCAACTTCCGAATTTAAGTGATAATGGCGAGTCATTTACTGGGAATGAATTAAGTTACAATTTTAAATCAAAAAAAGGGACAATTTCTTATGCTGAAAGCAAGCAAAAAGATAAAACTTTTCGTGGAAGTTCTGTAATAAAAGTTGCTGATAAAGTTTATTTTATTCAAGATGGTACTTTTACTTCGTGCGAAGGAAATCCGCCAATTACATATTTTACATCAACTGAAATGAAAGTAATTCAAGATGATAAAGTATTTGCTAAATGGATTTTAATGTGGATTGCTGGCGTTCCAATGCCTGTGCCACTTCCTTTTGCAGTTTTTCCGTTGAATAAAGAAAGACATTCAGGATTAGTTTTACCAAGTTATGGACAAGATGCAACTCGTGGTTTTTATTTTCGTGGTTTAGGTTATTATTTTGCTCTAAGTGATTATTTTGATTTAACCTTTTTAGGAGATTTTTATTTTAAAGGCGGTTATGGATTACGCTCAAATTTTCGTTATAAATCAAGATATTTATATTCTGGGAATCTCGATATCGGTTTATCAAGAATAATTGTTGGCGAAGAAAATGACCCAAATTACAACCGAAGTGAAGATTGGAAACTAAATTGGTCGCACAATCAGCAATTTAATCCTTCTTCAAAACTTTCCGTTAGTTTGAACTATTATTCTTCAAATTACCTTTCTACAAATTCAACTGATTATGATAACCTTCTCAGACAAAATGTAATATCAAACGCGACTTTTTCCAAAATTTTTGATAATGGTTCAAGTTTAAGTGCAAATTACTACAGGATACAAAATCTAACAACTGGCGATATTACTGAAAAATTACCAGATTTATCATACAATGTACCAATTTTCTATCCATTCAAATCAATTTTATCTTCTTATAAAAATAAGTTTTTGGAAACTGTCGGAATTCGTTATTCAACAAGTTTGAGAAATGAAAGAACTGTTCAAAACTCAATAGTTGAATGGAGAGCGGGAATACAACACACAGCTTCAATCTCTGCCTCTCAAAAAATATCATATTTTAATATTTCACCAAGTTTTAATTATACTTCTAAATGGTATGATAAACATATTGAAATTCAGAATTTTCCAAAAACATCTGTCGATAGCGATGGAAATCAAGTTCTTACAGATAGCTTGGTTACAAGAACAGTTTATGGTTATAATTCTGTTGATAATTACAATTTCAGATTATCCGCTTCAACAAAAGCTTATGGAATTATGAATGTAAATGCAGTTGGAATTGAAGCATTCCGACATACAATTACGCCAAGTATTACTTATTCAGTTGCCCCAGATTTTTCTTCCGAAGATTTCAGCTATTATGGAAGTTATAAAACCGTCAATGGCAAAACAATTCGTTACGATAAATACCAAGATAATATTTTTGGTGGAGCCTCAAGTGCTGAAAGTCAGAATATCAGTTTTTCACTTGGGAATATTTTTGAGATGAAAACCTTAAAAAACCCGACTGATACAACTTCTGAACAGAAAAAATATCAACTGTTAAACTTAAATGCGGGACTTTCTTATAATTTTATTGCAGATAGTTTAAAACTTTCAGATTTAAGACTTAGTTACAGAACATCAATCGGGGAATATCTTTCTTTTAATGGTTCTTCGGCATTCACTTTTTACGATTTCAATGAAACACGGAAAATCAATTCTTTCCTAATTGATAAAAACAAAGGTTTGATGCGAATGACGAGTAATTCAATTTCAATTTCAACAAGACTTTCTGGTGAAAAATTAAAGAATTTAATCCAAAATGAAGAAGAAAAAGAGAATTTAGACGAATTCACAACATTTCAAACGAATAACCCAAGTGATTTATATGAAAATAGTTATGAAAAGAATACGGATTTCACAATTCCTTGGAGTTTAGATTTATCATATAATTATGGCTATTCTGCACCTTATCCAACAAAATCAACAACTTCACAAAATGTGAGTCTTAATACTTCATTCAATATTACAAAAGCTTGGAAATTTTCTTTCAGAACAAATTATGATATCGAAAATGATGAATTTTCAGCACCAGTTTTCACTGCTTATCGTGATTTAAGCTGTTGGGAAATGTTTTTTACTTGGTATCCGCTCGGCACTTATCAAGGATTTCGTTTTAATATTAGACTTAAAGCCCCAGAATTGCGTGATATTAAACTCGAAAAAACGAAAAATATTTTTTCGGGGAGATAATTCAATTCGAATTGGACAAAAAATATCTAAATGTATTATCAAAATATTTTAAGTTGATTTTCTACTCCACTTCAAATGAAATATCAAGAATTCAATTCATTATTCGTAAATTTCAGAGATAAAAATCAGAATCTATTATGAAAATTGATATATCGTTTGTTCCCGACCGATTTATTTCATCAAAAGTTAAAGAAATGCTTGAGTGGGAAGTTGAGTACCCATATACTGATGAAGATTTGCATGGAAGAAATTTCATCAGAACAAAAAGAAGCGATTTCAAAGACACTCCAATGTCTGATATTCGCACCGAAAGGAAGAAGAATTACCTAATTTTAGAAAAGGAATTAATGAAAATTGCTTGTAAATTAAAGAAAGCAGACGAATATCAACTTTCTGAACAACTTTTCAAATATCTTGTTGAAATTGGCAGCAAATTAGCAAAACCGAAAGAAGAATTGCTTAAATATTATCTTGAATCAAACAACAAAAGGTGTTTAAAGTGGATAATTCAACGTATTGATAATCAATTGAAAACTGACCATTTGTTAAAAGAGAATAAACATCTTATAAAAGTTAAAGATGAATTATTAAAGAATGAGAATTAATTTATGGCAAAAATACAAGCATTTGAAGAAAATTCAATTTTATATGAAAGCTGGTTTGAAAATAACCAATTTGTATATAAAGCTGAAGTTGAAGCAGTTCGCCAATTAATCCCAAATGGAAATGGTATTGAAATTGGCATCGGTTCTGGAAGATTTGCTTTGCCTTTAAATATTTCAGTTGGAGTTGAACCATCTGGGGAAATGGCAAAAATTGCTAAAGAGCATGGAATAACTATAATTCCTGGGATTGCAGAAAATCTTCCAATTGAAGATAATTCCTACGATTTTGCTTTAATGGTTACAACAATTTGTTTTGTAGATAATCCACAAATTGCAATAAATGAAGCATTTAGAATAATCAAACCAAATGGAAAATTTATCTGTGCTTTTATTGATAAAGAAAGTCCAATTGGCAAATTATATCTAAAAAATCAATCTGAAAATGTTTTTTATAAAGATGCACTTTTTTATTCAACAAGTGAAATTGAAGAATTTATGAGAAATAGTGGTTTTGTCGATTTTGAATTTCGGCAAACAATTTTTAATTTTATCGAAAAAATTTCTGAAAATGAATTTATTAAAAATGGAACTGGTGAAGGTTCCTTTATTGTAATTTCCGCAAAGAAAGGTTAAAAAATATGGGATTACACGAATTTATACATACAATAAAACATGCAATAATGATAACATCTTTCGTTTTAATGATGATGTTACTTATTGAATTTATTAACGTTCTTACAAAAGGGATTTTTCAATCTTGGTTTAATAAAAATAAATGGCAACAATATCTTATTGTTGTTTTACTTGGGCTTTTGCCTGGATGTTTAGGGACTTTTACGGTTGTTTCACTTTTCACTCACAAAATAGTCAGTTTTGGAGCTTTGGTTGCAAATATGATTGCAACTAGTGGCGATGAAACTTATGTAATGCTTTCCCTTTTTCCGTTAGAAACACTTTATCTTTCTTTACTTCTTGGAATTGTTGCATTTGCAACGGCTTTTGTTGTTGATAGAATTGTGAAGAATCAAGAAAATCTATTTGCTGTTGAAGATCACGGGTTAGAGATACATAGTAACGAAACTCAAAAACCATTCTGTGTTAAAGATATTCTTAATAATTATAAAAATCTTACTTTTCATAGAGCTTTGCTTCTATTCATTGGGATTTCTTTTATTACATTAATTGCAACGAGAAAAATTGCGGCTGATGCTGATTTGTGGATAGTTTGGACTTTTTTAATCGGTTCGGTTTTATCTTTATTTATTATTTCTATTGTTTCCGACCATTTTTTAGAAGATCATCTTTGGAAACACGTAATTAAAAAGCATCTTTTACGAATTTTCCTTTGGACTTTTGGAGCATTATTTGTAACTCACCTTCTAAATACATACTTTGATTTTTCATCTTGGGTACAACAAAATATGTGGATTATGTTACTTCTTGCAGTCGCAATTGGAATAATTCCAGAATCGGGACCACATTTAATTTTTGTTACTCTTTTTTCACAAGGAATAATTCCATTTAGTATTTTGTTTGCAAGTTCAGCTGTGCAAGACGGACATGGTTCACTTCCATTACTTGCTGTTTCACGAAAAGCTTGGATTTTAATGCGCATTTTTAACATTTTCACTGGGTTATTAATCGGTGGAATTATGCTTGTTTTCGGATTCTAATGATTGTTAGAAATTCTTTACAAACTTCCGAAGCAAATTATATTTATGCGAACGTTCTTGTAAAACTGAACAAAAATTCAAATTTTGTGAATCTTTCATTGCCCGAAAAAAATTCTATTATCGAAATGATTAGTAAATCAATCGTTTCTGAAAAAAATCAAGATCCAAATATAGTTGAGGCATTATTATTTGAAATGCTTTCTTTCCGTTTGTCAGACGAAGAAAAACAAATTGCTTACAATGAAAAAAATTATTTAGTAAAAGAAAAACCACAAGGTTTTAATAAATCATTAATAGAAAAATATCAAGAAACAATAACAAAAAAAGTTAATCAATATTTAAAACAAAATTTTAGTTAAAGGATCAAATGTTTGAACATTTTCAAAATCGTCACGTTGGGATTTCTGACGCCGACAAAAAGCAAATGCTTGCCGAAATTGGAGTAAATTCCATAAATGAATTGATTGATAAGGTAATTCCATCACATATTCGTTTGCAAAATAAAATGAAACTTGAACCAGCAATTTCAGAACATGAAATGTTCAGGAAATTCAAAAATCTCGGTTCAAAAAATAAAATCTTCGATTCATATATTGGTTTGGGATTTCATCCAACCTTAATGCCAGCAGTAATTCAAAGAAATATTCTTGAAAATGCAAGTTGGTACACTTCTTATACTCCATATCAAGCTGAAATTTCGCAAGGTAGATTAGAAGCTCTGTTAAATTTTCAGACTGTAATTCTTGATTTAACAGGAATGGAAATTGCGAATGCTTCTTTGTTAGATGAAGCAACAGCTGCATCTGAAGCAATATTAATGCTTG
This sequence comes from Melioribacter roseus, assembly GCA_020722065.1. Taxonomy (GTDB): domain Bacteria; phylum Bacteroidota; class Ignavibacteria; order Ignavibacteriales; family Melioribacteraceae; genus WGAL01. Next base: position 11,723 of record DYLK01000024.1, read on the forward strand.
CTTCTTCAAAAAAGAAAGAAAAGAAAGAATCAAATAAGGTTTTTGTTGATGAAAATATCTTCCCATTTACAAAAGATGTTTTACTTTCAAGATTGCTTCCCAGAAAAATCCAAGTTGAATTTGGTAAAATTGATGAATTTGATTATTCAAATGAATATTTCTCAATTCTTGTACAAAATCCAAATAATGACGGTGAATTACGAGATCTTTCCGAAATATTTGCTAAATCGGCTGAAAATGGAATTAGGACTGCAGTTATTGTTGATTTACTTTCGCTTGCTTTGGTAAAATCTCCTGGTGAAATGGGTGCAGATGTAGTTGTGGGAAATTCACAAAGATTTGGACAACCGATGGGATTTGGCGGTCCGCACGCAGCATTTTTTGCAACAAAAGAAGAATTTAAGAGAAATATTCCTGGTAGAATAATTGGAGTTTCAGTCGATTCCAAAGGGAAAAAAGTTTTAAGAATGGCTTTGCAAACTCGAGAACAACACATCAAACGCGAAAAAGCAACCAGCAATATTTGTACCGCCCAAGCACTTTTGGCAATATTTGCTGGAATGTATGCAGTTTATCATGGTGCAGATGGAATTAGAAAAATTGCTTCTCGTGTTAATTATTTTGCTTCAGTTTTGGCTGATAATTTGAAATCATTGAATTTGAAGCAAATTAATAAATTTTATTTCGATACAATTCAAATAGAAGTTAGTGAAAACAAAAAATCTGAATTAAAAAATATTGCTGAAAAATATAAAGCAAATTTTAGATTTGATCAAATGAACAAAGTAGGTATTTCAATTAATGAAATTACTGACGAGAAAGCAATTTTAAGAATAGTAAATATTTTTGAAGAATTTTTGGCAATTCAAAACTCAACTAAATTGCAATCTCGCGGTGAAAATTCTTCAATTCCAAAAAATTTACAAAGAACATCTGAATACTTAAAACACGAAATTTTCACTAAATATCATTCCGAAACAGAAATGATGAGATATATCAAGAAATTAGAAAGAAAGGATATTTCTCTAACTCAAAGTATGATTTCACTTGGTTCTTGCACAATGAAATTAAATGCTGCAATTGAACTTTTCCCACTTAGTTGGGCTGAATTTGGAAATATTCATCCATTCGCGCCAAAAAATCAAGTCGAAGGTTATTCTGAATTAATTTCAGATTTAGGAAGAGATTTGTGCGAAATTACAGGCTTTTCCGACATTTCATTTCAACCAAATTCGGGGGCTCAAGGTGAATTAACTGGACTTTTAACACTTATGGCTTTTCATAAAAATAATAATCAAGAAAATAGAAAAGTTATGCTAATTCCTTCTTCCGCACACGGAACAAATCCAGCAAGTGCAATTATGTCTGGAGCCGAAGTTGTTGTTGTAAAATGCGATGAAAATGGGAATGTTGATGTTGAAGATTTGAGACAAAAAGCAGAAGAAAATAAAGAGGATCTTGCAGGATTAATGATTACTTATCCTTCAACGCACGGCATTTTTGAGACAAAAATAACCGAGATTGTTGATATAATTCATAAAAATGGCGGATTAGTTTATATGGATGGTGCGAATATGAACGCACAAGTTGGCTTAACTTCACCCGCAAAAATTGGCGCCGATGTTTGCCATTTAAATTTGCACAAAACTTTCGCAATTCCACACGGTGGTGGCGGTCCTGGTGCTGGACCAATTTTAGTAAACGATAAATTAAAGCCATTCCTTCCAAATCACTTTGGGAATGAAAATAAACGTGAACGTGGAATTTATGGAACTGTTGCCGCACCATTTGGAAGTGCTTTTATTCTAACTATTTCTTATGCTTACATAAAAATGATGGGAGAAGAAGGTTTACGAAACGCTACTGAATCGGCAATTCTGAATGCAAATTACTTGCGTGCAAAATTAGGTAATGATATCAAAGTTTTATATACTGGTGAGACTGGTTTTGTTGGTCACGAATTGATTTTCGATTTCCATCCTTTCAAAAATACAGCAAATATTGAAGTTGAAGATGTATCCAAAAGATTGATGGATTATGGATTTCACGCTCCAACAGTTTCCTTCCCCGTTCATTCTACTTTAATGGTTGAGCCGACAGAAAGTGAATCGAAAGCAGAATTAGATAGATTTATCGAAACGTTAAGAAATATCAAAAAAGAAATTGAAAATATTCAGGACGGCTTGTGGTCTAAATTAGATAATCCATTAAAAAATGCCCCACATACTGCTGAAGATATTTCGGTTGAAATTTGGTCGCACACGTACACTCGAGAACAAGCTGTTTATCCATTAAAATGGATTAAAGACAACAAATTCTGGGTTCCAGTTAATAGAATTGATAATGCTTACGGAGATAGAAATTTGTTTTGCAGTTGCATCCCAACAGAAGAATTTACATCAGGAGGAAATTGAACACTTGCGAAATTCTAAAAAATTATAAAAATATCGCTGTTGTTGGATACAAACCCAGTAGAATTAGTGGAGAAATTGCACATATTCTTGCCAATTCAGGTTACAAAGTTGTTGGTGTAAATCCAAAATATTCTGAAGAAGCACCAATTCCTGTGTATAAATCGCTATTGGAAATTCCATTTCACGTTGAAATTTTAGATGTTTTCAGAAATTCTGATTCAATTCCCGAATTAATTCCCGACGTGCTTGCAATTCATCCCGAAGTTCTCTGGTTGCAATTAGGGATAAGAAATGATATTGCAGTTCAACCAGCAATTGAAAATGGAATTATTGTAATTCAAGATACTTGCATCAAAATTGAATATTTTTCATGTTTTTGATATGAAAAGCAAAATTCACAAGTTTCGATTTTCTAAGATTGCATTCATTTTTTTTGTAATTCTTTCCATAAATAGCAATTTCGGTCAAGATTCGACAAAGTTTTTTGTTCGTGATATTATAATTATTGGCAATGAAATTACGAAGGATTTTGTAATTCTAAATGAAATTCCATTTACAATTGGTGATTCAGTTTCTGCTACAGATTTAGATTTTGCTCGCGAAAGAATTTATTCACTTGGTATTTTCAATTCAATCGATATTACTAAATCCAATGGGAATGAAAGTGGAGCAGAAGTATTTGTAGTTGTAAAAGAAGGTTGGACAATTTTCCCGATGCCATATTTTCTATTTCAGAAAAATTCAATAAAATATTCTACTTATGGTTTTAACTTTCTTTACAAAAATTTTCGCGGACGGAATGAAACAATTTCTATAAACTTTGCTTTTGGTTACGACCCAAATTTCTTTCTGTCTTATCAAAATCCAAATTTCATTGAAAGGAACACAAACTTAGCTTTAGAAGTTGGATATTCCCCTATTTTGAATAAAAACAAAGAATTTCTTCAAATTTCAAATGAAAAATTTAAATATCATACATTTTATTTTAATGGAATTTTGGGCAAGAGATTTAGCAGTTTTGCCCAAGCGAACTTTCTCTTAAGTTTTCGACAAGCAAAATTGAATTCCGAATATTCTTCACATTATTTTTCAAGTAAAAATAATCATGATAATATTCCATCAATTGGAATTAACTTCCGATTTGATTCCCGTGACTTCCCACTTTATGCTACTTCTGGTGATTTTGCTGAACTTATTTTTACACATAACGGATTTGGAATCGACAACATAAATTATTCAGCAATCAACTTAGATTTACGTAAATATTACAATTTTGGCAAATATTTATTTGTTCGTAGTGGTTTACAAACTCGATTTTTAGTTGGTGAAAGTATTCCAATTTATGATTTATCTTATTTAGGATATTTAGATTACATTCGTGGAAATTCAAAAGCATATCAATCTGGGAGAAACAAGTTGAAATTCATCTCTGAAATTGGAGTTCCAATAATTGATAATTTCCTCTTTAGAATGGATTTGCCACTTGTGCCAAAGGAATTGTCAACTTCCAAAATTGGAATGAATATAGTCGGTTTTTATGATTTTGGGAAGGCTTTTGATGATTTTGCGGAAATATCCAAAAATAAAATGATTTACGGTTATGGACTCGGTATTAATATTTTTATGCTACCTTATAATATTTTAAGATTTATTTATGGATTTAATGATGAAGGAAATGGAGAATTTATCTTCGAAACAGGTTTTTCTTTCTGATACTGAATTATTTTATACGGAAAAAGTAAATGAAAAATCCGCAGAAATCAGCGGCGAAGAAGCAAATCACTTAATAAATGTGATGAGGTATAAAGTTGGCGATTTAGTAAATCTGACAGATGGAAAAGGTAAAATTTACAAAGCAAAGCTAATAAAAATTCAAAAAAATACTGCTTGGGCAGAAGTTGTTGAATTTGTGGAATATCAAAAAACTAATGAAAATATTCGAGTTTTTGTCCCAAATCTAAAATCAAAAGATAGAATGCGATTTTTGATTGAAAAGCTGGTAGAAATTGGGATTTTAAATATCACAATTTTTGATAGCAAAAGAAGTATTGCCAAAGGTGGCAACAATGAAAAATGGGAAAAAATAACAATTGCCGCAATAAAACAATCACTTAGAGCATTTTTGCCGAATGTTTATTTTGAGAAATCGTTAGCAAAAATTGATTTTTCCAATCAAATTGTACTTATTTTTGACCAAAATGCTGAAACTTATCTTTCTGAAATAATGTTTGAAAATGATAAAAACTATTCGCTGATTTTTGGACCAGAAGGCGGTTTAGATGAATCAGAAATGAATTTACATAATTCAACTAAAATAAAACTTAGTAATTATAGATTACGGAGCGAAACAGCGATTATATTTGCCGTAAGTAAAATTATTAATCTATAACGAACCTATTTAGAAGATAATACGTCTTATACTAATTAAATATTGAAAGTTAAAATTTGAATAAATTGATAAATAAATATCGCCGAAACAACTCAAAATTATTAGCAATTGTTCAGTTTCTTTTAATTTTTCAGATTTCTTTTCACGTTCACCCAATTGATATAGCCGCTCACCTTTTTGATGAAATTAAAGTTGAACACTCAATTTCAGATTCGCATTCGCCGGTTGGTTGTGCGATTATTTTCCATAGTAATGAACGTTCCGAAGAAAATTCATTATTTGATAAAATAGTAGTACTTTTTGATACAAACCAATATTTTGAAAATCCACAAAAAAAGTCAACAACAAATTTCTCACTAACTGAGAATAAACGAGGACCTCCAGAAATAGTAATTAATTAGAATTTATCAAAATTAGAGTTCAGGGAATACAATTTTTCCCTAATTCATAACTATTAATTATTAATCTTTTGGAGAAAAAATGAAAAAAATAATTTTATTATTAACCATTGTATTTTCACAATTTTTATTTACTGCTTGCGATGAAAATGTTTCACCAACAGGAAAACACATTGAAGCAGTCGGAATGGCATTTTATGCATCGGGCATAAAAGTAGCCGAAATCTTACGAGGTGAAACTTCCGATACACTTTATGCACCAGCTGGTGGTTTGGGAGATCATATTGAAATTAAATTTATTGACGAAAATGGTAATGAATTTGCAGTTGAAGAAGATGCTGAACAAACTTTAGCTTGGGAATTTGCGAATCCAAGTATTGCTACTATTTGGCAACACGAAGGTGAAGAAGGTAGTTTTGAATTCCACTTGCAAGGTTTATTAGTTGGAACAACAACAGTAGAATTCTTTGCTATGCATAATGATCATTATGATTATCGCTCAGGGAATATCCCTGTTAAAATCATTAATCAATCTGGTAGTCATGGTGCCCCTATCGGAGCAATTTTAGAAGACGAAGAATCTGGGAATATTTTAGCTCGAATTCAAGATTCAACTGTAACTGGACAATTATCGATTGCAGCAGGTTCAACTTCAGATCATATAGAGATAACATTATTTGATGCAAATGGAGTAGAATTTCAGCCACCAGTTCCACCACATAGCTTAAATATTGTTAGTGGAGATGAAAGTAAACTTCAGATTGAACAAGCTTCTGCGGAAGAACCTTGGGCATTCAAATTAATTGGTGTACAAAGTGGAACAACAACAATTACAATCCAAATTTATCACGACGAAACCCTTGGCAAACAGTTTGTTCCAATCAACGTTAATGTTTATTAAGGATTTATCATGAATCTTCATTATTCAAAGAGAGTAATTTTTACTCTCTTTGTTTTTTTCCTTTCGACCGTAATTTTTGCTCAAAATTCAAAATTGCAAGGAATTGTTTTAGATTCTGAAACAAATCAACCATTAATATCTGCTGCAATTGAATTGCTAAATGAAAATCAATATACAATTTCAGATGGAAATGGCATTTTCAATTTTGATAACTTGAACAATTCGCAAATAAAAATTAGAATAACTTATTTAGGATATAAAGAAGGAATATTTACTATTGATTGCAACAAAGAAAAATGTTCAAAAATGATATTCTTTTTAATTCCTGAAGCAGTTGAAGTTTCTACAATTGTTATTACTGATCATAATGAAAAAGCAGTATTTGATGATTTGGCAAACCTTTCAAATGTGTTGAGCGGTAGAAAACTTGAGAAAGATTTAAGCGTAACTTTAGCCTCTACACTTAAAAATGAGACTGGTTTAGCAATGCGTTCTATGGGACCAGCTCCATCTCGTCCAGTAATTAGAGGTTTGGGTGGCGATAGAGTTGTTTTAAGTGAAGATGGGAATAAAACCGTAGATTTATCTGCCACGTCTCCAGATCACGCAGTAACAATTGAACCATTCGGAATTGAGAGAATTGAAGTAATTCGCGGACCAAAACTGCTTTTACAAACTTCCTCAACAATTGGTGGAATTGTGAATGTTATTAAAAATGAAATCCCGACAAAAATTCATAAAGCCCCATTTGGGACACTCGGTTTTTACGCTGAAACTGTGAATAGTGGTTACCTTGGCTCTGCTAAATTTGAAATTCCAATTTCAGATTTTGAAATACGCGGAGAAATGAGTAAACGAAAAACATTGGATTTGTCAACTCCAATTGGCACTCTTAAAAATACTTATTCAGATAATTCAAATTTCTCTATCGGAAGCAGTTATATTCAAAATTTTGGATTAATTGGTGCGTCTTTTCGTGGATTTACTTTGAATTATGGAGTTCCTGGCGGATTTTTGGGAGCTCATCCACACGGTGTTGATATCGAAATGCAAAAATATCAATCTAATGGAAAAGTGCGTTTCAATTTACATTCTGATAAAATTGATCATATAATAATTGATTTTTCACAAGTTTATTATAGACATAAGGAATTTGAGAAAAACGGTTCAATCGGTGCTGATTTTTTAATTAATCAATATTTAATCACTTCCAATCTTGATTTTAAAAAGTTATTATTTGATGATGATGGAACTTTGGGAATTTCGAGTAGTTATCGCGACTTCAAAATTGGTGGGTTTGTGTTTACTCCACCTTCATATTCCACAAATTTTTCAGCATATTTTTATGATAGAATGAAATTCAACGATTTTCAGTTAGAATTGTCTTCACGAATTAATTACGATTTGATAAAACCTAAATACGAAGATTATTCATCTGGAATTGGAGCAATTAGAAAAAGAGAATTTACTACTTTTTCAGGAAGTATTTCAGCAATTTATAATCTAACAAAAAATGTTGCTTTCGGTGGAAATATCAGTAAATCATCTCGTGTTCCAACAATTGAAGAACTTTTTTCAGAAGGACCACATCTTGCAGCCTATTCTTATGAAATTGGAAATCCAGATTTGAATGCTGAAACTGGTTTAGGTTCTGAAGTATTTCTCTATCATAACTATGATAAGTTAAAAGTGAACGTTAATATTTTTTATAATTATTTACCATATTACATTATTCCAAGAAATACTGGGGAAATAAATTGGGCAACATTCCTACCGATTTTTGCAAGTACAGGAGTTAATGCATTGTTAACTGGAAGTGAAATGCAAGTTGATTGGAATATTTATCAAAATTTATCATTAAATTTATCGGCAAGTTACACTTATGGCGAAATTGTAAATGAAAAAGTTCCATTACCTCAAATTCCCCCGCTAAAAGGTATTGTCGGAATCAATTATATTTCTTCCGACATAAATTTAGGTGTTATTGGGGAGTGGGCAAATTCGCAAAAACGAGTTGATTACAATGAAGAACCAACTGCTGGTTATTTTATTATAAATGTTTACGGACAATATTCTCTGAAAATGAATGAATTTATTCATAATTTATCACTTTCTATAGAAAATCTATTGAATCAAGAATATAGGAATCACCTTTCGCGTGTGAAAATTATTTTGCCAGAAAGTGGTTTTAATTCAAAATTAACTTATAAATTATATTTCCATTTTTAAAAAGGTTAGAAATGAAAAGAATATTATTTTTTGTTGTATTGATTTTATTGATTGAGAATATTTCAGGTCAAGTCTCAATTTCCTCAGAAAAATATAATGCTGTGAATGAAATCAAACCACTTCCTGAAGGAATGACTTATGCAGAATTTCAGAAAATTCAAAGATATGTAGATTGGAAAAAAATTACTGTTGCAGCAATCTTACCTGGTTATATTCATTTTTATTCTGCAAAACCCGAAATTGGTTGGGCAATTTTTGGAACTCGATTAATTGGAAGTTTGATGATGGGATTTGCAATGTATGACCAATATAAAATTTCAAATGCTTTGGATTTTGCAATCGATATCAATTCCGAAGCTGACCAAAGTCGGACACGAAACAATGCGATTGTTTTTTCTACGGGACTTGTTTTAAATATGTTAGGTTTTGCTTTCGATTGGGCACACGGTGATTGGGTTGTAGAATCTGAACGGAATCAAGTCTATTTTAAATATGGAATTGATGAAGAAAAAAGGAAATTGTTAGGAATTTCATATAATTCTGAACTAAACACTCCCGAAATATCATTTTCACTTAAATTGTAAAAATAAGGACGTTCAGTTGAACGTCCTTATTTTTTTTATTTTAATTTAGTGTTGCTCTTTTGCCCATTTTATCAAACCAAGTTCAAATGAACTAAGTAATAAAGGATGTTTAGGCAAAACACGAATTGTAAATCCAAATTGACCTGTTGTGTAAGCATCAATTTCGCCAATATAGTGAACAATATTTTTGCTATTCTTTTCAGTTGGTTGCATAGATACAAATTTATTAGATTCAGAATTTTCAATTTCTTCAATTTTCCCGTAATAAATCTGTACATCTAAATCGTTAATTGAAAGTCCGTCAATAAATACATTTACTTCAACTTTTTGTGTTTCTCCAACTTTTAATTCGGAATTATCAGTAAATTTAACTCCTGCACAAGAAATTGCATTCCAATTATCAAATATTTTCCTTCTCCATTCAGAAAATTCTTTACCCAATTTCCAATCATCTAACATTAATTGTCTTCGTTTTTCGTAAGATGTAAGATAAAATTTATTAAAATATTCTTTCACCATTCTGTGTGTGTTAAAGATTGGTCCCAAAGTTTTCATAGACTTTTTTACCATTTGAATCCATTCACGCGGTAATTTATCAGAACCAAAATTATAAAAAGTTGGAACAATCTCTTTTTCAAGTACATCATAAATGATGTTTGATTCGACTTCATCTTGATAATCTGAATCACTGAATTCTTCGCCATTACCAATTTTCCAACCTAATTCTTTGTCGTACGCTTCGTCCCACCAACCATCAAGTACACTAAAATTCAAGCCACCGTTTGCAATTACTTTCATGCCCGAAGTACCACTTGCTTCCATTGGTCGAAGTGGATTATTCAACCAAACATCGCAACCTTCAACCATATAACGTGCGACATTCATATCATAATTTTCGATGAAAACGATTCTTTTTTTCAGATTAAAATTCTTTGTGAAATGTAAAATTTCTTGAATTAATTTTTTACCAGCATCATCGCGTGGATGTGCCTTTCCCGCAATAATTAATTGGACTGGATGTTCTGGATTAAATAAAATTGAAGCTAACCTTTCGATATTTCTGAAAAGTAAAGTACCACGTTTATAAGTAGCAAATCTGCGTGCAAAACCAATTGTAAGAGCCGTTGGGTCAAGAATTTCATTTGCAAGATTAATTTCATTTTTAGAAGCACCTTTTGCCTCGAGTTGGCGTTTTAATCTTTTGCGAGCAAAAGCAACTAATCTTTCTCTTCTTCTTTCGTGGGTTCGCCACAATTCTTCGTCTGGAACCTCATCAATTCTTTCCCAAAGTTTTGGGTCATCAATTTCTCTATCAAATCTTTCACCAATATAACGGAGCATTAAATAGTGCATTTCGCTAGAAAAATGGGAATGCATGTGAACGCCATTTGTTACATAATCTATTGGAATTTCGTTAAAAGGAATATTTGGGAAACCATCAACCCACATTTTACGTGATACTTTGCCATGTAATCGGCTCACACCGTTTACAAATGCTGCAGTATTCATTGCCAGATGAGCCATATTAAACTCTGTGGGATTTCCATTTCCTTTGATTATTGTACCGAGTTTGTAAAATTGATTATCTGAAATTCCAAGTTCATTTCTATAATATCCACCAAAATATTTTTCCATCAATTCATTTGGAAACACATCAATTCCAGCTGGAACAGGAGTGTGCGTTGTGAAAACATTTGAGAAAAATCCGATATCTTTTGCTTGTTCAAAACTTAAATTATGCCTTTTGATTAAATGTCGCATTCTTTCTAAAGCTAAAAATGCTGAATGTCCTTCGTTCATGTGGCAAACAAGTGGCTCCATTCCCATTGCGTGAATTGCTCTAATTCCACCAATTCCAAGCAGAATTTCTTGTTGAATTCTTACTTCCTTATCGCCACCATAAAGAGATTTTGTAATATCTTTATCTGCATCGTTGTTTTCATCAATATAAGTATCTAAAAGATAAAGTGGTAATCTACCAACATCAATCTTCCAAATTTGATAAAATACTTTTCGCCCAGGAAAATCAAGCGATAATTTAAGAATTTCGCCATTTTCGTCTTTTACTAATTCTAATGGTTGATTATAAAAATCAGTATTTTCATACCTTTCATTTTGCCAACCATCTGAATTCAAATATTGTTGAAAATAACCTTCTCTATAACAAAGACCCATTCCAACAAGTGGTATTCCTAAATCGCTCGCAGATTTTAGATGATCTCCTGCTAAAATTCCCAAACCGCCAGAATAAATTTGTAAACTTTCAGTTATTCCAAATTCTGCTGAAAAATAGATAATATATGGTTTGTCGTGTGGATCATAATTTTTTTGGTACCAAGTAATTTCATTTAAGTAAACTTCAAGTTGCAAAAGCACACGATTCATGTGTGCAACAAAACCATCATCTTCTGCAACTTCTTTCAGTCTTTCTTGACTTATTTTCCCCAACAACAATGTTGGATTATGATTGAGTTGCTCCCAAAGTTTTCTATCTAATCTTCTGAAAAGTTCTAATGCATCTGTATTCCAAGTCCAATACATATTTTTTGCGATTGTACGCAATGGTTCTAATTTTTTAGGAAGTGAAGGTTTTACAGTATATCTTCCAACTAAATTTATCATAATTACTCCGAAATTCTTAAATTACATATTAAGTTTGTTAATTTATTAATAAAGTATCAAAAGAAAAAGAATATTATTATGGATTTTTTTTTAATTATTTTTTATAGTTATTTAATAGGTTCAATTCCTACAGCATTTTTAGTATTAAAAAGAAAAGGTATTAATATTTTAGATGAAGGGTCAGGGAATGTTGGCACATTAAATTCGTATGAAGTTTCAAAATCAAAATCTGCGGCAATTTTAGTTTTAATTACTGATTTATTAAAAGGAATGTTTCCTTTATTTATAACTCTACATTTCTTTGGAGAAAATTTCGTTTATCTTGGAATCTCAGTTGTTTCTGCAGTTTTTGCTCATTGTTTTTCTATTTGGATTGGTTTCAAAGGAGGTCGCGGATTAGCTACTGCACTTGGTGGTTCAGTTTTATTTGTTCCACAATTACCAATTTTATGGATTAGTTTTTGGCTAATTTCATTTTGGATAAAAAAGGACATCCATTTTGCTAATATTTTCGCCACGTTTTCTCTTTTAGTAGCAACAATCTTTTACTCATCTTTTTTTATAAAATTTTCAATTTATTCAAGCACTGAATTTGAATATACTATCTTTGTTTCTATAGTTTTGATAATTATTCTGATTAAACATATTGAACCTTTACATAATTATATAAAAATGCTCAAATCTAAATCTTGATGGAATTATGAATAAGACAAAAATTATTATTTACTCAACTTTAACTACTTTTTTATTTGTTTCTATTGCCTTTGCATTTGCTTACTTCAACTTCATTCAGCCACAAAAATCTATAAATGACACTTCAGATTCAACTTCAAACTTTGAATTTGCAACATTATCTAACCAGGATACTGTTTTTTTGAAGAACCAACGAAATAACGAAATCACTTTATCCCGAAGTACAATAATTACTGAAACTGTTCAACAAGTTAGTCCCGCTGTTGTTGGAATTAATATCACAAAAGTAAATAAATATCGCGATCCATATTCATCTGACCCGCTTTTTAGATATTTTTTTGGTGACCGTGTTTATCAAGAAAAAGTACAAGCTCTTGGGTCAGGAGCTATTATTTCCTCCGATGGTTATATTATTACAAACGACCACGTTGCTGGCAATGCTGATGAAATTATTGTTACAATGACGGACGGAAGCGAACATCCTGCTAAATTAATTGGTTCTGATCCTTCAACCGACATTTGCCTTCTTAAAATTGATGGGAAAAATCTTCCGTATATAAAAATGGGAAATTCTAATGATATTTTAATAGGCGAATGGGTAATTGCTTTGGGAAATCCATTTGGGCTTTTTGAAATAAATGATAAACCAACAGTTACAGTCGGAGTTATTAGTGCAACAGGAATGAACTTAAATTCAGTAAATGGAAGATATTACATTAATATGATTCAAACTGATGCTTCAATTAATACAGGGAATAGCGGTGGACCGCTTGTAAATAGTATTGGGGAACTAATTGGAATGAATACGCTTATTTATTCACCAAATGGAAATTCAGGAAGCGTGGGAGTTGGATTTGCAATTCCTATCAATAAAGTTCGTGAAGTTATTCATCAAATTAAAACTGAAGGTTACGTTGATAGACAATTTTGGACTGGATTAAAAATTCAAGCAATTGACAAACGATTAGCTGAATATTTCAATCTTTCGGCAGCAAAAGGTGTGATTATTACAGATATTATTCGAAATTCTCCAGCAGCAAAAGCTGGACTTTTAGTTGGCGATATAATAATAAAAATTGATCAATTTACTGTAACTGATGATGAATCAATAATCAGCATTCTAAATCAATATACTACAGGCGATAAAATTTCAATAAAAATTATTAGAGATAAAAAATATTTAACCAAACAAATGAAATTGGATAGAAAAAATGATTGAACGTTATACTTTACCCAAAATGGGACGAATTTTTGAAGATCAATTCAAATATGAAACTTGGCTTAAAATCGAGATTCTTGCTGTTGAAGCTCGTGTTAAAATGGGACAAGTTCCAGCTGAAGATTTAATTACTATTCAACAAAAAGCAAAGTTTGATGTTAAAAGAGTTCTCGAAATTGAAGAAACTACAAAACACGATGTTATTGCATTTTTAACCAACGTTGCTGAATATGTTGGCTCAGCTTCTCGACATATTCATTATGGAATGACTTCATCTGACATACTTGATACAACACTTTCCTACCAAATGAAATCTGCTGGGGAATTACTTCTGGAAAGAATTAGAAAATTCCAAGAAATTCTTAAACGTCAAGCAAAAAAGCACAAACATACTTTTATGATTGGAAGAAGTCACGGAATTCATGCCGAACCAACTTCAATGGGACTTAAATTTGCACTTTGGTTTGAAGAAGCAAAACGCAATGAAATTCGTTTAGAAAATGCTATTAAATCAATTTCAGTTGGACAAATTTCTGGTGCAGTTGGAACTTTCGATCACCTTTCGCCTGAAGTTGAAGAATACGTTTGTTTGAAAATGGGACTAAAACCAGCTCCAGTTTCAACTCAAGTAATTCAAAGAGATCGCCACGCCGAATTTCTTTCTACAATCGCAATAATTGGGGCTTCATTAGAAAAAATTGCAATTGAAATACGTCATCTTCAAAGAACTGAAGTTTTAGAAGCTGAAGAATATTTTTCTGAAGGACAAAAAGGTTCTTCTGCAATGCCTCATAAACGAAACCCAATTGTTAGTGAAAGAATTACTGGTTTAGCAAGATTACTACGAGGAAATGCTCACGCAGCAATTGAAAATGTTGCTCTTTGGCACGAACGTGATATTTCACACTCTTCTGTTGAAAGAGTAATTATTCCAGATAGTTTTATCACTTTAGATTATATGTTCGATAAAATGATAAACTTGATAGATAATCTTCTGATTTATCCCGAAAAAATGCTTGAGAATTTAAATTTAACTCGCGGTTTGGTTTTTTCACAAAAAGTTTTGCTAAAATTAGTTGAAAAAGGTGCTTCGAGAGAAGATGCATACAAAATTGTACAAACCCCAGCTATGAAAGTTTGGAAAGATAAAAATTCCAATTTAAGCAATGAATTAAAACAATCTGAAAACGCGAGAAAATATCTTTCTGAAGAAGAAATTGATTCCATTTTTGATAATTCAAAAATGCTAAAAAATCTTGATTATATTTTCAAACGAACAGTAGAAAAAGATTAGAATTACTTCCCTTCTCTTCCACGGAATGAATTCATACTTTTTGTAATTCCAAGGAATCGAACAAGAAGTTGATAGATATAATCGGGTAAAATTCCTCGTAAAAAGACAGATAATCTTACTGTGAAGGGACGATAAATGATTGTTTTTCCGAGCATAATTCCATCTTCAACAATTGCTTTTGCGATTACATCGTGATTTTTTACTAATGGAACAATTAAACTTCCTGGGAAAGGAATTCTTGCACCTTCAAACAAACCTTCTTTTAAGTATCCTGGATGAACTGAAGTCCATTTTACATTTTTCCCCAAATTTTGTGCTTCAAAACGCATTGATTCTGTAAATCCCCAAACTGCCCATTTTGTAGCAGTATAAATTGCTAAATTTGGAACACCAAGTGTCGATGAAGCTGAAGAAATATTAATTATGTGTCCAAAATTCATTTCATACATTTTTGGTAAAAAAGCTCGAATTGTATAAATAAACGAAGTCAAATTGATATCAATTGTTTTTTCCCATTCATCGTCAGTTCTATCTAAAAAACTTCCACTCTTTACATATCCAGCATTATTAATCAAATAATTTACACTCCCCATTTCTGTAAAAGCAACTTTTGCGAGCGAATAAACCTGCTCTTTATTTGTAACATCGCAATGATGGTAAAAATATTTTGCTGAATAATCTGAAATTTGATTTGAATTTTTCGAGAAAGTTTCGTCATCAATATCCCAAATTGTAACCGTAAATCCGTTTTCCAGAAGAAGTTTTACAGTTGCAAAACCAATCCCTTGTGATGCTCCAGTTACAACTACAGTTAATTTATGCAATCTTTCGTTCATTTTAACTCCAATTTATTATTTTGAAATTTCAGTTTCAGTCATTCTTTTTTCTTCAGATAAACTCAAAAACTTAACCCCACGTTTTTTCAATTGAATAATGAAATCTTGAGATTTTGACAATGTTTCCAAATCAACAAGAAATATTTCAGATTTTTTATTTAATATTCGAAGATTTACAATGGCTTGCAATTCCTTTTCATCTAATTCTGTAAGATTTTTTATTCTATTCAAATAACTGAACTTCACCTTATTTGTATTTAAAAATTCCTTTATGAAAGAAAATGCAATAGAATTCGACAAATTTGATTCTGAATCAATATAAATTGGAGTTTCCCAGCCAAAATCATTCAGAATTCTTGAAAGTGAATTACGGATTTCCTTTTTCCCCATCGATTCTTCGAGTTTGTATTTTGCTTCTACAATTAAATCATTAAATAAGATTGCATAATCATATTTTGGATTTCTATTTGCCTGATTAAATTCATTAATATTGATTAGAAAAGTAATTTCTTTGAAAAAATCATTTTCCATTTGCCCAATTTCTTCAATAGAATTTATTATTGTTAGGAATACAATTCTCGGAGAATCTCGCATAATTAATTTATCTTTCTGAAAATATGAATCAATTATTTGTTGATTTTTCGAAAATACTTGAAGTCTGATTTTTCCCTTTTCAACTAACTCGCTCGTTTTAATTGAGATGGAATCATTTGTTAATTGTGTAGAAAAATCCACAATTAATTCGGGAATTGTTAAGTCGTTAGGAATTTTAATTTGAAACACTTTAGATTTCTTGCTATTTTTCTCAACAATCCACTCAGTTTTAATTCCCCGTGATAAAAGAATTTGCTTGAATTTATACTCAATTCCGCTTTTTTCTGAAATCTCATCGGACTTCATAATAGTTTCTTCAACTAACTGTTCATTTTCACTAAAAGTATTGTAAAGTAGATTAGCAAAAATTAAAATAACAGCAATTACGAATAATCCAAAAATAATTTTAATTTGATTGCTCAACACTCACCTATCTCTTTACAAATTTTGCTTCGCGTTTTTCTAGGAAAGCAGTTGTCCCTTCCATAAAATCCTGAGTTCCACAACATAAACCAAATAGTGATGCTTCGTATTTTAAACCATCTTCCAGTGAAATTTCTTTGGTTGCATTTACAGCTTTTATTGACATCGTAACAGCAATTTGCCCTTTTGATGCAATTTTTTTAGCAGTTTTAATTGTTTGTTCAAGCAATTCTTCTTTTGGAAAAACTTTATTTACTAAACCAATACGCAATGCTTCATCTGATTTTATCATATCACCCGTTAAAATAAATTCCATCGCTCTACCATGATTTATCAAACGAGCCATTCTTTGAGTTCCACCGTAACCAGGAATTATTCCTAAATTCACTTCTGGTTGACCAAAAACAGCATTTTCTGAAGCATATCTAAAATGACACGACATTGCAAGTTCGCAACCGCCACCGAGTGCGTAACCATTTACAGCGGCAATTACTGGTTTTGAAAGATTTTCAATTAAACTAAACACTTTTTGTCCTTTTTCCGACATAATTTGTCCCGAAATTACATCCATTTTGTTTAATTCTTTTATATCTGCACCAGCAACAAATGCTTTTTCACCATTTCCAGTAAGTACAATTGCATCAACATTTTCATCTTTGTTTAACTCAGTAAAAATGATTTCAAGTTCATCAATTGTTTCGGAATTGAGTGCGTTCATTTTTTCAATTCTATTGATTTTTACAATAGCTACATTTTCTACTTTTTCTAAAATTAAATTCTTAAATTCCATTTTTTTTCTCACACTTTAATGAATATTGGTAATCTCAATTTGACATTTAATCCTAAATACTGATTCCCGTGATGATAATTGTATTCTACTCCTGTATCTAATAAAAACATCGAAACACCAACTCCTAAATGCAATCCCATTTTGGCTTGATTATTTGTAAATTGTGCAATAATTCCCTTTGTTTGTTGATTTGTAACAATCAAATAACTCACATCAAAACCAGTGTCAATATAAGGCATTAATAAAATCACTTTCTTTTCAAATGGCGGAATATAAAATCTAATTCCAGGTTCAAATGATATTATTTGAGTTGATAATTCATAAACTGGATTATTAATTATTTCCACAAAATCTGCTTGAAACATTGCGTATTTTATCTTTCCATAAACAAAAATTGGGAAAATATCATTATCTGCGTATGAAAACGCAGTTTCTATTTTTGAACCTAATGTATGATTTACAGCAAAATCACCGACGGGAAATGTTGGTCCAACTCCCAATTCAAGAAATAATCCACGAACTTGTCCGAGTTTGAAATCTACAATTTGAGCTTGATTAAAACTACTTATAATAAATAAAAGACATAAAATATGTTTAATTCTTTTAACCACAGAGTACACTTCCACCATTTACATTTAGAATTTCGCCAGTAATGTGCCGAGCATAATCTGATGCAATAAATAAAATTGGATAAGCTATATCTTCAACTGTGGCAATTCTTTGAATCGGAATTGATTCTTCAACTTTTTTGCGATATTTTTTATCAGAAAACACTTCATTATTCATATCTGTATCAACCCAACCTGGGGCGACTGAATTTACTGTAATGTTATGTTGTGCCAATTCTGTTGATAATGATTTTGTGTAGGAAACCATCGCTCCTTTTGATGCTGCATAATGAGAATGTTCTGCTTCACCACGTTGTGCGGCAGTTGACGAAACGTTTACAATTTTACCATATTTTTGTTTTATCATTATTGGCAAAACTGCTTTTGTTATCAGAAACATTCCAGTTAAATTAACTTGCATCAAATTTTCCCAAGTTTCCAGCGACATTGATTCGGCTTTTCCGTAATTCCAAATTCCAGCGTTATTTACTAAAATATCAATTCTTCCAAATTTTTGAATTACTTTTTCAACCAATTTTTGTATTGCAATTTCCGATTTGAAATCTATTTGTTCGTAAAATCCATCATTTTCTAATGAATTTAGCAGATTATTTGCTGCATTTTTATCTTGAAAATAAGTAAAAACAACATTTGCCCCTGCTTTATCAAACAATTCCACAGTAGCTTTTCCAATTCCACGCGAACCGCCAGTAACTAGAACTACTTTTTTTGAAAAATTGAAAGCAATCATTTCAACCTAATATTTTACTTTGAATAAAAATAAACCTTTTGACTTTACTGCTTTTCCAGCGTAAATTCTATTTTTTGCTCTCAAAATATCAGCAATCTTTTTCTTAAAATCATCATATTTATATACTTCTAGGATTGTCCCAATTATTGCTCGAACCATTCCATGTAAAAATCGATTTGCTTCAATGTAGAATATTGTGATGTTTTTCTTTCTTTTCCACCAAATTGAATAAATTGTGCAGTTTTTATTTTCAATTTCAGATTTGGTTTTCGCAAAAGATGTAAAATCCTTTTCCCCGAGGAATTCCCTACTGATTTTATTTAACTTTTCAATTTCATATTGATTGAAATTCGGGTTGTAAAATGTATATTTTTCATAAAAAGGAGATTTTTGAGTTGAAAAGAAATAAAGATAACTTCTCTTTTTTGCATCAAATCTTGAATGAAAGTTAGAATTGACTATTTCCATTTTTTTGATGTTAATCTCTTTCGGTAAAAGTGAATTCAAGGAATGTAAGAATTTGCTTATTTGTATTTTATTTTCAGTCTGAAAATTAGCTACTTGACCAAAAGCGTGAACTCCCGAATCAGTTCTTCCAGAGCCAAGTAAATTTATTTTTTCTTGAAGAATTAACTCAATTTTCTCTTTTAATATTTGCTGAATAGTTACAGAATTTCTTTGAATTTGCCAGCCCGAAAAATTCGTCCCGTCATATTCTATTATCAATTTGTAGTTGTTCAATTAAAGTCTGTGATTTAAATTAATTGATAATCCCACCGAATTATCGACAAAAATAATCGGTGTAAAATTGATATTATAAGATTGAGTATTAGATAGATTTTCATTGAAATTACGTGCTATACGAGCTGCATTTACAGCACTAATAATACGGTTTAAAACCATTCCGCCAGCGATAAAAATTAATGAATTTTTTGCACTTTCGCTTGAAACCCACATTGCACGATATTCTTTTCGCGATGAAACAGAATTCCATTCCCAGAAATGAGAAGTTTCATCATAAAGTAAATCGTAATTTCTATTCAAATCCATTTCTTCGTTGTAAATGTAAATACTTGAATAATTACCAATATCAGCCCAAAATTGGTCATCTTTTCCAGAAGTTGTAACATTAGCATTCACTTTCGCAAAAGCCATATAATTATCTTTTTTGTAACTTGAATAATAACTTGTTCCCAAATAACTTCCCCACAAAACGCCTTCGGCTATAGTAAAATATTTCCCAGTTGAATAATCGCCCGAATAAAGTTCTCCCATTCCTGGCAATAATAATGAATATAAAATTGCTAAACCGACACTCTTTTTCTCTTGATTTTTCTGTTCAACTTCAGGCAAATTAAATTCTACATTCTGATTTGCTTCAACTCTAAAATCTATTAATGATTTAGTTTGTGAACTTAATAAGACTGGAATAACAAAAAGAAACACGAGTAATTTTTTCATAAATCTCCTTTTTAGATAATTTTTCCGTAACAAAAATTGTTGTTACAATTTGTAATCTCAATTTCAACAAATTTATTTACTAAATCAATGTTAAAATCTGTTTCAACACGAATATAATTTGAAGAATATCCACGCATTTTCCCATTTATTTCTTGATGTTCAAACAAAACTTGTACTTTCTTTCCAATATTTTTCTGCATAAAAGCCAATCTTTTCTTTTCACTCAAAATTCGGAGCATGTTTGTTCTTTCTTTTCGTTTGATGTGAGGAACTGAATTTTTCATTAACACTGCTTCGGTATTTTCTCTTTCTGAATATGTGAAAACATGCAAATATGAAAATTCCATTTCAGATAAAAATTTATAAGTTGAGAGAAAATCTTCGTCAGTCTCACCAGGGAAACCAGTAATTACGTCAATTCCAATTCCAACATTTTTAATTTCAATATTCAACTTATTTATCAAATTCTTAAAAAATTCGGTGTTGTATCGGCGTTTCATTAATTGTAAAATTTTGTTTGTTCCACTTTGCAAAGGAATATGGAAATGATTTACAAGTTTCGGATTATTTTTTGCTAATTGGATTATTTCATCAGTTAATAAATTTGGTTCAATTGAACTGATTCGCAATCTAAATTCACCATTTTCAGAAAGTAAATGATTAAGTAAATCTGAAAATTTTTGATTAGTCGATTTCCCATAATCTCCAACATTTACGCCAGTTAGAATAATTTCTTTGTAACCTTCAGCTAATATTTTCCGAAAATTTTCTAACAAAAGCGAAATTTCCATACTTCTGCTTCTTCCCCTTGCTTTTGGAATTGTACAATAAGTACATAAATAATCGCATCCATCTTGAATTTTGAAAAAAGCGCGTGTTCTTTCATCAGCTTCAGTTGACGAAGAAAAATAAAAATTGGATATTTTATCGGTTGGCGTTACAAACACACACGAAGTTTCCCTTTTCGAGAAATCATCTTCTAATAATTCAAAGATTTTGAATTTTTCAGCAGTACCCAAAACTGCATCAACTTCAGGCATTTTCATTAATTTTTCAGATTGTAATTGTGCAAAACACCCAGTTACAACCATAAAAGAATTTGGGTTGCGTGTTTTTGCTTTTCGGATTATCTGTCGGCATTCTTTATCGGCGTTCTCAGTAACTGTGCAAGTATTTAATACGTAAATATCTGCTTTTTCGGAGAAATCAACAATTTCATATTCTCGAATCTTAAATTGATTTGCAATAGTTGATGTTTCAGAAAAGTTTAATTTGCAACCAAGTGTATGGAAAGCTACTTTCAAGAATTTTCCTTTCTTCATTTTTGAAAGTTTACTTAAAAGAAAACCCAACTATTTTGTAGTTGGGTTTTTTAACATAAATAATAATATAATTAATTTTCTTTATTTTCTTCAGTTTCGGAAGTATTGGCTTCAGTTTCAGATATATTTTCTTCTGTTGCGATTGATTCTTCAACTTCATTCATAGGATTTTCTTCTACAAAATCGCTTGTAGCAACTTCAGTTCCAAGATTTTTTTCATCATAAATATCAAAATCTTTTGGGTCAAATTTCCCTGTATCAGCTTTTCTGATTGCTTGAACAGAAGTTCTTTCAAGTTTATGATCGGCAATGTATTTTTCAATTTCAGCATCCGACATTTCTTTCAAAGCAGAAAGTACACTCAATACGATTTTCTTGTTTTCAATATCGAATTCAATAACACGCATTTTCAAAGTTTCATCGATTGGGAAGCAATATGCCAAATTTTTGATTTTTGATGAAGAAAGTTGAGCTTGTGGGACAAAACCATCAACTTTGCCACCAAGTTCTACAATTAATCCTTTTTCGATAATTTTAGAAACTTTTCCTTCTACCAAAGTACCAACTTTGTAAATCTTTTCTAATTCTGGCCAAGGATTATCTTCAATTTGTTTATGACCAAGAGAAATTTTTCTTTCTTGAGTGTTTACTTCAAGAACAACTACTTCAATTGTTTCACCTTTTTTAACAATTTCCCCAGGATGACGAACTTTCTTTGTCCAAGATAAATCTGAAATATGAATTAAACCATCAACACCAGCTTCCAATTCAACGAAAGCACCAAAGTTAGTTAGATTTCTGATTATTCCTTTTTGGTGTGAACCAACTGGATATTTAGTTAATAATTCCGACCAAGGATCTGGAGTAAGTTGTTTCATCCCAAGAGAAATTTTCTTTTCTGATTTATCCAAACTCAAAATGACAGCTTCAACATGCATTCCCATCGAAACAAATTGTCCTGGATGAGAAATATGTTGTGTCCAACTCATTTCAGAAATGTGAATCAAACCTTCAATTCCTTTTTCAATTTCGATGAAAGCACCATATTCTGTTAACGAAACTACTTTTCCAGCAACTTTATCGCCAATCAAATACTTTGTTTCAATATTATCCCAAGGATGAGGTGTTAATTGTTTTAGACTAAGTGAAATACGTTTTTTGTCTTTATCATAATCAGTTACAACAACTTGCAATTTTTGGTCAAGCTCAACAACTTCTTTTGGATGATTGATTCTTCCCCAACTTAAATCTGTAATATGAATCAAACCATCAACTCCGTTCAAGTCAACAAATACACCAAAATCTGTAATTGCTTTAACTGTACCTTCAAGAATTTGACCTTTTTCCAATCCTTTTAGAATTTCATCTCGTTGTGAAGCATATTTTTCTTCAATTAGAACTTTATGTGATACAACAACATTTTCAGTTGGGATATTCACTTTTACGACTTTGAAATCCATTGTTTCGCCGACAAGAGCATCAAAATCGCGGATTGGTTTAATATCGATTTGTGAACCAGGTAAAAATGCTTCAATTCCCATTATGTCAACAACCATACCACCTTTTATTCTGCGTACAATTTTTCCAGATAGAATTTTATCATTTTCATTTGCATCAAGAATAATTCGCCATATTTTTAAGAAATCGGCACGTTTTTTACTAATTTTTAATACACCATCTTCATCTTCTACGCTTTCAATTACGATATCAACTGTCTTGCCAAGTGCAATTTCTTCTGTACTGGTAAATTCACTCTTAGGAATTAAACCATCAGACTTAAAACCAAGTGAAATAACTACATTGTCTTTATCAAATCCACTTATAGTTCCTTGAATAATTTCGCCTTCTTTGAAATCACTAAACGAATCGTTTATCAGTTTTTCAAACTCAGATATTTCTTCAGGTGAATACGTTTCTTCTGTTATTAATTTTACATCTTTTACTTTTTTTTCTTCGGACATTTTGTCTCCGTACTCCTTAATACAAATCAACAAAAATCAAGAAGTTTTGTTAGTTTAACATTAGTTAATTCTATTTGATTTGTTTTGAAATCTTTATTTTATTTATTCTATCTAGAATAATTTCTAATTCTTGATTAATTGACAGAGATGAAGTGTCAATCTGATAAGCATCATCAGCTTTTTTTAATGGGCTAACTTCACGCCCACTATCAATTTTATCGCGTTTAGCAAGATTTTCTTTAACTTCTTCAATCGAAATTTGAACACCATTTTCTAAATATTCTGCTAATCTTCTTTCTGCTCTAACGTCAATTGAAGCAACAAGATAAATCTTAAAATCCGCATTAGGAAAAACCACAGTTGTTGTATCGCGTCCTTCGGCAACAACAGTTTCTGTTTGACCCATTTTTTGCTGAATCTTTACTAATTCTGCTCTAACTTCTGGAATTCTACTAACTTCACTTACATTATCATTTACTTCAGAACTTCTTATAAAATCTGTAACTTCTTCAGAATCTACAAAAACTCGTGTTCTTCCATTTTCATAAGTTAATTTGATTTTTGCAGATTTGGAAAATTCAATTATTTTGTGAATGTCGTGTATAAATCCACCAGAAAGAGCTTTAAATGTAATAGCTCGATACATTGCTCCTGTATCAATGTAAGTTGCTCCAATTTTTGTTGCTAAAAATTTTGCAATCGTACTTTTGCCTGAACCAGCGGGACCATCTATAGCTATTACTAAGTTTTTTGACATAGGTTGCAAAAATAGTAAAATATTCTCATTTTTCAATTTTTTATAACTAACTTTGACTAATATTTTAAATTTATTTTCAAATAATTGGAGTCTTTATGTTGGATATTAAAAAAAATCCCGAACAATTAATTTTAGGTTTATCAATTTTTCTTGGGTTAACTCTTTTAGGCTTAATTCTTGGGAAAAGTGCAATTGAAGTAAAAGAATTTGAAAGAACAGTTTGGGTTAAAGGTTTGTCGGAAAAGGAATTCCCCGCCGATTTAGTTCTTTGGCCAATTGAATATAGTTTAGCTGAGAATGACTTCACAAATCTGTATTCAAAAATTGGGAGTAACAATTCGATTATTAAGTCGTTTTTGTTAAAGAACGGAATTAATGAAAACGAAATATCAGTTTCCCCACCACAAATTACTGACAAATTTGCTCAAATGTACGATTCTGGGGTAGAGGTTCGTTTTAGATATACTGCTATTCAAACAATTACAGTTTATTCAAAAAAAGTTGATGTTGTTAGAAAACTTACGACCTCCATCGCTGATTTAGGAAAGAAAGGCATTGTTTTTAATAATAATGAATATTCTGTTAAACCCGAATATTTTTTTACAAAATTGAATGAAATTAAACCTTCTATGATAGAAGAAGCGACTCGGAAAGCTCGCGAAGTTGCAGAAAAATTCGCAAATGATTCTGATAGTAAACTAGGCAAAATAAAAACCGCTGACCAAGGACAATTTACTATTTCTGAAAGAGATATAAACAATCCACAAATCAAAAAAGTACGAGTTGTATCTACAATTGAATATTATTTAGTGGATTAGTTTTTTGAT
>DYLK01000006.1 GCA_020722065.1 Melioribacter roseus
ATGAACTCCACCTTGAAGGTGGAGTTCATTTAAAGTTTAAGTATGAAAAAATCCACTCAATTTTTTAAACATTCTTTTTAAACATTATTTCTAATACTCCGATAATTTTAAAGATTATAACAATTTATAAACAACAAATGGATTAAAAAAAATGAAAAAATTAAAATCAATTAAAACTTACTTGTCAATTTTGGTAGCAATTGTACTCGTTATTAGTATAATTATTGAATCTGCCAAAACTTATTATTCAGAAAAGACAATCCTTCAAGAAGAAAATTTAATTCTAAAAGAAACTTTAACAAAAGAACTAGATGAACTCTTAAAACAGGATATTCAAAATTCGAAATTAGAAGTCGAATTACTGTTAAATGATCGAGCAATAGTAGAAAAATTTGCAAATGGTGATCGGCTCGGTTTAGAAGAATTAACTTTACCAATTTATGAAAAAAAATTACGAGATGAATTCGGAATCAAAGAATTTCAATTTCACACTCCTCCAGCTACCTCTTTTTACAGAGTACACATGCCAGATAAATGGGGCGATGATTTGTCATCTTTCAGACAAACAGTTGTTGATGCAAATAGAGATAAAAAAATAATTGCTGGGTTAGAAGTTGGAAAAGCTGGTTTAGGAATACGACTTGTTCACCCAATTAACTACAATGGACAACATATTGGGTCTGTTGAATTTGGGAAATCTTTTACCAAACTTTTAGACGAAATAGCAAAAGCAAATAATGTTGAATTTGCTGTAGGAATTAAGACAAGTGTATTTCAAAAAGCGGGAGGGAAAGCAAAACAAGATGACATTATTAATGGAGAAACAACATATCGCGCCTTCTCTAACGAAATTGTAAAGAAAAACATAAGTGAAATTGAAACAAATTTTGAAGAAATCCCTATTATAAATTTTGATGATAAAGATTATGCCGTTTTTTCAATCCCAATCAAAGATTATTCAAACTCAGATATTGGAATAATTACTTTTTTCTCTGACCGAACAGCTATAATTGAAGAAGCGAATACTGATTTATTTATTTCAATTTTTATCCAAATAATATCTGGGGCAATTCTTATCGGTTTATTGTTATATATAATAAACAAAAAAGTACTTTCTTCATTAAACGATACTGTAGAATTTACTAAAAGTTTAGCGGCGGGTAATTATAAGGCAGTAGCAAAAAATACTGAATTTATTGAAATTTACACACTAAATGAAACACTTAATATATTAACTGAAAAAATAATGGAACAACATCAAATGATTGACAGTTTGCCAACACCTGTAATGCGAATTGATAAAGATTTTAATATTCAATACATGAATCAATCTGGAGCTAATCTTGTAGGTGTTTCTCAAGCTAATTTAGTTGGACAAAAATGCTACAATAATTTTAGAACAGAGCATTGTAACACAGATAAATGTGCTGTAGCTAGAGCGATGTCAAATGGTAAAAATGTAACTGAAAAAACAATTGCAAGACCACAAGGAAAAGAAATGCACATTATGTACACAGGAACTCCAATATATGATAATAATGGAGTAATTATTGGTGGCGAAGAATATGTTGCTGACATATCTGAAATGGTTAATAAAGAAGAATACCTTTCTAACAATGTTAGAAATATTTTAGAAGAAATGGAAAAATTCTCGCATGGTGATTTATCAGTTGAGTTACATTCTGAAAGAAAAGATGATGATATTGCGAAATTGTTTAATGGTTTTAATGAAACAGTTAGAAAAATCCGAGATCTTATCAGTCAATTAGTTGAAGCAGTTTCAGCTACCGCAAGTGCAAGTACACAAATTTCAGCTAGTTCAGAAGAAATGGCAGCTGGAGCACAAGAACAAAGTTCGCAAACAAGTGAAGTTGCATCAGCAGTTGAAGAAATGGCTAAAACAATTGTTGAAACAAGCATAAATGCAAATAATGCTGCTAAAGCATCTGCCGAAGCTAAAAAAGAAGGAATTGAAGGTTTCGAAAAACTAAAAGAGACACAAGAAGGAATGATAAAAATCAATTCAGCTACAGACACTACAACCCAAATAGTAAATTCATTAACGCAAAAAACTGCATCTATTGGTGAAATTACACGTGTAATTGATGAAATTGCTGACCAAACAAATTTGTTGGCATTAAATGCAGCAATTGAAGCAGCAAGAGCTGGTGAACAAGGTAGAGGTTTTGCTGTTGTTGCCGATGAGGTTAGAAAATTAGCTGAAAGAACTACTAAGGCTACAAAAGAAATTGGAAATACTATAAAATCAATTCAATCTGAAGCAAAAGAAGCTGATGAAGCAACACTTGCAACAAGTAATGCAGTACATCAGGGAATGGAAATGATAAATAGTATGTCAGAACTTCTAAAACATATTCTAACAAGTTTTGATAATGTTACAATGGAAATTTCTCAAGTAGCTTCGGCAAGTGAGCAACAATCGGCTACAGTTGAAGAAATAAGCAAAAATATTGAAGGAATTAACCACGTTGCTCAAGAAGCTGCACAAGGTGTTCAACAAATTGCTCAAGCTGCAGAAGATTTGAACAGATTGACAGAAAATCTATCACAAATTGCTTCTTATTTTAAAATTGATAATTATGAAATGAAATCTTCTACAACAAAAGCAAATAATAAATTGCATTCTCAAAAATCACATTATTTGAAATAGAATTATTTTCTTATGGGAAAAAATAAATAACCGAACTATAGTGCTTTAAAATCCCTATACTTAGTGAATTAGTTCTTAAAAAAACCGGCTCTCGCCGGTTTTTTTATGTCATTCCAATATTTTATGTCATTCTGAACGAAGTGAAGAATCTTTCTTATATTAATCTATTTCTCAAGATACTTCGCTTTCGCTCAGTATGACATAGAGAAAATCATTTGTCATTCCGATATTGTATGTTTCTAAATGAACTAATCTTCAAATAAATGGTATTAACTCATTGATTGTTCTAAATCAGCAATTAGTTCATCTACATTTTCAATCCCAACAGAAAGACGAACTAATCCATCAGTAATTCCAGCGGATTGACGAGCTTCTTTTCCCATCGATGCGTGAGTCATTGTTGCAGGATGTTGAATTAGTGTTTCTACTCCACCGAGACTTACAGCAAGTTGAGCAAGTTTTACAGAATTCATCATTTTTATGCCAGCGGATAAACCACCTTTTAATTCAAACGAAATCATTCCACCAGCCCCATTCTGTTGTTTTTGAGCTAATTCATAGAATGGAAAAGATTTCAATCCTGGATATCGAACCCATTTCACTTTTGGATGATTTTCAAGATATTCTGCAATTTTCATTGCATTTTCGGAATGTTTTTTCATTCTTATTGAAAGAGTTTTCAGACCGCGATGAACCAAAAATGAATTAAATGGATCAATTGTTCCGCCAATTTGATTTAACATTTTGCGATGTTCTTTGTAGCTTTGTTCATCTTTTGTAACAATAATTCCAGCAACAACATCGGCATGCCCATTTAGGAATTTTGTCATACTATGAACAACAACATCTGCTCCAAATTCAAGCGGACGTTGAAGTGCGGGCGACATAAATGTGTTATCTACAACTAATTTTGCTCCGTTTTGATGAGCAATTTCGGAAACGGCTTTCAAGTCTGTTGTTGATAAAGTTGGATTCCCAGGTGTTTCAACATAAATCACTTTTGTATTAGATTTCATCATACTTCTAACTTCTTCCAAATCTGAAGTTTCTGCGAACGAGACTTCAATTCCGAATTTGCTTAAAACATCTTTTGCAAGAGTTGCAGTTGGTCCGTAAACTGATTTTGAAACAATTGCGTGATCTCCATTTTTTAGAAGAGTTACAAATGTTGTGTGAATTGCAGCCATTCCGCTTGCACAACCTAATGCTTTGTAGCCTCCTTCAAGTTCAGCTACGGCATTTTCCATTGCTTCAATTGTTGGATTGCCAATTCTTGTATAAATATAGCCGCTTGCTTCACCTTTGAAGAGTTTTCCGCCTTGTTCAACATTTTCAAACTTAAAAGTTGATGTTTGATAAATTGGTGGAACAACTGGACCAAATTCATATTCGCCAATTCCCGCATGAACACATTTTGATTCGAATGAAAGATTTTTGTTATTTGACATTTTATTTACCTATATTAGATTAAAGTTGGATTTTCTTCATCTGTTGTATCAATAATTTCTTCATCATCAACGTTTTGTGATTCAGATTCTGGCAAAACACGAGCAATATCAGCAATTGCATCGCCGTCTTTCAAACGAATTACTCTAACGCCGGAAGTGTTTCTTCCCATTACACGAATATCTTTTACTGATTGACGAATTACCATTCCTCCAGTCGAAATAATAACAAGTTCGTCTGTGTCATTTACTTCGAGCATTGCGATTAAACTTCCGTTCTTTTCGCCAGTTTTAACAGTAATTATTCCTTTTCCACCACGTTTTGTGATTCGATAATCTGAAATATTACTTCTCTTTCCAAACCCATTTTCAGTAACTACAAGCAAAGTTCCTTCTCGCTTTACGACAATCATTCCAATTGCAAGATCACCTTTTCGCAAGTTTATTCCACGAACTCCAGTTGCTGTTCTACCCATTGGACGAACGTCATTTTCATTAAATCGAATTGCCATTCCATTTTTTGTCCCAATAATAATGTCGTTATATCCTTCTGAAATTTTTACTTCAATCAGTTTATCGCCTTCAACTAAATTGATTGCGTTAATTCCGCCTTTTCGAACGTTAGAATATGCAGAAAGTACAGTTTTCTTGATTGTACCTTGTTCAGTTGCCATTATTATAAATTTATCTTCGGAGAATTCTTTAACCGTTACGAAAGCTGTAATTTTTTCGTTTTTATCCTTTTCGACAATATTTTGTAAAGCTCTTCCACGTGATGTTCTTCCACCTTCTGGAATTTCGTAAACTTTTAGCCAATAGACTTTTCCGCTATCAGTAAAAAACATTATATAATGATGAGTAGATGAAACAAACATGTGCTCAATAAAATCTTCATCTTTTGTCCCAGCACCGCTAACTCCTTTTCCACCGCGATTTTGTCTGCGATATCCACTAACTGGAAATCGTTTTATAAATCCGCGATGGGAAATTGTTACAACAACATCTTCTTCTGCAATTGTATCTTCAAGAGAAAAATCTTTGTAATCAAAAATTATTTCAGTTCTTCTTTCGTCTCCGTATTTATCTCGCAAGGATTTTAGTTCTTCAGTGATTATATAATTTCTCTTTTCCTCATTATCCAAAATCCCACGTAATCTTTCGATAAGTTGTATTGTTTCTTTGTATTCATCTTCAATTTTTTGGCGTTCTAAGCCAGTCAATCGTTGAAGTCGCATATCAAGAATTGCTTTTGCTTGAATTTCAGAAAGTCCAAATCGATTCATAAGATTATTTTTTGCGGTTTCAACATCTTTTGATTTTTTTATTGTTTCGATAACTTCATCAATATTATCAAGTGCAATTATGTAACCTTCCAAAATGTGAGCACGTTTTTCGGCAGCATCGAGTTCGTATTTTGTTCTTCTTATTAGAACTTCCATTCTGTGATTGATAAAATGCTTCATCATTTCTTTTAGAGTAAGAACTTTTGGAATTCCGTTAACAAGCGCCAACATAATTACACCAAAAGTAATTTGCATCTGCGTTTGTTTGAAAAGCTGATTTAGAATAACATCAGGTTGCGAACCTCGTTTTGTTTCAATCACAATTCGCATTCCATCTCTATCTGATTCATCGCGTATGTTTGAAATATCTGTTATTACTCCGGCACGAATTAAATCGGCAATTTTTTCGATAAGATTAGCTTTATTAACTTGATAGGGCAGTTCTGTAACTACTATGTTTTCGCGGTCGTTTTTATGTGTTTCAATATTTGCTTTTGCTCGAACAATAATTTTTCCTCGCCCAGTTGTGTAAGCATTTCTTACACCATCGTAACCGTAAATAATTCCACCAGTAGGAAAATCTGGAGCTTTTACGAATTTTAATAAATCAATATTATCCAAATTAGGATTTTCAATAAGTGCAATTATTCCATCAACAACTTCAGTTAAGTTGTGTGGAGGAATATTTGTTGCCATTCCAACTGCAATTCCGCTTGCTCCGTTTACCAATAAATTTGGAAGATATGAAGGCAAAACTGTTGGTTCTTGAAGTGAATCATCAAAGTTTGGGGCAAAATCGACAGTGTTTTTTTCAAGGTCGCGAAGCATTTCCTCACTAATTCTATGTAATTTTGCTTCAGTATAACGCATTGCCGCTGGTGAATCTCCATCAACAGAACCAAAGTTTCCTTGTCCGTTCACTAAAGGATAACGAAGCGAAAAACTTTGCACCATTCTAACCATTGAATCATAAACTGCTGTGTCGCCGTGAGGATGATATTTACCAAGCACTTCCCCCACAATTCTTGCTGATTTTTTGTATGTTTTATTGTATGAAAGTCCAAGCTCGTGCATTCCATATAAAACTCGTCTGTGAACTGGTTTTAATCCATCGCGAACGTCTGGTAAAGCGCGTGCAACAATAACTGACATCGCATAATCGATATACGATGATTTCATTTCATCTTCTAAACTTCTTAATTTTATTTTGTCAAAAATCATACTCATTTTTTCATCTCATCTAAAAATTAAACATCTATGTTCGCATATTTTGCGTGTTTTTCTATAAAATTTCGGCGTGGTTCAACATCATCACCCATTAAAGTCTCAAAAATTTTATCTGCTGTTGCCGCACTTTCAAGATTTACTTGTAAAACGGTTCTTGTTTCGGGATTCATCGTTGTTTCCCAAAGTTGTTCGGGATTCATTTCCCCCAAGCCTTTATATCGTTGGATTACAATGCCTTTTATGCTTCCATCTTCATTATATTCAACAGATTTATCTTTTTTGATTTCTTTTAAGATATTTTCTCTTTCTACTTCATCAAAAGCGTATTGTTCAAGTTTTCCTCTTTTTATTTTATATAATGGTGGTTGAGCGATAAAAACCTTCCCATTTGTAATTAAATCTTTCATATATCTATAGAAAAAAGTAAGAATCAGAGTGCGGATATGACTTCCGTCAACATCGGCATCAGTCATTATTATAATTTTTCCATAACGAGTTTTCTCGGCGTCAAATTCAAGTCCAATCCCAGCTCCAATTGCTGAAATTAAAGCTTTTATTTCTTCACTTTCTAAAATTTTATTCAATTTTGCTTTTTCAACATTAAGAATTTTTCCGCGGAGTGGTAAAATTGCTTGAAATCTTCTATCTCTTCCTTGTTTTGCAGAACCGCCCGCAGAATCGCCTTCCACAATGTATATTTCTGAATGTTCAGGGTCTGTTATTGAGCAATCGGCTAATTTTCCAGGAAGATGTAGTGTATCTAATGCATTTTTACGGCGGACTAATTCTCTTGCTCTTCGGGCTGCTTCGCGTGCTTCTGCTGCTCGTAAGCATTTTTCAAGAATTTTTTTCCCGTAAGCTGGGTTTTCTTCAAGGAATTCAGAAAGCTTTTCTCCAACTATTGTTTCAACTATCGATTTTACTTCGCTGTTGCCTAATTTAGTTTTTGTTTGTCCTTCAAATTGTGGTTCAGGAACTTTTACTGAAATAATGGCAGTTAAACCTTCCTTAAAATCATCGCCTGTTAATGCTAATTTTTTTGGATCTTTTACTAGTTTATTTTTTACCGCATAGTTATTTAATGTACGAGTTAAGGCAGCTCTAAAACCCGTGAGATGTGTCCCACCTTCGTGCGTATTTATGTTATTTACATAACTTGAAACATTTTCTGAATATGCAGTGGAATATTGAAATGCAACTTCAACAATAGTGTTGTCTTTTTCTCCTTCAATATAAATTGGGTTGTGAATTGTTTCGCGACTTTCATTCAAATATTTCACAAATTCTACAATCCCACCTACAAAATGAAACTCTTCAAATTCATTTTCGATTTCATCTTTCACACTTATTTTTACACTTTTATTCAGATATGCTAATTCTCGCATTCTTTCAGAAACTATCTCAAAAATAAATTTAGTTGTTGTAAATATTTCAGAATCGGGCATAAATGTAATTTTTGTGCCACTAACTCCAGCTTTTACTGTCCCGATTTCTTTAACTTTTTCAACTGGGACTCCGCGTCTGTATTCTTGAAAATATACTTTTTCGTTTTTGCGGACTTCCACTTGCAGCCATTCTGATAGGGCATTTACAACCGAAATACCAACTCCGTGTAAACCACCAGAAACTTTGTAAGTATCTTTGTCAAATTTTCCTCCAGCGTGCAAAACAGTCATAACAACTTGCAATGCACTTACTTTTTCCACTGGATGAATATCTACTGGAATTCCGCGCCCTTTATCTTCAACTGTAACGCTTCCGTCTTTATTAATTTTAATATCTATTACATCGTTAAACCCAGCTAATGCCTCATCAATACTATTATCCACAACTTCATTTATAAGGTGATGTAAACCACGAATTCCAACATCGCCAATATACATTGCGGGTCTTTTTCTTACTGCTTCTAAACCTTTTAGAACGTTAATATTTTTTGCGGTGTAATTTTGTTGTACTATTTCACTTGCCACAGAATCCTCAGCTATTTAAATCGTATGCTTTTAATTATCTTTTTATTGAAATATTTATTGATTTTTTCTATCATAATTTTTCGTTGTAAATTCAGTTCGTTTCGCCAAACTGAATTTTCTACGATAATTGTTAAAATTGAATTTTGAACGTATTTGGGTTTTGCAACTTGTATTAAATTTGGGAAAATTTTGTCAAATTCTTCAATCACATCATTTTCTTCGGAAATTTGTAAAATTTGTAGAAATGCTTCATCTTTTAAGGCTTCATCAATATTAATAATTTTTCCTTTACGCAATTTGAACTTTTCCTTGTTCAATCATAAAAAGTGAATCCTTTTTATTTGTATGAAGTTGTTCATATTTTGAAAAATCTGTCATAGTAATAAATGCTTGACCAATTTGACTCAGAAAATTTTTAATTTTTCCAGAACGGTTTGAATCCAATTCTCCAAAAATATCATCCATCAAAAAAATTGGAGTTTTTCCCGTTCTTTCCATTATGTAATAAAATTCAGCAAATCGTAAAGCAATCTGAAAAGTTTTATGCTGACCTTGTGAACCATATTTTTTTAACAACTTTCCATTCAAAAAGAAATGAAACTCATCGCGATGCGGTCCAACCAAGTTTTTTGCTCGTACTATTTCTGCTAATTCGTTATTTGCAAGCTCTTTTTCAAACACAGAAACAACTTCATTTTCATCAATATTTGGTAAAATTGTTTCATAAATAATCGTTGGAATTTCCTTTTCCTCCATCACAAAAGAAAATGCTTTTTGTACGTATGGAATAAATTCTCTAATAAATTCAAATCTATGCTTTATTAATTGTGAACCAATTTTTAATAAAGATTCGTTCCAAACTTGAAGTTGAAGAAAAAACTCTTCCCTTTTTGCTTCTTTTAGTGCTAAAAATAAAGATGTTCTTTGTTTTAGAATTTTATTATATTCTAAAAGCAACTTCAAATAAGCAGAATTTGATTGCGAAATGATGGAATCGACAAATTTACGTCTTTCACCAGGACCGCCGAGTGTGATTTCGTGGTCAGAAAGAGAAAGAAGGACAATTGGGAATTTTCCAATAAACTCGGATGCTCGATGAACTAATTTCCCATCTAGGAGAACTTTTTTCTTGTTTTCTTCTGTATTAAAATTGATAAAGATTTGATTTTCGGTTAATTCTTTAATATTTCCGCGAACGTTGAAATAATTTTCTTGAAAAGTGATAGATTCTTCTTCGTTTGCTATCCCTAAAATTTTAGTTGTGCAAAGTAAATAAATTGCTTCAAGAATTGTTGTTTTTCCTTGTCCGTTTCCACCAACAAAATAGTTTAATCCTTCTGAAAAATGAAACTTACTTTCTCTATGAGATTTGAAGTTAGTTAATTCCAAATAGTTAAGATACATTCTATCCGTTCAATCTAACAGGCATTATCAACATTCTAATTTCAAAATTTTCTTTTTGAGTTGTAGGAGAAACTATTACTGGTTTTGTATTGGACATTAATTTGAAAACAATTTCTTCAAATTCGGTTAAATGATTTACAATGTCACTCAAAAAACTACCATTAAACCCAATCTCCATTGCATCGCCTTTATAGGATATTGCAAGATTTTCTTTTGCAGAAGAACCTGTATCAGTATCTTCAACAGAAATATCCAATTGTTCGTTTGTAATATCCCATTTAATCTTTTTCATTTTGGCAGATGAAACTAATAGCATTCTTTTTGTTATCTGCGAAAGAGATTTAGGATTTACACTTAATGAAAATTCATTCTCTTTTGGAATAATATTTTTATAGTCTGGGAATTTTTCCATAATTAAGCGAGCTACTAAACTTATATCGCTTAAAACAAAAGCAATATAAGTTGAATTAAAGTAAACTTTAACTTCGCGTTCATCCAATATTTTTGATAGAATTGAAGTTGTGTTGCCTGCAACGACAATTTGTGCTTCATTTTCTATTTTTATGTTTTTGTAAAGTAATTCCACCAATCTGTGTGCATCTGTACTTACAAAACGCATTCCATCTTCTGAAAATTCAAATAAAGTTCCAGTCATTGATGGACGATATTCTTCTTTACTAATTGCAAAAGCAGTTTTATCGATAGATTCTTTTAAGTCTTTCCCAGAAATTGTAAAATAGTTAACATTTTCCGTATTCTTAATTTCAAATTCTGGAACATCTGGATACTCATTTGCATTCTGAAAACTTAAATGAAATTCACCAGTTTCCCAATTAATTGTAAATTTCTTTTTGTCGTCCGTTTTGATTATAAGTGTTGTTTCTTCAAGAGATTTAATTGCTTCAAGTAACAGTTTTGCTGAAATAATGCCTTTGTAATTGGTATCCGAAACAACTCTTGTTGAGGCTTTAAGCCAATGATCACCATCTGAAGCAAGAACTGTTAAAACACCATCTTGTAAATCGAAAAGAAAATTTTCATAAATCTGTTGAGTAGCTCTTGGGTTTATAGCAGGAAAAACGCGTGTAAGAAGTTTTTCGAGCTCTTTGCTGTTTACTTTGAATTCCATTATTTCTCCATATTAAATCACGAAAAAATACTGAAAAATAAGGAGAATTCCAACTATTTAAGCTAAATTATAGAAACTGAAAAAAGTGCATTATTAGTTCAAATAAGCATTTTTTGTAAATTTCGAATAATTAATAATTAAAGAATTACTAAAACAAAAAACCCAACAAAATTTGCTGGGTTTTTAAGAAATTTATAAGATTAAACTCGAATTTACTTCATGAGAATCATCTTTTTGGTAATTGTTTGATTCTTAGTTTTTAATTCATAAAAATAAATTCCAGATGTTAATTTTTTAGCATCAAATTGAACTTCATGAAAACCAGTTGGTAAATTCTTGCTTACTAAAGTTACAACTTCAGATCCTATTGCATCATATATTTTTAGTGTAACAAAACCTGCTTCTGGGATTGTGAAATTTATTCTTGTTGTTGGGTTAAATGGATTTGGATAATTTTGTGAAAGCGAAAATTCCAATGGTTTTTCATTTCCTTCATTCAAACCAACCAATGAACCTCTTCCACCTCCAAATTTCGAAAAATGTGATAATTGTAAAATTACATCGGTTGAAGTAATCTGAAAAGAAAGTCCGTTGCTATAGAAAAGTGAACCAATATAATATCCAAAACCAATATCATTTAGTCCCAAATTTAAAATTTGCAACAAAGTATTAAAAGAATCACTCAAAGGAATTGTTAAGGTTGCATATTTCCCTTCGTTGAAATAGTAAAACTCATCTAATCCGTGCATACCAGAATTTTCACCAATAACTGTTATTCCCATAAACATGAATAAATCATCGTTGAAATAAAATCCCGTATTGTTTGGATCGAATTGGAAAATGTTAATACCAATTGTAATATTTTCACTTAAAGCACCAGATTCAATTGCGAATTCTGTCCCTTCAATTGCGTCATACAATTGTTGATAACCAGATATTGCTTCTGGTAGTGTATATTCAGGAAGAGTAAAACTACTTCCCGTTTGGAAACTTCCTCCAGTTATTGTTGCTGTTGATCCATCAAACGGATTATGAATAATAACTTGATAAGTAATTGTGTGTTCTTGTGCGAAAGTAAAAGTCGCAAAGAAAAACATTGCTAATAGTAAATACATCTTTTTCATTTTTATACTCCTTTTTAGTTTTCTATTTATTTGATAGAAAAATACAAGTTAAATAGCAAAAGTCAAATTATATATGATATAATGTATTTTAAATCACATTTTTAGTTTTTCTTTTAGCTAGATACATTTTCATTTTCCCTTTTCCTTTTGCATCCACCATTCCACGGTATTCGCAATCAAAAATGTCTTTTACTAATTCGTAAGTACTTGCAGAAATATTAACTTCATTAGAAACTCCAGAACTTTCCATTCTACTAGCAATATTAACGGTATCCCCCCAAATATCATAAGTAAATTTTTTACTGCCTACAACTCCAGCAACAACAGTTCCAGTATGAACACCAGCTCTCATTTCCCATTTAATTTTGAATTTCGATTCATTTTCTTTGATATATTCTTGCATTCTAATTGCTGCACTAACAACTTTTTCAGCATGATCTTCTGAAATTTTAGGTAATCCACAAGCAGCCATATAAGAATCGCCAATAGTTTTTAATTTTTCTAGTCCGTATTCTTCAACAATTTTATCGAAGGCTAAAAATATTTTGTTCAATTCATCAACCAAATCATTTGGATGAAGTATTGCCGCTTGTGCTGTAAAACCTTTAAAATCTGTGAATAAAATTGTAACACTCTCAAATAATCGTGGTTTTACAAATCCATTTGTCTTTAGCTCAGTTACTGCATCAGATGGTAAAATATTATGAATTAATTCGTCGGTTTTATCTTTTTCAAGTTGCAATTCTTTTGTTCGTTCACGCACTAATATTGAAAGTTCAAGATTTCTCTTTTTTACTTGACTTGTTTTGAAGATAAAAAATCCATAAATAGAACCGAGAATTACAAGTACAAACACTGTTCTAAACCACCAAGTATCCCAAAATGGTGGATGAATAATGAATGAAGCTTGTGCGTATTCATCACTCCAAATTCCATCTTGATTTCTACATTTGACCATAAACGTATAACTTCCAGGTGGTAATGCACGAAAAGAAACGGAATGTTCTTTAGTTTCTGTCCAAGTTTTATCAATTCCTTCTAATTTATACATGTATTGAATTCGCCCAGCGTCAGCAAAAACTACACCTCTGTAATCTATTGTGATATTATTATAGTTATAATCCAAATTTAAAGTTGAAGTTGAAACGGTATCAAATTCAGTTTCATCAGAAATAATTCTCAAATTTCTTATATAAGTTGATGATGGAAAAAGTCTTGGTTGTGCATTGGGATTAAATTTTGTTACTCCACCTTGGGAACCAAAATACAAGTTGCCTTTTGCGTCCTTGTAATATCCGAATAAATTACATTCTGTGTTTGCTAAACCATCTCGCTTAGAATAAATTTTTATTTCATAGTTCTTTTGATTTGGTTTGAGAATGTAATTAACTCTTGCTAAACCACTTGGAGTTCCAACATATAAGAAATCGCCGTCAACCATTGCAAAATAGCATTGATTTGAGGGTAATCCATTTTCTGTTGTCAGACTTATAAAATTTTCCCCATCATATTTAGTTAATCCATTATCAGTACTAAACCACAAATTCCCAAATTTATCTTGAGAAATATCATTTACCGTGTTTGAATTTAAGCCTTCAACCACAGTGAAATTTTCGAGTGTGTCATTTACAAGATGAAATACTCCTCTTGGGTCAGTTGCAAACCAGTATGTTCCATCTTTTGCTTTCAAAAAAGCTGAAACCCAAGCATTATTCATTTTTTCGAATTTCTTATCGGAATTAAAAAATCTATTTGATTTCACTGAAAATATCCTCAGTCCATTTGAAGTACCGACCCAAATTGTATCTTCATTTAATTTAAATAGTTTAAGAATAATTGCAGATCTATCAATTCCCGAAATTGGAGAAACTGAAACTATTTTTCCTTCTTTTACTAAAGCTAAACCGTCTTTTGCTCCAATGTAAAATCTTTCTCTATCAAATTGAAGGAAAGCAGCTGCGCCACTTCCAGGCAGTCGTTGTTTTTCTGAGATAATTGTACTTTTGTTTTGAAAAATTGTAGAGACTCCTTCGGATAAATGTCCGAACCACATTCTTCCTGAAACATCTCGAGATATTCCAAAAACAACATTACTTGCCAAACCGACAGAATTATCGTAAATCTCAAAATTTTCGATTGGCAATCTATCAACACCGCCATCTCTATATCCGAGCCAAATATCACCTCGTTTATCCTGAATTCCACTTATTAATTTTAATGTTTTTAAACCATTTTCAGTTTTGTAATGTGTAAAATCACCATCATAAACATATAAACCATTTTCTTTTGAACCTAACCATATCTTGTGATTAAAATCTTCGAGCAAAAAAGAGAATTCAACATTATCTGTCATATTTGAAAGAATTTTCTTTACAAGTGAATTTTTATCTGATTTATTTAATCTGTATAAGTTGTTTTTAGTAGTAATCCAAATTCTGCTTTTGGAATCTTGAATTAGTGCGTTTATTTTTTTATCAAGAATCGTATTTTCTTTTTTCAATTGTCTGATTCTACAATTTTCCGCTTTCCACAAACCATTCGAAGTTGTACCAACCCAAAGTGTGTTTTCGTTATCTACAAATAATGTGCTTAATGAATCGGGTAAAAAGGGGATTTGTTTTTTTGTAAAATGTGAAAATTTCCCTCTTTTATAACTAATCAATCCATTTGTCGAGGCAAAATAAATTGTGGAATCTTGTGATTCGGCAATTGAGTAAATATAAGTATTATTAAGAAATTCTACTTTTTTATTCTGATTTTCAAATTTGTTTTTCGCTTGTGAATAAAGAGCAACTCCATTATTTGTCCCCACCCAAATATTTCCTTTAGAATCTTCAAATATTATTCTAATATGCCGATGTGGTAACCCATTTTTTTGTCCATAAATTGTAAAATCGGTACCATCATATTTAGCAACGCCTTCTTCTGTTCCGAACCAAATGAAATCATTTTTATCTTGAATGATTGTATTAATTGAATTTTGCGGCAAACCATCATCTGTGCTCAAATGGCGTAATGATAAAATCTGAGCATAACTTTGCAATGCAAACAATATTATTATAAAAGCTATTTTCTTTATGGTTTTCACAAAAATTAATTTATTGTTTCGTCATTTAAGCTTGGATTTGCGACAAAACCAAATTGTTGGTTTGGCACATTTTCAATTTTTATTTCGCCAAATTTTTCTTCATATCGCTTGATATTGTCTTGAAGTGCTTTCATAAGCATTTTAGCGTGTTGTGGAGTTGTAATTATTCTTGATAAAACCTTTGCTTTTGGAACACCTGGGACTATTCTTGTGAAATCAATAATAAATTCTGCTGGTGAATGTGTTAAAATTGCAAGGTTGGAATAAATTCCTTCTGCTTCTTTTTCACCAAGCTCGATATTAATTTTTTGTTCTTTCTTTTCCATTTTTTCTTCCAATAAAAAACTGTCTTAAACTTCTTTACAGATAATTTAAGACAGTAATAAAAAGTGTAATTATTTATTTTGATCAGCTTTTTTGAAAGCTTCTTCTGATTCTTTTTTCATGCCCAAATTAGCATAAACTTTCCCAAGTAAATCCCATATTTGTGGGTTTTCTGGGTTATTTTTAAGATATGTTTCAAGATAAGGAAGTGCTAATTTGTATTTTTCTAGATAAAATGTTTCTTCTTCTTTACCAAGTTCAATTGATTTATCACGCATTTCAGCACCCCATTTAATATATGTAACTCCAAGATTGTAAATTGCATTTTCATAAGATGGGTCAATTTCCAACGCTTTTTTGAATTGTTCAGAAGCATTTTTATAATCTTTTGCCCCAAGTAACAAAACACCATAATTATAACGATAATTTTTGTTCATTGGTTCTTTTTCAACACCTTCTTTAAAAGCAAACATTGCAGTTTCACTCATATCCGAACGAACGTAAGCAGTAGCCAAATCAGCTAAAATTTGTCCATCTTCAGGGAATTTTAATTTACCTTCTTCAAGATATTTTACGGCTTTTTTGTTCAAATCCATCGCTTTTACACTATCTTGTTTATCGTGTCCACTATAAAATTTCCCCATATAATCGCTACCAATTTGAAGAACTAATTCACCTAATCTTGCGTAAATTTCTGGTGTTGGAGCAAGTTGCGTAACTTTTACTAAAGGTTCAACAGCATTCTCAATTTTTCCCATATTAAAATATGTATATGCTTTGTATTCGTAACTTTTTGCTGAATCTGGTTGACAGATTATTGCTTCATCAAATGCTTTAATCGATTTTTCAAAGAATACTTGTGCGGAATCTTTACTATTAACTTTTGTTGCTCTATTATAAAATGCAGCACCTTTGTTAAAATTCTCAGCCCATCTTCTTTGTTTTGCTAATTCAATTTCTTTTTGGAATTTTGGTGAAATTTCAAGTGATCTATTATAACTATCAACCATTTTAGTAAATTCACCTTTTTCGCCATAAATATCACCTAAAATTTTATAACCTTCAAAACTATTTGGATTTTTTGCGATTTCTTCATTCAAAGCTTCTTGAGCTTTATCAAGTTTTTTTTGTTGAATATACATTTTTGCTGTTGTAATTTCTTTACTTGAGCATGAACTTCCCATGAAACTGAAAATCATTCCTACAACAATTATTAATGAAAATAGTTTTTTCATTGTTTCTCCTTTTTAAATTAAAAAATTTATTTGAAAAGATACTGAAAATGCTTTATCTTATCAAGATTAGCGAGTGTTATTAAATTGTTAATTTCAGATTGGTTAACTCTTTTACAGAATTAATTCTATATTTTGGATTCTCTCCATTCACCAAGAACCTTTTTTTCACTCCAGTATTTACAAGAATTGTTGTTAATCCAAAAATTTTGCCCATTTGGATATCCGTTTCTGGTCTATCTCCAATTACAACGGTTTTGTCGTTAATAAAATTTGTACGATTTTTTATTTCTTCAATCATAAAAGCACTTGGTTTTCCAAAATGATTCCCCAACTTTTTGCCTGTTGATTTTTCAAGCGCCGCAATTGTTGAGCCAGCATCGATTATTTCACCAGATTTTGTTGGATATGTGTTATCAATGTTTGCTGCAAAAAAATTAGCTCCATTTTCTATTGCTTCTTTAGCAATTTCAAGTTTTTGATAATCGAAAGTTCTAT
The DNA here is from genome assembly GCA_020722065.1 of Melioribacter roseus. GTDB lineage: Bacteria > Bacteroidota > Ignavibacteria > Ignavibacteriales > Melioribacteraceae > WGAL01. The sequence goes on from DYLK01000006.1 coordinate 17,396, forward strand.
CTAAAGTAACAATTACTGTGCTAATTTCTTCAATCTTATCTGCAAATGTAAATCCATCTGAAATCAAATCTTGTTTGAAATTATCTTCGCCTATCAAAAAAATATTTTGGGTGAAGGAATTCTTAATAAGAAATTTTTTAATAACATCACCAGCGGTAATTATTTGATCCGTTTTAACATCAAATCCATTTTTTTTGAGGAAATTACAATAATCGCTTGCGGTTTCAGTTGTTTTATTTGTTGCAAATACAACATTTTTCCCTTTTTCAGTAAGCAAATTATATGTTTCTAAAGCCCCATCAATCAATTTATCTTCAATATAAATTGTTCCATCTAAATCAAAAATATAATACTGATAATAATCAATTAATAACAATTAAAAGCCCAATTCATCTTTCATTTTTTGTAAGGATTCTGCAATTGAATGTGGTTTGTAACCTAACACGGTTATTGCTTTTTCTATTTTTAAGCCAGATTTTAATGGGCGTTTTGCCATTTGATTCAGCGATTCAGTTGTAATTTTGTTGATTTTCTCTTTTGATAGATTAAAAAATTCGGCAATTTTAAGTGTAAAATCATATCGTGATAAAAATTCTTTTCCGCCAATATTAAAAAGTCCATTAACTTGTTTGTTTTCAGCAAGATAAATTGCTTGTACTAAATCATCCAGAAAAGTTGGATTCCCGATTTGGTCGGCAACAATATTAATTTCCTTTCCACTTTTTAATGATTGCACAACCCATTTAACAAAATCTGGGCGACCAAATTTTGCTGTCCCATATAAAACATTTGTGCGAATTATTGTGGATTTCACTTCAGATTTTTGAATTTCTCGTTCCGATTCCAACTTTGTTTCGCCATAATATCCAATCGGATTTGTTAAATCTGTTTCAGAATACGGTCCATTTTCGCCATCAAAAACATAATCTGTGGAAATGTGAATTAAATGAGCATCTATCTTTTTGCAGGAAATTGCAATGTTTTTTACCGCTTCAGTATTTATTTGGTAAGCTAATTCCCGCTGCGTTTCACTTAAATCTACATTAGTAAATGCAGCAACATTAATTACAACTTGTGGCTTAAATTCGTCAATAATTTGATTTATTTGCGATTTTTCTCGCAAGTCAATTTGCTTGTAATTTATTTCATTAAAAAAAGAAAATTCTTCTGCTGATGATGAAAGGATTTCTATATTTTTTAATGTGGAATAAAACTCAACCAACCGCTGACCAAGCATTCCATTTGAGCCGAAAATTAGTATTCTTTTGTTTTTCAAATTATCTACCATTATTAATTTAGTAAACAGTAATCAGTAAAAGATTAAAAGCATAATTTACTCGTTACTAACTTTTTTTCTTCCGATACTATAATAAGCAAAACCGAGTTCTTTAATTTCTTCTGGAGAATAAACATTTCTTCCGTCAAAAATTACTTTGTCTTTTAATTTTGCCAAAATTATATCGAAATCTGGATTACGAAATTCGTTCCATTCTGTTAAAACTAAAAGTGCATCACTATTTTCAAATACGTCATATTGTTCTTTTGTGTAAATAATTCTATCGCCAAAATAGAGTTTCGAAGTTTCCATTGCCGCAGGATCATAAGCTAAAATTTTTGCTCCAGCTTCTAATAATTTATTTAGAATTGTAATTGATGGAGCTTCACGCATATCATCTGTATTTGGTTTGAATGCCAAGCCCCAAACTGCAAATTGCTTTCCGACAAGATTTTTACCGTAATGAGAGATAATTTTTTCTACCAAAACTGATTTTTGATTTTTATTCACCAAATCAACTTGCTTTAATAATGTCATTGGAGAATTATTATCTTCAGCAGTTTTGATAAGTGCATTTACATCTTTTGGAAAGCACGAACCACCATAACCAATGCCAGGGAAAAGAAATCTTTTACCAATTCTTGAATCTGTTCCCATTCCTATTCTAACTAAATCGACATTTGCTCCAACTACTTCGCAAAAATTTGCAAGTTCGTTCATAAATGTAATTTTTGTCGCTAAAAATGAGTTTGCGGCATATTTGGTTACTTCGGAGCTTTGTGGGTCCATAAATAATATTGGATTTCCCTGACGTACAAAAGGTTCATACAGCAATTTCATTCTTTCGCGGGAATATTCAGAAGAAACACCAACTACAACTCGTTCTGGTCGCATAAAATCTTCAATTGCAAATCCTTCTCTTAAAAATTCTGGATTTGAGACAACTTCGAAGTTTTTGATTCCGTGCTTTGCGATTATTTCCGTCGTCTTGCGAGAAGTGCCAACAGGAACAGTACTTTTATTGATGATGATTTTGAAATCTTTATCACCATTTTCTTTTAGTATTTTCCCAATCTCATCTGAAACACCAAGTACATATTTTAAGTCTGCCGAGCCATCTTCATCCTGTGGAGTTGGTAAACATAAAAATATAAATTCGCTTTCCAAAACAGCTTTTTTAAGATTATCTGTAAATGACAATCTTTTCTTTTCGATGTTACTTTTGAATAATTTTTCAAGTCCTGGTTCGTAAATTGGGACAATTTCGTTTTTTAGCATTTCAAGTTTTTGTGGATTATTGTCAACACAAACAACTTGATTTCCCATATCAGCAAAACAAGTTCCAGTAACTAAACCAACATAACCAGTGCCAATAATTGATATTTTCATTTTTTCCTCTTTTCTACATAAATAAAATCTTGATTTATATTGTTAAATTTTTCTGCTTGTAAATCTTTATCTGAAACAATTGGATTTTCAATTTTCCAATCGATATTTAGTATTTCATCATTATAAATAATTGCTCTTTCTGATTCTTTATTATAATAATTTGATACTTTATAGTGAAATATAGCTGTTTCTGAGAGAACCGAAAATCCGTGAGCAAATCCTTTTGGGATAAAAAATTGATAATTGTTTTCATCACTTAACTCAATTGCAAAATATTTCCCAAAAGTTGGCGAACCGAATCGAATATCAACTGCAAAATCGAGGACCTTCCCATACATTACTTGGCAAAGTTTATCTTGTGCAAATTGACCAACTTGATAATGCAAACCGCGAACTGTTCTATATATAGATTTTGAAATATTATCTTGAATAAATTCCACATCTATTCCAGCTTCTTTGTATTTCTCTTTCATAAATGATTCAAAAAAATAACCGCGATTATCTCGATAAACATTCGGTTTAACTATAATTAATCCATCAATAAATGTCTTTTCAAATACCATTAAAACCTCTTGTTTGAATGCCATTTCCAAGCTGAACTTAGAATATCATCTAAATTATATTCAGGTTGCCAACCTAAAATTTCTTTTGCTTTTTTATTGTCGGCAACTAAAACTGCTGGATCGCCCGCACGCCTCCCAACAATTTCATATTTTATTGGGTTTTGAGTTATCTTTTCCGCCGATTTTATCATTTCCATCACCGAATATCCACTTCCTGTACCGAGATTGAAAACATCTGATTTCCCTTTTTCGAGAAATTCAATTGCTAAAAGATGAGCTTTTGCCAAATCGTTGATATGAATATAATCGCGAATTGCGGTTCCGTCTTCTGTTTCATAATCATTCCCAAAGACAAAAACTTTTTCACGTAAACCTAATGCCGTGTTAAGAATTATTGGAATCAAATGTGGTTCTGGGTCGTGACTTTCGCCGATTTCTCCTTCAAAATCTGCACCAGCTGCATTAAAATATCTTAATGCTACATATTTCAAATTATATGCAGTTTCGTAATCGCGTAACATTTTTTCGATTATCAATTTTGTTTCTGCATAAGGATTTATCGGCTTTACTGATTCATTTTCAGAAATTGGAATATTTTCAGGATTTCCGTACAACGAGCAAGTTGATGAAAAAACGAATTTACGAATTCCACTTTTTACGATTTCGTTAATAAGATTAAAACTTCCGACTACATTATTTTCATAATACAAACCTGGATTTTCAACAGATTCGCCAACATAAGCAAAAGCCGCAAAGTGAACAACTGCATCAATTTTATATTTTGAAATTGCCTCCGAAAGAGCATTTTTATCTAAAATATCAACTTTTTCAAATGGAACTTGTGGAGGAACTGCTTCCGAATGTCCGCGAGAAAGATTATCAAAAACTACAACTTCTTTTTTCTTTTTTAATAAGTATTTAACAAAGTGTGAACCAATATAACCGGCTCCGCCCGTTACAAGAATCATTATTTCTCCAAAATTAGCTTGTAAAGATAAAAAACTACACTCAAGCTAAAAAATTAAAAATATATTAAGTGATGAGCGTTACAATTTGCAAAGTAGTTTTAACATAAGTATTTTTGCCATCAAATTGATTTTTAACGAGAAAAACATTTATGCATTACACAAACAAAATTTTTTCATTACAATATTTTATCTTATTTCTGTTTATCAATATTTCAATTCTGCCACAAAATTTAGCTGAATTTGGAAATTCTAACATTTCTATTGATGATTTTAGACGGAAATTTGAACTAAATCCATCGCCAACAACTAACAAAAATTCCGATAGTGTTAAAACTGACTTTCTATTTTCTATGATTACTGAAGAAATTTGGGCAAAAGAAGGAATTGAATTAAGTTTGGACACAACTGAATATGTCCGTTCAAATGTAAAATTTATCGAAAAAATGCTTTTGCGTGATTATCTCTACAAAAATGAAGTTTTGGATAAAATTGTAATTACTGATAGAGAAATTGATGAAGCAATTGCTAAAAGTAGTGTTATTATTTTTAGCGAATATTTTCTTTCAAAAAGTGAAGCAACTATAAACGATATTTATTCTAAATTACTTAATAATAATAATTTATGGGATTCTCTAAAATCACAAATTGACTCTGTAAATCTATTTGTTGATACAATTTCAGTTACTTTTGGCAAGATGGAAAAGCAAATTGAAGATGTCGTTTTTTCATTGGATAAAAATCAGATTTCTGCTCCTTTTTATACAAAAATTGGTTGGTTAATTATCAAAAATGTCGGAATTAAACGAAATACCGACCCAGATTTGATTTCTGAAGGAACAGCAAAGAAAAAGGTTTCCAAAATACTTTCAAAACGAAAAGAAGATGAACAAAGCAACAAAATTTATAAGCAGATTTTATTAAACAATGTTGTAAATGTTGATATTTTATTATTTGACAAATTATGCGAAAGCCTTTCAAAAAACATGAAATTATACAATTCGGGCGATGCTCAAAAATTGAATTTTGTTACTGATTTGGTTTATCAAAAAGTGCGGGAAGAATTACAAACTGACTTGAATTCTGATTATATCAAATTTGAAGAAAATCCAATTTCTCTTAATGATTATCTAAATGATTTACAAAATATTGGGATAAAATTTTCAACTTTGGAAAGATTCCCTCTACAAAATGAACTCCACAGCATTCAAAAAGAATATATTATTCAGCAGATTTTTACTCGATTTGCCGAGAAATCAAATATTGGAAATTATCCCGAAGTGCAAAAAGAATTAGAAGAATGGAAAAAACATTTTACTGCAAATTATTACATTCACATGTACAATGATTCTGTACAAATTGATCAAAATTCTGAGAACCAAATAATCACAATTTTAACAACAGAAGAAGTAATCTCTGATGATATTTTAAAGATAAATCTTTTTCATAAACAGCTAAGCAATTCTGAAAACTTCAAGGAAGAATCGCAAAAAAATAGTCTATTTTGGAGAGAAAAGGAATATTCTTCAAACGATTTGTCGAATTTTGGTGTAAATGTTGATTCATTAAAAATTGGTGATATTATCGGACCAATTTACGCCAATAATTTTTTCCATCTTATAAAAATCAATAAAAGAACCACAAAAAATATTGGGACAGAAAATCAATTTAATTCCAAAATAAAATCAAAATTGAAAGAGAAAACCGAACAGTTGGCTGAGAAATACAATGTTAAAATTAATAGGGAATTGTTGAAATCTGTATCTACTACAGAAGTAAAAATGGTAGTTTTTAGAAATATCGGTTTTGGTGGAAAAATGCTTGCAACTCCTTTTCTAAAGGATTACAGTCAGTTTATAAAGGAATATTTTACGAAAAGTAAGGAAAAATCCAAAGCTTAATTTCTATTATTTGCGAGCTGAATCAAAATAAGTGTAAGAATATTCCACGATTTCAACTGGTTGCAAGTTTGAATAAATTATCTTTCTACTAATATCGCCATACTTGTTGTATTCATAATTTATAGACTGAAATTTTGACTTCGTAATGGAATAATCTACTTCCTTTTCGTTTATCAATCTCATTTTTTCATCATAAATAAATTCTATTGATGTTGTCAAATTCTGTTTCGAAGTAAATAAAATTCTTCTTTCAAGTAAATTTTTTGAATTATAATGATAGGCAACCTTTGTTAGCAAATTCCTCTTCTTTTCTATCGCTTCTCGGGAAGTAATTTTCCCTTCTTTTGAATATTTATACCTATTAATAAAGTGGTAATTGGATATAAAATACTTTTCTTCGTGGAATATCAAATTACTTGAATTATCATATTTTTTCGTAGAAATAGCAATAGGTTTGTTATTCTTATCTACAGTAACCTTTTTCACTTCATTATTATTTTTATCATAGGTTATATTCAATTTCGAAATTAGATTTAGATTATTATCATATCTTTTTAACTCAATTAAATTATTGTGAGAATTGAAATGACTAATCACTTTATTCCATAATTTCCCATCTATGTTAAAATCTTGAACTGTAGTTTTTGTGTGATTTTTTTCAGTAAACACCGACTCTCTGCTAACAATCTCAGATTCCCAATTGTAATTGGTTTGTGTAATCACATTATTGTTTGAATCGAGTGTATAATCTATTGTATAATTTTTTGTAGAATCTGCCCAAATAGTTTGTTGTCGAATTAATCTTTTGAATTTATCATATTTCAAATATTTCGAAAAATACAGGTTGCCAACAACATCAAATTTTTTCCTTTCAATTTCATTCCCGTCAATATTAAATTTTTTATATTCATTATCGGCATAAATTTCTCTTTTCTTCGTGATTTTTCCATTTTCCCAATAAACTTCAAAATGTCTTTCGGAAATTGATTCAATTTTAGGTTTATGGGATTCATTTTTTTTGGGTTCTTCGTTTACTTTGCAACTTGAAATAAGTAAAAGAATTATCAGAATATTGAGTAATTTTATGTTCATTGGTGTTTCAAAAAAAATATATAATTTAATTCTTAAAAGTTATTCATTTTGAGATAAAAAAGCTCAATTATTTTGATTTTTGAATAAATTCATAATAAATGTTTTATAATAAATTATCTTTAATTATTAAAAAACGAGAATTATATGGCTGAAAAGCACTACAACGAACAAGTAAAATACACAAATGAATATCTAATTCCATATTTCAAAAGACACATTCCAAATTGGCAAAAACTAAAAGTTTTAGAAATTGGATGTGCAGAAGGCGGTTTAATAAATGTTTTCCATAATTTGGAAATAGATGCAACTGGAGTTGAAATTAGTGAAAAAAGAGTGCAACTGGCTATTAGCAAAAATCCCAATTTGAAAATTGTTGTTGGTGATATTATGGATGAAAATTTACCAAACAAATTGGGAAAATTTGATTTTATAATTATGCGAGATGTTATTGAGCATATTCCAAACAAAGAAATAACTTTTACAAATATTGAAAAATTAGCAAACCCAAATGCCTACTTGTTCTTTTCCTTTCCGCCAAAATTTTCTCCTTTTGCTGGACATCAACAAATTGGTAAAACCATTCTGAAAGCTGTTCCATATTTACATTTACTTCCAACTTCCATTTTGAAAAGATTAGCAAAAACTATGGGAGAAAGAGATTATTACGTTGGCGAAATCAAATTAAATTATTCAACTGGAATGCAAATACAGAAATTTGAGAATTTGTGTAAATCCAAAAAATTTATTCCTATTAAAAAGGATGTTTTCCTTTTTCGCCCGATTTACGCATATCGGTTTGGACTTCCGACAATTAAACTGCCAAACATTCCTTTAATTCGGGAAGTTTTAACATTTGGATATGAAACATTACTGCAAAAAATTTAACTATTTTTCACAGAAATATGAGGTTCAAATGAAGAAAATTATTGTTTTAATTATCACTTTAATCTTTTCAACAGGCTTTTCTCAAGAAAATATGCTTTACAAAAATTCATCTCAACCAATTGAAGATAGAATTGAAGATTTACTAAAACGGTTAACTCTTGACGAAAAAATTGAATTGCTCGGTGGAACTGGTTTTGCGACAAAATCAATAACCCGTTTTGAAATTCCAGAATTAAAAATGACAGATGGACCAATGGGACCAAGATGGAATCCTTCAACGGCTTTTCCCGCTTCAGTTGCAATGGCTGCAACTTGGAATCCAGAACTAATTAGCAAAGTCGGATCGGCAATTGGTCGCGAAACAAAAGGAAAAGGTCGGCATGTAATTCTTGGTCCGTGTGTAAATATTGTACGAATGCCAATGGGCGGAAGAAATTTTGAAAGTTTTGGAGAAGATCCTTTTCTTACTTCACGAATTGCCGTAAATTATATAAAAGGTGTACAAAAGGAAGGAGTTGCTGCAACAATTAAACATTTTGCGGTAAATAATCAAGAACATGAAAGAACTTTTGTTGACGTAATTGTAAGCGAACGAGCTTTGAACGAAATCTATTTACCCGCCTTTAAAGCTGCTGTTCAAGAAGCTGATGTTTTATGTGTTATGAATTCATACAATAAAATAAATATGAATTATGCAGCCGAAAAAGATTATCTACTAGTAGAGAAATTAAAAAAAGAATGGGGTTTTTCTGGATTAATAATGAGCGATTGGGATGCTGTAAAATCTACAATTCCAACTGCAAAAAGTGGAATGGATCTTGAGATGCCAACAGGAACTTATATAAACAAAAATTCATTAAAAATTCCATTACAAGAAGGCGAAATAACCGAAGCCCAAATTACCGAGAAAGTTCGTAGAATTCTCCGTGTAATTTTCAAATTAGGATTGTTTGATAATCCCGAATGGCAAGAAAAACCAGAATTAGTAAACACAAAAGAAAATCGTCAAATTGCATATCAAATAGCACTTGAATCGATTGTTTTATTAAAAAATGAAAACAATATACTCCCACTTAACAAAGATAAAATCAAAAAGATTGCAATTATTGGTCCGAATGCAGAAATACAAAGGACGGGCGGTGGCGGAAGTTCCTATGTAACTCCAATTGACCCAATTTCGCCGTTGCAAGCTATTCGGGAAAAATATTCTGAAAATATTGAAATAGATTTTGCCCCTGGAGTAATTCTTGAAGGCGACACAAAAGCAATAGAATATGAATTTTTATTTACAGATAAATCGTTAAAAACAAACGGTTTACAAGCTAAATATTGGGATAATAAATTCTTGGAAGGAAATCCCAAAATTGAACTAATTGAAAGTAATGTGGATTTTCATTGGAATGATAAAAGTCCAGATTCAGCAATTCCACAAGATAATTTTTCAGCAAGATGGAGCGGTTTTATCAAAGTACCAAAATCTGGTGAATATCAAATTCAAACTTCATCTGATGATGGTGTAAGATTGTATTTTGATGATAAATTAATTATTAACGATTGGAACGACCACGCTATCGAAACAAAAAGTTATTCATTTTCCCTTGAAAAAGATGCTGTTCACAAAATTACTTTGGAATATTATGAAAACGGTGGTAGTGCAGTTGCTATTTTAGGTTGGCAAAAACCTCAAGAAAATCAATTTGAAGAAGCAATAAAATTAGCCCAAAATAGCGATATTGTATTAATTTTTGCTGGAAATTCCGACCAAATTGAAACTGAAGGACGCGACCGCCAAAACTTAGAATTACCAAACCAACAAGCTGAATTGATTCAAGAAATAACAAAAGTTAATAAAAATGTAGTTGTTGTATTAAGCACTGGTGCCCCAATTGTGATGGAGAAATGGTTAAATGACGTTGAAGCAGTTATTCAAACTTGGTTTTCTGGAACAGAAGGTGGAAATGCTATAATTGATGTTTTGTTTGGGAAATACAATCCAAGCGGTAAACTTCCCATTTCATTCCCTAAAAAATATGAAGACTCTTCTTCATTTGATACATACAAATCTTATACTGCCCGAACATATTATGCCGATGATATTTACGTCGGGTACAGACATTTTGATAAATATAACATCGAACCACTTTTCCCTTTTGGTTTTGGTCTTTCATACACAACCTTTGAATACTCAAATTTAAGTATTTTGGAAGATGATAACTCTTTTACAGTTGCATTCGAAATAGAAAACATTGGCGATGTTGACGGAAGCGAAATTGCCCAGATTTATATTTCGGCAGAAAATCCATTAGTAGATAGACCAATTAAGGAATTAAAATCATTTAAAAAAGTAGAATTGAAAGCCAAAGAAAAGAAATCAGTTGAATTAACTATCGACAAAAAATCATTCTCTTATTTTGATGGACAAATACACGATTGGAAATTAGATAAAGGGAATTATACGATTCATGTTGCTTCTTCTTCAAGAGATATTCGCTTGCAAAAAACTGTTTCCATTAAATAAAAACACTGAATACATTTAATCATTTTCCTAATCTTTAATACATCGATTAAAAATTATAATTCCCGCATTTGGCGGGAATTATTTTTAATTTAAACCTCGTTTTTTTAACAAAGCTTCAATTCCTGGTTCTTTTCCACGAAATTTTTTATATAATTCCATCGAATTTTCTGTTCCACCTTTCGAAATGATGAAATCGCGATATTTCTTTGCAATTTCTTTATTTAGAATATTCCCACTTTGTTCGAAATATGCAAAAGCATCGGCATCAAGTAATTCTGCCCAAATATAACTATAATAACCGGCAGAATAACCGCCACCGAAAATATGATTAAAATATGTTGTACGATAACGTGGAATAATTTCGTCAATTAATCCAATTCTTTTCATCGAAGCATTTTCAAAATCTATTACATCAAGATTTTTTTCATCAGTAATTGTGTGCCAATCCATATCTAAAAATGCAGCGGCAAGATATTCAACCGTTGCAAAGCCTTGATTGAACAATTCTGCATTTTTTAATTTAGCAATAAGTTCATCTGGAATTACTTCGCCCGTTTGGTAGTGTTTAGCATATTTTTTAATGAAATCTGGATGCAATGCCCAATTTTCCATTAATTGTGAAGGGAATTCCACAAAATCAATCGGAGTTTGTGTTCCAGCTAACGATTCATAATTACAATCTGAAAGTAATCCGTGCAACGCGTGTCCGAATTCGTGGAACAATGTTAATGTTTCATCTAATGAAAGAAGAGATGGTTTATCGGCAGTTGGTTTCGAAAAATTTCCCACATTATATATTATTGGATAAATATTTTTTCCGTCAATTTTGTGTTGAGTTTGGAATTCCTCCATCCAAGCACCACTTCTTTTTGATTGACGCGGGAAATAATCGGTGTATAAAATTCCAATGTGCTTTCCATCTGCCTCAGTAACTTCAAATACTTTTACATCTGGGTGATATTTTTCAATGTCGTTTCGTTCGATAAATTTTATACCAAATAACTCGTTCGCCAAAGTGAATGCTCCTTGAATTACGTTTTCCAATTTGAAATATGGACGAAGTTCATCTTCATTCAAATTATATTTTGCTAATTTCACTTTTTCGGAATAAAACCACCAATCCCAAGGCATTAATTGAAAAGAATTTCCTTCGTCTCTTATCATTCTTTGCATTTCATCGCGTTCTTCTGTTGCTCTTTTAATTGCTGGTTTCCAAAGTTGATTTAATCTTTCGTAAACATTTTGTGGATTTTTAGCCATATTTTCTTCTAAAACAAATTCTGCGTGATTTTTATATCCCAATAATTTAGCCTTTTGTAAACGAAGTTTTGCGATTTCTACAACAATTTCTTTATTGTCGTATTTATCATTTTTATCTCCTTTCATGAAATAAGCTCGATATAACTTTTCGCGGAGTTTTCGATTCTCGGCATATTGTAAAAATGGAATCATACTTGATTTTTGTGTTGTAAAGACCCATTTCCCGTCTTTCCCTCTTTCTTTTGCCGTTTCAGATGAAGCAATAATTACTGATTCTGGCAAACCCGCTAAATCTTTTTTGTCTTCAATTACTAACTCAAATTCATTTGTTTCATTTAATGTGTTTTCGCTGAATTGAATAGAAAGCACCGACAATCTTGCATTAATTTTTGTAAGATTTTCTTTGTCTTCAGCATTTAGATTTGCACCTCCACGAACAAAATCTTTGTAGTAATTTTCCAATAAAATCATTTGTTCGTTTGTAAGGTTTAATGATTTCCTTTGATTAAACACAATTTTTACACGCTCAAATAACTTTGGATTTAAATTTATTTCATCTTGATGTTCAGCAAGCTTTGGCATTACAATTTTTGCAATTTCGGTAATTTTTTCTGAATTCATCGATTCCAACATTGCCCCAAATATTTTACTTGTTCTTTCTAACAATTCGCCACTTTGTTCTAACGCAACAATTGTATTTTCGAAAGATGGAGGTTCAGGATTATCAATTATTCTTTGAATTTCTTCTTTATGAATTTTTGCCGATTCAATGAATGCGGGCAAATAATGTTCATCTTCAATTTGGCTAAAAGGCGGAGTGTTATAAACAGTATTCCACTTTTGCAATAACGGGTTTTCGTTTGATTCAATACAACTTGTTGCCATAAGAATTACCAATAATAATGTTGATAAATATCTAACTTTCATTTTATTTCCATAAATATTGGGCAAAAAATAACGTTTTTTTTCCAAAAAGAGAGAATTGATAATTTTTTGAATTAGTCGAAATTCATAAAGATTTGCATAAATCATTTATTACTTCATAAGTAAATATGACATAAATCACAATTATTAAAGATTTATACATCTTTTTTTAAAAATCATTGCTTATTATTTATTCTTATATATTTTATAACTACTCAAAACAAATTATAAACATAACAAAGAGGATTTATGAAAAGTAGAGTAATTGTAGTACTAATTGCTGGAATTTTTCTTTTCTCAAATATTTGGGGACAGGAATATTCCGCTTCAATGGATTTAGGATTCAAAGGAGTTGGCCTTAGTTTATCTAAATCTTTTAGTGAACAAATCAATGCTCGCGTAGGATTTTCTTACTTCACACTTGAAGTGGAAGGCGGAGACCCAGCAACAGATGATTATGTTTACACCGCAAATCCCAAGTTAACAACTTTGAACGTTTTGGCAGATTATTTCCCGTTTGAAAACTGGTTTAGAGTAACCGGCGGCGTTGTCTTTAACTTAAATGTAATAGATACAAAATTAACACCAACACAGACTTATACAATCGGTGGCGATTCATACACTCCTGAAGAAATGGGCGATTTGAATGCGAACATTACGTTCCCACCAGTTGCTCCTTATTTAGGAATTGGCTTTGGGAATGCTGTTTCAAGAGAACCTGGTTTTTCTTATACTCTTGATTTCGGCACATTTTACCAAGGAGCAGCCAAAGTTGATTTAACCGCCGAAGGTTTATTAAGTCCATCAGCATCAAGCGACCAAGAACAAACTTTAGAAAATAATTTAAGTTCGTTCAAATGGTATCCTGTAGTAACATTTAGCGTTAATTATACATTTTAAAAGGAGGAAAAATGAAAATCAATAAGAAATATTTAAGTCTTGTTCTTTTTGTATTAGTCTCCACCACATTTCTTTTTACTGCTTGCGAGATTAAAAATCCGACACAAGGATTAGAAGTAAGAATCGAAACAATTGAACGTACAACAACCGTTTCAGTTCAATTTGTTGATGCTGCAACTCAACAATTAGTTCAAGTTCCTGTTGAAGTAGTATTTGAAGGTGATGGAAAAGAAGAAATTATTTCATCAACAAATGTTGAAATATCAGAATTAACAAGTAATCAAGGTGTAGCTGTTTTTGCAATAAAAGATGACGTTGTACCAAGTGAAGCAGACCCATTCAAAGTGAATTTAGTTTGCCAAGCCGATGGTTATTTATCAACAAGCCAACCAGTTTCAATTAGCAAAACGGGGGCTGCATCAATTATAATATTTATGACAAATTTAACAAATTTGCCCAGTGGAACTGCTTCAAACACAGAAACAACTGGAACTTCATCAAACACAACTGGAACAAGTGGAACAATAGTTGTCTCTTCAGGTGAAGATAATACAAGCAATTCTCAAGCAACTATTACTTTACCACAAGGAACAATCTTGAAAGACCAAAACGGAAATGCTCTTTCTGGAACGATTAAAACAACAGTAACTTATTTCAACCCAACTGACCAAGAAGCTTTAACTGCCTTCCCAGGTGGATTTTCAGTTGAAGTGGAAAATGAAAATGGTGAAATGCAAGAAGGTGGATTCGTTTCTGCTGGGTTTGTTGCTGTAGAGATGACAGTTGACGGAACTCCTGTTGAAACTTTTGAAAACGGTACTTTACAATTAGATATTGATATTCCTGCAGATGTAATTAATCCCGAAACCGAACAACCAGTTGCATCTGGAGATGTTATTCCTCTTTGGAGTTTCAATGAAGATACAGGGGAATGGAAATATGAAGGTGAAGTTACTATTGCAAAAAGTGGTAAAAGCAAAACCGGTTTAAAAGCTACTTATAAAGGAATTCCTCACTTATCATATTGGAATTTAGATTGGTTTTTATTTGGAAATAGTTGGTGCAGTTTCGGCTTAACAATAAAATTTGAATCGACTACAGGTTGTTTCGAAAATGTAAGAGCTAAAATGTTTTACGAAAGTGTACTTGGCTCTGGTAATTTTGATAGATCAGCTTATGTTTGGTATAATCCAATTGTTTATGAAACTGATCCATACAGAACATTTGAATATGTCCCACCAGACAAACCGTTTTTGATTGAAGTTTGGAATACTGACTATTCCGAGTTGCTTGGCACACAAATTCTTCCAAACCTTTGTGCAACTGATACAACTGTTGTTGAATTTACTCCAACTAATGACAATATTCATCCTGTAACACTTTCAGTTCGTGTTGTTTGCGATAGTCAATCTGATAATCCACGTGTTGTTGTTGTTAATGGAATTCCAATTTATGCACAAAAAGTTACTGAAAATGGTGTCCCTCTCGGCAGTTGGTTCTACATTGGAAACTTTAATAGCGGAGTTTTACCAACAATTTGTCTTGAAACTAATCAATATTACATTTTCCAAATGGAATATGATGGTGAATGGTATAACTCAATCGATTATGAGCCACCTTTCTTGATTGATCAAAATAATATTTTATATGAAGTAATTGACGACCCAAGAATTTGTGATAATCTATAAATAATTCTGTTTTTACTAAAAAGGCAATTTCAGAGATGGAATAGCCTTTTTTATTTTAAAATTATCTTAAATCGTTAGAATATCACCCAACTTAGAAATGTTTCTTTCTATTTTACTTAAAGGTTGCTAACTTTGAAAATCAAAATTTAATAATTTCAGAACAAATTGTTCTAAAAATCAAAAAAGGTGAAAAAATGACAAATAAAATTATTTGGACAAAAATTGACGAAGCTCCCGCTTTGGCAACTTATGCATTATTACCAATTGTAAAAGCTTTCACAAAAGGAAGTGGAATTGAAATTGAGACAAAAAACATTTCGCTTTCTGGTCGAATTTTAGCAAATTTTCCAGAAAATTTAACTGAAGACCAAAAAGTTGCTGATTATCTTACTGAACTTGGTAAGTTAACTCAAAATCCCGAAGCCAATATTATCAAATTACCAAACATTAGTGCTTCTGTTCCTCAACTTCAAGCTGCAATAAAAGAATTACAAGAAAAAGGTTACAATATTCCAAATTATCCAGAAGAACCAAAAACTGATGAAGAAAAAGCTCTTCAACTTAGATTTGCAAAGGTTCTCGGTTCTGCCGTAAATCCAGTTTTGCGTGAAGGAAATTCCGACAGACGACCAGCGGCATCTGTAAAAAAATTTGCACAGAAATCCCCACACAAAATGATGAAACCTTGGCCTGAAAATGGTTCTAAAACTCGAGTAGCTTTTATGAAAGAAGGAGATTTTTACGGTTCGGAAAAATCTATGACAATGTCAAAAGCCGACAATGTAAAGATTCAGTTTGTAGATGAAAACGGAAACGTTACAATTCTTAAAGAAAAACTTCCTTTATTGCAAGGCGAAGTTATCGATTCAGCAAGAATGAACGTGAACTCTTTGCGAAAATTCTATGCAGAACAAATTGAAGAAGCAAAAAAAGAAGGCGTTTTACTTTCTCTTCATCTAAAAGCAACAATGATGAAAGTTTCTGACCCAATTATGTTTGGTCACGCCGTTTATGTCTATTTCAAAGAAGCACTTGATAAACACGCTGATTCATTAAAAGAAATTGGAGCAAATGTTAATTTTGGTTTAGCTGATGTAATTTCAAAGCTTGATAAACTTCCAACCGAAAAGAAGGAAGAAATTCTTGCAGATATTGCAAAAGTTTATGAAAATCAACCAGACTTAGCAATTGTTGATTCACGCAAAGGCAAAACAAATCTTCACGTTCCAAACGATGTTATTATTGATGCTTCAATGCCAAATATTGTTCGAGACGGCGGAAAAATGTGGAATATGAAAGACGAATTGCAAGACACTTTAGCAATGATTCCAGATAGAAGCTACGCAACAATTTATGCTGAAATTATTGAAGATGCAAAACGCAACGGACAATTCAATCCAGCAACAATGGGAAATGTTTCAAACGTTGGATTAATGGCTCAAAAAGCAGAAGAATATGGTTCTCACGATAAAACATTTGAAGTAAAAGGAAACGGGAAAGTTCAAATTGTTGATTCCGAAGGAAATATTTATCTCGAACAAATTGTAGAAAAAGGTGATATTTTCCGTGCTTGCCAAGCAAAAGATGCAGCAATTAAAGATTGGATAAAACTTGCAGTAAGCCGAGCAAAAGCAAGCGGTTCACCAGCCATTTTCTGGCTCGACGAAAACCGTGCTCACGATTTAGAAATAATCAAAAAAGTAAATAAATATTTACCTGAATATGACACTACTGGCTTAGAAATAAAAATCTTAAAACCAGTTGATGCAATGAAATTTACGCTCGAAAGAGTTCGCAAAGGTTTAGATACAATTTCTGTTACAGGAAATATTCTTCGTGATTACCTAACTGATTTATTCCCAATTTTGGAACTTGGTACAAGTGCAAGAATGCTTTCTATCGTTCCTTTGTTGAATGGCGGAGGTTTATTCGAAACTGGTGCTGGTGGTTCTGCCCCAAAACACGTTGAACAATTTATTAAAGAAGGACATTTGCGTTGGGATTCTCTTGGCGAATATTGTGCGTTAGTTCCATCTTTTGAAATGATTGCTGACAAATTCAACAATCCAAAAGCAAAATTGCTCGCTCAAACATTAGATATTGCCGTTGGGAAATATCTTGAAAATGGGAAAATGCCATCACGAAAAGTTGGCGAAATAGATAATCGTGGTGCTTCATTCTACTTATCACTTTATTGGGCTGAAGCTTTGGCTAATCAAAATCAAGATAATGATTACAAGGAGCGCTTCACAAAGGTAGCAAAATCACTTGCAGAAAACGAAGAGAAAATTGTAGCAGAATTGCTTGCAGCACAAGGAAAAGCTCAAAATCTTGGAGGTTACTATCTTCTTGATGATGAATTAACAACTAAGGCTATGAGACCAAGTGCAACTTACAATGCAATAATTGACGCAATTTAAGATTTCATTAAGTATTTTTTCTAAAAACCTTCAAAGGAATAATCTTTTGAAGGTTTTTGAAAAATTTTGTAGCTATTTCAAATTTGAAATAGATTAGAAAATCATCTTTTTCGAAACACCAAACTATCTTTCGTTTCAGAAATATCCGCTAAAATTTCATCACCATTTCCAATTCTTCCTAATAATATTTCAGTTGCTAACTTGTTTGAAATGTAATTTTGAATTACTCGTTTTAGTGGTCTTGCCCCAAAAGAAACATCGTAACCAAGTTCCAAAATAAAATTCTTTGCCTCTTCTGTTAATTCAATCTCAATTTCCTTTTCAGCCAATTGTTTTTTCAATTTTTTCAATTGAATATCAATAATCTGATAAATTTCATTTTTAAGTAGCGGTTTGAAAAGAATTATTTCATCAACTCTATTGAGGAACTCGGGACGAATAGTTTGTTTTAGTAAATCACTTATTTCATTTTCAAGCTCGAAATAAATCTTTTCGGCATTTGCTTCTGTAAAATCTCGTAATCTATTTTGTATTAAATGCGAACCCAAATTTGATGTCATAATTATTATTGTATTCTTAAAATCAACAGTGCGACCTTGATTATCGGTTAATCGCCCTTCATCAAGCACTTGAAGAAGAATATTAAACACGTCAGGATGTGCCTTTTCTATTTCATCTAAAAGAAGAACAGAAAATGGGTGGCGACGAACTGCTTCGGTTAATTGTCCGCCTTCTTCGTAACCAACATAACCTGGAGGTGCTCCAATTAATCTTGAAACTGAATGCTTTTCCATATATTCCGACATATCAATTCTAATCATTGCTTTTTCGTCGTCAAATAGAAATTCCGCCAAAGTTCGTGCAAGTTCAGTTTTTCCAACACCAGTTGTTCCTATAAAAATGAATGAGCCAATAGGACGATTTTCATCTTGCAAACCTGTTCGCGAGCGGCGAACTGCATTTGCAACTGCAGAAACCGCCAAATCTTGTCCGATAATTCGCGTATGTAGTTCATCTTCCAAGCGGACTAATTTTTCGCGTTCAGTTTCCAACATTTTGCTTAATGGAATTCCCGTCCATTTTGCAACAATTTGGGCAATATCTTCTGAATCAACTTCTTCTTTCAATAATTTTTTTGACTGCTGAATTTCAGATAAATATTTTGTTTCAATTTCTAAATCCCTTTGAAGTTCATTTATTTTCCCATATCTAATTTCTGCGACTTTCCCAAAATCGCCATTTCGTTCAAAATTTTCAGCTTCGACTTTGGCTTTTTCTATTTCAGATTTAATTGTTCTAATTTTTTGAATTTGGGATTTTTCAACTTCCCATTGTGCTTTCAAGGAATTTCTCTTTTCTTCAAATTCAGATAATTCGATTTGTAATTCTTCTAATCTTTGAATAGATTTTTCGTCAGACTCCCGTTTCAGTGCTTCGCGTTCAATTTCCAATTGTTTAACTTTTCGTTCGATATTATCCAATTCTTCGGGCATCGAATTTATCTGAATTCTCAATCTCGAAGCGGCTTCGTCCACCAAATCAATCGCTTTATCGGGCAAAAATCTATCGGCAATATATCTTGAGGAAAGTTGTACAGCGGAAATAATTGCAGAATCTGTAATTCGAACTCCGTGGTGAATTTCGTACTTTTCTTTTAATCCACGTAAAATTGAAATTGCATCTTCAAGATTTGGTTCATTTACCAAAACTGGCTGAAATCGGCGTTCCAAAGCAGAATCTTTTTCGATATATTTTTTATATTCCTTTAATGTTGTTGCTCCAATTGTGTGAAGTTCACCACGTGCAAGTGCAGGTTTAAGAATATTTGCAGCGTCCATTGCTCCATCTGTTTTGCCAGCTCCAACAAGTTGATGAATTTCGTCAATGAATAGAATTACTTCGCCGTTTTTTGCTTGAACTTCTTTTATCACAGCTTTGATTCTTTCTTCAAATTGTCCGCGAAACTGAGCCCCAGCCACAAGTGAACCCAAATCAAGTGAAATTATCGATTTAGTTTTCAGATTTTCTGGAACATCTCCATTAACAATTCGATGTGCAATTCCTTCGGCAATTGCCGTTTTTCCAACTCCAGGTTCTCCAATTAAAACGGGATTATTTTTGGTTCTTCGTGATAAAACTTGCAAAACTCTGCGAATTTCTTCATCTCGACCAATTACAGGGTCAAGTTTTCCTTTCCGAACAAGATCGTTCAGATTTTTACCATATTTTTCCAATGCTTGATAAGTATCTTCTGCATTTGGATTTGTGATTCGTTGATTACCACGAATATCTTGCAGAACTTTTAGAATCGAGTTTGTATTTATCCCAAATTGATTAAGCAATTTTCCTGTTGAATCAGTTTGTTCGCTCAAAGCTAAAAATATATGTTCAGAAGCAACAAATTCATCTTTCAGATTGTCAGCATATTTTACAGAATTGTCGAGCAATTTTGCGGTTGCTTGCGACATTCGTTGGTTGCCGATTTTTGCTCCGTCAACTTTAGGCAAACGTTCTAATTCTTCAGCCAATTTCAATTGAATTGACTTTAAATCTGCACCAATTTTGTGAATTATTGAAACCGCAATACTCTCTTTGTCTTGCACCAAAGCTGCAAGAATATGAATCGGGTCAACTATCTGATTTGAATAACTTTGTGCAATTTCCACAGCATCTTGAATTGACTCTTGTGCTTTTATAGTCATTTTATCATAATTAAAACTCATAATTTTCTCCTATTTTCTTAAATTTAATAAATCGAAAGCTAATTCCAACGTTTTTTAATTTATTTGTATAAACAATATTTTTAATGAATATTTTATTCAAAAAAGCTAATTCGAGTTTCAAAATTAACTTTTAGTAATTTACAATTAATATTGGATTAAACTTTTACTAACATTCAACCTATTAATTTGAATACACATTTTTTTAGGTTGATATGAAAATCACAACAAGGAAAATCGAAAACGAATTCCAACGAAAATCTGCAATAAATATAATGAAAACCGTTTTTATGGATGAAAAGAAATGGATTCATTATCCAGATAAACATATTCCAAAAGAAACAATAAACTCGCCGCAATATTCTTGGTTTATTGCTTATTTTGATGAAATTCCAGTCGGTTTACTACGTTTGTTTTACGATCCGCCTTTGGAATTGCCAAAAAATTATCAAGTTACTTTGAACAAAAACATCGATATTTCAGAAATTCAACAAAGCGGTCGTTTTGTTGAAGTTGGAAGATTTATGATTTTGAAAGAATATCGAAAAAATTTCCGAATTGCTTTAAGTTTAATGAAAGCATCAATAAAAGAAGTAATCGAACGAGATTATACTCACTTAATTACTGATGTTTTCGAAGGCGAAGAAACTTCTCCATATAATTTTCACACTCGTGTTTTGGGTTTCAAGGAAATTGGTTCTCACTTGCACGGCGAATTAGAATGCCCAAATAGAAGAATAATTTTAACGATGAATATCTATGAAAATTATTTAAATCTAAAGAAAAAAGGGGGCAAAATTTACGATTACATAAAAGATGAAATTGAGAATATTATTATTTCAAAAATTAGAAAAAAGAATAAAAGAATAACTCAAATAGCAACAATTTAACCTTAGTAAATAATGATGAATGAAAATCACCTTGTGGATTTACAAGGTGATTTTTTTATTAATTCCCAAGAGTTGCAACCATCACAGCTTTAATTGTGTGCATTCTGTTTTCTGCTTCATCGAAAACTATGGAATATTCTGACTCAAAAACTTCTTCCGTTACTTCAAGTCCATCCATTCCGTACTTTTCAAAAATATCTTTTCCAACTTTTGTTTCTTTGTTGTGAAAAGCTGGCAAACAATGCATAAACTTCACATTTTCATTTTGAGTTGCTTTGATCACAGCCATATTTATCTGATAAGGCTTCATCAAATTAATTCGTTCTTCCCAAGCTGAAGCTGGCTCGCCCATCGAAACCCAAACGTCAGTGTAAAGAAAATCAACGCCTTTTACACCTTCCTTAACATTTTCAGAAAGAGTAATTGTAGCGCCAGATTTTTCACCAATTTCGCGAGCTTTTGCAATTAATTCTTTAGTTGGCCAAAAAGATTTTGGTGCAACAAGACGAACATCCATTCCCATTTTTGCTCCGCCAATTAAAAGCGAATTTCCCATATTATTTCGAGCATCGCCCAAATATGCGAATGAAATATTTTTTAGATTTTTCCCGCTTGATTCCTCCATTGTCATAAAATCAGCAAGAATTTGTGTTGGATGGAATTCATCTGTTAAGCCATTCCAAACTGGAACGCCCGCAAATTGTGCCAATTCTTCAACAATTTCTTGTCCAAATCCACGATATTCAATTGCATCGTACATTCTGCCAAGAACTCGAGCTGTATCTTTCATCGATTCCTTGTGTCCGATTTGCGAACCACTTGGTCCAAGATAAGTTACGTGTGCTCCTTGGTCGTGTGCTGCAACTTCAAAAGCACATCGTGTTCGAGTTGAAGTTTTTTCAAAAATAAGGGCAATATTTTTCCCTTTAAGTTTTTGTTCTTCATATCCGCCATATTTAGCTGCTTTAAGATTTTTTGATAAATCGATTAAAAATCGAATTTCTTCTTGTGTAAAATCGAGTAATTTTAGAAAGTGTCTGTTTCTTAAATTAAAAGCCATTTAGTTTTCCTATTCTATTTTGTAAAAATTTACAATTAATCACTAATTTTAATATGTAATTCTTTCAATTGCGATTCATCAACAGGCGAAGGCGAATTGTCCATTAGCGACATTGCACTCGATGTTTTTGGAAAAGCAATTACATCGCGAATTGAATCTCTTTCTGCAAAAATCATTGCGAGCCTATCGAATCCAAAAGCAATTCCTCCGTGTGGTGGTGCTCCAAATTTGAAAGCATTCATCAAAAAGCCAAATTTCATTTGTGCTTCTTCGTCCGAAATTCCCAACGCTTTGAACATTTTTGCTTGCAATTCCGAGTTGTGAATTCTTATACTTCCGCCTGCAATTTCACTTCCGTTCATAACCAAATCATAAGCTCTTGCTTTTACTTCGCCAGGATTCGATTCCAACTTATCTAAATCTTCAATTTTTGGTGAAGTAAATGGATGATGCATTGCATAAAAACGCTGAGTTTCTTCGTCCCACTCAAAAAGCGGAAAATCAGTTACCCAAAGTAGTGCTGGTTTTGAATCTGGTTTAATTAAATTTAATTGTTTAGCAAGTTCAAGACGCAAATTCCCAAGAGCTTTTAGTGATTTATCTTTTTCTGCTGAAACTATCAGAATTAAATCTCCAATATTTGCGTTCATTTCTTGTTTAATTGAAAACATTTCAGCTTCGGTTAAGAATTTTGAAATTGGCGATGTAAAACCTTCTTCGGTGATTTTTGCCCAAGCAAGTCCACCAACTCCTTGTTTTTTCACAAATTCTGTAAGATTATCTATTTGCTTTCGGGAGAAATGTGCAGCATTTTTTACAAGCAATGCCCCAATCACACCTTTTTCGTGAAAATCCTGAAAAACCTTAAATTCTGAATTTCTCACAATCTCGTTCAGATGAATAATTTCCATATCAAATCGCAAATCTGGTTTATCGCTTCCATATTTTTCCATCGCTTCATCATAAGACAAACGAGGAAGAGGAAGTTGTAAATCATAATTTTTTATTTCAGATAGAAGAATTTTCATCAGATTTTCAACAATTTCAAAAATATCGGGAACATCTACAAACGACATTTCCACGTCAATTTGTGTAAATTCTGGTTGGCGATCTGCTCGCAAATCTTCATCTCGAAAGCATTTTGTTATCTGAAAATATCTATCGAATCCCGAAACCATCAGTAATTGTTTGTATGTTTGCGGTGATTGCGGAAGTGCATAAAATTTTCCTTTGTGGATTCTGCTTGGCACAAGATAATCCCGCGCACCTTCGGGCGTACTTTTCATCAAAATTGGGGTTTCGACTTCAATAAAATTCTGGGAATCAAAATATCGGCGGACAATTTGGTACATTTTGTGGCGGAGCAAAAGATTTTGTTGCATTTCTTTGCGGCGTAAATCTAAATATCGATATTGCAAACGCAATTCTTCGCTCGCATCAACTTTATCTGTAATTGGAAATGGCGGCGTTTCTGCTTCATTTAGAATTACCAACTTTTCGGCAACAACTTCAATTTCACCCGTTTCCATTTTGGAATTCACCATTTCGGCGGGACGTTTTCTCACTTTTCCTTCGACCGAAATTACAAATTCCAATCTAATTTTTTTTGCTAATTCCATCAACTCTGAATTGTTTTCAGTTGGCTCAAACACAACTTGTGTAATTCCATATCTATCGCGAATAGTTATAAAAATCAAATTCCCCAAATCTCTGCGGGAATTCACCCAACCATTTAAAACCACTTCGTTTGATTCGTTTTGTATGCGAAGTTCTCCAGCTGTGTGCGAACGTTTATTGAATTTCATCAAATTCTCCTTAAAAATGAAAGCAAAAATAAGGAAAGAAACACTAAAATGACGATTTTAAGTTGCCTTTTTATTCTTTATTGAGAAAGATTGGCTAACATTTTCTTATTTTATCAGACAAAAAATCAGAAAAAAGAAAATGGATTTAATTCAAAGTGTTGTAATTATTCTTGCTTCATATTTAATTAATCGAATTATTATAGATTCTAAAACTCACCTTTTCTACATTGATTATCTTTTAAGAAAGCATCATTTCAATTTTTCCACACTTATTTCGTTTATTCTGTTTCTGTCGTATGGAATGTCGTTATTTTTCCCAAATACAGTAGTTGTTCTCTCGCTTTTGCCAATTGTAAATTATTTATCAAAAAACGTAAAAGAAGACAACATAGAACATCTCAACTTACTAATGTTGGCTTTAATTTATGGTGCAAATATTGGCGGAATGGGTTCTTTGGTTGGCTCGCCTCTTAATTTTGTTTTTATTGGATTAATCGAAGCAAATCAAATTGCGGGAAAAGAATATGTTAGCTTTTTCACTTGGTTGATTGTTGGAATTCCTGGTTCATTTGTTTTCTTATTAATTTCAAAGTACATTTTAGGAAGTGCAAAAAAATTGTCGAAAGATAGAATTGAAATTCAATTCGACTTGAGTGGAATTACCCCCAAAAAAGCTAAAAAATATCTGCTATTTTTTGCTTTTGCGACAAGTATTTTGATTTTTCTCTCGGCAATCAAATTCCTTTTTGATTTTAATTCTCCGAGCGGAAGAAATCTACTCGATTTATTTTTTATCACTTTTCTACTTGTAGTTATTTTTTTGGCATTTCTTCATCCTCGCAAAAAAAGAGATTTTGAAACACTTGTTTTTAATCTGAACCTTCTTATTGCGACTATTTTTACTTTCCCATTAATTATTTACAATCAATTTATCAAAGAAAACAATAAATCGGGCAAGTTTACTAATTCCATTGAAAGAACGGATAATTTTATTGCCAACATTTATGATAGTCTAATTTTTCAGCGAGTTGATTCTAATTTTATAGATTTTCGCAAGAAAAACCCGTATTCATTTGTTTCGTTAAACAAAATATTATTCGACTTACCTTATTCTGGGTTTTTATTTGTAATTGTGATTTCGGTTGTGTTTATTGTTTCAATAACTTGGGGCGATAATCCAGCCACTAAAGTTATTGATGGAACTTTAATTCAGTGTCTTGGAAATAATCTGAAGGGAATTATCCCAATAAACGTTGGCTTTATTTATCTACTTTTTATTCTAATTTTCTTAACTATATTTTTAACCGAAATAATGAACAATACAACAATTGTTCTAATCTTTTCTACAATTTTGCTCAGTATTCCAAATATACCCGAATGGAAATTGTTTATTTCACTTCTCGCCGTAACTATTGCCGCTGGCTCTGCTTTTATGACACCAATTGCAACAACAGCAAATATGCTTGTTTATGCAAGTAGTGAACATCGCTCACTAAAAATGATGTTAAAAAAAGGATTTTGGTTAAATCTTTTTGGCTCAATTTTTCTTACTGCCTTTTTTTGGTTACTTTCTTTTTTCTTTAGAAACTAAATTTTTTAAGAACAAAATTCTAAAAAAATTGTCAAACTCATCACATTTTAATAAAATAAAAGGATAATTATGAATCGATATGGTTTATTGGCATTTTTGCTAATTAGCACTTTTCTTACGATTTCAGCTCAAAAAAACAAAATTGAATTCGAAGAATATGATTTACCAAATGGGTTGCACGTTATTTTACATCAAGATAACTCAACTCCAATTGTAGCAGTTTCAGTTCTTTATCATGTCGGCTCTAAAAATGAACGGTCCGATAGAACTGGATTTGCACATTTTTTCGAACATTTAATGTTCGAAGGTTCAAAAAATATTCCAAGAGGCGAATATTTTCAATTTGTTCAAGGAAATGGGGGAAACTTGAACGCAAACACTTCGTTTGATAGAACATTTTATTACGAAATTCTTCCTTCAAACCAACTTGGGTTAGCACTTTGGCTTGAATCTGAAAGAATGCTCCATCTTCAAATTGATTCTATTGGAGTTGAAACTCAAAGAAAAGTAATAAAAGAAGAAAAAAAGCAACGTTTAGATAATCAACCTTACGGCTCAATTTTAGAAGAAACATTCAAGCGAGCTTATTCAGTTCATCCTTATCAATGGACGCCAATTGGTTCTGATCAATATATTGACCAAGCCACAATTGATGAATTTATGGAATTTTACAAAACTTACTACGTTCCAAACAACGCAACTTTATCAATTGCTGGAGATATCAAAATCGAAGAAGCAAAAAATTTGATAGAAACTTATTTTTCTGAAATTCCAAAAGGAAACAGAAAAATGAATATCCCAAATGTAGTTGAACCACCACTAACAAAGGTAATTCAAGATACAGTTTATGATAATATTCAACTTCCTGCTGTAATTCAATCTTATAGAATTGCACCACAAGGAACTGCGGATTTTTATGCACTCGAAATGCTTACAACTTATCTTTCTCAAGGGAAAAGCTCAATTCTAAGAAAAGCGTTGGTTGATGATAAGCAATCCGCCGTTTTTACTGGAGCATTTCCTTTGCCAATGGAAGATGAAGGTCAATTTTTGATATTCTCAATTGCAAATATGGGGACTTCGGTGCAAGATTTACAACATCAGATGGATTCTATTATCAATTACGTTCAATCTAACATAATGGATGAAAAATCTTTCCAAAAATTGCAAAATCAAGTTATTTCAAATTTTGTTGAACAAACTTCAACTCAAGTAGGAATTGCAGAAGCACTCGCAAATTATCACGTCTATTTTGATGATGCAAATTTGATAAATACTGAAATTGATAAATATCTTGCAGTAACTCCGCAACAAATTCAAGATGTAGCAAAAAAATATCTCAATCTTAATGGAAGAGTAGTTTTGCATTATTTACCAAAATCTGCACAAAAGAATTAGGAGAAAAAATGAAAAACATAAAATTCTTATTGTTTAGCACTTTAGTTTTTATTTCAATGTTTGCACAAGTTGATAGAACAAATCCGCCAAAACCTGGGATTGCTCCCAAAATTAATATCGGCAAAGCTGAATCTTTTACTCTTGAAAATGGACTGAAAGTGTTTGTGGTGGAAAATCACAAAATACCAAAAGTTACTTTTTCGTTCGATTTTGATTACCCATTTTCGGTTGAAGGAGAAAAAGCTGGATTATCTGAAATTGTTGGCGGATTAATTGGAACTGGAACTGAATCAAAATCCAAATCGGAAATTGACGAAAGTGTTGATTTTATTGGGGCGAATATAAATTCTTCTTCTCGTGAAATTAGCGGAAGCGTTCTTTCAAAATACACAGAAGATTATTTTTCAATTTTGTCAGATGTTATTCTAAATGCAAAATTTGAACCATCTGAATTGGAAAAATTACAAAAACAAGCAGTTTCGGGATTAAAATCTGAAGAAGCTGAACCAAATTCAATTGCTTCAAAAGTTACAAATTCTTTGATATTCGGTAAAAATTCTCCTTATGGAGAAAACAAAACCGAACAAACTGTGAAATCAATAACTTTAGATGATGTGAAAACTTTCTATAAAAACAACTTCATCCCAAATGTAACTTATCTTGCAATTGTTGGCGATATCAATAAAAATCAAGCTGAAAAGTTGGTAAATAAATATCTCGCAAAATGGCAAAAAGGCGAAGTTACAAAATCTGATTTCGAATTTGCTCGACAACCATTCGTTAGAAAAGTTTCAATTGTTGATAGACCAAACGCAGTTCAGTCTGTAATTCACGTGGCAACTCCGCTAAAATTAAAGCAAGATTCCAAAGATTTGTTTGCCGCAAAAGTTGCAAATTCAATTTTGGGAGGCGGTTTTACTTCGCGATTAAATCTAAATTTGCGTGAAAAACACGGTTTCACTTATGGAATTCGTTCTTCTTTAATGCAAGATGAATTAATGGGTTCGTTGGATATTTCGTGCGAAGTAAGAAATAGCGTCACAGATAGCTCACTTTCCGAAATTCTTTCCGAAATGAAGAAAATGAGAAATGAATTAGTTAGTGCAAAAGAGCTTGATGCAATTAAAAAATATATGATTGGAAATTTTGCTTTGTCATTAGAACAACCCGAAACAATTGCAAAATTTGCTATAAATATTGCAAAATACAATTTGCCAGCCGATTTTTATGAAACATATCTCGAAAAGATTGAAAAAGTGACGGCTGAAGATGTTCAAGCGGTTTCAAAAAAATATTTTGACCCTGGTAAAATTCACTTAATTGTTGTTGGAAGCAACGAACAAATCGGGACAAATCTAAAAAAACTTTCCCCAAATGGAAAAATTAATTATTACGACACTTACGGAAACGAAGTTGATATTTCAGCAAAAATTCTGCCAGCTGATATTACAGCCGAACAAATTGTTGATAAATATTATGAAGCAATTGGCGGAAAAGAAAAAATATCACAAATAAAAGATGAACAAGTGATAATGAAAGGAAATGTACAAGGTTACGATCTCGAAATTTCAATTTCCAGAAAATTCCCAAACAAATTTTACTTTTTGCTCGACTTGGGAATTATGCAACAAATCCAAAAATTTGATGGGAAAAATGCAATGGTTTCAGGAATGCAAGGAGAAAAGATTCTCGAAGGCGAAGAATTAGAAACAATGAAAATTGAATCGGAAATGAATCCGTTACTTCGTGCTAAAGAATTGGGAATTGAACTAAAACTTGTTGGTATCGAAGAAGTAAACGGCAAAAAAGCATATAAAATTGATGTAATTAAACCAAAAAATAACGTAACTACCGAATATTATGATATTTCAACTGGACTAAAACTTCAGGAAATTTCAACTCGCAACACCGAACAAGGACAGTTTACAACAACAATTGTTTATGGCGAATACAAAGATTTTAACGGCTATAAATTCCCTGCATCTATTTCGCAATCAGTCGCTGGACAATCATTTGATTTAACAGTTGAAAGTTATATTGTTAATTCTGGATTGGAAGATGGAATTTTTGTTGTAGAAAAACAACAATAAACTGGTTTTTTAGTCAGGATTTATAAGTTTAAGCAATCAAAGACGGCTCTTTGCCGTCTTTTTTTATAATATTTTGAGAATGAAAAAAATCTTAAATTCAAAAAAAAAAAAAACCTTCGAGAAAATATCACGAAGGTTAGATTTTTGTGGAGCTAAGCGGGTTCGAACCGCTGGCCTCTTGAATGCCATTCAAGCGCTCTCCCAACTGAGCTATAGCCCCAATAATAATTCACTTTTCAAACTTTTCTGTAAATCATTTATGTTTTCTTTGCCGAACAACTTCGTAAAGTAGTATGCCCGTTGCAACAGAAACATTTAACGACTGCAATTTACCGCACATTTCTATTTTAATCAAGTCATCGCAGCTATTTGCTGTTAATTTTCTTATTCCTTTTTCTTCATTTCCCACAACAATTGCTGTTGGAAACCGAAAATTGTAATCTGTATAATTTTTATTAGTATTCAGACTTGAGCCAACTACCCAAATATTCCTTTCTTTTAGTTCATCAATTGCTCGCTTTAAATTTCCAACTTTTGCAATTTTTAAATATGAAATTGCTCCAGCTGATGTTTTTTCGACAGTTGCATTTATTGGAGCGGAATTGTTAATTGTCATAATAATTCCATGAACTCCTGCGGTTTCAGCTGTGCGGAAAATTGCTCCCAAGTTGTGGGTATCTTGAATAGAATCCAAAACAAGTAAAAAAGGAATTTCATTTTCATGAATAGAATCGAGAATTTCATCTATTTCATAGAATTTGAAATCTTGCACAATTG
The DNA here is from genome assembly GCA_020722065.1 of Melioribacter roseus. Taxonomy (GTDB): domain Bacteria; phylum Bacteroidota; class Ignavibacteria; order Ignavibacteriales; family Melioribacteraceae; genus WGAL01. The sequence goes on from DYLK01000006.1 coordinate 47,508, forward strand.
CAACTACACCTTGTGTGTTTCCTTCAGATTCATAACTTTGAAATTTTTGTGGTGATAATTGCGATATTTTTATGTTGTTTTTTCTAGCCGCTACAATTATTGCATCGATTATTGGATTTTTCTGTCCATAAGCAATTTGTATATTTTCAATCTTTTCGCCTGAATTTATTGCTTCCAGAACTGGTTTTCGACCAAAAATTATTCTCATTCTTCAATCTCATCTTCGTATTCTGATTTGCTAATTAAATTCAGAATTCCATCAGTATCGTCAATTGAAAATTCTTCAGATTCGCCTGTTTCCATTTTTTTTAGAATTATCTTTTCGTTTTGAAATTCTTCGCCTCCAACAAGCAAAGTAAATTTTGCTCCGAGTCTATTTGCTTCTCGCATTTGTGCTTTTACACTTCTATTTAGGTAATCAACTTCCGTAATAATTCCGTCCATTCTAAATAAAAGTGCAAGATTGAATGCCTGTGCAGTTACGTCTTCTGAAAGGCGAACAACATAAAGTGGAATTTTTGGTTGTTCTTCTTCATTAAATAATTTTTCGTTTGTCATTGCAAGCAAAATTCTTTCCATTCCAGCGGCAAATCCAACTGCGGGAATTTCGTCCTCACCAAGTTGTTTCGAAAGTAAATTGTATCTTCCACCGCCAAGTAATGCCGATTGTGCTCCAACACTTTCACTAACTATCTCAAAAGTTGTGTGTGTATAATAATCCAAACCACGAACGAGTTTTGTATCAATTTCAAAATCTATTTGCGTGTTTTCAAGAATATTTTTTACCGTTTCAAAATGATTTAAGTCTTCTTCAGAAAGATAATCTAACAATTTTGGAGCGTTATTCATTATCTGAATATCTTGCTCAAGTTTGCTGTCAAAAATTCGTAAAATGTTTGTTTCAAATCTTCGTTTACTTTCCTCGCTCAATTCTTCAAATTTATCCGTAAGATATTCTTTAAGAATTATTTTGTACTTTTCTCTTGATTGTGGTGTGCCAAGTGAATTAATTTTCACTTTGAAATTCTCAAGTCCGAGATTGGATAAAATCATATAAGGCATTATTATCATTTCAGCATCTAAATATGGAGAATTGCTTCCCAAAACTTCCGCTCCAAATTGATGAAACTGACGCAAACGTCCAGCTTGTGGTCGTTCTTGCCTGAACATTGGAGAAATGTAATAAAATTTATTTAGTGGTTTATTTCTGTGCAATGAATGTTCAATTACAGAACGCATTACGGAAGCTGTCATTTCTGGTTTTAGTGTAACGTTATTTTCACTTTTATCTATAAATGAGTACATTTCTTTGCCAACAATGTCGGTATTTTCTCCGATTCCGCGAGAAAAAAGAGATGTTTCCTCAAATATTGGAGTTCTAATTTCAGTATAATTAAAATTTTCGAGAATAATTCTAACGTTATCTTCAAGAAAATGCCATTTTTCAATTTCGGGTGAAAAAGTATCTTTTGTTCCTTTTATTGCTTTAATCAATTCAATAATCCTTAACTTTCTTCTTCTTTAATTATTTCAAATATTTCATTGGAATTTGTTGCTGAGCCGATTTTCTTTCTGAATTCATCGTTATTCATTAAGCGAGAGATTTTGCTTAACAATTTGATGTGGTCAGTTACCATTGTTTCTTTTCCGAGAAGTAAAAAAATTAAATCAACTGGTTTTCCATCGTGCGATTGAAATTCAATTGGAGTTTTTAATTTTGCAAAAACTAACACGAAACCATTAATATATGCAGATTTTGCATGTGGAATAGCAAAACCGTTACCAACTCCCGTTGAAAGAATTTTTTCCCTATCAAGAACTTCTTGTGTTATTTTGGGAATATCACTTAAAGATGGGTTGCCGTCTAATTTTTTTAGCAAGGAAATTATTGCTTCATCTTTGGTTTTATATTCAAGGTCAGTAAAAATAAAATTGGGTGTTAAAATTTCTGATAGTTTCATCTCGCTTCCAAATCACATTTTATGGAATGTAAAATTACGAAATCTTTATCAAAATTTATGCTAATCCAAGTAAAAAGTGATAGATAAGTGTTTGCTAATTCTAATATTTATAAATTAAAACACTTGCAAAAGCTTCTACGCCTTCTTCTCGCCCGACAAAGCCGAGTTTTTCGGATGTTGTTGCTTTTATGGAAATTTGAGAAATATCGCAAGCAAGCACATCGGATATTTTTGCTCTCATTTCGTCAATATATGACCGTAATTTTGGTCGTTGCATTACAATTGTGGAATCAATATTTCCAAGAACAAATCCATTTTCCTTCACCATTTCATAAGATTTTGACAGAATTATTTTGCTATCAATATCCTTATTTTCTTGCGAAGTATCTGGAAAATGCAATCCAATATCGCCCAAAGCCAAAGCTCCGAGTAAAGCATCTGAAATTGCGTGAAGCAAAACATCTGCATCCGAATGCCCAAGCAAACCTTTTTCGAATGGAATTTCAGTTCCACCAATTACTAATTTTCTGTTTTCCGCCCACTGATGAACATCATACCCGTAACCAATTCTAATTTTATTCATAATACTTTATCCTAAAATTTGTGAATTCGTTTTTCAATTCTTTATATGAAACAAAAACATCTTTTACTCGCGACCTCGAATTGCCTATTTTCAGTTTTTCTACCAAAGTTTTCACTAAATATTCTTCAGTTTCAACTACTACATAAACATCGCCTGTATAAAGATTCTGGACATAACCATTAATATTCAATTTTGTTGCCTCGTTATAAACGAAATACCGAAAACCAACACCTTGAACCAAACCAGATACAACTATCTCTGCTCTAACTTTCTTGCTTTCCATTTTTCACTAATATTTTCGTAAGATTCTGAAATAATTAATCCCAAAAAAATCAACACACCTCCAAAATATCCAAATGTTGAAATTCTTTCATCAGCGAAGATGAATGCAAAAAGTGCGGCGAAAACTGGCTCGAATGAATAGATAATTCCCGCTTTTGCTGGAGTTACATTTTTTTGAAATTTCGTCATTAAAATTGTGTTAAAAACTGTTCCAATTATTGACAAATATAATATTGATATTACAAATTCCTTTGTAAAACTGATTTTCACGATTTCGTAGTTTGTTACTTGAAAGATTATCGCAATCAAAATACTAAAAATTGCCACAGTTACAATTTGAAGAAAAACAAGCAACCACATATTCACTGATTTTGAATAGTTATCCAGCAAAACAATGAACAAGGCAAACGGAATTGCACTTAACAAAGTTACGAAATCGCCAAAATTGAAATTTTTACTAATATCTTGGAGGAAAGTAAAAACAGAATTTCCGCCACTCGAAAGAAATAAAATACCAATTATCACGAAAAATATACCAAGCAAAGTGCCATTTGTTGGTCGTCTTTTTTCTATTATCAACTGAAATATTGGGATAAAAATAACTGAAGTATTTGTAAAAAAACCAGATTTTGTCGCACTTGTATATTGCAATCCAATAGTTTGGAGAAACATTCCCAACCACAACAAAAATCCAAGAATTAACGATTTGCGGAAAACATTCACCGTAATTTGTGTTTTATATTTGATGAAAATTGGTAATAAAACGATAGTTGAAATCGTAAATCGGGATGCTAAAAATAATGCGGGCGAAGTTTGTAAAAGTGATTTTTTGACAATAATGAAAGTTGCTCCCCAGAAAACTGTAATTAAAATTAAGACTAACTCACTTTTATATTTTAGTAAAGTTTCTTTATTCACTAATATCGTACCCCAAAGATTTAAGAAGATTTGGGTTACTTCGCCACTTGCTTCGCACTTTTACATTCAGTTCCAAAAATACTGGTCGTTCCAGAAATTCCTCGATAGATTTTCGTGATAATTCTCCAAGTTTTTTAATAGCCGCACCTTTTTTCCCAATGATTATTGGTTTTTGAGAATCACGTTCAATAATTATTGATGCAAGAATGTAATCCTTTCGGTTTTCTTTTTCACGAAAATCTTCAATTATAACTTCAGTACTATATGGAATTTCGTCCTGATAATTTTCGAAAATTTTCTCCCGAATAATTTCCGAGACAAAAAATCTCTCTGTTTCATCAGAAAGTGGGTCATCTGGGAAAAATTTTAGATGAATTGGTAATTCAAGTTTGATTTGCTCAAGTAATTCGGTTGTACCAAAATTATTTTTTGCTGAAATCGGGATTATTTTTCCTCGAATTTGCATTTCTGAAATTTGGTTGAAAATTAGTTGCAATTTTTCTTGATTAATCAAATCAATTTTGTTTAGAACTATAAAAAGTGGGCTTTCGGAATTAATAATTTTTCGGACAACATTATTGGTGAAAACAGATGAAATATCTTCTGTAACATCAATTAAAAGGATAAAAATATCGGCATCAATTACTGAAATGTTGATAAAATCTACCAATTTTTCTTGCAAAAGATAATTCGGCTCCAAAATTCCAGGTGTATCAAGAAAAATTATTTGCGAGCTTTCGTCAGATAAAATTCCCAAAATCCTTTTTCGTGTAGTTTGCGGCTTTGCCGAAACAATGGAAAGTTTTTGTCCTATAATTGAATTTAACAATGTCGATTTTCCAACATTTGGAAATCCAAGAATTGTTACATAACCAGCTTTTGTTTCCACTAATTCAATTCCTTTAGAAATGCTTTTAATTTAGTGATTTTTTCTTCCCATTCTGATTTTTTAACTTTTTCTTTTTCTACAACATCAGTTGGAGCATTTGCGACAAATTTTTCGTTCGACAACTTGCTATTTACACCTTTCAATCCACTTTCGAGACGTTGAATTTCTTTTTCAATTCTCTCTTTTTCTGCTTCAAGATTTACAATTCCTTCGAGCGGAATAAATATTTCAGCAGATTTTACAACAGCCGAAGCCGATTTTGGTGGTTTTTCAGCTGATTTTGAGATTGTAATATTTTCAACTCGAACAAGCGATTTTATATAATCAGCCACAGAATTTGAAATCGATTCGCTTTTGATAACAATACTAATTTTTGTTGAAGGTGGAATATTTAGCTCGCCGCGAATATTCCGAATTGCAGTTACAATTTCTTGCAAAAACTTAACATCGTTTTCTGCTTGCAAATTCTGTTGATATTTCTCCGATTTTGGAAAATCCTGTGTAGAAATGCTTTCCTTTTCATTTCGTGTTTCAACCAAATGCCAAAGTTCTTCTGATAAAAACGGCATAAATGGATGAATTAGCTTCAGAATATCTTCGAACAAAGCAAGCGAACGAGTCAAAACCGCAGATTTTACCTCATCTTCAGAATTATAAAGACGTTTTTTTACAATTTCAACGTACCAATCGCAGAAATCATTCCAAACAAAAGAATAGATAATTTTAGTTGCACCAGTAATATCAAATGAATCGAGAGCAGATTCCAGATTTTCAATTGTTGATTTAAATCTTGAGTTTATCCATTCATCTGCAAAATCGGTGTGTTTATCTATTAGATTTTTATTTATCGAAATGTTCTCCGTGTTCATCAACAAAAATCTTCCAGCATTCCAAATCTTGTTTGCAAAATTTCTTCCTAATTCGCATTTATCTGTGCTGAAAAGAACATCTTGCCCAAGTGGAGCAATGTAAGTAATTGTAAAACGAAGAGCGTCGGCGCCAAATTCTTGAATAACATCAATCGGATCTGGGGAATTTCCGAGCGATTTGCTCATTTTCCTACCAAGCGAATCGCGAATTATGCTTGTAAAATAAACATCTTTGAATGGAATTTTCTGCTCCGCCGAAGTTCTTTCATCTCGAAAATGCATTCCCGCCATAATCATTCTCGCAACCCAAAAAAAGATAATATCTGGACCAGTTACCAACAAATCTGTTGGATAATAATAAGCCAATTCTTCATCCGAAGTAAAAACATCTTGAGCCCAAAGCCAACTTGAAGCCCAAGTATCGAGAACATCTGTTTCCTGCACCCAATTTTCCAAATCTTTTGGCGGTTCAACTTCGCAATAAATTTCTTTTGTTTCCTTGTGATACCAAACTGGAATTCGATGTCCCCACCACAACTGTCGAGAAATACACCAATCTTTGATATTGCTGAGCCAGTGATTATAAGTTTTCACCCAATGATTTGGATGAAAATTGATTAATCCATCATTTACAACTTGCATTGCTGGTTTTGCGAGTTCGTCCATTTTCATAAACCACTGTTCAGATAAATACGGCTCGATTGGTACTCCGCCACGCTCCGAAAAACCGACTTTGTGAGTGTAATCTTCAGTTTTTAGTAATATTTCCAATTCTTCTAATTTTTTTACAACTTTCTTTTGGGCAACATTTCTATCTAAATTTTGAAATTCTTCAGGAACATTTTCATTTGTGCTTGCATCGGGATTGAAGATGTTTATAATATCAAGATTATGTCGTTGATAAATTGCGTAATCGTTAACATCGTGTGCTGGAGTAATTTTCACTGCACCAGTTCCAAATTCCAAATCAACATATTCATCAGCAATAATTGGAATTAATCTATTTGTGATTGGAAGAATTGCGTTTTTGCCAATCAAATGTTTGTATCGTTCATCGTTTGGATTTACGGCAACGGCAGTATCACCAAGCATTGTTTCTGGTCGAGTTGTGGCAACAACCAAAAACTCGTTACTATTTTCAATTGGATATTTGATATGCCAAAGATGTCCTTTTACTTCGCGGAAAATCACTTCTTCGTCAGAAATTGCAGATTTTGACGCTGGGTCCCAATTTACCATTCTATAACCTTTGTAAATCAAACCTTCTTTGTAAAGGCGAACAAAAGCGTCAATTACGCGTGGATAATAATGTTCATCCATCGTAAACCGTTTTCTATCCCAATCCAAACTAACGCCAAGTTTCCGCAATTGTTTGAAGATAATTCCGCCATATTTTTCAGTCCATTCCATACAATATTCAAGGAATTTTTCTCGCCCAATTTCGTATTTATCAATATTCATAGTTTTCAAATATTGAATAACTTTGGTTTCGGTTGCAATTGATGCGTGGTCAACTCCAGGGACCCAACAAGCATTAAATCCTTTCATACGTTTGTAGCGAATGTAAACATCTTGCAAAGTATTGTTTAAAATGTGACCCAAATGCAACATTCCAGTAACGTTAGGTGGCGGAATTACAATTGTATAAGATTTTTTTTCAGAATCTATTTCAGAGTGAAATAATTTGTTTTCTTCCCAATATTTGTACCATTTATCTTCGATTAAAGAAGGTTCAAAAGTTTTACTAATTTCGTTCATAGCCATATAAAATTCGTGCAAAAATGAAGAGCAAATATAAAGAAGTTTTAAGAAAGAAAGATGAACTACACTTTTAAGAAAGATGTGAACAATAGAAAAACTCCACCTTGAAGGTGGAGTTTTTCTATAAAAAGTTAAGCTATTCTTCTTTAGCTCGCATCGAATCCCAAATCATATAAAATACAATAACGATAAACATTACTAAAGCAACAGCTTCGCCGCCGTGCGATTCCGCCCATTCGTCTAATCTATAATTTAATCCTGCAGATTTCATAATTACACTTACAACGCCGAGTAATGCTCCGCCAGCAATAAATCCCGAAGCGATTAAAATTCCTCTTTCACTTCTGGCTTTATTTAATTCTTCATTTTTACTTCTACTTCCAACAAAGTGAGCAATTAATCCACCAACTAAAATTGGAGTATTTAATTCAAGTGGTAAGTACATTCCCAATGAAAAAGCTAACGCAGGAACTTTTATTGAAGTAAGAATTAAAGCCATAAATGCACCTGCAATGTACATCATCCAAGGTGCTGGTTGATCACTCATTAATGGTTTAATAACTGCTGCCATTGCATTTGCTTGCGGTGCAGGAAGTTCATTTCCAACGAACCCGAAAGTGTTATTTAACAACATAATAACCCAACCGACTGTTGCCGCAGAAACCACCATTCCCAAGAATTTCCATTTTTCTTGTTTTGCTGGAGTTGAACCAAGCCAATATCCAATTTTTAAGTCAGTGATAAAAGCTCCAGAAACTGATAAAGCCGTGCAAACAACTCCTCCGATAATTAAAGCGGCAATCATTCCAGGTGCCCCAGTTAAACCAACTGAAACTAAGATTAATGAAGAAAGAATTAGTGTCATCAAAGTCATTCCAGAAACGGGATTTGTTCCAACAATTGCAATTGCATTTGCTGCAACAGTTGTAAATAGAAATGAAATAATCAATACAATTAATAATCCAACAAAAGCGTGGAAGATATTATTTACAACTCCAAATAAGAAGAAAATAAATATAATAGCCGCAACTAACACAACTCCACCAAATATAATCTTCATCGAAATATCTTTTTGAGTACGTAATTCCTTTTCGCCTGTATGAATTTTCTTTCCAAACAATTCACTAATTCCAAGTGAAAATGCTTGTTTGATAATTGATGATGATTTGATAATCCCAATCAAACCAGCCATTGCAATTCCGCCAATACCAATATGACGAATATATGATGAAAATATTTTTTCAGCGGGCATATCTTTTATTAGCATTGTAACATTTGCCCCAATTGGAGTTGTAATATAATCCCCAAGAAATGCAAAAATCGGCATAATTACAAACCACGAAACAAACGAACCAGCGGCAATTATTGCGGCATATTTCAATCCAACAATATAACCTAATCCCATAACTGCGGCACCAACATTGATTTTGAAAACCAATTTGAATTTATCGGCAATTTGTTCCCCAATTGGTAAAACACGAGTAGAAAAAACTTCGCTCCACCAACCGAATGATGCGATAATAAAATCGTACAAACCACCAATAATTGCTGAAGTAACGAGAACTTTTGCTTGATTTCCGCCTTTTTCTCCAGCAACCAAAACTTCAGTAGTTGCAGTTGCTTCTGGGAAAGGGAATTTTCCGTGCATTTCGGCTACAAAATATTTTCTAAATGGAACGAGAAATAGAATCCCGATAAATCCACCAAGTGCAGACGCCATAAATATTTGGAAAAAAGTAACATCTAATTCCAAAATATAAAGTGCGGGAAGTGTAAAAATTGCACCAGCGACAACAGCTCCTGATGACGCTCCAATTGATTGAATAATAATATTTTCACCAAGTGCATTACTTCTTTTGGTTAATGTTGAAAGTCCAACAGCCAAAATTGCGATTGGAATTGCGGCTTCGAATACTTGTCCGATTTTTAAGCCAAGATATGCAGCCGCTGCCGAAAAAAGCACTGCCATCAATAACCCTGTGATTACTGAATAAACAGTAACTTCGGGATAATTTTTCACTGGCGAAAGAATTGGCTCATATCGTTCATTTTCTTTCAATTCTCGATAAGCATTTTCTGGTAAACCAATGCTTTTTTTGTTCATTTCCATTATTTCTCCTAAAATTTGAATTTAAGTGGAATTTCTAAAACTGTTTTTTCTTGTGATTTTAGCATAAATTTGCCAAAAAATTGTTCATCATTTTGAATTTCGGTAGAAGGTTTTTTTACTGCTAATTCAACTCTTTTTTGCATTGATGGATAAAGAGTAATTTGATTTCTCTTTGCAAAAGTTGGGTTTAAGTTTATTTTTTCATTCAAAAATGTTGATTCCGTAACAAAAACTTTAATTTTCCCTTCTTTTAAAGCAAAAGCTGGATTTAATTCAAGCACAAATTCTTCTGCTTCTTTGGAATTATTTGTAATTGCAAGTTCGGAATGTGCATACGAAAAACCAGCCGATTCAACACTTTCGCCTTCTTTATTATAAATATTTATTGGAAAATCTGTCAATTTATTGAAATCAGTTTTTTCAATTGTTAATGAAAATAATTTGCTTCCCATTTCTGGAGTTAATGTAAATGGAATTTTACCAATTTCACCAGCGTTAATTTCAAGAATATATGTTTTTTGATATCCTGAAATTTCACCTTCCATTGTATAATTTTTTGGTTTATTGAAGTTGTTTATTAATTCAATATAATTTTTGTTTTCTGTGATTTCAGTGTTTTCAACTCTATTTACGCCGTCAAATTGGATTGACAAATCGTAAGTAGATTCTCCTTCTGCTCTGAAAAATCCAAGAACGTCAACTTCGTAAACACCTGGATTCAAGTTGTAATAATATCCATTTACAGATGCCGATTCTCCATTTCCTCGAACGATTTCACTTGCAATTTGCTGTCCGTCTGGTTGGTGAATCAAAAACCAAACAAATCCATATTGATTATCAACAGTATTCAGTTTTACATTCATTGAACTTGCGCCAGCTGGAACATTTACAAAATATCTTTTATGCATACTAATATCAATTTTTTCATTTTTCCAAGAATGTTTATAACCATTTTCAGATGTAAATTCATAAGGAAGAATAACTGTTGCCATTAGCTCAAATTCTGGAAAGTTTGATTTATCTGCTCTTGTGGCACTAATTGTTGCATTATAAATCCCTGGGTTTTGCATTTTAGATTTATCAAATCGAACATTCACCGTTCCATTTTGATTATTTCGCAAATGTAGATTTTTTTGAATTGGAATTAGCCATTCTGCATCACTTTTTATATTGTACATTCTATAAAATTTATCATTCTTTTGGAAATTATTTCTTGTGATTGTAAATGAATAAGAATCTTTATCTGTAACATAATTTCCATTTCTGATATAAAGTGCTTGCGATTTTTCATCTGGCATTGTGCTAGCAAAAGCCGAAGTTGTGTATGTTTCGAATGATTTTATAACATCATTTTTCACCCAACTTTTTAGTAACTCACACGCATTTTTCACATTTATTAATCCAGCACCTTCATCAATTCTTTGATATCCATCAAGATGCACAGCACTTTGGCGAACAGCTTCAAAAAGCAGTGCCGATGGAATTTTAATATCTGGGAATTGTGATTTCATTGCACTGAGCAAAAGCGACATAACACCAGTTGAATAAGGAGAAGCCATACTTGTTCCCCACATAACATCGCGAGTCATAAAATTTGGAATTGTGGAAACTGAAGCCCCTGGCGAAACAACATCTGGTTTCATAACTTCGCCACCACGTGAACTGAAATATGTTAAAACATCACGTTCTTGGAAAGTGCCGTAAAGATTTTGTCCAACTTCTTCTGCCAAAACCGCACCGCTTGAAAAAATTTTGGGCGAAGCAGCTGGCAATCCCGTAGTTGAAACTCCTGGACCTTCATTTCCGTTTGAAGTACAAATATATAAATATGGATTTTCATCAACAATTTTGTTGATATATTTTTCCATTTCGGCTCTTCCTTCAATTTCAGAACCAACGCCAAAACTCATATTAATTATACAAGGTTTTTCTTGTTCTTTCGAGATTTTATCAGCATAATCAAAACATTTTTTCATACTTTCTGTAACAGTTGAACCGCCAGCATAATTATTGTTTCCAAGTTTTAGTCCAATAACATTTGCCCCAGGAGCAACTCCATTCAAATCTTGTCCGCCAATTTTGTAACCAGCGGCAATTCCAGCACAATGTGTTCCGTGTCCACCGTCATCAAAGAAGAATGATATTTTGCTTTCTTCGGGGAAAATATTCAAGGCAATTGTGAAATCTGATAATTTTTCCCCATCGCTAATTTTGAAAATATCTTGAGCAATTTTATAATTTCGCATTGGTTTTTCGTCAGATAAATCGCCATTTCCGTTTACATCAATAAAAGTTACCCATTTCCCTTCAGATTCTTGAAATACTACAAAGTAGAAATTATCTTCTTCAGATTTATTCTTATTCAAATCTTTTATTCCAGAAGATGAATTTTTCCAGAGTTTTTCTGATAAATTCCCGATGAAATACTTTTCGTCAAAAGCTTTGATTGATAAATTTTTAGCTCCGAATACTTTGAATTTCATTTCTTCATTTTGAAAGAAATACTTGTCATTTTCTTCATCAATTTCTGCTTCATAAAACTTCACATCTCCTTCCCCTGTAAAATCTTGAACATCAATCACTTTTGTTTCGCCCGTTGAAGTTAACGTCAATCCGTCAATTCCCATATCAACGCCAGTATCAAAAATGAAAATAATTGTTCCTCTTCCATCAAATTCTGGATGTTCAGCCAAAAATTCTGCAACCCCTGTTGATTTTATTGGAAGTAAAAGTTGTGTTGATTCTTGCGAAAAAATTGTACTTGTTGCAAAAATCAATGCAAATAAAACGTGCTTAAATTTTTTCATAACTAACCTTTCTTAATTAATTGTTTTTTCTATTTTTTGTTTAGATTTTTCTTTATCTAATTTGTTGTAATCAAGCTCGGAACCAAACAAGCTATGTGGTATCATAAAAATTATAAAAGTTACAATCGAGGCAAAAATTGCCCATTTTTGTGGAACTCGCGTTTTTCGGAAAGCAAATAGTGCAATCGCCCAAGCAATTCCAGCTATTAAAGTTTTGTTATCTGTTAAATCATATCCATAGGGAAAACCAGTCCAAAATTCACCAAAAGCATATTTTTGCATTATTGGTCCCATCACGAACCCGCCAAAGAATATAAAACCAACTGTCCAATAAGCAAGTTTTTTTACATTTCTTCCGTTATTAAAAAATTCCAATGCAGTTCTGTTGGAAAGTAACATTCCTAAAAACATTGCGAAAACGTGAATTATTAGCACAATTTCGGGAACTTCGCCTTTGAATCTGATAACTACATTTTGCCCCATTGGGATTTTTATTGTGGAATTTTCTGAAATATTTTCAATAAAATATTCTAATTTTCCCGCAGGTGGTTGTCCTGGAAGATTTGCAACGTATTTTCCATTTTTATATTTCATTGGGATTTTTATCCAATCGTCTTGAGTTTTAAACCTTTTCCAATTTAATACGAGTTGCAAATTTTTTTGTTTTGTGGAAATTTCAACTATTTCATCATTTGAGCCTGAATGACTTCTCTGTAATTTATATTCAATTTTTTCGTTTTTCGAATGAAATTCGCCTTTTAGCGGGTAAGTGGGACCTGTTGTCCGTTGGTAAATTGCCGAACCAATTGTAATTAATAAGGAAATAATCCAAAGCAATATTGTTTTCATATTAAGATACTTTCTAATTTGAGAATAGAAATATAAAGAAGAGAGATGAGTTGAAGAAATTAGTTTTTGTTAGATTGTTTTTCTGGAAAAGTTAAAACGATAGTTGTTCCATTTTGAATTTTTGAATGTATTTCTAATTCACCACCTAACATTTTAGTAAGTTTGCTTGCCAAGGTTAGTCCCAAACCAGCACCTTCATGTCGGCGGCGATAGCCATCAATTTCTTGTTGTGAAAACGGACGAAGCACTTCTTCGAGCATTTCGGGACTAATTCCAACGCCAGTATCTATAATTTCAATTCTAAAATCCTTATTTACTGGATAAGTTTTGATAACTACTTTTCCCTTCTCAATATTGTATTTTATTGCATTTTCAATCAAAGCAAATAGAATCTTTTTAAGATGAATTTCATCTGTTTCAATGAATTTATTTTCTTCATCAAGATGCAAATCAATTCGAATTGAGTTTTGCTCGGCTGTTTGCTTTAATTCATCAACAACATATTCAAGTATTTTATTTACGTTATAAAGATGAATTTCTGTTTGCATTTCACCAGAATCAATTTGGGAAACATCTACAATATTGTCAACAAGTCGCAAAAGTCGTTCAACACCTTCTTTTAAGTAGGAAACAAATTCACTCATTTCTGGTTTTGATAAATTTTTAATTTCGTCTTCAAGTAAATCGGAATAACCAACAATTGCGTTTAATGGAGTTCTAATTTCGTGCGACATATTAGCCAAAAAGGAGGATTTCATTTTATTCAATCTTTTTTCTTTTTCATAAGCCTCGTGTAATTTTCGCTCATTTTCAATTTGTTGAGTTATATCAAAAAAAGAAATAATCATTATTGTTGTATGGTCAAATTCGTTTTCAAAAACTGATAGTTTACATAAGTACTCTTTCAATGTTGGTTGATGTGTATATCGAAATTTGAATTTGTTAGTCTTTTCAGATTTTATAAAATCCAAAGATGTTAAAACAGTATCCCAAAAGTGATCATTTGTAACTTCATCAAAGTGCTTCCCAATAATTTCTTCGGGACTCACTAAAAATTCTTTATAAAAATTCTCATTTGCTCCATCATAAAAAAGTGTCCCATTTTCTTCTTTTAAGATAATAATTGGCTCGAAAATGTTGTTTATTATTTCTTCTTTTCTTTTATTACTTTGATTAATAACCGCTTCTCGTTCAATTAAAGCTGTTACATTAGTTGCCGTTACTACAAAACTAAGTTCTGCTTTTTCGCTTTGATAAAGTGGACGAAGAAATAATTCTAGGAAAGTTTTTTTATTTTCAAATGTTATTTCAATTATTTCACGAAATTCTTCTTGATAGTTTATTGCATTCACTATTAATTTTTTATTTTCTTCTGAACAAATATTTCCCAAAATATCGACTAAACTTTGTTTGTATATCTGCGAAATATCTTTTCCCAAAATCTGTTCGAAAGATGAAGTTGAATAGGTAATTCTTCCTTCAATATCTAAAGTGATTACTGGAATTTTTCCAAATTCTAAGGCATTATGTAAATTATTTATTCTTTTTTCGATTTGTTTCCGTTCGGCTAATGATGAAAAAGTAATAACAGAAAACTCATTATTTTGAATCAGAATTCGGTTAATTTCAACAAAATAAGGTATCACCATATTTTGCTTTTGGTTAAAAAAATAAAAATCTAAATGAAAACTCGCATATTTTTTATTTATCAAATTAGTTAAGATATCATTTAGATTCGGGTCAGAATTTGGTATTTCGAACTTTTGTTTTTCTATTAGTGAAAATGCTTCAATAAATGGTTTGTTTGCATATTCAATTAAAAATTCGCCATTTTTCTCTAAGATAAGAATTAGTGGATTCGTTTCAGGAAAAAAGTTCATTTCTCGAAATTCTGAAATTGAAGAATATTCTTGTGCAATATTTTTCATCTTTTTTAATGTGGAATATTTAGCGTTCATCGGCAGTAACTTTTTCAATTTTTATTAAATTATTCCTTCCAACAGGAAATTCAAAATGATTTTGGATATCATATTTTTTTAATTTATGTAAAAAAGAATAAATAACATAAAAAATGTTAGTGAAATCTACCAAAACGTTTTCTTCAACACCATCAAGAATTGTGGAATACACAACTTCTTCAAATCGAAGTAAATCTGATGTAAAGTTTAATTTTTCTAATTTATTAAAAAGAGATTGAATTCCTTTAATCGGGAATGAAGAATATCGTTCAAATAACCGAATGTCTGGTTTTTTTACAAGTAATATTACATTAAACAAACGGCGTTTCGTTAAACTTGTCCTTTCAGAAGAAAGGAAAACTTTTTGATAGGAATTTCGGTAGAAATCAACAATATCAATATTCATCTTGAAATGGACATTTTCAATAAAAAAATCAAGCAAAACATTGTTTGAAGAAGAGTAATCGACTTCGCCAATTTGCCAATTAACTTGCGATATAAAAGTTGCAGCGGGAGAAAAAGTAATAGAATCTTGTCCTAAATCTTCTGCAAAAGCATTCGATTTAGAATATTTTTCGTAAATACTCAGATTTTTTCTGTGAGTGTGAGTGAATTTACTTGAATTTTCGATATTTCCTATTTTATTTAACATATATTTCTTCAAATAATTATCGAAGAAATATATATTTTTTTTAGTCGGAATCTAAATCAAGCATTTGTGTGCTTGATGTATAATTGATTAGTTTGGGATTTTTAAGATTTGTTAAAGATTGAACCGCATTTTTTATTCGTTTAAGTGATTCTTCGGCAATAAAAATTTCATCTTCTAAATCAGGAATATTTTTTATTTGAATAGCATTTTTAATTGATTCGAGACTAATCTGCAAACTTGCAAGTGGGTTATTAATTTGATGTCCAGTAGTAAAAGCCAAATCAATCAAAGCTCTATTTCTTTCATTTTCTTTTACTTCAGCTTGAAGATTAAAAATTCTTACTCCCGAACGTATCCTTGCGATTAATTCTTCATTATCAACTGGTTTGGAAAGAAAATCATCAGCCCCAACATTCAAACCTTCAACTTTATCTTTTAATGTAATTCTTGCTGTTATAATTATATAATAAATATTTTTGTATGTCGGGTCGTTTTTCAACTTTTCACAAAGAGTAAGTCCATCCATTTCGGGCATTGTCCAATCAGCCAAAATTACAGATGGCGAAAAACTTTTAAGCTTTTCAAGTGCTTCATAACCATTACCGGCAACTTCAGTTTTATATCCATTCTTTTCGAGCAATTTAGAATATGTAAATCTACTATCTAATTGATCTTCGACAATCAAAACGTTTTCATTCTCAAATCTTTTCATATTATTTAGTACTTTCTTCAATCAAACTAACAATTCTTTCTAAAAAAAGATTGAAATCCATTATTGGTTTCTGAAAATAATCATCTGCTAAACAATCTTCTTTGTTTTTCTTACTTTGATTATAAGCAGAAACAAGAACTAGTGGAATTCTTTTTAATTTTTCGTCAGTTTTGATAATTTTAGTTAGTTGTATTCCATCAATAAGTTGATTACTTATTTTTGTGTTTTTCAGATTAATATCCATTATGATAAGTGAAATATCTTCATTTTTTAGTATTTCAAAAATTTGTTGAGCATCTTCTAAAATTATAATATCAAATTCGTGGGAAGTAAAAATATAATTGTAAAATTTCTTGGTGAGTAAATCATCTTCTATTATAAGAATTTTGTATTTCATAATGTAATTTGTTTTAATTCGACAAGAATTGATATTCTTCTATTTATTCTATCGTTTGGATCCTTTATGTTTCGTAATCTATGACTTGCATAACCACGAATTTGATCAATTTGCTCGTCGCTAACGCCATTTTTTTGTAGAATATTTCTTGCAGCGTTTGCTCTATCTGCACTTAATTCATAATTAGTGTATCCACGATTGTTTTTAGGATAAGGTCTAGCATCTGTATGCCCTTCTACGACAATTTTATTATTCAATTCACTTATTTGTGAACCGATAATTGATAAAATCATCACTGCTTTTGGTTTTAACTTGGCGCTACTTAATTCAAAGAATGAATCATCTTTATCTAATAACTCAATTCGTAAACCTTCATCTGTAACTTGAATATCTACTTGTGAAAGAATATCAGCAAAATCGGGGTTACTTTCTAAACTTTCAATAATGTTATTTGCTTTTTCTTGAAGTGACTTTCGTTCTGCCTCTTTTTCTTCCATTTCTGATTTAATTTTTTCTTCCATTCCTTGTTGTCCACTGCCAGGACCTTGCCCTTCCATAAAAGATTTACTTCCGCTAATTCCCAAAATTGTAGGATTCTGAAAATAATGAGCTATTGATGTTTTCACTTCTTCACTTTGTGCTAATACCCAAAGTACAATAAATAAAGCCATCATTGCAGTAACAAAATCTGCATAAGCAACTTTCCAAGCTCCCCCGTGATGACCGTGACCGCATTTTTTCCCCTTTTTTATTATTATCGGGGATTCGCCATGTTGATTTTGGTCAGCCATTATTCACTCTTTCCCCTTAAATAAGCTTCAAGTTCACCGAATGAAGGTCGTGAATCAGAAGGGATTGTTCTTCTAGCAATTTCAACTGCAACAATTGGAGGATTCCCTTTTGCATAAGCTACAATTGCTGTTTTAATTGTTTCTAAAAATCTAGTTTCATCTTCATACATGTGCTCAATATTTGTTGCTAAAGGTCCAACAAATCCGTAAGCCAAAAGCACACCAAGGAATGTTCCAACTAAAGCCGCCGCGACGTGATGTCCAACTGCTTCAGCTCCTTCATTAATACTTCCCATTGTAACAATAATTCCCAAAACCGCTGCTACAATTCCAAGTCCAGGGAAAGAATCGCCTACTTTTGAAAGAATAGCACCAATTGGCTTTGTTTCAAATTCGAATGTTTCAATTTCTGTATCCATAAGTGCTTCAATTTCATGTGGAGGAACACCGCCTGAAAGCATCACTTTTAATGTATCCGCAAAAAATGCAACTGCTACTTTGTTGTGCATAAACAAATCACTTTGTTTTAATATTTCACTTTCGGTTGGATTTTCGATATGTTTTTCAATTGCAAGCAGACCATCTCGCTGAGCAACAAGAAAAATGTCATAAAATGATTTCAATAATTTCTGATAATCTTCTTTTGAAGCTCCTTTATGCGAAATAGCTTTGGGAATTGCCCCCACGATTTTTTTAACAACTGGAAGAGGCGACATAATTAATAAAGAACCAGTTGCAGCTCCGCCAATTGTTATAAATTCGGAAATTTGAATTAGAAGTACTAAATCTCCCCCCGCCATAGTAAAGCCAGCTACTAAACTTACTAGCACAACAACAAAACCAATAATAATAAACATTTATATCACCGTTTTTCTAATTTCTTTTTTGATTTCTTCAATTTTTCTAAAAATTTGACTTGTTTTTATTTCTGCAAAAACCCAATCGCTTGATTGAGTAAACTGTTTGAGCATTATTTCTTGCGACAATTTTGTTATTTCGGGCAAACCCACTGTTGACCCGCTTCCTTTTAACTTATGTATTTCCGCTTTTAATTTTTCAGAATCTCGGTTTCTTAATGATTCAGCTATTTTATGTTTTACTTCAGGAAATGTATCTAAAAAAATTTTTAAAAGATTGTCTTGTATTTCGAGTTGTTTTTCGGGTGTTATTCTTTTTTCAACTTGCTTGCTAAAAAAGTTTCCACCTAAAATTTCATTAACTGCTTCTTTAAGTAAAAGATTATCTATTGGTTTTGAAATAATTTTAGACGCTCCAGCTTCCATTGCTGCCATAACATTACTATGCAAAGTATTTCCACTTATTACTACAACTGGAATGTTTTTAATTTCATTAAACACACTTTTTGCTTGAAGCATTTTAATTCCATCAAAATTTGGCATCATTAAATCCAAAAAGACAATGTCTGGCTTTTCTTCGGCTGTAATTTTTAATCCTTCTAATCCATCTTCGCAGGTTAATACTTCGAATGAATAACCTTCAAAAAATGTTTTAAGTGAGTTTAATATTACATTGGAATCATCTACAATTAAAACTTTTATTGCTCGTGACATGTTATTTTTTTTTGAATTTATCAGATATTTGTTTTAATGTTTCTGTGTCAATCTCTGTTAGCACTTTTTGAGCTTGTGTAACTTCTTGTTTTACAGTTTCATAAAGTTCATCGCGAAGTATTTTGATGTTATTTGGGGCTTCAATTCCAATTTTAACACTATTTTCAGAAACTGAAACTATTGTTAAAACAACATCAGAGCCAATTCTGATTTTTTCATTCAATTTTCTTGATAATACTAACATATATTATTCTATTCTTTGCTTTCTATAAATAGTTTTTTAGCTACTTCATATTTGTCATTATCTATTATTTTCTGAAACCCAACTTTGTCAATTAGGTTCAAATATACGGGTGCTTTCATATTAATCGTAATTTCACCAATTTCTTTTGCCAGGCGAACAATGCCAAAAACATCATATTTATCGATAGTTGGATAGTTTTCCTCCATCAATAACGCTGGAAAAAGTGGGAACATTATCTGTGGTTGTTCGATAGCTGTAAGCCACGAGAACAAACTTTCAGATTCAGTAATAAGAATATATTTCTTTAAATTCTCAAAACCGATTATTCCGTCTTCAATATTGATGATAATTGAATCATCAAATTTTATTTCGCCAAAGCGGTCTGTTATTATTTTCATCTTTTTATCCTACAATTTATTGTTTTAAAATTACAATATCTACTCTTCTGTTTTTAGATTTTCCTTCATCTGTTGCATTTGAAGCAATTGGATTTTCTTCTCCAAAACCTACCACAGATATTCTGTCTTTTTTTATGTTGGAATTTTCAACTAAAAAAGCAGCTGTTGTTGTTGCACGTTCAATTGATAATCGCCAATTATTAGAAAATTTTCCTACATAAGGGCGGTTATCAGTATTTCCTTCTATTCGAATTTGATTTGGAATTGTATTTAATATTTTGCCAAGTTCGTTTAACAATTTTATTGATTTTCCAGTTAAATCAGCTTCACCTGAAGCAAAAAGTATATCATCTTGAATGCTGATTACCATTCTTGAATCAGATTTAGAAAGGATGATTGATTTCCCATATTCCGAATTATTTATTATTCCTTGTAGATTATCGACAATTGAAGGAATTCCTTTAATTTCAATTGGTTTTGGGAAAGAATCAATTCTAACATCTTCTTTAACATTTCCAAAAATATTTGAAAAGGCTGAAGTCATTCCTTTATACTTCTCTGCATCTATTTTTGACATTGCATAAAGTAGAATGAATAGCCCAAGAAGAAGAGTTATCAAATCTGAATAGGTTAATAAATATCTGTCTTTATCAACTTGTTCAGCTGAATTTATACTATCTGATTTTGAGTAGTCAAATCGACTTTTCGAAGATCTTGTTCGCTTTTGGGCAGCAAACTCATCAGTCTCGATTTTACTAATGTTGGAATTTCTCCGCATTGAATTGCTAATGCTCCTTCTAATGATATTTCCATCATTAATTTTTCTTTAATATTTATTTGTCGAAGTTTATCTGCAATTGGTAACCACAAAAAATTTGCACTTACTATTCCCCAAAAAGTCGCTATAAAAGCTGATGCAATACTTCTAATTAAGATTTCTGGTTCGTTTCCAGCGTTTGCCAAAGTCATTATTAATCCCATTACTGTTCCAATAATTCCCATAGTTGGAGCATAACCACCCATTTTGGCAAACATTAAAATATTTTCATTATGTCTGTTTTCAGTTGCTTTAATTTCTATAATTGCTATGTCTTCTAATAATTCACCATCTGCGCCATCCATAATGTGTTTGATTAGTTTTTGAGGGAACTGATAGACAACTTTGTCGATATTTTTTTCAATTTCTAAAAGTCCTTGCATTCTAACTATCTGAGAAATCTCCGTAAAACCATAAATAATTTTCTTGTAATTATAATCAGTTGAACTATAAGCCAGTTTGGCAAGCGGTAAAATCAAACGGAATTTTTCCCAGCCAAACCCAATAAATACTGCTGCAAAAGTTCCACCAAAAACAATTAATATTGGCGGAAACAAAAAAATCGAATTAATTGCTCCACCTTCAAGAAAAAAAGCACCAAAAATTGCTACGAATCCAAAAATCAATCCGAGCAAGTTACTTATTCTAAATACCATTATAGATAATCCAAGAGTGTTTTTGGTAGTATTGTAGAAGAAACTTCGATTGCTCTATCCATACTTATTTGTAAATTATTCATTTCCATTATTGCTTTTGATAAATCAACTTCTTGTTCTTTAGCAAGCAACGTGTTTAAATCTAAAGCCTGGTTTTCAAGCAAAGTTTGCATATCTTGCATTCTATTGTAATAATTACCTGCTATAGAAAGTTTATTAATTACATTTGTGTTAAATTCGTCAACAGCTTCGATATCTGATGTGGTTGGCATTTCACCATTTTCAAGTCGAGTTTTAATATCTATCAATCGATTAAAAATATCAGTCCCTGGTGGATTTGCAACTTCTCCAAAAAGTTCAAATCCTGTAATATTCATCTTTTGTGTTGTTGTGGATGAAATTCTTATACTTCTGCTTTCGTCAATTCCCGTACTGAGAGTTTCAATTGCGGTGCCACCAGCATTCCAATCATAAGGCTTTGTGGAATAATCTGTTCCCGAAAAGATATATTTATCAGCATATTTTGCATTTGCAGCATCAAGAATAATGTTTATTGCCGCTTCAATTTTGGGGGCATAATCTGCTTGAGCAACTGCTGAATTTGTAGCTTCGGTTAGTTTTGTTAATATATCTTGAGATTGTGCTTGTATAGTTTCGAGATTTAAAATTGTATTATTTACAAACGATAAACCCTCATCAATATTATTTTGGAATGTTTTAAGATCTTCAATTTGTTTGTTAAGTCGGAATAATCTTGCTGTTCCAGAAGGATCATCAGAAGGTTTGTTGATTTTTTGTCCTGTTGTAATTTGAACTTGTTTTTCGCTCAACCGTGATTTTATATCGTTCAAATTATAAAGGAAGCTGGATTGTATTGTTCTATCTGTAACTCTCATCGCTTACACCATTTGTAATAATGTTTGAAGAATTTCATCAGCCACTTTTATTAATTTTGCGGCAGCATCATACGAGCGTTGATATGTTAAAACATTTACCATTTCTTCATCAACACTTACACCAGATTCTTCATTAAATTGTGAATTAAGTTGCTGAAGTACTAAATCGAATGTTGAGGTTTGTTGTTCATTTAATGATTTTGCATTAGAAATTTGGTTAACTAAATCAGAATATGCTTCTAAAAATGTTTGTCCGTTAATGGAATCACTATCTGCCAAATCTGCAATTGCCAAAGCTCCTTCGTTATTTCCTTCAGAACCATCTGAAGAAACGGCTATTTTTCTTGGATCTTGCAAAATATCAAAATTAATTTTTAAACTTCCTGCAGAATAGTCTGAAAAGAAATTAATTCCTGTTTCTGGGGCGGAATCTATAGTAAACATTGTGGAGTGGATTGAGTTTACTTTTTGCATTATTGAATTTGCCAAAGTATCGATTTTATCCATATAATCTGGGATGACATTGTTAAAATTATCTATTATTCCATATAATTTACCGCCTCGAACGGATAATGTTGTGTCTCCATTTGCAATAATTGATAGTTTAGTATAATTACCACTTGCGGTTTCTTCAACTGAAAGCTCTGTGAGTGTCGTTTTATCAACAACGTGAACTCCACCAATCGACAAACTAACTGTGTTATCAGTATTTATTGTTGTGTTAACATTTACTAGTGAGCTAATTTCTTTTAAAAGTTCGTCTCTTTTATCAAGTAAAGTATTTGCTGATGTTTCTGAAATATATGCCTGATAAATTTGTTTATTTACTTCATGAAGTTCTGTTAAATATCTATTTAATGTTTCAACATTGTCTTCCGCCTCAGAATTTAAATCCGTTCGGATTGTCGAAAGTCCTTCATAAATCGAATAAATTTTATTCGACATTTGTTCAGCACTATTTATCACATCATTTCTAAGTGGAATTGAACTTGGATCCATAGAAAGTTCTTCCCAAGTATTAAAAAATGATTCTATCAAATTAGATAAACCCAAATCCGAAGGCTCAGTAAAAAGTGATTCAACGCTACTTAATGTCGTATTTCTAGAGTTTGTATTTTCTCGATATTCGTTGTATTTCCGTATTTGTCTATCCAGAATTTCATTTCTAACTCTATTTACGTCTGTAATAGAAACACCATTTCCAATCTCGAATCCGTTTATATATTCGGGAGTTTCAGCTTGCAAATTCGTTTTTTGGCGGGAATAATTTTCGTTTTGTGCGTTTGCAATGTTATTTGATGTTACCGACAAAGCACGTTGATACGTTGCTAAACTTTTTCTTGATATTTCAAACAAACCACCAATTGCCATTTTACACTTTCCTATCTATAATTACTTTTCTTCTATCTTTAATTAGTGTATTTACGGTTGTTATTAAAAATTCTCGAGCTGTTTTTATCAAAAAAAGATTTTGTGAATTGATTAAAGTAATTCGTTTGGCAATATCCTTAATACCAATTTGTAATTGAGATAATTTTTCCCATTCCTCTTCAGTTATTTTATCTTTCAACAGATTTTTAAGAGTTTCTAATTTCTTTTCCACTGGTGTAAGATTTCTTTCAAAAAGACGAATAAGGATATTTTCCCTTTCTTTTTCTGCTTGATTAAGCGCCGCTAAATACTTTTCTTCAGATTTCAACGCTTCATCAAACATCTCGTGATTATTCTCAACAAGCGATTGTTGTTTTAATTTTGCCGCCGAAAAGAAATTTTCGAGATTGTCTTTTTGCTTTGCAAGCACTACGAGTAATTCATTTATACTATTCATTTTCTTCAAAATATTTTATGTATGAATTTATTTTTTTAACGTAATTCTGTGTTTCATTGTACGGTGGAATTCCATTATACTTTTGAACAGCTCCAGGTCCAGCATTATACGCCGCCAAAGCCTTACTTAAATTACCATCAAATTTTTCCAACATTTGCGATAAATATTTTGTGCCACCTTTAATATTTTCATCTGGATTAAACACATTTCGGACATTCATTTCGTTTGCCGTTGAATCTATTAATTGCATCAACCCTTTTGCTTTCGCTTTCGAAATAGAATTATTTTTTGCTGAAGATTCAGCAAGAATTACTGATTTTATAATTTTTTTATCAACACCAAATTGGTTGGAATATTTATCAATAATCTCTTCATAATTGCTTAATCTTGAAAGAGCACTCGAACTCGGAGCAATTCCATTTACATTTTTCAGATTATAATTTACTTGCGGAGCTTTTCGTTGAAATTCATTTGGTCTTTCAAGATTTTTAAGAGAATTCAAATCTAATTCCTCACCAGTTAAACTTTTGAAAATCTTAGATGCAACACCTAAACTTTGTTCTTCTCCAATAAATTTTGAAATTTCATCTTGAAAAATCCCTTCAAAAATATCTCCACCCAAACCTTCTTCGCCAAACATTCCGCCTGTTGTTTCGCTCATACTTTTAAGCATCATTTTGGTTAGCATAGATTCAAAATCAACCGAAGCCTTTGCCAATTTCGATTTTTCAGCAGCCGAATAATTATTTTTCATCTCAATCGGTTGTGAAATTTGCTTTGCAGGGTTCGATATTTTTAAATCTAATGAATCCATTTTACATTATCACCAATTCTGCAGTTAACGCTCCAGCTTCTTTCATTGCTTGAAAAATTGCAATAATATCTCGTGGCGATACTTTTAAGCTATTCAGAGCAGTTACAACTTGCTGAACATTCGTTGCTCCTTGAATTGCAATTGTATTATTTTCATCCTGTTGAACTGATGGGACAAGATTGTTAAACACTACTGTTTCGCCTTGTGAAAAAGATGATGGTTGCGAAATTACTGGGTAAGATTTTATTGTTATATTCAAACTTCCATGCGAAATTGCACAAGGCGAAATTTGCACATTTGAACCGGCTACGACTGTTCCAGTTTTCTCGTTCAAAACAACTTTTGCGGTAACATCTTTTACAATTTGAATTACTTCCAAACTTGCAATAAATGCGGCTATATTTTGTTGTTGTTCTGCTGGAACTTTAACTGTAACTTGCGAAGCATCATCAGCTTTAGCAATTCCATCAGTAATTGTTGAATTTATTGCAACGCTGATATTGTTTGCGGTCGTAAAATCTGGAGATCGTAAAACAATTTTCAATTCTGCATTATTTGTTAAACCAACGGAATAATCTTGCTCCATAATTCCACCATTTGGAATTCTTCCACTCAATGCGTGATTTTTTGCTATTCTTCCACCATAATTTGTGTTTATATCAAAACCACCAATAGAAACTGGTCCTTGTGCTGTTGCAAAAACTTTACCAGTTTTATCTGATAACGGCGATAATAGCAAAGTTCCACCCATCAAACTACTTGCATCTCCCATACTTGAAACAACGACATCAAAAGAACTTCCAGCTTTTAACATTGACGAAAGTGTGGCTGTAACCATAACGGCAGCAATATTTCTTGTGCGAAAATTTAATTCTGGAACATTTACGCCAAATCTTTTTAACATACTTATAACAGATTGATGCGTCATTGTAGAACGATAACTATCGCCAGTTCCAGATAAACCAACAACTAATCCGTAACCAATAAATTGTTGATCATTAACGCCTTTTATAAAAGCAACATCTTTCAATCGCTGCGGAAAAATTGAAATTGTTAATAAAAATATTATCAAAACTATTTTTTTCATAATTTCACCAAATTAGAATAACCAATGAATAAATTTTGTAATCCATCCAGGGCTTGTATTTCTTCCAATCATTCCATCACCTTCAAGAATAATTTCAGCATCCGAAATGTTGTGTGAAAAGATTGAATTATCTGGTAAGATATCTGAAGTTCTAACCAAACCTTTTACTTCAATATTTTGTTCTTCTTCGTTTATTACAATTTTGCGTTTTCCTTTGATTCTTAATAACCCATTTGCAAGCACTGAATCTACAGTTACGCTAATTTTTGTTTGAAAACTTCCGCCGCTAATAATTTTTCCCCCACCTTCAAAATCACCATTTGTCCCTAAACCAACCTTAGTTGCTGGCAACATTGCCGATGCTCCCATTGAAGCAGAAGCATTAAAACCAATATCGCTTGTTCTGTTTGATTGCATATCCGCTTCATTTGATGCCCGCGAAGATTCCTGGACAATTACTGTAATTACATCTCCTATTTTATGAGCTTTGTAATCAGAAAAGATTGATTTTGTAGCATTTTCTTTAAAATCTTGAGCTTGCAAAATTCCGCAGAAAGAGAAGATTATTATTAAAATTAGTTTTTTCATTTTATTACTCAACTATTTCAACTTCGTTTTTTGATATTACTTTCGCCTTAAATACAATTCCATCGTTTCTTTTAACTCGAATAGTTTCTCCGATATTGGCATTGTTTCTTGCCGTTACTGGAAATGTTATAAGAAAACTATTTTTATTAAAAATAGCATCAACTTTTTTGCCAATAAAAATATCTTCCTTTTCTTTAATCATTTCTTCCAAAAGAATGCTTCCTTTTAGAATATTCATTGAAGAATAGAAATTGCTCAAATTCATCTGGATTCCGCATAATTTCCCTTTTTTTGAAGTTACTTCTTCAATCTGAATTGTGAAATCAGAATTTCTAAGAATTTCACCTTTTTTGATTTTTCTGTTTGCTACCAATACTTCGTCATACAATTTTAATTTTAACGTTATAGTTGATTTTGTAGCTATTTTATTATTTTTCAATAAGATAGGCACATATCCATAATTCCCTTTTAATTCAAAATTGCGTGAAAAATCAATCTCAACCTCTTCAGCCGCAAATTCTTTTTTTGATAAATATGTGTATTCATAAGAATGGTAATCTGATAAATTCTTATCAAGATAATTTTTCATATCTTGTTCGTTCAAACCATTTAAAAGTACAATATTGAACAATATGTTAATAATTGTCAGAATCATCTTTTTAGATTGTTTGCAATTTCAAGCATATCTTCAACTGTTTTGATTGCTTTTGAATTTATTTCATAAGCGCGTTGTGCAGTTATCATATTAACCATTTCTTCAACTATATCAACATTTGAAGATTCTAAATATCCTTGTTGAAGCGAACCAAAATCTTCACTATTTGGAGTTCCCATAAATGGAACGCCCGAAACTTCTGTTTCAGAAAATTGATTATCACCTAAAGCTTTTAGTCCTGCTGGATTTACAAATTTAGCCAGTTCTATTGTGCCTAATTCAATAATATTATCATTAGAGTCTTTTATACTAACAATTCCATCGGCTGAAACCATTACATCTGTAGCATCGCTCGGAATTGTAAATCCAGGTTCCAAGACATTTCCATTTGAACTAACTATCGATCCTTCGGCTGAAAGTTTGAATGAACCATCGCGAGTGTAAACAAATTTTCCATCTGGTTTCCGAAGTTGAAAATATCCATCACCATAAATTCCAATATCCATTTTATGTCCGCTGTAAGTTAAATCTCCTTGTCCCAGAATTTTTTGTGTAGAAGATAATTTTGTACCAATACCAACTTGAATTTCGGAAGCGGGATTTTCAATAACGCCAGGCAATTCCCTACTTTGCGGATTTGAAGCAACACTTTGATACATCAAATCTTGGAATTCCGCACGATTTTTCTTAAAAGCAGTTGTGTTTACATTTGCAATGTTATTCGAAATAATTTCGATGTTTGTTTGCTGTGCATACATACCCGAAGCGGCGGTTCGTAAAGCTCTATTTGACATTTTATATTCTCCTTTTCAAAATTTTTGTAATAATTTAGTTGTTAAACAGTGCCAATATCTTTCGCTTTTCCAAGCATAAAATCAATAGAATTTATTGCTCGTTGTGCAGATTCAAAATCTCTGTGAATTGAAATCATTTCTTGAATTTCTAAAAATGGGTTTGTGTTTGATTCTTCTAAATAACCTTGTTTTACTTTATATTCATCATCATTTGCTAATTCATAAGTTTGATTTGCAAAAAAGAATCTTCCATTTTCACTTCTACGAAGTAATTGCTGGTCTTCAATTTTTGCAAATGAGAATTGGTCTAAAATTTCTTCCCCAACTTTTATTTCTCCATTTTCAGTAACAACAATTTCTTTATCTTTTTGAGTTAGTGCCTCTAAAAAGTTAACTCCACCACCTTTTGTAATTACATCGTATCCATCGTTTGTAACTAATTTACCATCAGAAGTAAGCGAAAATCTTCCATCTCGAGTTAATTCAATTCCTTTTTCGGTTTTAATCATAAAATAGGCATTTCCCGTAATTGCAAAATCTAATTTATTGTTGGTTTGTAATAAACTTCCTTCTTCAAGATTGGAGAGTTGTTTCATTGGTTTATTTTCCATTCTTGAAAGATATTCTGAAAATGGAACTTCGCTCTTGTAACCGACTGTATTTATATTTGCCAAATTGTTGGATACAATTTCCATATTTTTCAGATTTGCGTGCATACTTCGCGAAACTTCGTAAAGACCTCTATCCATTTTTATTATTCTCCATTTGTCGTTGCACGAATGTGATGATTTCTGCAACAAACAATTTTATTTTAGTTGGAATTTCATTTTGAGCATATTCCCGAACAATTGCATTCAATGTCGGATTGTTTTCGGTCAATATTTTTCTTTCAATTGCCATATACATAATTTTATCTGCGAGCTTAAAATCCATTAAACTATTCTGTTTTTGTAATTCTGTTTTAACCATGAAATATTTGATTCGTTTGCATAGCTTTTACGCAAATGTGATGATAAATCTGCTTTTGTTTTTTCTGTTTGGAGCTTATTATCATTAAATAAAATGCTTCCCGTAATTCTTCTATCTGAATAAATAAATTCTGAATTGAAATGATTTTCGCTTAGAATCATCATTTTTGATTCAATTTTATAAATTTCTTCAAATCCACTGATAATTTTGTGATATCGAATTTGCCACAAGCTAATTCCTAACTTTCCGATTGTAATTGTAAAATCATAATAAAGTTGGTATTTATTTAGAACAGATTTTTGCAGCAAAAACTTAACAAGTAAATCAGCAAATTCTTCAAGTTCAGATTTTAGAGTCACCCACAAATTGTTTGTTCTAATAAAATCATCAATCTTTTCCACAAGCAGAACAATTTGATTTGGTTTTACAGAAAGCCCATTTACTGTTTTTTGATTTTCAAAAAGTTCTGCTGGAAAAGTTAAAGTTGTCTTAATTTGATTATAAATTTCTTCGGGTAGATTTTGCGAATTTAAGAATACAACTTTTCTGTAAATTTTATTTACAAGCTCATCGAACGAAATATTGAATATGTTATTAAAAATGTGCTTTTTGGATGCGTAAGATTCGTTATCATTTTCATCAAAAAAGATGTTAACAAGCACAAGAGATTGAATTTCATCGAAATTAAAAGAAGAGTTTTCTACATAATCAATCAATTGTGATAGCTTTTCTTTGCTGATGTTCCTTTTCTCTGAAATTAACAAATCAACTATTTTTCTTGATTTTGAACTGCCAAATAAATTCAACTTCTGTAAAATTAACGTTGCTAAACTTTGATTTTCAATCCCAATAAACGAGAAATTATTAAGAATTAAAGAAAATGGTTGCATTTTTGAAACTTGAGCAAAAAGTAAATCACCTATTTTGGCGTTTATTGGCAATTTACTCTGAAAAAGTGAGCCATCAACCAAAATTTTGTAATTAGAATTTACTTTGTCCAAAACTTCAATTGTTACGAACGAATTCAATTTTGGCAAACTTCTCAATTGCTTTATTGGAATTAGATTCAACTCCGATGCAACTTGTTTAATATTTGAAATTGTATTTATCATCTATCTGTACATACTTAATAAAGCTCTAAGTTTTACTGCAAGAAATATTTCGCCTTTTGCAATTTCCTGTTGTCTTGCAAATTTTATTATTGATTTTCCGCCATCGTCAATTCTAACAGAAGTTCTCGTAAGCATTGTTCTTATTTTGGATTTTTCTTTATTAATTTTTCTTCTTACTTGTTCGCTTCGAATCAAACGAACAGTTTCTTTCAAATCATTCTCTGGTTTTGCCTTTTTTCTTTTAATCAAATAAAACACCAAGACAACACTAACAAACACAACCTCTAAACCTATAAATACAAGTGTAAAAATTGATTGTTCGGCAAAATAATTGGTTAAAATTGTCCAACTGCTTGTTTTTGCAACTTTTTCTTTGATTATTTTATTTGAGACGGGAATTGGCGTAACTGCTTTATTTTCAACAGGTTGCTGGGGGATAATTTGAGTTTCACTTGCCAAAGTGGAATCAGTTGCAGAAGTAGTATCTTTTGGAACTGATAATCTTAATTCAGCTTGTTTTATTTGTTCATCTAAAACTGCACGAATATCTATTTCTTCATCAGATCTCTGTTGATTTGGAATTTTCTCGATGCCTTGTCCAATTGCTAAACTGAACAGCAAGAAGAAAATTGACGATATTTTAAGATACATGTTAAACCCGTATTTTTCTTACTAACGGGATACTTATTTCAAAAATTGAGCCAGAATTTTCTGATTCTGATATAAGTAATTTACCTTCATGCTTTTTGACGAGATTTTGTATTATCTTAAAATTCAACCCTTTTTCTTTATCTTCTTTTTTAAGTTGAATTGTAGAAATAAAACGTAAAACAATAAAATTATTCGAAAATCTTGTTTGAATTATCATCCCACTATTTTTCTTCGTTTCTTTTCGTACAATTCCAAATAGGTTTGTTAAGATTTGGTTAACATAGTTGGAATGGCTAAGTATCGAAGGAATAGATTCTTCTAAATCTAAAACACATTCAATCTTAGCACTATCCAAAGTTGATTTTACAATTTTATAATAATCTGAAATTGTTTTATTCAGATTAATGGGCGAAAGTTGAACATCTTTGTGGTTCAAATTGGTGAAGCGGACAAGGCGGTTTACTGATTTATTAATTTTATTTACTTGTGCTTTAATCTTATTGATTTCAATCGAGTTTGTTTCGTCAACATCCAACAAATCCACTAAACTTACAATTACTTGAAGTGGAGATGTGATATCTTCCAAAATTCCTTCAGTAAGTTCACCAATTGCAGAAAGTCGGAAATCGTTTGATAATTTTGCTTGATAAGTCTGCAATTCGGAATAAGTTTGCACAATTTGTCGTTTGTAGAAAAGTCGCTCAATTTTTGCAATTGATGAATCAATCAGAATTTGAAGAGTATAATTGTCAATTTCTGAAAAGCTTTTTTGTGTAACTGTAGATTTAATAGCAAAAACGCCTCGCTGAACATTATCTTGAATAATCGGGAAAATGATAAAATTGATTTCTGACCCAGAAGCTGTAAGGTTATCCAAATCTGGAATGATAACACCACTTTTCCTTTCAAAAACCATTTGCAAAACACCTTCTTTATAAAACCTGTTTACAGATTTGTAAAGTGTATAATCAAATTCCTCGATTAACGATTTCAGTTCTGATTTATTTTCATCAAAAAAGAATAAATCTGAAGATTTTAGCGGAATAATTAGTTTCAGATTTTTCTTGAGAACATCAAGAATTTTTTCGATCTTCTGCAAACCATTAACTTCTTTTTCAAAAGAAATTAAACTTTGTATTATGTATGAATATTTTTCAACTAAAATTGCAGGATCTTTTTTGTGTCCGTTTAACAACTTTAATGAATTTTCGGGAACTTGCTCTTCTTTGACTAAAGAATCAATTAAAGTTGGAAAATCTTCAGTATTTATCTTATGAACTCTCATCTACTTTAAATTTGCATAGTTTCAATTTCTTTTTGGAACAAATCTTTGTAACCTAAAATAAATTTATCAACTGCTTCAATACTTTCAAATTTTAATATTTCAAGCACAGATTCATCAAGTTGTAAACCGTTATCCCAATAGAATTTACCAATATTCAATTTTTGTGTTGCATAATCGGCTAAATGAACAACAGAAGACATAACTTTGCTTTCTTCAGCTAAATGTGGTTGATGGTGATTTGCAATTGTGTTACAATGTGCCAATGGTAAATTCCATTTTTCGGAAAGGAATTTTCCAATTGTTTGGTGATCGTATCCAAGTTGGTAAGTTTCAATTTGTAGATGATTTCCACCTTCAACTGCTTTATTTACTATTTCAATAAAATCTGTATGGAAATACTTGTGTATAACTGGAATTCCCAAATCGTGCAATAATCCAGAAACAAAAGATTCGCTTCCGATTCTGAATCCCAAATCTTCTGCAATTCTTTTTGCAGCATTTCCTGTAAGTAAAGAATGCATCCAAAATTCTTTTTGATCAAGATACTTATCTGTTTTATTCTTGAAAGATTCAATCATTGATAGGGCAATTACGATATTTTTAATATCTTGATAACCGATAATCAAAATTGCGAAATCAATTGTTGTAACTTTCCTTGGTAAACCATAAAGTGGAGAATTTGCAATTGATAAGATTTTTGTTGCAAGTCCTTGGTCTTTTCCAATCATTTGTCCTAATTTTGCCGTGTTTGTTGTTGGGTTATCAAGCATATTGGAAACTTCCATCATCACTTGCGACATAGACGGTAAATTGTAAACGTTTGAAAGGACTAATTTAGTTTTTTTCTGTTTTTGTTCTAAAGTTTGATCGCTCATTCTTCCTTTCTCCTATAGATTTTATAAAATTGTTGTTTCTGCTTGTTCTTGAATAATTTTTGCATACTTATTATATATTTCTTCAAGGTATTTTTCGTTACTTAATTTTAGTGTATCAATAACTTTTCGCTCAAATTTAAAATTTTTATCCCAAATAAAACTGCCGATTTGCATTTTGTTCAGCATAAAATCCGCAAGATGAACAACTGACGCAAGTTCGTGAAATTCTTCATATTTCATTGGGGAATGGTGTGTTTCAACGACAGCGGAAAGTGATGTTGGCAAATTCCATCTATCTATTAAATATTTTCCAATATTTTCATGAGTTGCACCCAAAATTTCCATTTCAATAACTTCAACAGGAGTTGATGAGGTTTCGAGCAAATCCAAAATTTTAAAGTATTCATCTTTAAAAAAGTTAAAAATTAGTGGAATTCCCATATCATGTAACAATCCAGCAGTAAACGCTTCGCCGCTAAAATGATAACCCAAATCATCTGCCAATCTTTTGGAAATTATTCCCGTTAAAAGAGAATGTTGCCAATATTGTTTTTGGCTAAAACGTTTTCCATCAATTCCCTTGAATGCTTCAATCATAGAAAGTGCAATAACAATATTCTTAATATGATTAAATCCAAGTATCACGATTGCAAAATCGATCGTTGAAACTCGACGCGGAATTCCATACAATGGAGAATTAGCTATTTTAAGAATTTTGGTTGTTAAACCTTGATCTTTACTAATAATCTTACCTAAATCAGATGCCGAGATATTCGCATCAGCAAGCATTCTATTCACTTCTGTTAAAACGATTGGAATAGAAGGTAGATTGTGAATATTATCTAAAATTGAAAATATATTCTTTTTTTTATTAAAATTTTCCAAATTAATTTCCATATTTATGGGTTAACATCTCTTTAAGTCTTTCTACTACTTTTGTGTGTATTTGAGATATTCGCGAAACTGTAACATTTAACACATCAGATATTTCTTTATAATTTAAGTTTTCATAATAGTACAAAGTCAAAATTGATCTTTCTCTATCAGAAAGCTCTTTTATTGCATTAACAAGTAATTCTTTTTTTTCTTTGAATTCAAGTGTTTGTTCGGGCCTTGCGGTTTCAGCTGGAATTACTTCGTGGAGGGAATATCCTTCTCTATCATCGTTTGTTTTATCTAACGAAACATTTGTAAATCTCAAATTTCCTTGTTCATCAAAATTGCTGCGTGGTTTTATCTGGAGTTTCCGTAATTCATCAATAATTTTTCCTCGAATTCTTTGAATTGCGTAAGTTTCAAATTTGGTCCCATAATCTGGGTCAAACCTATCTATAGCTTCGCTAAGTCCTTCAATTCCAAATTGGAAAAAATCCTTTTCATCTACAACATTAAGATTTGCAAACTTACTGTTGTGAATAACGTAATGCACCAAATTCGAGTAATTAACGATTATTTTCTGTTTTATCTTCGAATTTGGTTGCTCTTTGTATAATCGCCAAAGAGTTTCATTTTCATTGTTCATTTTGTTGGTTTCCAATTATAAATGAATCTTCTTTATTCATTGCTTTTTTATACAACATCTTATTAATAGATCTAAAAAAAACTATAACTAAAATACCACTCATTAACGTAATAACAATAAAAATCGCAAAAGATTTGATCAAAACATCTTGAATGGGAATATTCTGCTGACTAAAGAATAGAAGCGAAAGAAAAAATACTAAAAGTCCAAAGTGTAAAATTATTTTACTCATAAATTCTCCTTTGTTTTAAAATACAAAGTTCATACCAAAATATAATTTTTTGTAAATGTTTTTTTAACATATTTGGCTATTATTAAGAGAAGAAAATATTTCGGAGAAAAACTATTTTTGCTTAATATTAGCCATTTGTACATATTTATGTATTTCTTGGCTAATATTTTCAATTTCTGTTTTAGTTTTACAGCTATTATTCTTCTCAAAAAAAAGAGTTTGGTTTGCACTCGATTTTCTTATTTTCTCGTCATAAGAAATAAATCCTAAAAGTTCATTTTCAATTTTTAGAAAATGTTTTGTTGCTTTATTAATATTTTCGAAAGCTGTTCTACTTTCTTCTTTTTTTCGAGATTTATTTATCACAATAAACTTTGATGATTTTATTCCCTTTTCAATCAATAATTTTATTATAACGTAAGAATCCATTACGGAAGTCGGTTCGGGATTTGCAATTAAAATTTGTTTTGTTGTTTTAGATAAAATTGATAAAGTTAAATCACTTCCACCAGAAGCAGTATCAACCAAAATTAAATCGTAATTTTTCTCGATTTTCGAAAGATTCTTAAAAAATAAATCTATCGCAATTTCAGTTATTTTGTTTCGACTGCCAGATTCTCCAAAAATGAAATCAGCAAATTCCTCTTTTTGTATAATTTTTTCAATCGAAGTGTTATTTTGAAAATAATCTTTTATTGATGAATCTGGGAAAATATTTAGCAAAATATGAAGATTAGAAAAATTCAAATCCATATCGATTACTAAAACCCGCAAATTGTTTTCAAATAACGCTTTAGCAAGGTTTAATGTGAAAAATGATTTTCCAGTTCCTCCTTTTCCTGAGGTTATTCCAAAAATTGGAATTTCTGGATAATTCATGTTTTCGTTAAAATACAAACTAAGTTGCGATATTCTTTCTGCTTGACCTATCATCTGTTCAATTTCCCAGAAATAACTAAATTTGCTACGAAATCTGAGTCGGCAGCAATAATATCATCTGGAATTGTTTGTCCATTTGTTAAAAACTTAATAGGAATTTCAATTTTTGATGATAAATTGAGCAAATTTCCGAAACTTACTGACTCATCAAGTTTGGTAAAAATTAGTCCATTGTAATTAAAAATTTCAAATTTTTCTGCGATATCAAGCATATTTTTTAAGCTACTTGTTGAATTTAACACTAGAAATGTTTCATCTACTTTTACAGATGAAACAAATTGTTTAATATCTTTTAGCAGTTCAAGATTATTCTGACTTCTTCCAACAGTATCAATAAAAATTAAATCTTTTGTTTTGAATTTACGAACAGCTGAAACTATATCCTTTGGTTCGTAAGCTATTTCCAATTCAATATTACTAATTTCGGAAAAGATTTTTAATTGGTCTAAAGCTCCAAGTCGATAAGTATCCATTGTAATTAAACCAATATCTAATTTATGGATGATTTTTGAAATTAGAGCAAGTTTTGCAATGCAAGTTGTCTTTCCAACACCAGTTGGTCCAACAAACGAAATTATCTTTTTTTCTTTCCCTTTTTGAACGGTAAATTCAGCAACTGGAATTAATGACGAAATTGTTGTAAAAAGTTGATTTTCATAATCTGTTCCCAAAAATCCCTTGTTTTTTTTCATTTCTGAAATAATTGTTTCAATGATTTCTGGGTCAACATCTCGCAAAGTCAAAAGATTTTCTATTTCTTTTATTTTTGGATAATTATCTGAAATTTTTGGATATCTTGGCTCTTCCTTCTTTTCATACGATAAAATTTGTTTTTGCTTGTAAATTTTTGCGGTTAATTGTTCAAGCTCTTGTTGAACATTTTCCTTTTTATCTACTTTTGATTTTATGGAAGTAGAAGTTGGTTCTTTTATTTCGTTTGGCAGTTTTTTTTCTTTCTCTTCAAGTTCTTCCTCTTCCATTCCAGCGGTAACTTCAAAAACAGTTCTATCGCCAAATTTTTCTTCGTTTTTAACAACTCGAGTGCTTAAAATAACAGATTCGCTCCCAAGCTCTTCCTTCATTCTTTTTGTTGCATCTTTTAGTGTGAAGCCGTAAAATTTTTTTATTTTCATAGTTAAATCTCAAGTTTTCCAAGGAATTCAATTTCAACATCCGAAGGTAATTCTGTGTAAGATACAACAATCGCTTCGGGGAAAGATGAATTAATTAATCTATAGAAATACGGGCGAATTGTGGCTGAAGTTGCAAAAATTGGTAAATAACCAAATTCACGAAATTTCATCATTTTATTTTCAATTTCTTGATTCAATTTTCTCATTAAATCGGGCGATAAACCTAACGCATTTGAGTTTTCAGATGAACCAGAAAGTGCTTTTGTGATTGTATTTTCAAGTTTTTCGCCAATTGCTACTGCTCGAATTATTCCATTTTGGTCAACATACATATTTGCAATTGTATCGCTTAATGAATGCCTTACATATTCAGTTAAAACATCTGTGTTTTTTGTAACTTTTGAATAATCAATTAAAGATTCCAGAATTTGAACTAAATCTTTAATTGGTAATTGTTCTTTTAATAAATTCTGTAAGACTTTTTGAATTGTTCCAAGTGGAAGAATATCAGCATTAATATCTTCAATTACAGCTGGATAATCTTTTTTCAGATTTTCAAGAAGTTGTTTTACCGATTGTCGTGTCAAAATCTTTTCAAAGTTCTTTTTGATTGTTTCTTGCAAATGTGTCGATAAAACTGAAATAGCGTCAACTACTGTGTAACCAAGCAATTCAGCCTTTTCCTTTTCACTTTCATTAATCCAATATGCGTCCAAACCAAAAGCTGGGTCGCGTGTGGGAATTCCAGCTAAATCTTCTTCAATTAATCCAGGATTCATAGCCATAAATCTATCTGAATAAATTTCAAATCGTGAGACTATATTCCCTTTAATTTTGATTATATATTCATTTGGTCCAAGTTGAAGATTATCTCGAACACGAACAGGCGGAACAAGTACTCCATATTCCAAAGCTATAAATTTTCGTGTTGAAGCAATTTTTTGGAATAAATTCCCTCCAAGTTTTTCATCAACAAGCGAAATTAATCCGTAACCAATTTCAATTTCTATAGGGTCAACCTGAAGGAATTCCTCAACTTTTACTTCTTTTGGTTCAGTTTCAACATTTTCCTCTATTTCTTGGATGTTTAATTCTTCTTCCTTTTTCTTTTTACTTAAAAAGAAGGTTGCAAAGCCAGCAATGCTTCCAAGAAATAAAAATGGGATTGTCGGCATTCCAGGAATAATTGCGAAAAGTAAAATTGAACTAGTTACTACTCCGAGTACGCGGGCATTCCCCATTAATTGTATTTTCATTTGTTTATCGAGGGCATTTCCTTCTGCGTTTTTTGTAACTACAATACCCGAAGCAACAGAAATTAGCAAAGCTGGAATTTGTGAAACCAAACCGTCGCCAATTGTTAAAATTGTGTAAGTTTGTAATGCTCCAATTATGTCCATTCCACCTTGCCAAACTCCGATAATAAAACCGCCCAAAATATTTATTGACGTTATTATCAATCCTGCAATAGCATCTCCTTTTACAAATTTACTTGCTCCATCCATTGCTCCGTAAAAATCGGCTTCTTGCCTAATCATATCTCTTCTTTGTCGGGCTTCAGATTCGTTTATTAAGCCTGAATTTAAGTCGGCATCAATTGCCATTTGTTTTCCAGGCATTGCATCCAAAGTAAATCTTGCAGATACTTCGGCAATTCTCGTAGCACCTTTTATAATAACTACGAACTGAATAATTACAAGTATGAAGAAAATTATAAATCCAACAACATAACTACCACCAACAACAAAGGCACCAAATGTTTCGATAATTTTACCAGCATATCCATCAAGAAGTATTAACCTTGTTGAGCTTATGTTTAGGGAGAGTCGGAAAAGTGTTAAGATTAATAGCAACCCTGGAAAGACTGAAATATCGAGTGGACGTTTTACATAGATTGAAACAATTAAAATTAACACTGAGGCGCTTATGTTAATTGCAAGCAAAAAATCCATTATAAATGCTGGAAGTGGAATAATCATTAATCCTAGTACAAAGATTATCCCAAAGGCAAGAACTATATCTGTATTTTCAAAAAATTTTTTCATTTGTTATACAATTGACTTTCTTTTCTTCTCTTTTCGTTGTTTGAAAACATAAGCTAAAACTTCAGCTACGGCTTTAAATAATTTTTCTGGGATTTCATCACCGATTTCACAGTTATAATACAAAGCACGTGCCAAAACTACATTTTCATGGAGAGGCACATTATTTTCGCGTGCAATTTCTTTAATTTTTTGAGCAACTCTATCTGCCCCTTTTGCAATTACTTTCGGGGCTCCA
Organism: Melioribacter roseus; assembly: GCA_020722065.1. Taxonomy (GTDB): domain Bacteria; phylum Bacteroidota; class Ignavibacteria; order Ignavibacteriales; family Melioribacteraceae; genus WGAL01. The sequence continues at coordinate 86,393 of DYLK01000006.1, forward strand.
TCTTTTTCCATATCGTATTTTAATGCGATTGCAAAGTGTGTTGGGTTTGTAATAACAACATCAGCTTTTGGAATATCTGCCATCATTCTGCGCGATGCCATTTCCATTTGTTTGGATTTTATTCTTCCTTTTACTTGAGGATCGCCTTCGGTTTGTTTAAATTCTTCTTTAACTTCTTGCTTTGTCATTTTCATATCAGATTTGAATTTGTGCTTTTGATATGCAAAATCAGCAAAAGCTATAAAAAGATACATTAACGAAATTTTCCAAATAAGCGTAATTGTTTTATCTGACATATAATTAACAATTTCTGGTATCGAAAGTCGAACAAGATTAACAGAATCTAAAACAATATCCGTTAAAACCCACCAAGCAACTGCAAATATTAGTGCAATTTTTAGAAATGTTTTTCCAGATTCAATGATTGGCTGAACTGAAAAGAATTTGTTCTTTAAACCTTGTATCGGGTTTAATGTACTAAATTTTGGCATAAGTGCTTTTGGTGTAAACTTGATTCCAACTTGGGCTAAACCAACAGACATTCCAACTAAAATCAAAACTATAAAAAATGGTGCTAAAATTTTTAGATAAAATGCCATTCCATTTAGTGCATAAACCTGCAAAAGGTTAATATTCAACTGTAATTTATCTAAAGACGAAAAAATTGAAATTGATAAATCAGCAAAATTTTTGCCAATCACTTCTTTGAAGATAAAAATCATAATGATTCCAAAAGAAAAAATGGCAAGCGAATTTAATTCCTGACTTTTTGCACTTTTTCCTTCATCTCTTGCATCGCCGAGTTTCTTCTCAGTCGGCTGTTCGGTTTTTTCTTGACCTTCGTCTTTTGAAGCCATTATTAATCCTTATTGAGCCATTATTTTCAACATTTCAAGTAATTTTTCGTTGTATTCGTAAAATAGATCACGAAATGCGTAGCCGAAAATTGGGAAAAGTAGTATCATCAGAAATAAACCCAATCCAATTTTTAATGGTAAAAGCACAAAAAATACTTGGAAAGTTGGGCTAACTCGTGAAATAATTCCCGATGCTACATGAACAAAAAAGAACGCTACAATTAAAGGTGACGCAATTTTTAAGCCAATTACAAAAATACTTGAAGAATATTTTATTAAAGCTTCGGTTACGGCTCCGTTAAATGACATTTTGCCAATTGGAATTATTTTAAAGGAATATGCTAAACTTTCAATTATAAATCTATGTCCGCCAATTATTACAAAAATTACAGTGCCCATAAAAACAAGTAAAAGTCCTAAAATATTTTCTGATGCTTGTGAATTTGGGTCGAACATATCTGCCATCATTAATCCAATTTCGTGGCTGAGCAAAAATCCCGCAAATGAAATTCCGTAAAAGATTAATTCTAAAGTAAAGCCCATAATTACTCCAGTTAAAACTTCTTTCAATCCCATAAAAAATAGCCAGAGAAAAGAAATATTCACAGGAACATTTACTCTGGGAACAATCATAAAAATGATATAAGTAATTGCTAAAGCAGTAATTGCTTTAATAAATCTGGGAAAACTTTCATTATTGAAAAAAGGTGCTACCAAGAATAGTGATAGAATCCTAACAAAAATCAGTATTCCAGTTATAAAATCTGATAGAAGAATGTTCATTGCAAGGAATTTAGCATAATATTAAAAACATCTTTGGTAAACAAAATCATTTTATCTGCCAAAAATGGAAGTAGAACAATTATTACGATTGCAGTTACTATCAGTTTTGGGACAAAAGTTAATGTCATTTCCTGGATTGAAGTTGCTGCTTGAAAAATTGAAATTAATATTCCAACTATCAAACCAGCTCCCAAAATTGGCAAAAGAATTATCAAAACTGTATAAAATGCGTCTGTAAGCAAGCTAATTACTACATCAATTGTCATTTGAAACTCCGAACTAACGATGAAATTATTAAATCCCAACCATTAACAAGTATAAAAAGTAGAATTTTGAACGGCATTGAAATTAAGGTTGGAGGCAACATCATCATTCCCATCGACATTAAAATACTTGCGACAATCATATCCATCATAATAAATGGAATAAAAAGGAAGAAGCCAATTATAAAACCAGCGCGTAATTCCCCTAAAATAAATGCTGGAATTAGTATGTGAGTTGGCAATTCTTCGCGAGTTTTTGGTTTTGGCATTTGTGCTAATCCAATAAATAATTCTAAATCTTCATTTTTTGCATTTCTGAACATAAATTCACGGATTGGTTCAATTCCAGTTGTATATGCTGAATCAAGTGTAATTTGTTTATCCATATAAGGAACGATTGCACGGTCGTAAACTTTCGTCCAAGTTGGTTGCATAATAAAAAATGTTACAAAAAGTGCAATTCCCGCTAATAATTGATTTGGCGGAGTTTGCATTGTTCCGAGTGCATTTTTAAGGAATTGAAACACGATAATTATTCGCAAATACGAAGTTGTCATTATCAAAATTGACGGAGCAAGTGAAAGAATTGTAAGAAGGAAAAGTAATTCCAATGTTGTGGCAACATCTTCGGGATTATCAGAATTTCCAACTGAAATTCCTACACTTGGCAACGAAATTGAATTTTGAGTTTGTGAATACAAATTATCTGGCAAAAGAAATAAAACCGCACAAATAGTTAATAAAAAATAAACTTTTTTCATTTCAATTTTAATTTTTGTTTTAGTAATTCTGCAAAATTCACATTTATTGTCTGATTATTTTCTTCGGGTAGAAAATCAAATTTTTCTGCATCCATTTTATCTATTAATGTGATAGAATTTTCACTTAATCCAAGGACGTAGTAATCGTCTTTAATTTTAATAACGGAAACATACTTTTTGGGAAGAATTCCTTGCATTGCTAAAATTTTTATTGGTATGGAGTTTTTATTGCTTGTTTCGAATCGAAACATAAATTTTTTCATAAAATAAAGCATTACATAAATTGATGCTAAAAGAAGTACAAGTACAACAAAAATATAAATTACATCATTTACGCTCATTGCTGAATTCCCTGTATTCTTTCTTCGGCTGCAACAAGGTTAGTAATTCTAACTCCAAAGTGTTTATCGATAACTACAACTTCGCCTTCTGCAATTTTTTTGTTATTCACAAAAATATCAACTGGCTCACTTGCGAGTTTGTCGAGTTCAATTACGTAACCGCGTTCTAATTCGAGAATATCTTTTATTTCCATTCTCGTTCTGCCGAGTTCAATAAAAACGTTTAGTTTTAAGTCTTTTAGTAAATCTAATTTATTATCACCAGCATAAGAAGTGGGGGTTGCTTCATCAAATTCTGGGAAATCTGCTAATTTTCCAAGAAAAGGAGTTTTCCCCGAACTTTCACCGCCAGCAATACTATTTGCTAATTCATCTAAATTATCATTATTTTCAATATCTGCCATTACATCTCCTTTGGTTCAATGCGTTCATAAATTTTAATTGCCTTTTTTTTATTTGCTACACCAGGGTAACCGAAGTAGAATTCCTTTCCTTCAACTTTAATTTTAACTGGTTCACCAATTTTTTTCTCGAGTAAAATAATATCATCTTTCTTTAAATATTGTATTTGGTCAATTGTCAGTTTAGTTTTACCAAATTCAACACTTACATTAAGTTTTGTTCCTTTTAGCTGATTTTGAACAATTTCGCGAGCAGTTGTGCCAATGTATTTTATTGGTCGGATTGTAGATAAATTTTGACTTGATAATTTCGATAGAACCGAATCGAATGCATAAGTAGCGAAAGCTACGTTCATTAAGTAAGAATTTTCGCCTATAAAAATTTCAAAAGTGATTAACAGTACGCTTTCGCTTTGTGAAGTAATTTGGGCAAAATCAATATCTGGTTCAAATCTATCAATATCAAAATCAAATTCATCAATTACCCGCCAAGCTTTTGTTAGTTCTTTGAGAATTCTTTCAACTATTCCCGATAATACTTTTTGTTCGATAAGTGTTATAACTTTGCTTTGTTTTGTGTTTTCCCCAGTTCCGCCAAGTAATCTATCAACTAAAGTAAGTGCAAGATCTGAACTAAATTCCAAAATACCACGAATATCAGTATTTTTAATTTGAAAAATAAATAACGCTGCTGGATTTGAAACCGATAAAACATACTCGCTGTAATAAATTTGATCAACAGAAATAACGTTTATATTTATTATTGTTTGTAATTTCGACATCAAAAATGATGAAAGCCCTTCAGCAAAATTTTCGTGAATACCTTTTATTGTACGTAATTGAATTTTGGAAATTCTATTTGGTAAACGAAAATCAAAAGGAACAATCTCTTTTTCAGATTGCCCAATTTCAGTCTCCTCCGTTCCTGTTTTCATGTTGGATAAAAGTTGGTCAATCTCTTGTTGTGATAGTACTTCGGCCATTTTGAACTCGTTATTGAATTATATATTTATTAAAATAAATTTCACTTATATGCAAACCTGGGAATGCGGTTTTCATTCCTTCCATAAGTAACTTTTTAACAGTATCTTTTGATGAAACTTCAAGCAATTCTTTAAGTGTCTTTTCGCGTAAAGTTGTTATAATTAAATCATTTAGAATAGGTTTTTTCTCAGTTAATGTTTTCATCATTTCTTCATCTGGAACATCAAAGCCAAGTGAAATTAACATCAATCGCATTCCTCCTTCGGCTGGATTGATAATCAAATCATCTGTATTATATATGAATTTACCTGTAACAATCGAATCTTGAAACTCTGCTTTATCAACATTTTCAGTTTCAGTACCTTCTTCGGGATGTTTTACTTCAACAAAAAAGTTGATTATTACAAAATAAACTGCTACTAATTGAATTATATAAAGTGGTAAACCAATTAATATTGCTTTTGCTAATCCACCACTAGGTTTTTTTTCTTCTTTTACTTCATCAGCCATTAAAACACCATTAATTTTCTTTTTCCTTAACAATTGTAGTGCCATATACTTTTTCAAGGAAATTGATTGATGTTTTCTGATTAGCATATTTTTTATTGGCTAATATTACACAATTGGTTGAACTTATATAGCGGAAAATGGATGAAGTATATTTGAAAAGTAAATCGCCAAATTTCTGGAATTTGGGACTATGAGACTTTGGGATTGATTGAATGATTGGTTTCTATTTACTAAATGCCACTTTTCTGACGCAAGTTTAATAATACCTTCGAGTAACAAGGACCTCGAAGGTAGATAAAACAAAAAAAGCCATCATTCCCGAGTACTTCTATCGGAAATATCTTTAATTTGTAAACTTAAGATAAACTCCACTTTGAAGGTGTAGTTCATCTTTTTTCACTAAAATTTCATAATCTTAAATTACTTTTACTTTGTGTTTTAATCTTAAAAATCATTTAATCATATAAATCATAGTTCAAACATCTTTAATAAATATTATTTTTAAGTTAAACCTATTTTATGATTTAGCACCAACCAAATCTCTAAAAATTTCTGCAACAGATTTTATGCTTGTAATTTTTCCGACTCCGATGCCGGCTTCGAGAATTCCTTCTTCTAAATTCCCATCAAAAATGCCCATTTTTTCTCTTTTTGAACCTAATAATTCGATTAATTCTTCTTGCGGGACATTTTCTTTTTCAGATAAAATTGCTTTTTCGACAAATGGATTTACAATTGCTCGAATTAATCCAATAGATTTGAAAAATAGAGCGGTATCGTTTTCGCCCGCTTTAACTACTGCTTCTTTATAATTTATGTGCGCCGAAGATTCCTCCGAAGCGGCAAACAACGTTCCAATTTGAACTCCGCAAGCACCAAGTGAAAATGCTTTTTCAATTCCAATTTTATCAACAATTCCCCCAGCCGCAATTATTGGAATTTTGATTTCTTTTGCCAATTGAGAAATTAAATCGGTTAATGGAATTTCATCGGCACCATTATGCCCGCCAGCTTCAACTCCTTCGGATACAATTGCATCGCAACCGACTGATTCGGCTTTTAGAGCTTGTTTAAGATTTGAAACTACATGAACAACTTTAATATTGTTTTCTTTTAACAAACTGATATATTTTGCGGGATTTCCAGCCGAAGTAAATACAATTTTTACACCTTCGTCAATTGTGATTTTCATCAAATCTTCAGAATCTTTTCGTAATAAAGGAATATTTACCCCAAATGGATTTTTTGTAGCATTTTTACACTTTCGCACATGCTCGCAAAGTAAGTCGGGCTTCATTGAACCAGCTCCAATAAGTCCAAGTCCGCCATTATTAGAAACCGCCGAAGCAAGTTTCCAACCCGAAACCCAAACCATTCCACCCTGAATTATTGGATATTCGATTTTAAATAAATCTGTAATTCTATTTTTGATTTTCATAGTACATTCTTTTCAATTATTTTTATTTAATTATCTAAATATCTAAAATTTGATGAGAATGTTTTGAAAAGATTATCTTTTTTGTGCTTTATTTTGCTTTCTTTTCCGTCTTTTTCACAGGATTTCCCCCAAGAAATTATTTTGAATATAACTGAATAGAAACCATCCCTTTTAAAATACATCTTATCCCATTATAAAATTTGGAAAAAAGAATGGATAAAAACAGACATAAAATAAAGCAACTTGAAGTTATGGTTGCAGATGTAATTAAAGAAGCACATGATACAACAACTCTGGTGCTTTTTACAGGGAATGATCATCTTGAATATCAACCAGGACATTTTTTAACAATTTCTCCGCATCAATTTCCCGCACTCGAGCGTTGGGTAGATTATCTTGAAGAATTAAAAGGGAAAAAAGAACCAGCAAGAGCTTATTCATTATCAAGTTCGCCGCACGAAAAATACCTTGCAATTACTGTCAAAGAAGAAAGATATATTAAAGGTGTAACAAAATATCCGCCGTTGCTTTCGCCAATTCTTGCCATGCGAACAAGAGTTGGAAGAAAAATGGTAATTACTGGATTTACTGGTCCTTATCAGCTTACTAACGAAATGAGAACTAAATCAAACGAGTTTTTACATATCTGCGCTGGTAGTGGCGTTGTACCAAGTTTTAGCATAATTAAATATGATTTACAGAATTTCGAGAACACAAAACACACTTTGCTTTTCAGTAACAAATTTTTTGAAGATATAATTTTTTACAACCAACTTATCACTCTTCAGAAACAATATCCTAACAGATTTAATGTAATTTTCACATTAACAAGGGAAAAACATAAATCTTATTTTGGGAATCAAATTCGTTTGGGAAGAATTTCTGCGGAATTAATTTCAGAAGTTGTAACTACACCAGAAAATATAGGCGTGTTTGCTTGCGGTCCCGACCACACAAAATTTACAAAAAAAGAAGCTGCCGAAAAAGGAATAATTTTACCACCTTCATTTATGGAAAGCATAATTTCCAACTTGAAGGAAATTGGAATTTCAGAAAACCAAATTGTGAAAGAAACTTATGGTTAAAAATACTTTCAAAAAATCATTTGATTTGATTATCTTTACCTGAATTTATTAATTGTACTAATGGAACATATTTTAAGTAGAATTGTTCTAAAAACAAAAATTTGGAGATTATTAAAATGAATACATTAAAAACAGTTTTCTTAATGACAGTTATGATGATGCTATTTATGCTTGTTGGCGGTTTAATTGGCGGAGAATCTGGCATAATGATGGCGTTTGTAATTTCGTTAGTTATGAATTTTGGTTCGTACTGGTTCTCGGATAAAATCGTACTTTCAATGTATAAAGCACAAGAAATTACAGAAAAGGAAAACCCACAACTTTATAATTCCGTAAGAAAATTATCTGAAAAAGCATTAATTCCAATGCCAAAAGTTTACATTATCAATTCAGCAACACCAAATGCATTTGCTACTGGAAGAAATCCAAATAACGCTGCTGTTGCAGTTACAACTGGAATAATGAATATTTTAAATCAAGATGAGTTAGATGGCGTTATTGCTCATGAGCTTGGTCATATAAAAAATCGTGATATTTTAACAGGAACAATAGTTGCAACTTTAGTTGGAACAATTACATTTATTGCTCGAATGGCTGGTTGGGCGATGATGTTTGGCGGGAGAGATGATGAAGAAGGCGGAGGAATTTCAGATTTACTTCTTATGATTTTAGCTCCAATTGCGGCAGTATTAATCCAAATGGCAATTTCTCGCTCACGCGAATTTGCTGCGGATAATTCCAGCGCTCAAATTTCAGGAAAACCACTTGCCCTGGCTTCGGCTTTGAATAAACTTGAGCAAGGTAATCATTATATTCCCGAACGAAATGCTGAACCAGCAACTGCACATTTGTTTATTGTAAATCCATTAACGGCTCGCAGTTTCACAAAACTTTTTTCAACTCACCCCCCAACAGAAGAAAGAATTGCGAGATTACAAGAAATAGCTTCCGGCAGAAGAATGTAATGCTTTTTAGAATATTTTTTTTGGCACTTTTATTCCCAATTTTCGGGAATTCACAAACCAAAACAAATTTAGACTTGTTGTTTACGCTAATTGATAATGCAAATATTGAATTAAAAAAGGACTTTCCCAATAATCAATTTGTTTTTGAACAAGATGCCAGAAACCAATATTCTGTTTTATATAATCGATTTTTGTTAAATGATTCGCTATCCACAATTGACGATACAATAATAATTAAAATTGATACTGCAATAACTGAATATCCTTCAATTTTTCGAGATGGAATTTTAGGCGACTTTTTTTTAGAAAGGAAAGTAAATCTTAAAATTTCATCTTCAAGTAAAATGAATTATGTGAAAGATTTTTCATATACTGATTCTGTTGAAATTTCAAAAATCAATTTCATAGAAGATAATTATCTGTCTTTCACTAAAAATGAATTCCCAGCCGAACCTTTTTGGGCGAGTTTTGTTCAACCAATTTCTATTGCATTATTATCAATTACAGCAATATTTCTTCTGTTTTTTATAAGAAGTTAAGATTCCGCCTCCTATTCTCACAATTTTAAGTATAAATTCTATTTATTTTATTGTTTTTTTTCAATTATGTCTTTCTTCACAAATATTTTTTTCTAATTTTATTTATCAAATGAATATAATAAAGGAGAATAAATGCAAACGTCAAACGGGAAAGTAGTTTCAATTCACTACACTTTAACAAACGAACAGGGTGAAATTTTAGATTCATCAATAGGAAGAGAGCCATTAACATATTTGCACGGCAGCAAAAATATCATTGAAGGGTTGGAAAAAGAAATAACTGGCAAGAAAGTTGGCGATAAAATTACCGCCCGAATTGAGCCAAAAGATGGATACGGTGAATATCGCGAAGATTTAATTCGTGTTGTTGGCAAAGAAGCATTTGAAGGAATTGATGAAATTGAAGTTGGTATGCAATTCCAAGCAGATTTTGAAGATGGAACTTATGTTGTTACGGTTGAAGATGTAAGTGATGATGAAGTTACATTAAATGCAAATCATGAATTAGCGGGAGTCCCCTTAATTTTTGATGTTGAGATTATGGAAATTCGTGATGCTTCTGAAGAAGAAATTTCCCACGGACACGTTCACGGGCATCATGGACACCATCATCATTAAAATAATTTTTTAGGTTGAGAGTATTATCTCAACCTAAATTAAATTAATATTCTAAATATTATAGAACTTTTTCCAGATTTCATAAAGTTTTGCAGTTGCAAGAATGTCTTTTCCGCAATAAATTGCAATTTCTTCAATCTTACCTGAATTGTACAAATTATTAATTTCAAGCCCGTTTTCTAAATCTGTTTTGGGCGATTCAATCCCAAAACTATTACAATAAAAATCCAAATTAAATTTTTTTATCTTTCCGTGAAAAGTAAATTCCTCTAACAAATCTATGTGATTTGTGTGATCATATCTACTTTTAAGATAATTATTGCTTGGTTTAATTTTGTGAATTGCCGAACGAGAAACAATAAATGGAATATCAAAATTTCTGCCATTAAATGTAATTAATTTGTTGGTTTTATTTGAAAACTCCCAAAATTTGGAAATCATCTCTCTTTCTGATAATCCTTCGTATTCAATTTTTTCGGCTTCAACTTTCCAATTCTTTTTCTCTTCAGATTCAAAAAGTACATAACGATTCCCAGAATTCACGTTCATCATTCCAATTGAGATTATTTTAGCAGTGAAAGGATAAAGATTTAAATATCTGATAACTTCTTCATGTTTTTCTTGTTTACTCGATTCATTTTTTTCTTGGTTAGCGTAACGAAAAAGAAATTCTTTTTGTGTTTCAGTAAGATTTTTTAACGAAATTGCCGTAGTTTCTATATCAATAACAAGTTCAATGTTTTTTGCTTTCATTTTTCCTCAAAATTTAATTCTATAAAATTTTGTTTTTTTTGTAATTTAATATAATATTATCAATTAATTATGCTATAAGTCATAATTATATTTTAATTAATGTATTATTATACCTAACAAGATAATTACATAAATCCAATTAAATGACAATTTTAGATAAACAGAAAACTAATTTTTATAATGAATCAGTAGAAAAAGTACTTGAAATTCTTCAAACTTCAAGCGAGGGACTTTCTAAATCTGAAGTTGAAATGCGTCAAAAGGAATTTGGACAAAACAAAATAACTTCTCAAAAAAAATCTTCTCCTTTTCTATTATTTCTACAGCAATTCAACAACCTTTTAATAATAATTTTAATTGTTTCTGCTGGAATTTCATTTGGAATTGGGCAATCTATTGAAGCAATTGCAATTCTTGTAATAGTAATTCTTGCTGGATTTTTAGGCTTTATTCAAGAATTTAAAGCCGAAAAAGATGTTGATTCGCTTAAAAAAATGTCAGCACCACACGCAACTGTTTTCAGAAATGGAAAAGAAGAAATAATACTTGCCGAAGAACTTGTCCCTGGCGATATAATTTATTTGGTTGCTGGTAATACAATTCCCGCAGATGCAAGAATTATTCAAGAATATGGATTTAAGGTTAACGAAGCTGCATTAACGGGCGAATCTTTGCCAACTGTGAAAAAAAGTAATGTAATTGAAAAGAAAAATGTTATTCCTGGCGACCAGAAAAATATGGTTTTTATGGGAACATTTGTTGTAAGCGGAACCGCAAAAGCAATTGTAACATCAATCGGGATGAATACAGAATTTGGGAAAATTGCAAATCTTTTGCAATCAACCGAGCAACGAAAGACTCCATTACAACAAAACCTTGATCATTTAGGAAAAAGAATTGGTTATGTTGCTCTATTTGTTGCATTGGGAATGGGATTAATTGGTTTTGTAGTTGAGAAACAATCTTTTATAGATATGTTTATTTGGGGCGTAGCGATTGCAGTTGCTGTAATTCCAGAAGCTCTTCCTGCGGTTGTAACAATAAGTATTTCTCTCGGTGTTCAAAGAATGGTAACACGAAAAGCATTAATCCGAAAGTTACCTGCAGTTGAAACACTTGGCACAATAAACGTAATTTGTTCTGATAAAACGGGAACACTAACACAAGACCAAATGACAGTAAAGGAAATTTACACAAATCACACACTTTTTAATGTTACTGGAACTGGTTATCAACCAACGGGATTTATTAGACAAGATGGAAAAAGAATTGAAGTTGTAGAAAATCCTAATTTAAAAAGGTTATTTGATGTTGGAATTTTATGTAGCGACGCAAATTTAGTAAGAAATGAAGATGAATCTTGGGATATTATTGGTGATCCGACAGAAGCAGCAGTATTAGTAGCTGCACAAAAAGGCGAAATTGATTACAACAAAGTTAGAACAGAAAATAAGCGACTTTTTGAAATACCATTTTCTTCAGAAACAAAACAAATGACAACTATTTGCGAATTCAATGAATCCAAATATGCATTTTCTAAAGGAGCAATTGAAGTTATTCTTAAAGAATCAAACAAAATACTTGTAAATGGGAATGAAATTCATCTTTCCGAAAAAACAAAAGAAATAATTAAGCATAATGTTTATTCAATGAGCGAAAAAGCATTAAGAATACTTGCTTTTGCATATAAGAAAATTCAATCTGAAGTTGAAAACCCGCAAACTGAACTTGTTTTTGTCGGTTTTATTGGAATGATGGATCCACCTCGAGAAGAAGTTAGGGAAGCAATAAAAACTTGTTTTTCTGCAGGAATTAAACCCGTTATGATTTCTGGTGATTATGAAGTAACCGCAGTTGCAGTTGCTCGTGAATTAGGAATTTTACAACACGGAAATTCTATTTCGGGAGAAGAATTGGAATTACTTTCTGACGCAGAACTTGCTGAAGTTGTTAAAGATACCGAGGTTTTTGCTCGAATTTCGCCCGAGCACAAACTAAGAATTGTTGATGCTTTTATGAAGCAAAATTTAATTGTTGCGATGACTGGAGACGGGGTGAACGATGCTCCATCATTAAAAAAAGCTGACATTGGAATTTCCATGGGAATTAAGGGAACAGATGTCAGTCACGAAGCTTCTGATATGATTTTATTGGATGATAATTTCTCTTCAATTGTTGCAGCAATTGAAGAAGGAAGAAGTATTTTTCAAAATATCCGCAAATACTTAGTATATCTTCTTAGTGGAAATTTTGGGACTGTTTTAGGTTTAATTATTGCTCTTTTCACTTTTTTACCAATTCCATTAACAGCCGTACAAATATTATTTATTAATTTTTTGATGGACGGATTAATAGCAATTGCCATCAGCATGGAATCACCTGAAAAAGGTTTAATGAAGAATAAACCAAGAGTTGTAAACGAAGGAGTTTTGAACAAACAAATGCTATTTTACATTTTCTTTATTGGGTTGATAATTGGAATTGTTACAACAGGTTTGTTTGCTTGGGCTGTTAAAACTGGAATTTCCCCAGAACGTGCAGCTACAATATTCTTTGTTTCATTAATTTTCTCTCGTTTATTCAACGCATTAAATTGTCGATCTTTTTCTATTCCATCATTAAATATCAATTTCGCTTCTAATAGATTTTTATTAGTGTCTTATCTAATTTCAATTCTTTTTACAATCGCAGCTGTCGAGATTCCATTTATGAATAAAGCTTTTCAGACTGTCCCTTTATTACCAAGTGATTGGTTGATAATCCTCTTTTTTACATCAATTGTTTGGATTTTCGTTGAAATTTATAAAATTATCAACATGAAAAAACAAGTTAGTTTATAAAATTTCTTCTAAACTTAAAGGAATTAATTCAGTTGGGTTGAGTTTGTTTTTTTTAGTAAAATCTAACATTTCATATAGCCAATTTTCATTGATTCCATTTGTTTCAGCCACTTTGTTTAACCAATCTACTTCATTTTGATTAATTTTATCATCGTTCGTAATTAGTAAAATCCCATCATATAGAAAACTTCTGGCAATTTGTTGACTTGAAAAAAGCGGTGGATCATTTGAAATATATTGATTTTGAAAAAACGAATTTATAGCCGTTCTTCTAAATGATTTTTCAAAACCAAGTTTTTCGCCTAAATTATCAATAAAATTTTGTTCTTCCTGCGAAATTCTATTATCTTTTCCGCTCAATAAAAGAATTCCTCTAAAGTAATTACTCTTATCAATTTGATTCATTTACTCTTCTCTTTTTTCAATTAAACGAAAGAACTCCTTTTTTGTTCTACAATCTTCGGCAAAACTAATTAATTTTTTAATTTTTTAAATAGTAAAAATATCGTGTGTGATTTTCGTCATGTGGTTGTTTCAAATCACAACCTCAAACAAATTATAAAGTTATGTTTGACATAAAGAAAAGGAGGTTTATCATGACCCTTACAACAATAATTTATAATTTAATTTTAGTAACCGCTGTTGCTTTAACATTTATTATGTTGATTTCATACTTAATTTTTGCTTCAAAACGTAAAAAAATTGTTCCTGAATATCGTGAACAAGCAAATTCAACTGAAAATGGTTTAAAGCCAAATTTTAATGATAATTTATCTCCCCAAACACCAAGTAGAAAATTGCAGAAACAACTTTCATCTTCTCTTTACCAAAAGGAAAAAAGAATTATTAGCCGAACAGAATTTCTAAAAACACATAAAACCACACGATTAATAAATTCTTCATTAAGCATTAACAGATTTAGAATTATAAATAACGATTCTGACTCTCATTTAGTGAATAATAAAGAATTTTATCATCAGTCTATTATTCCCCAAAATAACCTTAATTTTTATTCATCAAAAATTTAATACACTTAATTTTCTAATTGGGGGAATTCTGCCTTAAAATGTGTTCGGTTATGATACATTTTCTTGAATTGGTAAGCCGTTCTTTTTAATAACTCTATTTTTATCTTATTATATAACTTAAATTTTGGCATTTGATTTGTGCCTAAAACTATTTAATAATTAGGATTTTATATGAGTTTATTTTCTATTATTTATGATGCTCTTTTATACTCTAGCGGAGCTTTCGGTTTAATAATATCACTTTCTTATATTATATATATTTTCAAAAAAGATAGAAATACAACAGCCATTAATCATTCACAATCTTTTAAACAAGTACCAAAAGTTAATTCGCCACAAAGTATTTATCAGAATAGAGTTTCAAATCAAAATGAAATTAGAGAAAGAGTTTTACAGGTTTCTCAGAAAAATAATTTTGTGCCTCGACAAATTCAAAATTCAACTCGGCAAGAAGTTCAAAATAAGACACAACAATTTTCACGAAGAAAATATGCAAGTTTGAGTGAAAATAGATACACAATTTTGAATGAAAATTCCAATCAAACTCGATATAAGAAATATAATCTATCTAACAGAAATATTATTGAACAAACAGCTTTAAATTATTATTCGGATTAGTTTAATTTACCATTTGAGGTAATATTTTAGGTAAAATTTCACTCGCTTTCCCGAGAAAGAAGAAATCAGATATTTCTGATAAATTTGTTGATTCAAGGTTAATTTCTACAATAGTTGCATTGTGTTTTTTAGCTGAAATTGGAATATTTGCAGCTGGGAAAACCAACCCCGAAGTTCCAATGACAAAACAGACATCGCAATTTTCCGCATGATAAATAGCATTTCTATAAATTCCTTGTGGCAACATTTCACCAAACCAAACAATATCTGGGCGAATAAATCCTTTGCAATCTTCACAAATTGGAGCTTTTAATTTGTCTTCAAAAACAATAAAATCATATCTTTTCCCACAAACTGAACAAAAATTCTTTTCGATATTGCCGTGTAATTCCAAAATATTTTTACTTCCAGCTCGATTATGTAAATTATCAACATTTTGAGTAATAACATAAGTTTTTGCAAATTCTTCAAATTTTACTATTGTTTTGTGGGCAATATTCGGTTCAGCTTTTCGGATAATTTCTCGTCTAAATTCGTACCATTGCCATACAAGATTTGGGTTTTCTTTGAATGCTTTTGGTGTGGCTAATTCCATTGGATTGTAATTTTTCCATAAACCATTTTCTCCACGAAAAGTTGGAATTCCACTTTCTGCCGAAATTCCAGCCCCAGTGAAAAACACAATTTTTTTTGCTTCTTGAATAATATTTTGAATTGATTTTTGCATAAAAAAAAAGCCTTCATTAAACTGAAGGCTTAAAATAAAATGAATTTATAATTCTTCATTAACTTCTGCTAATAACTTTTTTGCTTCTTTTTTTCTCATCGGATCTTCTTCGTCAACAACAGGAAGTGAAATTACTTTTTCCAATAATTCTTTAGCTTTTCTATAATTTTCTTTTTTTATTTCTGCTTCTGCCCAATCAAAATAAATCATCGGGAAATTTGGGTATAATTTTTCTGCTTTTTTAAACTCAGCGATTGCAATATCTAAATCTGCCCAACCTAATCCGATTACGTCGCGTGCTAATTTCATCTTTTCGCTAACTTTTGAATGTGTTCTTGCTTTTACATAATGTGCAATTGCCTGAACGTAATTTCCACCATTTCCGAGTTTAATTGCCTTTTCAACATCTGCTTTTGTTTTGTTTACTATTTCACCAACTGAAAAAACACCTTTGAACAAAGCAACTTTTCCACTTGCTATTGCACGTCTTAAATAAGTTATTGATTTATCTGGAGCAAGTTTTATAGCTTTTGTTGCATAATCTTGTGCTTCGAGATACGTTGCTTCTTTCTTTGCATTATCAGAAATTAAGTTGCCAAGGTAAACTTTTTCTCTGCTTATTCTCCATAATACTTCCCAATTGTTAGGATTTTCTTTGTTAAGCGATTCAAGAATTTTGAGCGAACCCTTGTGGTCGAATGATTTCGATAATTTGTCAACTTCTTCCAATTTTTGAGATACATCTTGTGCAAAAAGCAAAGTAGTCCCAATTATCAAAAATGCTACAATGTGAATTAATCGTTTCATTTTTACTCCATTATTTTTTTGTATAAATCTGTTTCGGCTAATCTAATAAATTGTGTCCAATTTGATTCAGAATTATTTGCCGTTGAAATTGCGTTTTTATATGCGTTCGTTTTTGCACTGAGTTCATCAGCGTGATATAAAGTAATCGCTTCTAACGTTTTGGGGACAACTGGCGAAGCGAATTCTAATTTTCCTTGATGACTCAAAACCAAATGCATTAATTGATTTTCTAATTCAGATGGAAAATTATCTATCTTTTTTATATTCTCTGAGATTATTAATGAAACAAGAACAATGTGTCCAACAAGTTTTCCTTTATCAGAATAGGAAAAATCAATGTTTCCTTGAATTTCTTCAATTTTGCCAAAATCATGCAAAAGTGCTGCTGAAATTAACAAATCTCTATTGATTTCTTTATGAAATTTTGACATTAAATCGCAAATTTTCGCAATTTCCAATGTGTGTTCTAAAAGTCCGTGTAAATATGCGTGGTGCCACGAAATTCCAGCGGGAATTCTTGAATATTTCTCCCAATTTTCTTTAGTAAAAATTAAATCAAGCAATTTTCGTAGATCTTTATTTTTAATACTATCCAAGAATTGCTTGAATTCGTTTTCCATTTCGAGAAAATTACGATTGGAGGCGCGAATGAATTCCGAAATATCAAGATTGTCAGATTCTACTGCTTTTCTAATTTTCATAATGGTAAATTGAAGATTTCCCGCGAACTCATCAACTTTTGCTTCAATTTTTACAATATCACCTTTTTGAAAAATATCTGTAGTTGGATTATAATCCCATTTTTTAGCAGATATTTTGCCTGAATTATCTGAAAGTTCAAAATCACAATAATCACCATTTTTGCTGTTTTTTATTGAATATGATGAAATTTTGAAAAAACTGATAATTTTTTCACCTTTTTTTAGTTGCTTAATTTTTATCATCATACCACCTTTAGAATTTCCACTGATTTTATCGGAAGGATTGCAGTAACTGTTCGATTCAAAGTTTCGATTACAACTGATATTTTTGTTTGACTATTTTGGTTTTCAACAATTGCTTCAATTCCAGCAAATGGTCCATCAATAATGCGAACTGGGGTATCCTTTAGAATTTCATCAGAAACTTGTATTGTTGTTGATACTTCAAGTAGCTTTTTAATAGCATCAATTTGTTGAACTGGAACTTTTGACGGCACACCACGAATATTTACGGTTGTAACAATTTCTTCAATTTTAAGAATGTTTAAACGCTCAATTTCTGAACAAAAAGCAAAGATGTAACTTTTAAATAATGGTTCAGTTATTTTTTTCTTTCTATCAGACCACTTTTTAATTTCTGTAATTGTAGGCAAATAAACCTCGAAACCCGCAGCTTTCATTTTAGATTCGGCTTTGAATTCCGAACGTGGTTTTGTATAAAAAACAAGCCAATTCCTGACTGTTAAATTGTTTCTCATTACTATTCGTACCTTTTCAAGATTTCAATAAATTCTTCACTAAATATTGGTTTTTGAAAAACTTCAACATTGCTATGCTTTTCATATTCTTTTTGCAACTGAAAATCTAAATTCCCAGAAATTATAATCACAGGAACATTATTTAATTGATTGTTTTTTCTTAAAACTTCAATCATTTGCAAACCGTTCATTAAAGGCATGTCGTGATCTGAAATTATCATTGATGGAACTTTCTTAAATGCAACATTAAGTGCCTCGTAACCATTTTCAGTTTCAATAATTTCAGCATCGGGAAATTCTTTTAATATATATTTTTTATATAAAATTCGTGTTTTGGGTTCATCTTCCACAAGTAAATAAATTTGTTTTGCTTCTGGAATAATAAAATGAAACTCTGTCCCAACTTCTGGTTGAGAATAAAACCAAATTTTACCGTTGTGTTTTTCAACAATTTCTTTTACTAATTTTAATCCCAAACCAGTTCCTTTTTCACCTTTTGTTCCTTCTGTAGAAAATTTTTCGTCAATTTTGAATAATTTTAGCTGATTTTCTTCCTGAATTCCAACACCTTCATCTTTAATTATTATTTCAATCTGTTCTTCATCATATTTTTTAGCAGCGATAAATACTTTTTTCCCAGATTGCGTGAATTTTATAGCATTTGAAATTAGGTTTAATAAAACTCGTTCAATCAACTTTTCATCTGCATAAAAATATAAATCACTTGGAATTTGTTTTTCAATTTGCACATTTTTTCGCATCGCAAATCCCGTTTGAGAAGAAATGGAATTTGAAATTGCCGTTTTTACATTAATTCTCGAAGGCTCAATCTCCAATTTCCCCAATCTCAATCTCGACCAATCTAACAAATGATTTACCAATTGTAATTGTTGTTCGGAAGAATCATGAATATATCGCAAATAATCTTTTCTTTCTTCATCAGATAAATCATTATCATTAAGTAAAATTTCAGAAAAGCCCAATAAACTTGTGAATGGCGAACGCAAATCGTGTGAAATTATGGAAATAAATTTGTCTTTTGAAGTATTCAAATTTTTCATTTGTTGATAATTTTCTATCAATTCAGCTTCTTTTTCTGCATATTTTGTAATATCTCGTAAAAGTCGCTCATACCAAAATCTTTCGCCTTCTTTATGAACTTTTACTTTCTCTTCAAGATAAACTATTTTTCCTAATTTTGAAAGAATTTTAAATTTGTGTACAAATTCCGTTTTTTCTTCTTCTTTTGAAATAGTGAGATATGTTGATTTATAATTATCTAAATCTTCGGGGTGAATTATCGAAAGAAATTTGTTGGGAAGTGAAAGAATTTCTTCTTCAGAATAATTTGTGATGGATTTTACCGCTCCGTAAAATGAGTCTGATTTTTCAATCGAATTACCAGAAATCATTAGAAAACAATCATTTAAGTATTCTGCCCTTTTCTCAAAAAACTTTTTAAGAATATAATCTTCGGGAATTGATTCAATCAAAGAATTATAAAATTCTTTTGAATTTACTCCGTCTTTAAGATTATTTTGTAACAATTGTTCAAACTCTACCATAATTTCCATTTTACACAATTTTGAATGCAATATAATTAATTGTAAAGATTGTTCAAATTTGAAAATTTAATGTAAAAACTCGTAGATTCAACAAAATACAAGCTCTAAAATCACTCGTTTCGTTAAAAGTAAATAATTAATCAGATTTTTGGCAGATTTAGAGATTCTTAATTTTTTGAGTAAATTGCAGAAAAAAAATTAAATTATGATTATTTGGAACGTAAACCCTGAAATTTTTCATCTCGGACCTTTTTCAATTAGATGGTACGGTTTGCTTTTTGCACTTGGATTTATTATCGGACTTCAGATTTTTAATTTCATTTACAAACGAGAAAACAAAAACACTGAAGATCTCAACGATTTACTCTGGTTTATGGTGGTTGGAACTGTTTTGGGGGCAAGATTGGGACATTGTTTTTTCTACGAACCAGCATATTATCTCAGTCATCCGTTAGAAATATTGCAAGTTTGGAAAGGTGGCTTGGCAAGTCACGGAGCCGCAATTGGAATTCTAATTGTTCTTTATCTTTATTCAAAGAAAAAACAAAATCAGCCATTTTTTTGGTTGCTTGATAGAATTGTAATAACCGTAGCACTCGCTGGTTCGTTTATCAGATTGGGGAATTTGTTCAATTCCGAAATAATTGGCAAACCAACTTCTGCAAATTGGGGATTCATTTTTGTTAGAGTTGATGATATCCCACGATACCCAACACAACTATTTGAAGCAACTGCATATTTTATTGTTTTTGTCATTTTAGCTTGGATTTACCTCAAATTTTCCCAAAAAATTAAAGATGGATTTTTATTTGGCTTGTTTTTAATTCTTGTATTTGCTTTTCGATTTATAATTGAATTTTTTAAGGAAAATCAAACAACTTTTGAAAATGGAATGGCATTTAATATGGGACAATTATTAAGTATTCCATTTGTTTTATTAGGAACATATTTTGTGATAAAATCATTAAAAAATTCTTAAAATGGAAAAAAAGGTTTTCATTGAAAAATGGACAAATATTATAAGCGACGAATTAAAAATCGCTTTCCCAAAACCATATTTAGAATCTTCTGAAGTTGAAATGATTGAAATCCCAAAAATTCATTTAAAAATTGGTTCGGAATTATTCGGATATTTTGAATTGATAGACATAAACGGCAACACAATTTTTCAGGCAAATTCAATTTATCAAGCAAAATACATTTTATATGCAAACAGAATTTTGCCAGGAGTAATTGAAATTCCAAAAATTGAAGAAGAAATTAAAAATATTGTAAAAAAATACGAGGAAAAAATCGATTCCTTTTCAATCAAAATAAAAGAAGATTTTCAGAAAATATTTGATAGATCAGATGGGCTTTTAGAAACTTCAAACCAAATATTTAAACGGTTAAATCTTTTAAGATATTAGAGATATGGAATTAAGCGAAAACATTTCAAATTATATTTTATCGCGTTTCGGAGAAGATTATCTTGAAAAATATAAAGACTATGTAAATTCAGATTTTACAACTTTTTTGAGATTCCCAAAATTTACTGATAATTCAAAAATAATTTCAGATTTAACCAAATATGGAATTCAAATTGAGACTGTAGAAAATATTCCTTTTGTTTATAAAGTTTTATCTGGAAACGAAAAAATTGGAAAGACATTAGAATTCAATCTTGGTAAATATTACATTCAAAGTTTGTCATCAATGTTGCCACCCATTGTGCTAAATCCAACTGTAATCGACAAAACATTAGATTTATGTGCAGCGCCAGGTTCAAAAACTACCCAACTCGCTGATTTTATGCAAAATAACGGGACACTAATTGCAAATGAAATCAGTATGGATAGAATTAAAATGCTGGTTCACAATCTTGATAAAATGAATTTTACAAATTTTGGAGTTCTAAACACAAAAGGAGAACTTCTGAACAAAAATTTTTATCAATATTTTGATAAAGTATTAGTCGATGCACCTTGCAGTGCTTTGGGAATTATCCAAAAAAAGAATGAAGTATCTAATTGGTGGAAACTTTCACAAGCAGAAAAATTAGCCGATTTGCAAACTCGCTTACTTATTAGCGGAATAAAAATGGCAAAAGTTGGCGGAGAAATTGTTTATTCAACTTGTACGCTAACTCTCGAAGAAAACGAGCTTGTTGTAAACACAATATTAAAGAATTATCCTGTTGAATTGATGGAAATTAGTTTGCCAATAAAATCTAATTCGGGCTTTACAAAATATGGAAATGAACAATTAAATCCAGAAATAAAAAAAACACATAGAATTGTTCCTTGGGAAAGTAATTCCGAAGGGTTTTTCATTTGTAAATTCCGAAAGTTTGATGAAACAGAAAAACCAGCCAAAGTAGATAAAATGTCTTCTGAATTGAGATTTAAATCACATAAAGATAAAAATGTGAGCAAATACCTTGTTAATCTTGAAAAAGAATTTGATATTGCTTACCCAATTTTTAAAAATTTTAAATATTTGGTTAAAAATACCGATATTTATTTTGTATCAGAAAATTTTGAAATTGAAAACATTGATATGTTTTTACGTGTTGGTGCAAAGTTTGGTAGTATCGATAAAAACGATAAAGTAAATTTACACACACTTGCATCACAAATTTTGGGAAATCACATTGGGAGAAATTTGATTGAACTAACCCAAAAAGAAATGGAGATTTATTTAGGTGGTGGAATAATCAGAAACAAAGATTTTGGAGTTTTCGGCCAAAAAATTGTTCGATTTAATGATATGATTGTTGGAACCGCAGTCAATTTTAAGGAAGGCTTAAAAAGCCAATTTCCTCGTTCGCATAGAACACAAACTATTATTTTAGAGTAAAAAATTATGACAAAATTTGAAACAGATAAAGAAAAACTAACCAGCCCATTTGATAATTGGTCAATAAAAGATGGTGATTATAACCGCGAAGGTTATTCATACGACCGTTCGCACGAAGAGTTGCTAAAAGATGAGAAAAGAACAAATATTATATGGAGTACCGTTTTTTTATCACTTGGCTTTATAATTATTGTTCTTATAATTCATTTTATTTCAATTAGTTAACCTTCTTCTGAAAACATTTTAAATTGCTGGAAAAGGTTAACTGCGGTTTCAAAATCGAAGCGAGTGCGAATTAAAAATGCTTCATCCCGCGAATTTGCAGAAGGTGGTTCATCTTCCCATTCAAAATTTGAGTTTAGTACTTTATTATTTTTTGTATCAATTATAGCCCACTTGGAAATCCCGTCCTTTCGTGATTTCATCACAAGATTAATATTTGCACCAAGCGAAAATCGCGTTGCAACATCAAACCATTCTGCTTTTTCTTCTGTTGTCATTTCAAGCCAAATATTAATTTCTTTTTATAGTTTCATTAATCGTATTATTTTACCTTTTTTTTAATTCTTCAATTAATTTGTCGGCGGCTACCGAGAATTTCTCACCGGTTTTACGGATTTTAAGATCAATTTTATTTTCTTTTAATCCACGTTCGCCGATAATTATCTGAATTGGAATTCCTATTAAATCGGCATCTGCAAATTTTGCACCAGCTTGAACATTTACTCTATCATCAAAAAGAACATCAAATTTTTCTGATTTTAACTTTTCATAGATTTTAGTTGCAGCACTTGCCATTTCATCTTTTTTCATATTTAAAGCAATCAATTCAAAATCAAATGGTTTTAGGTTATCATTCCAAATTATTCCATTTTCATCATAATTTTGTTCGATAAAACAAGCCAAAACACGTTCAACTCCAATTCCATAACTTCCCATCACAATTGGATTATCTTTTCCATTTTCATCTAGAAAAGTTGCTCCGAGTGCGTCTGAATATTTGGTCCCAAGTTTGAAGATGTGTCCTAATTCAATTGCTTTAAAAACATCCAAATTACTTTCGCAACGTGTACATTTTTCACCAGCTTCCACAGTTCTTAAGTCGAAATATTCTGCGGTGGGGACATCTCTTTCCATATCAATTCCGCCAATGTGAAAATCATTTTTATTTGCTCCACTGTACAAATTTTTTCCTCCACGCAAGCGATTATCAGCAAGAATTCTGAAATTAAAATTAATTGGTCCAATTGAACCAGCATCTGCCCCCGAAATATTTTTCAACTCTTCTGGATGTGCGGGACGAATTTCGCCGCCCAAAACTGATTCCAATTTCGTTTCATTTACTTCATCATTTCCTGACATTAAAACTAAAATTGGTTGATTATTATGAATATAAATTCTTGATTTTGCGGTTTCTGTTTCTTTTATTCTTAAAAATTCACAAAGTTCATCTATACTTTTAATGTTTGGGGTTGAAATTTCAAAAATTTCCTTTTCCTCCAAATTCCATTTAATAGGTTCGATAATCGATTTTGCAACTTCAACATTTGCAGCGTAACCGCAATGTTCGCAATAAGCAACTGTATCTTCACCAGCATCGGATTTTACCATAAATTCTTCTGATTTACTTCCGCCCATTGCTCCGCTTGAAGCACCAACAACGAAATATTTTAATCCGCATCTATCAAATATTCTGCGATATGCTTTGTCGTGTTTTTTGTATGAAATATCAAGATTTTCAAATGATGAATCAAAAGAATAAGCATCTTTCATAAGGAATTGTCTTCCACGAATAACGCCACTTCGCGGGCGAGCTTCATTTCGGAATTTCGTTTGAATTTGATACCAAATTTGTGGCATTTCTTTATATGAATTAATATTTCCTTTTGCGTGATAAGTCATTATTTCTTCGTGAGTTGGCGCCAAAACATAGTCGCGATTTTTCAGATGAAACATTGTATCGCCAAAAGCTTCAACTCGGTTTGTTTCTTCCCAAATTTCTTTCGGATTTAATGCCGGAAGATGAAATTCTTGTCCACCAATTGCGTCCATTTCTTCGCGAATTATTTCGGTTACTTTTTTTATCATTTTATAACCAAGTGGCAAAAAACTATAAATTCCAGCCGAAAGCATTCGAACCATTCCCGAACGAAGCATTAAAATATGACTTGGAATTATTGCATCTGTTGGTGTTTCCTTTAATGTTGGAATAAAGACTTCAGAGAATTTCATTGATTTTACCTTAATATTTTAGAGAGCAAAAATATAAAACACAGCCATTAAAACAAAGTTACAATAACAAAGAATAAGTA
>DYLK01000041.1 GCA_020722065.1 Melioribacter roseus
CAAACTAATCTGAAAGAAGGGCATTACGTTTTTCATTTTTCTATAAATCCCAAGAACACTTATGAATATTACGAAATGGTAAATAAAGATAAACCAGACGAGCAGAAACTTTGTTTATCAACTGACGATATTTCAAAACTTAAAGAAGCATTGAATGGTTCAGTAACAGCTTTGGATTCATCAAGAAAAATTGGAACTGAAAACGAAGCAACAATTTGGGTTCAACTCAATGAAAATTCTAAAAAAGTACTTCCAAGTTTTACAGAATTAATAAATGTTACTAAAGAAAATGAAATAATAGTTATTGATTTAAGTAATGTGGAAAGAAACTTGACTGAAATTGATTCAGATATTGAAAAAGTAGAAATATACTATAATCCGACCACAACAAAGCTTTTAGGATGTGAAAAAAATAGCAAAACTAACCATTTTAATATCTTAAATAATCAAGAGATTTGATATGAATGATAATGAAGCTATAATTATTTCTGTTGATTTTAGAGCTTCTTTTGGTTTTTTGAAGAAATATGATATTAATGAAGATATTTATTTAACCTACAATTGCTTGCATAAACCAGCTTTATTAGGAATTTTTGGAGCAATACTTGGTTATGATGGTTATTACCAAGCATTTATTAATAAACAAGCTGAACCTGAATACTTTGAGAAATTAAAAAGTATCAAAGTTGGAATTGAGCCTATTAATTCATCAAAGGGGAATTTCCAGAAATCTATAATTACTTATAATAATAGTGTCGGGTATGCAAGCAAAGAAACAGGTGGAAATCTAATAATTAAAGAGCAAACATTAATTTCTCCAAGCTATAGAGTATTTCTTCTATTAGAAGACGAAATCACATTAAATATTTTCGATTTTCTAAAAAATAAGGAAGCAATTTATATTCCTTATTTAGGGAAAAATGATTTTCAATTATATTGGGATGAACCTAAAGAATACAAAGCTTCCAAATTTGAACCAAATTCTTCATTTTCTATTAGCTCAATATTTAGAAAAAGTGACATAATTAAAAATAAAATTCAAGATAATTTCTCTTTCAATTTTGAAAAAGAAACTTTCTTTTACTTTGAAAGACTTCCAATCGGTTTTAGTGAAATAACAAAAAACTATGAGTTGGATGAATTTGTTTTTTCTAATGCACTTTTTAACCAGAATATTAGATTAAATGATTTATTTGAAGTTGAAAATGAAACTGGAAGTAAACAGATAATACAAGTTTTTTAATGAAACTCTTTAATGAAATATTAACAACAAAACACTTAAAGTTATTGGAAAATCTAAAAAACAATGAGATTTACTTTGCCCATTTACGCAGTAACAAAAAAGAAAATTTGTCTGAACATACTGCCTTGGTGATGGAATATTGTTGCCAACTCATAAAAGATGTTAAATTAGAAGGAATAATTAACAATATTATTGAAAAAGATGTTGTAACTATTTTCGGAAGAAAAGACATTGATTTACAGAATTTTGTAAAAACGATGTTTGTCGCAACAATTTATTTTCATGATTTTGGAAAAGTTAATCCAAACTTTCAGAGGGAAAAGATGAACAACTCATCTTTCCCTCGAATTAATAATGGAATTGGAAGTGACCACTCAATTTTAAGCTATTATTTGTATTTATCATACTTCTTTAATGAAATTCAACAGAGTAGTTTTAATGATAAAGAAAAGTTCTTTTTATTTACTAATGTGGTAATTCTGTCGCATTCAATTTATAAACATCACGGTGTTATTGACAATGCTTTTGAGCCTCATATCAATAACATTTTGTTAGATAATTTCGAGTTTTACACAAAACTCTTTAGTGAAATTAGCTTTGTTGATAAGGAATTTTTAAAAAATTTACTTACTCATTATGAAAATTTATCTAATTTCAAAAGTGATTATAGTGATATTTCTGCTGGTTTTATTCTCCTAAAACTTAATTCATCTCTACTTACTGCTTCGGATTATTTGGCTACAAACGAATTTATGATTGGGATAAAAACAAATGATTTTGGTCTTCTTGGAACTGAAATTAAATCTAAAATAATTAATGGCGTAAAAAATATCCCTTATAATACTATATTGTATGAAAATTATGATTTTTTCAATTCATTAAATTTTAGCGAATTACAAAGTTTTTCAGCAGAAAATCTTAATCTTTTAAGACAGAAGTTGTCTGCTGAAGTAGTTGCAAATTTCAGAAAAAATAAAAATCGAAAACTATTCTATATTGAAGCTCCAACGGGAAGTGGAAAAACAAATCTATCTTTATTATTAATTTCTGAAATCTTAAAAGAACGAAAAGAAATAAACAAAATATTTTATGTATTTCCTTTTATTTCATTAATCACTCAAAATTTTGATGAATTTAAAAAGAATCTTAATCTTTCAAATAAGGAAATTGTTCAAATCCATTCAAAATCTTCGATTGAAAACAGAGAAAGTGATGATAATTATGGTTCAGAAAAGAAGAATTATATTGATGCTCTTTTCTTGAATTTTCCTTTTGTGCTTTTAAGTCATATCAAATTTTTCAATTCAATTGTTTCAAACGATAAGGAAGAAAACTATCTTTTTCACCGTCTTGCAAATTCTGTTGTAATTCTTGATGAATTACAGTCCTATACACCTTCAGAATGGGATAAATTAAATTTTCTAATAAACACATTTTCCGAAGCACTTAATATCACTTTTGTGCTTATGTCAGCAACACTTCCAAAGATAAGTCAGTTAGTTGCTGATAATTCGCAAGACAATTTTGTGTATTTGGTCGAAAACAAGGCGAATTATTTTAATAATCCAAATTTTTCACAAAGGGTGAAATTTAATTTTGATTATCTTGAAAATGATTCTACTGATTTTAATAATGAAGATTTTGCAGATTTTGTCTTAAAAAAGTCAATCGATTATTTTATTAAAAACAATAAAGTTCACTCTTTAATTGAATTTATGACGAAGAAATCAGCTAAATCATTTTTTGAATTTGTTCGTGGTTCTGATTCTTTCACAGATTTTGAAATCCTTTTTATCGATGGGACTGTGTTAGAAACAAGGCGTATTGAAATTATTGATTATCTTAAATCAGATTTCAAAAATGATAAAATTTTGACTGTCGCAACTCAAGTGATTGAGGCTGGGTTAAATCTTGATATGGATATTGGATTTAAGGATGTTTCACTTATTGATTCTGATGAACAATTTGCGGGTAGAGTTAATAGAAATGCTACAAAACAAAATTCGGTGGTTTATCTGTTTAATTCTGGAAATGCTAAATTTGTCTATAAAAGTGATTTAAGGTTTATTGAACAGCAAAAATTTAATCGCAATCAATTGAACAAAGTGTTGATATCAAAAGAATTTGATGATTATTATTCTTCTGTTTTTAATAATATTATCTCTTTTAATAAACAATCTTTCGCTGAAAATTTGTCTTCTTTTTTTTATTATTTGAAAATGCTAAAATATAGTGAAGTAAGGTATAAATTTAAATTGATTGATGGTAAAACAACCTCTGTCTTCGTACCACTACAAATATCAAAAATCTATTTTTCTGAAAATGAATTGTTTTTTTTATCTCAAAATAATATTAATCCAAACAAGAATAATTCAATCTGTGGCGATCAAATATTTATGATGTATCAGATGTTGGTTCAAAAGAAAAGTGAGAATGAGGATTTCTTACAAAAGAAAGCAGAATTTAAAATTTTAAGTGCAGTTATGTCTAAATTTGTATTCAACTCATATTTCAACTCGACAACAAGTGGATTTTTAAGAAATTACGGTGAAGAAATTTATGGCTATTTTTATCTAACTTATTGGGATAAAATTTACACTTATGAAAATGGGCTTAATTCTGATTTAGAAACGGATATTAATTTTATATAATATGACTGGGACTCAAATTTCTTATTTTTTTCATTGCTATCGTCATTTGTGGCTGTTTACTCACAAAATCGACATGGAACACAACAGTGATCTTGTTGCAATGGGAAAGTTTATTTCCGAATCAACCTATGAAAGGAAGAAACACGAAATTGCTATTGATGATATTGTTCTTGATAATTATGATTATAAAACTAATACAATTCACGAAGTTAAAAAATCAGATAAAATGGAAGAGACTCATGTCTGGCAAGTAAAATACTATATCAGTGTTTTGAAAACCAATGGTATTGAAGGAGTAAAAGGAAAAATTGATTATCCAAAGTTAAGACAAACAGTTGATGTGGAGTTAACGGAAAAGGACGAGGAAGAGATTTTTAATATTAAGAATAGGATAAAGGAAATTCTTGATCAAGAAAAACCGCCGGCCGTTATAAATAAACCGTTCTGCAAAAGCTGTGCGTACTTTGATTTATGTTATGTGTAAATAAAAAAAATAGAACACGGACTACACAGACAACACAGATTAACACGGAGATAAAATGTTATATCAAGATTTAACTGGTAAAATTATTAAAGCATTTTTTAATGTTAATGATAAGCTCGGTTATGGTTTTCTTGAAAAAGTTTATGAAAATGCAATGGTCCTTGAGTTAAGAAAAATGGGTTTGGATGTGAAACAACAAAAAAATATTAAAGTATATTATGATGAAACAGAGGTTGGAGATTATTTTGCGGATTTAATAATAAATGATCTTGTTATAGTTGAATTAAAAGCAGCAGAATCATTATGCCCAGAACACGAAGCTCAATTAATTAATTATTTACGTGCTACTAAAATAGAAGTTGGTTTACTATTCAATTTTGGTAAAAAAGCAGAATTTAAAAGAAAAATATTTACAAATGATCAAAAGTTGAATCTGTGAACATCCGTGTTGTCTGAGGTAAATATTGCACTTGATAGAACACGGATTACACTGACAACACAGATAAACACTGAAGAATTATAATAAAAAATCTCTGTGAATATCCGTGTAATCAGTGTCGTCCGTGTTCTATAAAAATAGGAACTTTTAATGAAAAGAAATTATTACATATTCACCAGCGGAAAATTAATACGAAGACAAAATACACTTTACTTTGAACCAGGTAAAAGTGAAGAACCAATTGAATCGGATGAAGATGTAATCGAAGTTGAGGATGAATCTTCTGATGAACGAATTGAAGAAAAAGAGCCTCAAAAAATTACACGTAAACCAATTCCTATTGAAGACATTGAAGCCATCTATTGTTTTAGCGAACTTAGATTTAACACCAAGTTTCTAAATTTTCTTGCACAAAATCAAATTACATTACATCTTTTCAATTACTACGGATATTACAGCGGAAGTTTTTATCCAAGAGAGCCATTTGTTTCCGGTAAACTGCTTGTTCAGCAAGTTGAAAATTATACTAACAACAAAAAACGTGTTAAGTTAGCCCAAAAATTTGTTGAAGGCGCTGCAGAAAATATCAGAAAAAATCTTTTATATTATAATGCGAGAGGAAAAGACACGACATCTTATATAACAAAAATAGATGAAATGATAAAATTGATTACAACAACAAATGATGTTCAGGAGTTACTTGGTATAGAAGGAAACATTCGTTCAACTTATTATTCTGCTTGGGAAACCATTATTGATCATCAGTTTGAATTTACCAAACGAATAAAACATCCCCCATCAAACGAAATTAATGCTCTCATTTCTTTTGGCAACTCTTTAGTATATACCGCAGTACTTAGCGAAATCTACAAAACCCAACTTAATCCAATAATTAGTTTTTTGCATGAACCTGGAGAAAGACGCTTTTCCCTTTCTTTAGATTTAGCAGAAATTTTTAAGCCATTGCTAACAGATAGAATTATTTTTAGTTTGTTGAACAAGAAACAATTGAATGAAAAGCATTTTAATCAGAAATTAAATTCGTGTCTGCTGACAGAAGAAGGAAGAAAAATATTTTTAAAGGAGTTTGATGAAAAATTGAAAACTACCATTAAACATAGAACACTCAACCGTTCGGTGAGTTACAAACATTTAATACGGCTTGAGTGTTATAAAGTTGTGAAACATATTCTTGGCGAAAAGGAATATCAACCATTTAAAATTTGGTGGTAAGAAGAATTCAAGAATACATTCAAATGGAATTAAAATGTACTTAATTATTGTTTATGATGCAGAGCCAAAGAGAGGAATAAAACTTCTCAAATTTTTAAGAAAACATCTAATATGGATACAAAACTCAGTTTTTGAAGGAGAAGTAACAAAATCACAACTTGAATTAATTAAATATGAGATAAAGAAAATAATAAATAATGAAAAAGATTCAGTTATAATTTATAGATTTGAATCACAAAAATATACAAGTAGAGAAATTGTGGGATTAGATAAAAATAGCACAGATAGTTTTATCTAAAAGTCGTCTAAGGTCTAATGAAAACACATTATTATAGGTTGACGTAAAAACATAGAAAAAAAGTCTTGTTTTTGAGTCAAAAACGCATTATTTTGAGGCTGTCTGAATCGAACTATTGTAGAATTGAAA
>DYLK01000042.1:0-2327 GCA_020722065.1 Melioribacter roseus
CATGATGAATTTTCATCCGTGTTTATGTTTAACGAATCATGCTCGTTTCATGAAACAAAGATATAATAAGTTGATTTAACTTTTGTACCTGCTTGCTTCGATGATGCTCAAGTATTAATTCTTCATTAAACTTAAGACTCTCATTATTTTTCCACAGTTTATATGCTGATAAAATCGCATCTTCAATTTCTTTCTCATCATCAAATGAAGCAACAAAACCCGCATTACAATCAGAAATTAATTTAGCTGCAACATCTGTTTTATCAATTACCGCAATTATTGGTCGCATTGCACCAAGATAATCGAATATTTTAGATGAGAAAAGTCCCTTAAACCCATTCCCCGGCTGAATTAAAAGTAATGCATCTGATAATTTTAGTTCTGGAATTATTTGTTCATATTCAACTCTTTCGAAACAATTCACAATTTGCTTTAAAACTTTAGGAATTAGAATACCGCCACTTACTCCTAAGAAATTCACAACAGGTGTCTCAATTTGTTTATTTTCAATTAAACTAATTAAAGCGTTAAAAAAATGCGAGGGATTCCTGTCTGCATAAAATGTTCCTGCATAAGTAATTGTAAATTTATCATTAACCTTTTTTATACTGCCAGGTAAAAAATCAAAACCATTTCTGATTTCAGAAAATATTATTTTGCATTTTGTTGCTTTAATTTTAAGATCATCAATTATTGGTTTGGAAACTGTAGTTACTATATCTGCTGACTTTAATACTCTTTTTTCCAGATTATTATATCTATTTCTTATTTGTTTATTTACAAAAGGGTTTGTAGATAATGCATCACGTAAATCAGCAATAAATTTAATTTCAGGAAATTCAGATTTAATTTTAATGGCAACTTCAAGTGGCTCTTCAACAGGAAAACTAGCTATAATTACAGTTTTTGCATTTGGTTCAATAATTTTTTTAAGCTTTTTTAATGCACCTTTTTTCCATGATGAAAACTCCGGAATGTTAGCTGTAATTATTATCCTATTCCATAGTGCCTTTAGCTTATGAATCAAGTATGGACTATGTTTATTAAATGTTGCAAGCTTTAAAAACTGACTATTCTTAACATAATACACTTTTACATTCTCCGGTAATTCAATATTTTCTATGCTACCAGAATAAAGTGTAACAACTGACACATTAAATTTTTCTTTATCAAGGTATTTTGCAAAAGCAATCATTCTGTTACTTGCAACCGACAGTATTGGCGGGAAGTAAACCGTTAACAAAATAACATGAATTTTATCTTCGGGTTTCATTATTTTGCTTTATTTCATCCGTAAATCATTTTTTAATTAAGGTCGGATGGAACTCGCATGATGAATTTTCATCCGTGTTTTTGTTTAACGAATCATGCTCGTTTCGTTGCAATTTCTTCAATTTTACTTATAAAATTACCAAGTACTTCTTCGCGTGAAAAATTATTTTTAACAAAAAGAATATTGTTTTCATTCCGTAATAAATTTCTTTCTCTAAAATTATCAATAACTTTTTTGAAAATCATTTCAGCATCTCCAATATTTTTTAAAAGATGACATTGTTCGTGAGGCATTGTCCAAATTACTTCATTACCACACGACAGTGCTTCTATCACGGTTAGTGAATATCCATCGTGTTGCGGCAACCGCAAGCAAATAGGTGTTTTGTCGCGGAGTTCACACATTTCTTTTTCGGAAATCCATCCAAGAAATTTTACATTATTTATTTTTTGCAGTCTATCTCCGTTAGTTCCTACAATATAAAACAAAATCTCAGGATTTTTTTCAGCCAAATGAAAAATTGTTTTCCATCCGTAAAAATTTTCTTTTCCCTTTGGTAAATACGAATATGCAGAAAGTTCACTAAACTTTTTTGAGAGCAAAGGAATATTCAACCATTTGAAAGGAAGTAATTCACATCGTATTTTAATCAATTTCAATTCTTCTTGCATCCAAGGCGCATCGGTAAAATTTACAGCGTAGTCTATATATTTTTTATCTATAGTATTATTTTTATATCTTTCGACTGCAAGCAAAACATCAGTTCCCTGCCATTGAAGCCAAAGTTTTTTCCTCATCTTCAAAACCAAATCCAATGAACCACTTTTGTCAGATACTCCATTCATAGAAATCACTAAATCGGCAAAAGGCAATTCTGTTACAAATTTTATTTGTTGTATTTTTGAATAATAAGTATTATAAAAGGAAAATGAATACTGCGGAGCAAATTCATTCAAATCGCTAACAATTTTTTTTGCAAAATATGGCAAGCCGACAAATATAATTTTCATGTATTTAAAATTTTATATGTTACTAATAATCAATAACTTTTCGC
>DYLK01000042.1:2337-6354 GCA_020722065.1 Melioribacter roseus
ATAATTTTAATTATTCTCGGTTGGTGTGATTTATTATCTCATGGATATTTCATCTTATTTTATTCTTATTAAACTTCGATACCATAATAATAGAAAAAAATAATAACAGGCCATTGCAATAGAATACATCCAAAGTGATGTTTCAAAATGGTAGCCTTGAATTATCCCGAAAAACAATAATCCAAAACTTACAATATACCCTATGATGCCAAATAAATAAGCCATTTTTTGTTTTTGGTAAATAAGAGGAGTAGATGAAACCGGAGAAGAAAGAAAATTAAATAAAATGGGTAATGACATAATTCTTGCATACATTCCAGCATCTCGCCATTTTTCTCCAAGATAAACTGCAAATAAATCAGGACCAAAGAATAAAACAATTATTATTAATGGGATAGAAACCATCGCAATAATTTTAACAGATTTATTAAACAAAGGTAGTACTGAAATATTGTTATTTTTTGCTTCGCTGGCATCGCGGTAGTATATCTGCCCAACCGCTCCTCCTACTAAGCTTAATGGAGCACGAATGTATCGGTTCATTACAACAAACAATCCCAGAACAAGTGCTCCATAATTTCTTGTAATCAGAAAAAAAAGTAAAAATTGTTCTGCAAAAATTCCCGTAAATGCATGAAAAGAATTTATCACAGGAAAATCTTTGTATTCCTTTGCTACAGATTTGATTTCAAATAAATCAATATCCTTCCTATTAAAATAATTAAAGGAAGGAAATAATAAAACGATAACAGAAATGATATTACCAATAAGCCATGCTACTATAAGCCCGTTTATTCCCCATCCGAAATATCCCAGTAAAGCATAACCGGAATTTTGAGTAACAGATTGAGAAATTCTACTTGCTGAAATAAGAGAATACTTTCCGGCACGTATAATCCATTGAGTTAAAATATTATTAATACCAACTAAAAAAACTGCAGGAGCAAGATAAAAAATATATTTTTCAAGTTCCTCGTCTTTATACCATTTTGAGATTTCATGCGAAAAAACAATTGACAACAGAGACACAATGGAAATAAAAATAGTAATCAGTAATGATAGAACAAACAAATTGTTTGCTCTTTTCTGAATTTTAGGAATAACAAGTGCTATTTCATATCTACCAGCTACAATCACTGATATTAGAGAAACCATTGCAAGAAAATTTTCTTGTACTGCTATCTGTTGAGGAGTAAAAATTCTACCGATAATTGGAGCAAGCAAGAAAGGAACTACCTGACTTACTGAATTTCCAGTGAGAAGTAAAATGAAATTTTTAAAATATGAGTTCTTCTGTTCAGCCATTACTTTTTTTTAGTAATTGAGAGGAAGAAATAAGAAGAATAGGAATTAATATCCATCCTATATTCAAAATCAAGAAAGCAGAAGGCATATTTGAAATAATGAAGAACAATAAATAACAAATAGTCATAAAAATAAAATAATTCAAATTATTCCTACGATTGCGGAATGATTTGAACCAATAAAAAATAAAAATAAAAATATAAGGGATAAAAATTGGAAGTCCGTACTGGCTGAGAATTTCCATCAATCCGTCATGCGGACTGTCAACAGTAGTGGTTGGAAATGGGACGAGCTTTTGTTGATGATACCATCTGAATTGAGCAGGACCAACCCCAATAAAGTTTGATAGTTTAGTTAAATACCATCCATTCTTTAATAGATTTTCCCGAATGTCAGATGAATACATTTTGTTTGACATCTGATAATTACGAAATGAAAGAGCAACATTTTCTTCTCCAAAATACTTTACAAGAGTATCAGACGAATAAAATACCATTTTATTGTTTTCAATTTTTACAGGATTAATGGATTTTACAAAATAATGGTCTCCATTTTTCCAAATTGGTCCATAGTAAAGAGGTTTAGTAACTACACAATAAATCACACTTAACACCACAATAGCTATCCACATAAAATTTTTTTTGTATGAAATAGTTATATAGGTAATGTTATTTATAGTAAGCGATAAGAATAATAAGAATACCGCTATTTTTCCTAATGTTGAATCAGCAACAACAGAAAAGAAAAATAAAGTTAAAATAATCAATAATATTTTAAAAGGTTTATCATTTAACCGGAAATCACTTAAAAAAATAATTATAGCCAACCCAAAAAAATAAGACATAAAATTATTCGGATTGTCATATAAAAATACAGGAGCATAAGTGAACATCTCTACTGGAAGATTCCATAATTTTTCGGTATATTGTCCAGTAAAATGGATTCCTGTAAAAAATTCAAAAAAGGCGAATATTGTTAATGTTATAAAAAGGAATATAGAGAACCGATGAAGAATTTCAAAAAAAGATTTTGCTCCAAGTAAATATTTTACACGAAATAAAAGCCAAACTGTAACCGACATCAATATTAAACTTCTAATTTCATAATATGCATAGGATTTCTCAACAACAAATAAGGAAAAAAACATTCCATACATTACCCATAAAAAAAAGAACCCAATAGTAAACTTATACGACTTTTCAATTTGTTCCTTTGGGGTACTTAAAAAAGAATATCCCAACAAAAAAAAAGTAAGAAATAAATGAGGATAAATGGTTATAAAACCAATCGGAAAAGGAAGTACATTGGCATCAAAAGGAAAAAGGAGAAACCATATTATAAAAAGGGTTCTGAATACATTTTTGTTAAAATAATTTCCAAGTTTGTTTTGAATCCAATTCATTTTCTATTTCAGAATTACATATCTCTCAATTACACTTAGTTTTGACTCTGGACATAACAGATAATTATGATTTTTCTCTGACATTCCCAAATCATTAATCTTTAACAAACCATTATCTTCATCAATACTAAAAAAGGAATATTCTGCAGCATCAAACAAGGATTCAATATTTTTTCCTATAGTTCTGTCTTGGATTTCAAGAATTACAACTGGTTTATGTAACTGAAGATATTTTCCATAACCCAATAAAACTTCATATTC
Source organism: Melioribacter roseus (assembly GCA_020722065.1). Taxonomy (GTDB): domain Bacteria; phylum Bacteroidota; class Ignavibacteria; order Ignavibacteriales; family Melioribacteraceae; genus WGAL01. The sequence goes on from DYLK01000042.1 coordinate 5,306, forward strand.
AAATGTTTCTACATCAATTTTAATCAGGTCAATATTCTTTATTTGATTTTCTTCAACATAATTTTTTAATTCCTCTACAGCAACCATAATAGAATTCTGATTCTCTGTTCTCCAATCTTTATTCAAGCTGCCTGCTGTTGTATTTTCAGTAGTAAATGCAGCTTCTCCTGAATTATAAAATGGCATATTCCCTTCCCTATTTGAAAGTGCAACTTTTTCACAATGAATATCAAATCTATTGATATCATTATTCCTTTTTAATACATAAAAAATATTTGGCTGGGGTTCAAAAGCAACCACAGTAGAGTTTGGATTATACACTTTAGCCAGTACGGTAAAAATTCCGGAATTGGAACCTATGTCGAAAATTGTGTGTGAAGATTTACAAAATTCAATCCATATCTGGCGTGTCATTATCTCCCATGAATAATTATCTATTCCTAACCAGAAAATATTTGTTTCTAAAAGAAAGGCGTTATTGAATAGGTAAAAATTTTTTTCCATCCTTTGTTCGTACCTTAAATTTTCCTATAATCCTTAATTTTCTTGATATCGGCTCTTTTGGAGTGTAAAAGACTCTAATAAGAGGGAAAATAGTCCTTCCAAATATTTTAAACCAAATTATTCTTAGTATTTTTTTCAATTTTGATAATATGTTTTAAGTATTTCGAATGCAACATTATTAAAATCACTTCACAATATTCACCGAACTTTATAATTCCAAAGATTTTTCCAATAATTACTATTTTTGTTTGCTTGTTCTGTTATAATTCGGTACTTACTTATTAAAATAAACTAATTAATAAATTATACACTTTAAATATTTTTAAAAATGCAAAAGTATTATTTATTTTTTTAAATCCCTTAAATACACAAGAAATATTTTAGTTTCAAATTCAAGTTTTTTTTTGAAATATTTTGTGTTTTTATCACAACTTTCACAAATATTCTACCCAAAAGGGAATTGATTAAAAAAATTTTTCATCCGTAAATCATTTTTTAATTAAGGTCGGATTGAACTCGCATGATGAATTTTCATCCGTGTTTAT
>DYLK01000069.1 GCA_020722065.1 Melioribacter roseus
CATTTTAATTTTCAAAGAACATTAACTCAATTCAAAATTATCTAACTGTAGTAGTATTATTAAATTCAATTTAAAAAGTCAATAGCAAAAATTTTAGCCATTGTCGTTATTATTTATAATATAATCAATAATATCTTTTACATCAATAATTTAACTTCTTTCTTTTCAAAATCAAAAGACAATAGAGAACCTGCTGAAGAAAGAAATTCCATACCCAATAGTGAATCGCCGGGGACAAACCATGTCTCAATTTCATTATATTTTATTATTACTTTACCCCAGAATACAGGTAATTCTATTTCATCTCCAGTAGCTAACCGGAAATTTTCAAAGTCAATCAATTTGACATTCATTATATTTAGAATTTCTTCGGGAAGAGCAATACCTCCACTGAAACCTGTATCTACTGTTAAAGAATAATCCCCATCATTATCAAGAACAAATAAGCCATTTTTATCTACTAATCCATTAAATGAAGGGACAAGATTTTCAATTTTGCCAGTTATGAGAACTTTCATATTTTTTTTAGCCCGCCTTTATGTTCATGAACAAAAGTGTATCCAATACGAATTGAGTAGAATATCTTGTCGGGATATTTTTCTTTTGCTTTCTTAAGTGCTTCTGTCAATGTTTTCCCTAAAAAATAAACCCCTGTATCTGGCTCAATTGCAGCAATTAACCCCTTTTTCTCCTTTAATGCCTGAATTCTTGTTACAATCTCCTCCGATGGTCTTTTCACTTTGGGTATATTCATTTCTTATTACCTCCTTGAATACAAAAATAACTTTTCCTATTTTCTGTTTAAAAGTAATTTCAGAATGCTACATCTTTCTACCCAATAGAAATGGAATATGTTCAATCTGTGCCCATTATGATAAATATTATTAAATTCAATTTAAAAAGTCAATACTTTTTTATTTTTTTCTATATACTGGATTAAACTTGACCATGAAATTTTTTCAAAACGATTCTGAAAAATAAAGATTGAAATTATCATCAAGAAAG
>DYLK01000043.1 GCA_020722065.1 Melioribacter roseus
TTTTCAAGAAAGATAGATGAACTCCACCTTGAAGGTGAAATTCACCTTAAGTTTACAGATTCACGATGTCTGAACTATGATTTATATGATTAAATGATTTTTAAGATTAAAACATAAAGACAAAAGTAGTTTAAGATTATGAAATTTTAGTTAGAAGCAAAATATTCTTGAATTAAAGAAAGTTTTGCTGTTCACTTGATTAATAATAAAAAATAAAATATTGCAGTTCGCTTTAGTGAACTGATAAATAAATTAATAATATTATTGGCTTCAGCCACATAGATAAATCTCCAAGTTACCAAATTGTCTTTCTGAACGCAGTGAAGAATCTTTAATCAGTAATGATTAATCAATAAACCTTCAATAATAATCAATCATTCATTCAATCACCAAGTCTTAAAGTCGCCAAGTCTCAAATTCTCAAATTCCCAAAGTCCTCTTTCAATGTAAAATTCACCTGTTAATGATTTTTTTAGAGAATCACTTAAAACAATTTGAAGTTAGTATGATTTAACATAAGTTTAAAATACAAAACAAAACTAATAACATAATTTTTTGAGATAAATATGAAAATCTTATTTGCCACAGATGAAAAAACAATGCAGAGCAAAATTGCCAAACGATTTGGACATGCTGAATTTTATTTAATTTACGATTCCGACACAAAACAATTTGAAGTAATATCAAACAAGGAACACGACGAAAGTCATTCAAATTTGCCGCAACTAATAGCAAATGGCGTTACAAATTTTATTGTTGGAAATATCGGACCGCATGCGTTTGAAATTCTTACCGAAGGAAAAGCAAAAATATTCCTTGCTCGATTAATGACTGCGGAAGATGCTTTAGTAAAATTCCAAAACAATGAATTAGAGCAACTTACTCAATCAAGTTTACCCAAAAGCATTCATTCGCACCAAAAAGAGAAACATTCTGAAGGAAAACATTTGCATCATCACGATAACGAAGTTCACGAACACGGAAAACATCACAATCATTAAAAGACGAATATCTTTTGCCATAAATTATAATTTGTTGCTTCTTCGTTAACTTTTCCCGTGTACGATTTTCGCATTCAATGATTTTTCCATATTTTTGAAGTTAATAATATCAACATATCCGAATTAGATTTTTGTTGATAATTTTTTAATACGGAGAATAATTATGATAGAAATCAGAGGTCACGCAAGAGGCGGACAAGGTATGGTTACCGCGTTCGAAATTCTTGCTAAAATTTTCAGTAAACTTGGTGATTATCAAGTTCAGTCATTCCCAGCTTTTGGCGTTGAACGAACTGGTGCACCAATTCAAGCTTTTTTACGAATCGCAAAAGGGGAAATTCTAAACCGAAGCAATGTTTATCATCCACATTTAATTGTTGTTTTTGATGAAACTTTAATCGATTTAGTTCCCGTTTTTGATGGATTACGAAAAGGCGGTTCAGTTTTATTAAACACAGAAAAATCAATAAATCATTTCAAAAAAAATGCAGATAGCATTTTCACAGTTCCCGCAACAAAAATTTCAATTGAAAAAGGTTTAGGAAGCAAATCTCTTCCAATCGTTAATGCAGCAATGATTGGAGCAATAATGAGATTGGTTGATGGCGATATGGAAATTGCTCAAAAAGTGATTTCCGAAAACGTTCCCGCTAAACCAAAGGCAAATTGCGAAGCATCAATTTTAGCATTCGACAACGTTGTCGGTTTCGGGGAATCAGAATTGAAAATGAAAGAATTCTTAAATGCACATTCTGCAGAAAGAATTGAATATAACATTGAAGAGCTTTTTAGAAAAGAAAAAGACAAAACGGAATATAAAAATCCAATTTGGGCGCAACCAATGTCTTTGAATAAAACGGGGAATTGGCGAGTTCTTACACCAGAATACGACCACAAAACCGCTCCGTGTTCGTCAAATTGCCCAGCGGGAACAAATGTTCGCGAGTTTATAAAACTTGCTGGCGAAGGGAAATTCCACGAAGCAGTTGAAGTGATTTACGAACACAATCCTTTTCCGGCAGTTTGCGGAAGAGTTTGTCCGCATTTTTGCGAACAAGCATGCAATCGTTCGGATTTTGATGAAAGCGTGAATATTGGCGGAATTGAAAGATTTTTAGGCGACAAGTTTTCACCAGAAAAAGCAATTGCTAAACCAATCACAAAATCGCAAAAAATCGCGGTAATTGGCGGTGGTCCCGCTGGTTTAACGGCTGCTTTGCGACTTCGAGAAAATGGCTACAAAGTAACAGTTTTCGAAGCACTCGAAAAAGCGGGCGGAATGATGAGAACGGGAATTCCATCTTTCAGATTGCCAAATAACGCACTCGATTCTGAAATTAAGAGAATTGAAGATGCTGGCGTTGAAATTCTACTGAACAACAAAGCCAAAATTTCTGAAATTGAGAAAGATTTTGATGCAATTGTTGTTTCAGTCGGGGCGCACGTCGGCTCAAAAATGAATATTGAAAACGAAAATTTTGTGGTTGATGGAATAAAATTCCTATATGATTTCAAAATCAAAAACGAAAGAAATAACGTTAAGAAAGGCGATAAAGTAGCAATAATTGGTGGTGGAAACACAGCAATTGATGTTGCACGAACTTCAATACGTCTTGGTGCAATTCCAACAATTTACTACCGCCGAACAGAAAATGAAATGCCCGCAATTGCTCACGAAGTAGAAGAAGCACTTAGTGAAGGAATAAAAATCGAATTCCTTACCACTCCAACTGGATTAGAAAAAAATGGCGATTTACTAAATTTAAAAATGATAAAAATGCAACTTGGTGAACCCGACGAAAGTGGACGAAGAAAACCAATTATTATTGCTGGTTCTGATTATCAATTGCAAGTAAATCACGTTATTGCCGCAATCGGACAAAAATCCGATTTGTTCGTTTTTGATAATCAACAAATAACAGCAAAACAAGGAAAAATCGAGTTTTCATCATCAAAACCAATTTTTTCTGCTGGTGATATGGCTTGGGGCGGAACAGTTACCGAAGCAATCGGAAGCGGAAATAAAGTTGCCGCCGAAGTTCACGCTTTCTTGCAAAATCTACCTTATCAACAAGAAACATCTGTTCCAAATGTTGTTGTCCCAGTTGATTTGAACTTTACTTACTATCTTAAAACACCAAGAATTCATAATCAAATTACACACAAAACCGATTTTACAGAAAATTTTGATGAAGTTGTGCAAGGCTTATCTGACGAACAAATTGTCGCAGAAGGAAGTCGATGTTTGCACTGTGGCGATTGCTTCTCTTGTGGGAATTGCTTTAACTATTGTCCAGATGCAGCAATTCATGTTGACGAAAATGGAAGATTAAGAATTGATTATGATTATTGCAAAGGTTGCGGAATTTGCGTTCAAGAATGTCCGTGTTCTGCAATGACTTTTGAAATGAAAGAGGCTGAAAATGAATAATACTGAAACATCGACAAAGAAAAAATATCCTCGTCACACAGAAAAAGTGATGAAAGGAAATTTTGCCGCTGCCGAAGCTGCAAAACTTTGCAAAGCTGGATTTATTCCCGCTTACCCAATCACACCTCAAACAACAATTGTTGAAGAACTTGCAGACAAAGTTGGAAGAGGAGAAATGGATGCCGCTTATGTAAATATGGATAGCGAACATTCTGTTTTTGCCGCCGCAATGGGTTCTGCTCTTGCTGGCGAACGAGTTTTTACTGCCACAAGTGGACAAGGACTTTTTTATGCTCACGAAGTTCTTCACGCAATTGCCCATTTCAGATTGCCGATGGTTGTTTGTAATGTTGGTCGTCCTTCAATTCCTTGGAATATTTGGTCAGATCAATCAGATTCTCTTTCCCAACGAGATACAGGTTGGATTCAGTTTTATGGAGAAAGCTCGCAAGAAGTTCTTGACACAGTTATTCAATCTTATATTTTATCAGAAAAACTTGAAATACCAGTTTTTGTTGTTTTGGATGCTTTCTATCAAAGTCATACAAGTGAAAATGTTTGGATTCCCGATCAAGATTTAGTAAATGAATTCCTTCCACCCAAAAAGCTAAAAGGAACTGAAATAAATCCAGATAAACCAATTGCTATTGGCGGATTAGTTCAGCCAGAACATTACGGAAAATTCAATTATGATTATTGGATTGACATAAACAGAGTTGAAAATCTAACAAACCAAATAGGCGAAGAGTTTTATCAAAAATTTGGAAGAAAATATCAAGCAGTTGAAGCAATAAATATCAACAAAGACACAAAAATCATTCTTGTAACAATTTCATCAATCACAACAACGGCAAAAGGCGTAATTCAAAATCACCCAGAAGTTGGAGTCCTTAAAATTCGTTTGTTCCATCCATTTCCAAAAAATTCAATTCTCGAAGCACTGAAAGATGTTGCAAACGACACACTTTTAGTCGCAATTGAAAGAAATTTTATGGGCGACAAAGTTGGTGCGATTATGCAAGAACTCCGCGAAGCCTTTTATGGTGAAAGATATTTTAAGATGCTTGACGTTTTCACTGGTCAAGGTGGAAAAGATGTTCCCCCAATTACAATAGAAAAAATTATTTATAAAGCTAAAAACAATCCAGAAGATGTTATCTGGATTGATATGGAATAAGGAGAAAATATGTTACCAGCAATGGAATTTTTAATAAAAGATGAAAAAGTATTTTCTGGTGGATTGAGTTGCCGTGGTTGTGGTTGGTCGCTTCTTGTTCGCCATCTTTCCAGCATTCTTGGTGAAAATACTGTTTATGTTGTACCAGCTTCTTGCTTTTCGATTATCGCAGGACCTTATCCGCTTAATGAAATAAAAGGAACAATTGTTCATACTGTTTTTGCCGCAGCACCAGCAACTGCAACTGGAATTCGCCACACACTTGATAGACAAGGTAGAAAAGACACAAATGTTGTAATTCTTGCTGGCGATGGCGGAACTTTCGATATCGGTTTTCAAGCCCTTTCTGGTGCAGCTTCCCGTGGCGAAAATTTGATTTATCTTGTAAATAATAATGGTGCTTATATGAATACTGGAATTCAAACAAGCACTGCAACTCCTTATGGTGCGGTTACTACAACAAACCCAAATTCAAATTTCAAAAAGAAATTTCCAAAGGATTTAATGGGAATTATTGCAGCACACAATATTCCTTATGCAGCAACTGCTTCTCTTGCCTTTATGGAAGATTATCGGAAAAAAATAAAAAGAGCGAAAGAAATAGAAGGTTTTCGTTTGTTGATGGTTGATGGACCTTGTCCTCCTGGACACAAAGTTGACCCAGCAAATTCAATTCGTGTCTCTCGTTTGGCAGTTGAAAGCAAACTTTATCCACTTTTCGAAGTTGAATATCAGAATTATAAAATAAATTATCATCCGACTACACAACTTCCTGTTACAGAGTGTATGAAATACCAAGGGAGATTTAAACACCTTTTCAAAGAAGAAAACAAAAATTTGCTCGAAGAAATACAAATAGTTACTGATAAAAATTGGAAACGACTTGTTGCTCTTGAAAAGCTTTCCGAAGAAGGTATTTATAATTATGATTTAGGATAAAGCTCGTTTCTGAAATACAACTATTTTCTATTTACCTTCGAGGTACTTCTTTCTTTAATTTGCGAATTCCCGAATTGCGAATTTTCTAATTTTTTCATTCTCGCAATTTTCAGTTCTGTGAGTTAGTCTTGTCCCGACTATGAAATGTTAGGTTTGGAATTTTTAGTCTTTTGGAAGATTTTTTTAGCTAAACGATATTTACTTACAATATATTTGGTTGATTAATTATTACTATTAACGGTTTCGGGCTTGTCTGTCGTGGGTTACAATCATTTTTATGTCGTCTGTAGCTTTCATTTGTCAAGTGCTTTTTTATCGGGCTCGTGTGTCAGCGTGTTTTATTTTTTTTGAAGCGTTGGAAATTTTTTAGAAACAATTTCTCTCAGTGCTTTGGCTTTGCAAGCTCTTTGACAAAATTTTGGGTTTAGCGTTGGC
>DYLK01000007.1 GCA_020722065.1 Melioribacter roseus
ATTATTAAGTATTTTATTTTCAAAAAGATAATCGGATTAATTTATCATTTTTTAAGAATTTAAGATTTTTTTTTAATAATTTCTTCTATTATTTTCTAACTTGCTTTTTGTAATTTTTAACTATTTGGATGATTTATGTTAAAAGATGTTGAACGGGAGAAGTGGGGTTCAAGAATTGGTTTTATTTTAGCGGCTGCAGGCTCGGCAGTTGGTTTGGGAAATATTTGGAAATTCCCCTATTTAGCTGGCGAAAACGGCGGGGCTGCATTTATACTTGTTTATCTTTTCAGTGTTATTGTTATAGGTTTACCCTTAATTTATGCAGAAATTTTAATTGGAAGAACTACAAATCGAAATCCAGTTGGAGCTTTTGTAACTTTATCAAACAATCATCCATTCTGGAGATTATTTGGCTTTCTTGGAGTAATTGCTGGGTTTTCAATTTTATCTTATTATTCAGTCGTTGCTGGTTGGACACTCGGTTACATTTTTGAAGCCATAAAAGGAACTTTTTACAGTTTTTCATTACCAACAGACGCAGCAAATCATTTCAATTCGCTCACTGGAAATCCTTATTGGAATGTTAGTTACTTCATTCTTTTTATGCTTCTTACAATGTCTTTTGTCTATTTTGGAGTTCAAAAAGGGATTGAACTCGGAAGTAAATTTATGATGCCACTTCTTTTCATAATCTTATTGGTTCTTTTGGTTCGTTCGTTAACGATGGAAAATACCAATTTGGGATTGAGTTTTTTGATAAAATTAGATTGGTCAGTAGTCCGCCCAGGAACATTCCTTTTAGCTTTGGGACAAGCTTTCTTTTCGTTAAGTTTAGGTATGGGAGCAATGTTAACTTATGGAAGTTATATGAACAAAAAAGATAGTATAATTTCTTCAGGTTTTAGCGTTGTAACTTTGGATGCTTCTGTTGCTATTTTAGCAGCATTTGCAATTTTCCCAGCACTTTTTGCAGTTGGAATGGAACCAAATGCTGGTCCAGGCTTGGTTTTTCATACTTTACCAATTGTTTTTACAAAAATGCAAGGTGGATATTTCTTCGCAATTTTGTTTTTTATTTTACTTGCTTTAGCTGCTTTAACTTCTACAATATCATTACTCGAAGTTATTACAGCATATTTTGTTGATGAAAAAGGGTGGTCACGCAAAAAAGCAGTTATCATTTTTGGCTCATTAACAATTCTATTAGGAATTCCCAGTGCGTTATCTTTTAATGTTTTATCAAATTTCACAATTAATTCGCTAAACTTTTTTGATTTGATAGATTTTATTTCATCGAACATATTTTTACCAGTTGGAGGATTTTTAATCTCAATTTTTATTGGTTATTTTTTGGGAAAAGAAAAATCAATTGAAAATCTGAAACAAGGCTCTGAATCATTCTTCGATAAATATTATTGGTTTGGCAACATTTGGTTTTTCTTCATAAGATTTGTAAGCCCAATACTAATCTTCCTCGTTTTTTTAAGATCACTCGGTTTAATCTAAACTAAAGGTAAAAAATGCAAAATCGAACAATTTATGGATTAATTTCCTTTTCAATAATATTTCTAATTTTAATTGTTTTCGGATTGAAATTTTTCACTTCAATTTGGTCTTTTCCAGGCAATTTTGAAATTTTCAAGAACTTCCCATCTGATAATTTACCACTCGGTTTAATTCCTTTTATGGTGATTGCTCTTATTGGGACGGGAATTTTCATCACATTCCGCTTAGGTTTTCCTCAAATTAGATACGTTTGGCACGGAATTAAAGTAACAAGCGGCAAGTATGATAGTCCAAAAGATAAAGGTGATTTATCGCATTTTAAAGCACTTTCTACCGCACTTTCAGCCACTGTGGGAATTGGAAATATTGCTGGAGTTGCTACTGCAATTTATTATGGTGGACCTGGTGCATTATTTTGGATGTGGGTTTCTGCCTTTTTTGGTACTTCATTAAAATTTGCTGAAAGTACTTTAGCCGTAGAATATCGAAATTACAATTCCAACGGCGAAACTGCTGGCGGACCAATGTACACAATTGAAAAAGGTTTAGGTAAAAATTGGAAATGGCTTGCAATTGCTTTTGCCAGTTTTGCTATAATTTGCTCGTTTGCAACCGGAAACGCAATTCAATCTTTTACGGTTTCTGACCAAATTTATCACGAATTCTCACAAATCTTCGGGACTGAACATTTTCTAACATTAAAATATGTAGTTTTTCAAGGATTTTCAGTTTCAATTCTTCAAATAATAAATGGAATAGTTTTAGCATTTTTGGTTGGTATTGTGATTATTGGTGGTATAAAACGAATTGGTGATGTTTCAGGGTTTTTAGCACCTTTTATGGGAATAATTTACACAGTCACAGGATTATTGATTCTTTTTTATAATTATGAAACACTTTTCCCAAGTTTTGGGATAATAATAAATTATGCTTTTAATCCACCTGCACAAATTTCTGGAACCATTGGAGGATTATTCCTCGTATTTATGAATTCTATGCTTTGGGGAATTAAACGAGGCCTTTATTCAAATGAATCTGGACAAGGTTCGGCAGCAATTGCACATTCAACAGCAAAAACCAAATTCTCCGTTCGCGAAGGTGTTGTTGCCCTTTTGGAACCATTTATCGATACAATAATTATTTGTACAATAACTGGACTCGTAATTATTACAACGGGAGCTTGGCATCATACACAATTTTATCTTAACCATTTTGATCCAAATTTTTCTGGTGAAATTATGAATAGCAGTATTCTGACTTCTTATGCTTTCAAAATCGGACTTGCTTGGCTTTTCCCTTATGGAGATAAAATTGTAACAATGTCTGTTTTGCTTTTTGCCGTTTCCACAGCAATTGGTTGGTCGTTTTACGGTGATAGAGCAACTGATTATCTTTTTGGAGAAAAAGCCATTATTTATTACAAATACGTGTTCATCCTATTTGTTTTTCTTGGAGCAATCTCGCAACTTGAAGCAGTTTGGGAGTTTGGCGATGCAGCACTTGGATTTATGACTTTACCAAATTTACTTGCAATTATTTTACTTTCTGGAAAATTGAAAAAAATGACAAAAGACTATTTTTCTATTAAACATTTAACATATAAAGAACAACTTTTACAAAATAACGGAGATACAAATGTCGAACGTAAAAACAAATAAAGGCACAATTGGAATTTTAACTGGTGGCGGTGACGTACCAGGTTTGAATCCCGCAATTCGTGCAGTAACAATTAGAGCAATTCGCGAAGGCTACAAAGTAATTGGTATTCGTCGTGGTTGGGGCGGAATGATTGATATTATCCGCGATAAAAAATATGATAATAGTGCAAATTTTATCGAACTTTCTGAAGAATTGGTGAATAGAATTGGAAGAACTGGCGGTACTTTTTTGCATACCTCAAGAACACGTGCATCTAATGTCCCAAAATCATTAGTGCCAGATCATCTTAAAGATACTTACAATCAAGAAATTAATGATTTAACACCCGAAGTCCTGAAAAATATCGAGTTTATGGGGTTAGATTATCTAATTCCAATTGGCGGTGATGATACTTTAAGTTATGGTGTTCGTCTTCATAAAGAAGGATTCAAAGTCGTTGCAATTCCAAAAACGATGGATAATGATGTCCCAGGAACGGATTATTGTATCGGATTTTCTACTTGCGTTACCCGAACAATCGAAATGACGCACAACCTACGAACTTCTGCAGGCTCACACGAAAGATTTCTTGTAATCGAAGTTTTCGGACGTTATGCAGGTTTTTCATCACTACTTCCCACAATGGCAGGCGCCGCAAACAGATGTGTTATTCCAGAACACAAATTTGATATCGACCAATTAACTGAATTAATGGTTGCCGATAGATATACAAATCCAAGTAAATATTCCGTTCTTCTCGTTTCCGAAGGAGCAATGCCAAGCACAAGCAAAGAAATGATATTTGAAAATGAAGAAACCGATATGTTTGGGCACAAAAAACTTGGTGGAATTGGTGATTTAATTTCAAGAGAATTGAAAGAACGTTCAGCTAAATTCAATAATGGAAGAAGAGTTAACGTAATCAATCAAAGACTTGGATATTTAGTTCGAAGTGGTAATCCTGATGCAATCGATTCAATAGTTCCAATGGCATTTGGAAATTTGGCACTCGATTTAATTCTTGATGGAGTTACTGGAAGATTAGTTACTCTTCACAACGGAAGATATGATAATCAACAAATTGAAATTGTTACGAGTTACAAAAAAGTTGTCGATGTTCATAAATATTACAACATAAACCGTTTACGCCCTGTTTACGAAAAATTTGAATCAAAACCACTTTTCATTATGGCAAGTGATTTTTAGATTTCATTTTTTTTGAACAACTTTTATTAAATAAAAAAGCCCCAAATTTTGGGGCTTTTTCTTTTGCTCCGCGTGTAGGATTTGAACCTACAACCCTTCGGTTAACAGCCGAATGCTCTGCCATTGAGCTAACGCGGAAAACAAATTATAACAACATTAAAAAAAAGGTTTTCAAATCTATTACTTAATTTCTTTTTTGTCAAGATTATTTAATATCAAATTTAAAATTATCTTAATATTAATTTAATTTTGATAGAATTTTGTTGCCTTTTCTTATTTGTAACTTATTTTTGCTTTTTTGAAACTCAAAAAGAAGAAACATGACAAATACACAACAAACAAGCGAAAATTGGAAATTCCCAATTGAATTTTGGTCAGCTAACTTTATGGAATTGCTCGAAAGAGCAGCTTATTATGGCTTTTTCATAGTTCTAACTCTTTATTTAACTGACATTGTAGGTTTTTCGGATATTGAAACTGGAATTATTGCTGGAATTTTTTACGGACTTCTTTACTTTTTCCCCCCTTTTGTTGGCGCTTATGTTGATAAAATTGGTTTTAAGAAAGGTTTAATTATTGCTTTCAGTTTATTAACTATTGGTTACTCGCTACTTGGATTATATCACGCAAAACTTGCAGTACTTTTTTTTCTTTTCATTCTTTTAGTTGGAGCTTCTTTCATAAAACCATTAATAACTGGAACAGTTGCTAAAACGACAACTGAAGCTAATAGAGCCCGTGGTTATTCATTATTTTATTGGATTGTAAATATTGGGGCTTTTAGTGGAAAGACATTTGTTCCCTATATTCGTCAAGGAATGGGAATTGAATATGTTAATTTCTTTTCAGCTTCAATGGCTTTGTTTGCTCTTCTTTTTGCAATTTTTGTGTACAAGGAACCAGATAAAAATTATGAAAACAAGACAATTCAAGACACAATAAAAGCATTAAAAGGAATTATGTCCAAACCACGACTTTGGGTTTTAACACTTATTATTACTGGTTTTTGGTTAATTCAATCTCAATTATACGCAACTATGCCAAAATATGTAATTCGTTTACTTGGAGAAACGGCAAAACCAGAGTGGCTTGCAAATGTAAACCCATTAGTTGTTGTAATTTTTGTTGTGGTGGTTACTCAATTGACAAAAAAATTAACTGCTGTAAATACAATGATAATTGGAATGTTTATTATGCCAATTTCAGCTTTTACGATGTCTTTTGCAAATCCTTCTGATGTTACAACTATGAATATTTTCGGATACCAATTACCAAGTTTAACCTTCTATATGATTGTTGGAATTGCTTTTCAAGGTTTAGCCGAGTGCTTCATTTCACCACGCTATCTCGAGTATTTTTCGCTTCAAGCACCAAAAGGTGAAGAAGGATTATATCTTGGGTTTGGACATTTACACTCTTTCCTTTCAGCAATTTTTGGATTCTCATTATCTGGATTTTTACTCGATAAATATTGCCCCGACCCCAAAACTTTACCAACTGGAATTACTGAAATTCAAAAAGCTTCATATTACGCTGATGCTTATTTTATTTGGTATTATTTTGTGGCAATCGCTATTTTTTCAGCAATCAGTCTTATTATTTACAAAGTAATTACTGATAAAATTGATAAAAATCTTGCATAAAATGGTGAACTTTTGAATCTAAAACCACTAAAACAATTTGGTCAGAATTATCTACAAGATAAAAACACAATACTTAAAATTACGAATAGATTTGCACCACAAAAAGAAGATTTCATTCTTGAAATTGGACCCGGGCAAGGTGCATTGACCGAAGAAATCTCCAAAATTACTTCAAATTATTTGGCAGTAGAAATTGATTCTCGTGTAATTGAAAATTTGCAAACACAATATCCAAATGTCCTTTTTTACAATGAAGATTTCTTGAAATTTGATTTTAACAAAATTCAATCTGACAAAAAAATAAGAGTAATCGGAAATATTCCATATAACATTACTGCCCCAATTTTATTCAAATTAATAGAAAATCATTCTAAAATAAATGATGCAATTTTAATGGTTCAATTAGAAGTTGCAGAACGACTTTCAGCTAAACAACGAACAAAAGATTATGGAATTTTAAGTGTAATTCTCAACTATTTTGCCGATGTAAAACTTGAATTCAAAATTTCAAGAAATGTTTTTTTCCCAAAGCCAAATGTTGATTCTGCCATAATTTCAATAAAATTTCGAGATTTTCATATTTTATCTAAAGATGAAAGTATTTTTATTCAATTTGTTAAAACAGCATTTTCAAAACGTAGAAAAACTCTAAAAAATTCTCTAAGTAATAGTATATTTGAAAGTTATTTTAAGAATAATATAGCTTTCGATTTCTCCAAACGAGCGGAGGAATTATCAACTGAAGAATTTGTAAATCTTTCCAATATTTATACGGCAAACCTATGGCAGAAGAAAGAGCAACAACAAAACATGTGATAAAAATCGACCAAGAATTGCTCGAAAACATTGAATATCTCATTGAAATAAATGCAGATAATTCATTGTTAAACATCTTAGTTGATATTCATCCTGCTGATATTGCCGAACTACTTAACCACTTACCTACCGATAAATCCATCCATTTGTTTCATCTTCTTGATAGTGAAACTGCATCCGATTTAATTCTCGATTTAGATGAAACCCTTCGCGAAAAAGTGCTTGAATCTTCAGAAACCGAAAGAATTACGGACATTGTCGATGAAATGGAAATTGACGATGCAACCGATATTATTGCAGATTTGCCAGATGAAATTGCTGAGCAAGTACTTGATAATATCGATAGTGAAGATTCTCAAGAAGTTAAAGAATTACTAAAATATCCAGAAGATACTGCTGGCGGAATTATGTCCACCAATTTTATCTATGTATTAGATGACCAAACAGTTGATGATGCCATAAATGTTGTACGTAAACATTCAGATGATTTTGACCATATTTACCATATTTATGTATTGGATAGAAATGATAAACTAATTGGAATTGTCTTTCTAAAAACCTTAATAATTTATTCCCGTTTCAAAAAAATAAGTGAAGTACTCGAAAAAGATTTGATTTATGTCCATCCCGAGGTTGACCAGGAAGAAGTTGCCAGAACAATGACAAAATATGATTTAGTTGCCATTCCCGTTGTAGATTCCGAAATGAAGATGTTAGGTAGAATTACTTTTGATGACGTTGTTGATGTTATTCAAGAAGAGGCTGTAGAAGATTTATCAAGAATTGCTGGTTTGAACGAAGAAGAAGAAACAAGTGATACTATTTTAGATTCAACAAAAAACCGTTTACCTTGGTTATTTGTATCGCTATTTGGGGAATTAATTTCAGCATTTGTTCTGCTATCGTATCAAGCTTCAATTGAAAAAATGATTGTCGCAAGTTTTTTTATCCCAATTGTAATGGCACTTGGTGGAAGTTCTGGCACACAAGCGGCAATTATTACCGTTCGTTCAATTTCTTTGGGCGATTTGTGGCCATCTCATACAACAAAAAAACTCATTAAAGAATTCAAAATTGCAAATATTAATGGATTTTTTCTTGGCTCAGTGCTGCTAATTTCTACTTTTTCCCTTTTCAAAACTGAATTTTCCTTTTCCCTTCTTATTGCCTTTACATTATTAATAATTCTAAACTTTGCAACTATCGTTGGGGCAGCAATTCCTATAGTTTTACACAAAATGAAAGTTGACCCTGCCATTGCAACCGGACCTTTTGTAACAACTATGAACGATATTTTTGGTCTTTTAATCTACTTGGGAATGGTTACCTTCTTTTTAATGTGATGAATAAATTAACCTCAAATTTCAAAAATCTTTCAGCTTCAAATGCTGTTACTATCCTTTTTTTAATCTTTTTAATGATTTTGAGTATAATTTATTCAAATCGAATTGAATATTTTGAAGAAATTCTGATTGTTGATATAATCGTTATTCTGTTAATTTATTCAATAAATTCACTAAAAAACAATAAATATCTTTTTCTAAGATTATTATACTATTTACTTCCAATTCTAATAATTATGATAGTTTTCAAACAGCTAAATTTTATGATTGATGAAATTTCAGGTTTTATAATCGATTTTCAATTAATTGAAATTGATAAATTCCTTTTCGGCAAAAATCCATCATTATTTTTTAATCAAATTGCTAATCCATTTATTACAGAAATTTTACAAATCTCTTACACAAGCTACTATTTGCTTCCGATTGTACTTGCTTTTGAACTTCATATATTTAAAAAATACGTTCAAGTAGAATATCTAATTTTTTTAGTCCTATTTGGCTTCTTTCTCTCATACTTGGGATATTTTTTGTTTCCTGCAATTGGTCCAAGATTCTTTTTAACCGACTTTTCCAAAATCAATGAAATATTACCAGGATTATTTTTTACAAATTTTATTAGAGAAAGCATCAATGCTGGCGAAGGTTTATCAAAATCAACACAATTTCCAATATTAGAAGTTCAACGTGATGCTTTTCCAAGCGGACATACAGATATTACATTAATTATTACATACTTAGCTTTCAAATTTAATTCTCGATTTAAGTTCATTTTCCTTATAATTGCAATTCTAATTTTAATATCTACCATTTATTTATGGTACCACTATGTAATAGATTTAATTGCTGGTGCAATATTTATGCTTTTTACAATTTGGAGTGGTAAATACCTTTTTAATTTCTGGCAGTTATTTTCAGAACGAAATGAATTTATAGATTGGACTTATGATGGAAAAAAATAAAGATGAAATAAAGAAGATTTTTGACCCAATTTCGAAAAGTTATGATTTTCTCAACCATTTTTTAAGTTTTGGGTTAGATTATTATTGGAGATACAAGGCAACAAAACTCACCAAAATAAACAAAAATGCGACATTACTTGATGTTGCCTGTGGAACTGGAGATTTTTCAATAAGTGCATATAAAAAAGGCGTTAAAACTATTTACGGTTTAGATTTATCTGCTGAAATGATAAAAATATTCCATCAAAAAGCACAATGGAGCAAAGGAAAAATTATTCAATCGGTTGCTGAAGAAATTCCGTTTAAAGATAATTCCTTTACAAATATTTATGCTGCTTTCGGAGTTCGCAATTTCTATGACATTGAACAAGGTTTTTCAGAATTCTTTAGAATTCTAACTCATGGAGGGAAAGTTACAATTCTTGAATTGCGTCTTCCACAAAATGAATTTCTAAAAAGATTATACAATATATATTTTCTTAATATTCTTCCAATTTTAGGTAAAATTATTTCAAAAAATGATAAATCATACACTTATTTACCAAATTCAGTAAAAGATTTTGATGAAAGAATAAACACTTCTGAACTACTTTGCAAAGCGGGATTTAAGAAAGTTAAAGTATATTCTTTAACTTGGGGAACAGTACAATGTGTAATTGCAGAAAAAATATAGATTAATCTTCAATTACTAAATCTTTTCTTCCCCATTCATAAAACTTGTTTTTTATAAAATCTGTAACTTTTTTATGTGTTTCAGTTCCATTTCCTTCAACTTCCAATGCTTCTCCGAATGAGAATTTTATTGTTTTATCATTATGAATTTTACCAAAATCTTTAACATATTTTCCATTAGGCCAAGCATCAGTCAATAAAGCAATTGGTTGAATTTTTACATTATTTTTTTTTGCTAATTTTATCCCTAAAGTATTGAATTCCTTAATTTTGAAAAATGGGCTTCGTGTTCGTTGTGGAAAAATAATTATTGATTTGCCCTCTTCAATTCTGCTTTTACCTTGTTCGAGCACAAGTTGCAAATCTTCTCTAGGATTTTCTCGTCCGACAAGAATTGGATATCTTGCAGCCGAAACAGGACCAAATATAGGCACAGAAACTAATTCAGATTTCATAACAAACACGACTGGTTTTATGGGGTGAATAATTGCAGGGAATGCCAAAGTTTCAAAAGTGCTCATGTGATTTGCTACAAAAATTACTGGTTCTTTCTCATTCTTCATCAAATTGATATTTTCGATTTCAATCTTTACTCCTGCCTTTTCTAATGCTTTAATAATGCGATGCGAAGATTCAATCCAAGCTCGACTATTATAATTACCTTTAACTGCATAATCATTTGCTTGAAGAAATATTGAAACAACTTTTGGCACAAAATAAAGTGTTGGGAAATATCTGTAAACGGGTTCTATAAAAGTTGTTTCGTAGAAATTAAATTGGGAATAAAAATTAGGTAAGTTTCGATTATTCATAAGTTTTCTCAAAATGTGTGACCCCAACGGGGATCGAACCCGTACTCTCCACCTTGAAAGGGTGATGTGTTAACCTATTACACCATGGGGCCTCAGAAAATGCATTTTTTAATATACTTAAGATTAAAAATTTAAAAACGAGTGACCCCAACGGGGATCGAACCCGTACTCTCCACCTTGAAAGGGTGATGTGTTAACCTATTACACCATGGGGCCGATTTTTTGGGTGGGAGATGGGACTTGAACCCACGACCTCCTGGGCCACAACCAGATACTCTAACCAACTGAGCTACACCCACCATAAAATTAAGAAGTACGCCCGAGTGGGGTCGAACCACTAACCTACGGCTTAGAAGGCCGTTGCTCTATCCATTGAGCTACGGGCGCAAGTATATTAAAATCAACAATTTAAGAACTATTTGTCGGGGCGGCAGGATTCGAACCTGCGACCTCCTGGTCCCAAACCAGGCGCGATAACCGGACTACGCTACGCCCCGAGTATTCTTTAAAAATAAGAGTTGTAAACTTATAGTTTTCTTTTTAAAATGTCAATTTTATACCGTTTTTTTTTATCTTTTTGTTCACAATTTTGGAAATATTTTATTTAATGTCGTTTAACTTTTTTCTACTTAAAAAATTAATTAAAAGTTCAAAACGAAATAGTTTCTTTTCTTTAATTAATTGGATTACTTTCTCATCTATTGGTATTGGAGTTGCTGTATTAATTTTAGCACTCCAAATTTTAAATGGCTTTCAGAAAAATATTGAGAAGCTTTCTCATAGTTTTGATTCTGACATTAAAATTGTAGGCTTTTCGAATAAACCTTTAATTATTGATGAAAAAATCAACAATATTATTTTAGATGAAATGAAAAATGGAATTTCTGAATACGAGTTTCTCATTTCACAATATGCTGTTGCAAAGTCTGATGAATTTACTGATGGAGCTTTAGTTGTTGGATTACCACATAAAACGACTTGGAAAAGTATTTCAAGATTTTTAATAGTGGGGAAAATGCCAGCTTCTTCAAATGAGATTGTACTTGGTTGTGAATTGGCTAATAAATTACAACTTTCTATCGGTAATACTCTTACAATTTTCGCTTTGAGCAATGAAAATTCAGCTTTTACAGAAATTCTACCTAATATTGAACAATTTAAAGTAAGTGGAATTATTAAATCGGGAATGTATTTTTATGATTCTGAATTGGCACTAACTTCAGTTGATGTAGCAAAAAATTTGTTTTCATTTCCTGAGAATCATTTTTCAGGGATTAATATTTATCTAAATGATTATTCAAAAACTGCAAAAATATCAAAAAATCTGAAAAACAAACTTCCTTACCCTTTTTGGATTCGCAATATTGAAGAAATTCATCGAAATATTTTTGTTTGGCTGGAACTTCAGAAAGTCCCAATTCCAATTGTGTTAACTGCAATTTTACTTGTTTCAAGTTTTAATATAATCGGTTCGTTGCTTATTATTATTTTAAGAAAGAGAAATGCTATCGGAATACTTCTCTCGCTGGGAATGAAAAAGAGTGATATTAACAAAGTTTTCATATTACAAGGAATTTTCATCACGTTTATCAGCACTATTTTAGGAATTCTGATTGCAATTACCCTAACTTTTCTTCAAAATCAATTTGAAATTATCAATTTGCCAAGTGAGATTTATTTCATCGAGCAAGTTACAATCGATTCTGATTTCACAATTTACTTGATTGTTGCTTTTTCAACTTTGCTTTTAGGAACACTAATTTCACTTATCCCGAGCCGAATTACTAAACGTTTTTCTCCAACACAAATTCTGAAGAGCTTTTAATGTTTGAATTTTTCATAGGGAAGAAATATCATAAAACTAAAAAAAGTCTTTCATTTATTAATGTAATAAATAAGATTTCAGTTGTTGGAATTGCAATTGGAGTGGCAACATTGATTGTCGTTCTTTCAGTTTTTAATGGATTTCGTGAAATTAGCACTACTTTAATGACGGAAGGCGAACCGCATTTGACAGTTCAAACCGCCAACGATTCTGAAGATATTTCTAAATATTTGAAAAAAAGTGAATTTGTTGACCTTTTTTACAAATTTGAAGAAGGCAAGGTTCTATTTGGGAATGAAGAACATTTTGAAATCATGAATCTAATTTTAATTGAAGATTCAATATTTCGGTCTAAACAATTGATTTATAATAAGTTATCCGAATATGACACTATATTTTATGGTGGTAATTTGGCTATAAGCTTTTATTCGGCAATTGAAATGAATTTACAAGTTCGCGATTTTGTCCAAATAACAAGTTTCGAAAGTCTTGAAAATTCTGCACTTACCTTTTCAATTCCAGATATTACAACCTTGCAAATTCGTAATATCTACTTTTCGAGAAATGCATCATTGTTTAAAAATTATATTTTTGCGAGCAGTAATTTAGCTTCAGAAATCTTCCCAGATCGGAATAGAAATACACAGTCAATTGCAGTTTTTCTCATCAATCTTGAAAATGCAAACGAGTTCAAAAACCAACTTTCTGCCAAATTTCCAGATGCAAATATTAAAACTTGGAATGATAATCACGCTCAAATTCTTAATGTTATGAAAATTGAAGCTTTTTTTGCTTACTTATTATTGAGTTTAATAATTGCTGTAGCCGCTTTTAACATTTTAACTTCGCTTACAATGTCGGTTCAAATAAAAAAGAAAGACATTGCAATTTTACGTTCTTTAGGAGTAACTCGAAAAGGAATTCGCAATATTTTCCTTTTTGAAGGTTTATTGAATGGAATAAAAGGAACAAGTTGGGGATTTTTGCTTGGTTTAGCAATTTATTTTGTGCAAAAATATTTCCAAGTATATAAACTTGATTCTTCAAAATATATTTTGGATGCTATGCCAGTCTCAATTTCATTTTGGGATTTGCCCGCAATTGTTTTGATGTCCGTTTTTCTATCATTTATAAGCAGTTATTATCCAGCTAAAAAAGCGAGTTTAACCAATATTATTGAATCAATAAAATGGGAATGAAATGTCAGTTTTAATAAAAGCCAGTCAACTTGTAAAAGAATTCAAATCAGCAAATAAATCAATCAAAGTATTGAAAAATATAGATTTAACAATAAATAAGAATGATAGAATAATAATTTATGGTGCTTCAGGTGCTGGAAAAAGTACTTTGCTAAATATTTTAAGTAGTTTGGATTTTCCCGATAGCGGCAAAGTTGAATTTGAAGAAATAGATATTTTCTCTAAAACTGATGACGAAATTTCAGCTTTCAGAAATCAAAATATTGGGTTCGTTTTTCAATTTCACCACCTTTTACCAGAATTTACTGCTTTAGAAAATGTTGCAATTCCAATGATGATTAATGGTATTTCATATAAAAATGCAATGAAAAAAGCAGAAAAAATGCTTCACAAAGTCAATCTTTCAGATAGATTTTCTCACAAACCTGCGGAACTTTCTGGTGGAGAACAGCAACGAGTTGCAATTGCCAGGGCATTAATTAATTCCCCAAAAATACTTTTTGCAGACGAACCAACTGGTAATCTTGATTCTGAAAACAGCAAAATTATTCAGGATTTACTTTTGGATTTACATAATAAATTGGATTTGACTGTAGTAATTGTTACTCACAATTCGGAATTGGAAAAGATTGGAAATAGAATTATTAAAATGGAAGATGGAAATATTTTTGAAATTAGTTAATTAAACGATTCTTTCACATAAAAATATCTTTATTTCTTTCAAATTCAACATCCCAATTTAATTCCTGCACAGCTCGAATTGTATTTGATTTCATTTGTAACAAATATTGAGGATTGTCTCGCATAGTTTGTATTTCATTCTTCAGATTTGCTTCCGGATCATGTTCTAAATTCACAATTCTACCAATTTTAAACTTTTCAATAATTTGTTTCATTTGCGGTAAATCAGATGACAAAATTGGAATTCCAGAATTTATATACTCAAAAAGTTTATTTGGCAACGCATAGAAATAGCTTAACGAAATATTTTCAATCAATGATAACCCAATATTAGCCGAAGCAGAATAATTTATTAATTCGTTATGTTCCACTAATCCAGTAAAAAAAACTTTTCTCTCCAGCCGTTTTTCTTCAACAATTTTCTTGTATTCTTCAGATTTCGGACCATCGCCAACTATAATAAATGCAATATTATCAATTTCTGATATTGTATTTAGAACTAACTTTATTCCTCGTCCTTCTTGCAAAATCCCTTGATAAATCATTATAAAACAATCATTTGGCAAATTATATTTCTCTCGAAAATCAATTTTGGAAGTTGGGAAAGTCATTTTTGGAATATTTCTTATTACACGTACATTTGAAATTTGATATTGCTTTTCCAAAATCTCCTTATCCATTTCTCCAGTTGCGAGCACAACGTCAACTGATTTAATAAATTTATTTTCAATCCAACTAATTAACTTTTGAATTTTCGGTCGATTTGAAAGACCGCCGAGAGCAAAATAAAACTCACGACTATTATATAAAATTTTTGCTTTTCTAATTTTTGCCCAAAACACAACAATTGGAAGCGAATAAACATCTTCAGCAATATAAGTTTTTGCTTTAATTTCCTTGAGTTGAAAAAATGCTAAATAAATGAATTTCAAATAAAAAATGAAAGCGGGACGGCGTTTTATTTTAAAGATAAACCAATTAGTTTTTGATATTTTCCTCGAGTTTTCAAACCAATCAAACCCAACAACTGCAGTAGATTTTGAATTTTTCGTTAACGATTCATCAAGATTAACAAGTCTTGAATCGTAAATTGGGTTGGAAAGGAAAACCGAGCAAAAATCAACGGAAATCATTTTTAATAAGTGTACTTAAATGTATTTCTCATAACAGTTTTTGCATCAAACTTTTCTTTAAATATTATTAAATTTCTACTTGGAGTCATCGGATTTTCAGCTTTTGTATCTTGAGAAACACCAATATCAACATAAGAAAAACCATTTTCCGTAGCATCAAGAATTAGTTCATACATTACTCGTTGAATAGGTTTTAAGTGCTGAAAATCGTATTTGAGCATATTGTAGAAACACAATGCAACTTGTTTATTTGGATAAAACATTAACGAACCGCCAATAGGATTATCTTTATAATAAACCATAAAAAGTTTAAGTTCATTGGGCATAAGTTGTTTTAATTTTAGCAAATCTTCGTAAGAATGTGTTGGTTTTACATCATGACGAGCTTTATTTTCAAGCAGAATTGGATAAAATTCATCGTATCTTTCATTGATTTCGACACGAATATCCGGATTTGAGAGTGATTTTCTTACATTTCTTCTGATCGTTGGAGAAAATCGTTCGAGATAATCAATCCCTTTTTCCAACTTAATTGCACTCGAAATGTAATGAAGATCATATTTGAAGCCGAGCCAAAGTAACGCAAAATCTAAATTTTCATTCTGATGATTTTCATAAACTCGCGGTGCCGAAGTTAAATAGATTGTTTCCCAATTTTGCTCTTTCCCATAATTAATAAGAGTTTGGACAAGCTCCAATGCTGTTTCAAATTTAAGATCTTTTGTAACCAAAGAACCATAACTTGCTCCAATTGGTGATTCAAAAGAATTTCCATTTCTTATTGAGCCTGGTAAAAGAGCCAAAATATTGCTATTTTCGATAAAAATTAAATGATTAAAAGTAAATTTCCCTGGTGTGTGATAATCAAAAAATGCTTGTTTATGAAACATTGTCCCATTGTTTGATTCATCTACAAATTTATCCCATTTTTCTTTCCATTCCTCTGAATATTGAATAACTTCAATCACTAAAAAACCTATAAACTATAACTAAATGAAATAATGTGTGAATTTCCAAGTGAATAATCAAATGGAGAATATGCGTAATCGAATTGAATATTTTTCCAATTTAACCCAATTCCTGCAGAGTAGGATTTTGCTTCATATCCAGTAAAATAACCACCTCGAATAAAGAACAAGTTATCATAAGCAAATTCCGTCCCAAAATGGAAATGTGTTGGTTCGTTGTTAAAATATTGTTTTGTTGCTAAAATGAATTTTGAATCAAGTTTGAACTCTTCAAACGGAATTTGATAATCTGCTCCAAACGAGACTGAAGTTGGTAATTCAATTTTTTCTGCTCGAAATTCTGAGATACTTCCCAAATTCTGTAATGAAAAAGCCAAGTTTACATTTTCAAAAATGTTTGAATAGTAGCCACCGAAATCAAATCCGTAGCCTGTTGCTTCGTTTGTGTAAATTCCTTCGTATAAATACTTTATGGTACTTCCGACTGATAATTTTTCTGAAATTTTTATTGCTGTTGAAAAATTTGCAGCTAAATAATTTGCCCGAAAAGTGGCTTCTGGTTCGCCTGGGTTTGTGTAAACTTCAATATCATCAATTCTAAAATTTGATATTGAAAAAGCGAATGGAATTTGCCAAAGAATGAATTTTGTTGCAAAGTATTGGTTTGTAACATCGTTCATCCATGAATTGTGTGTAAAATGAAATTCCGTTTGTGTGTTTAATGTTAAAGTTGCAGGATTATAATAAGCTCCAGTAACATCTGAAGTTAAAATTCCGACATCGCCAGTAGAAATATTTTTAGCTCCAACTCCAACTTTTAGGAATGAAGCTCCGCTATTTATATTTGTTTGAGAAAACCCAACTGCAAAAGACAAAATCAACATAATTGCTATTTTATTCACTAATTTTTCCTTTTTAACATTAGAAATTTAACATTATTCCCAAAATATGCCTATCTGAAATTGTAACGGCATCATAAACAAATGCATAATCAAAACCAACAAGCAATTTAGAAACTTGGCGATTATAACCAAATCCAATTGATGGAAGTGAAGGCTCTTCAAAATTTGAAAGGTTTATTCTATCAAAACCGCCACGCAAAAACATATTTTCTATCAAATTATATTCAAAACCAAAGCGAAAATAGTTCGTTTCAAGGTTCGATCTTTCAAATTCGGTTGCCAAAAGTAAATTGTATTCTTCAAAATGATAAGAGCTACCGATTTTGTAAAACATTGGAAATTTATTTGTTTCTTCAGTGCCATAAATATCATAAAGTGAAGTGGAATTCCATTTGTAACTTGAATTTATGTCAGTAATTAATAATGACAAATTCCAATTTGGATTAATTTTGTAAAGAAATCCCAAATCGAAACCAAAACTAGTTGTTGTTATTTCCTTATACAAACTATAATAATAAAATTTTAGGTTTAACCCGACTGACAATTTATCGCCAAAGTTTTTAGAAATCGAACCATAAAATAAATTCTCTGATGTAGATAATTCGCCAAGCAAATTTCCTTCATCGTCTCTTTCTTCAATTTTAGAAACGCCTGAATTGATTAACCCGACACTGAAACCAGCTTTTGATTCATTTCCCTTTTCTTTGCTACCGAAAGTGAAATTCCGAGTAAAGCTAATAAAATTCAAACTTCTATCTAAAGCGAGAAAGGAATAACCAGAATGAAAAGAATTTTGTTCTTGATAAATAGAAATTGCTGGATTATGAAATCCAACTAAATTTCCCATTGTTACTGATGAAAGTGAATTCCCCATTGAAATTCCGCGTGCTCCAAATCCCATTCTACTAAAAGCTCCAGGTTTTCCAGCTAATTGGCTAATTTCTTGTTGGGCAAAACTAATGGACGCAAAAAACAACATCAAAACTATAAATTTATTTATTCTCATTTTATCACCATAATCTTTCCAAAAAGTGCATCATTATCATCAATGTTTATTTTATAAAAATAAACTCCATTTGGCAATAATTCACCAGAATCATCTTTTCCATCCCAAATTTCCATTCTTTCGCCCTTGTTTCGTTCAACATTTTGAACAAGAGTACGAACTAATTGCATATTGAAATCATAAATTCTGATAGTAATTTGCTGAGTTTCCTTTTCGACAAAATATTTTATTCTTACAATATCATAATTAGGATTAAATGGATTTGGAAACGCATAAGTTGAAACAGAATTTTTTAATGCTGTTGAAGCAAAGAATATTTCCCAATTTCCATTCCAAGCAGTAGTTTCTGTTAATTTTGCTAAACCGCCTGAAGTTCCAACCCAAATATTGAATTCCCCATTTCCCAAATCATTGGAAGCAACAGAATAAAAGGCTTCATCTTCTATTTCAATGGATTTATATTCATCATAAATGGAATTTGGAGTTGTCCAACTCGAACCTTGATTTTCACTTCTAAAAAGATTATTAGAAGTTGCGACAAAAACATCACTAACTTGCTCAGAACCAGAAAAATATTTCTTAAAACCAAAACCATGCGGCTTTTCATTTTCGAGAACAGTTTTCCAAGAATTTCCACCATTTACTGAATAGCTAACTGCATAATATTCGCTTGTTTCAACTGCTTGCCAAGTTGATGCCCAAATTGTTTCTGTTGTGTTATCATATCCCAAAGCTGTAATAAAATTTCCACTAATTGCTGAATCTTGATTTTGATGATTAAATTTTATCCAACTTTTTCCACCATCTTCTGATTTGTTTATTCCATTTGCAGTTCCTACATAAAGATGATTTGAATCTGTTGCAACAATCGAAAATGCCACGTGATTATTATTCGCTTCATTTCCAAATGAACCAGAAACTGCTTGAATTGTAAATGAATACTGTTCATCTGGCGTAATCTCATCAAGATAATCGGGAGGCAGTACAATTCTTTCCCAAGTAACTTCAGGATTTTCAAGTAAATCTGAAATTAATGCTCTTCTCAAATTTCCCGCCCACGAAGTTGTGTAAAGATAACCGTCTAAAACTGCCATGTCGTAAGTTACATTTTGTTGTTCTACTGTTACTGGAAGAATTCGTAAAGTATTTACTCCATATACAATTAGCGAATCTCCTGGTTTGTCAACTGATTGCGGGTGAGAAATCCAAGTTTGTCCACCATCGGTTGTAATTTTTATCCCAGAACCTGTAATTACACTTTCTCCAGTAGTTGGGTCGAGTTCATTATGTCCTGTTGACACAAATATAATTCCATTATTCTCTTCGATTGATATTATAGCTTCAGTTCCAAAAGCTTCAGATTGGTAAAAATTTGTCCAACTTATTCCGTTGTTATCTGTAAAACTTAATCCTTTGCTTGTTCCAACCCAAATTGTATCATTAACTATTACAATTTCATTTATAGAATTGCTTAATGGTGTTGAAGTTGAAGAATTCAGTTTTCGTAACTTATTATCAAGTTGAAAATTTTCTGGTTTTATCTGTGATAACAAACTTATTGAAGTTAGTAAAATTAAAATCATTAATTTTTTCATTCTACAACCTCAATATTTTGTGAAATTACATTACTTAAAGCATTGGAATAATCTCGGGCTTGGAACTCAAATCGATAAGTACCCAAAACTGCAGTTGCTGGGAACATCAATTTGTTTGTAAAAATACCATCGTTTGCTGTAACATCGCCACTTTCTGAAGTATCGCCCAAATCGGAAAGTGGATATTCACTAATATTCTCGCTATTAACTATCAAATTCCCATCTATGTCGTAAAGTCGATAGAAAACTAATTTAATATCCGAATAACCATTCGAATCTTCCGCTTCAATTGTAAAAGTAAAAGCTGTATTTCTTTGTATTTGCGTAGGCATTACCAAATTTGAGACTTGTGGGGCAGTATTCACTACGTCAGAAATAAAATCAAAGTAAGAAATTCCTATTAATACTTCTTCATGCTGAAAATCTTCAACAACAAAATACAATTTATATCTTCCAGCTATTTTAAGCGAATCAGTTGGAATTTCTGTGATAAAATTCCCCACTTCTCCATTTTCAAAAGATAATTCAAGTGGGAAAGTTATTTCAATATTGTTTGGCGAAATTAACGACACCCAAACACTATCAATTTGTGTTTTCCAATTATTAATTTCTACTGAAATAGGTACATTTTCTTCTGTGAAATGTACATTTTCTGGTGAATTTACTGAAAGCACTTGATATGCTTCAATATTTATATTTGGGTCAATAATATTGTCATATTCCTTTTCACATCCAACTAAAAGGAATAACAAAAAAGCTAATAGTAGTGTTTTCATAATTTTGTGCGGGTAATTTCGAAATGAAATACCGAGTTTTAACTCCATTCTTAAATGATAAAAAAGTAAAAATTACTCGATATTTTTCCTTTGGTTTATTTTCGCTTGCAAAAAATAATCTACCGCCACTTAAAATGCAAATCTTTTTTAATTATAGATTTCGAATCAACCGACAACCGATTAAAATATTCAATGTGTGTCTTCCTTCGAACTACTACTTTCTGCTCTTTGAGAACACTGACTACACGGATTTTCGCTAATTTTTTTCTTTAATTTTGAATAATTACAAACTGAGTTTAATATTTGTCATACTATTTGTTATTTTTTCACATAAAAATTAAATTAATATGGAAATAAATGGATAACAAAAAAGAAATATTGGATGTTTTTGACAATCCAAATCCTGAACGAAATTATATTATTGAACACACCGCACCAGAATTTACATCAGTTTGCCCTAAAACTGGTTTACCAGATTTTGCTACTTTAATTCTTGAATATATTCCCAACAAACTTTGTGTTGAATTAAAATCTTATAAATATTACTTAAATTCCTTCCGAAATGATGGAATTTATTTTGAGGCTGTAACAAATAAAATTTTAGATGATTTAGTACAAGTGTTAAATCCAAGATATATGAAATTAACCGCAAAATTCAATACTCGCGGTGGGATTTCATCAATAATTATTGCCGAACACAAACAAGAAAAATCCCTATAATAAAACAATATTGGAGAACAAATGTCCGATAAAAAAATTATCAAAAAAAGTTGGGCTGAACCATTCAAAATCAAGGTGGTTGAGCCTATCAAAATGACGACAAAAAAAGAAAGAGAAAAAGCCGCTAAAGAAGCTGGCTACAACACATTTTTATTGAAATCTGAAGATGTTTACATCGATTTATTAACTGATTCCGGCACAAACGCAATGAGCGATTATCAATGGGCTGGAATGATGCTTGGCGATGAAGCTTATGCGGGAAGTAGAAATTTTTACCATCTTGAAAGTAAAGTTGCTGAATATTACGGAATGCCATATTTCGTCCCAACTCATCAAGGTCGCGCTGCTGAACATATAATTTCACAAATACTTATTAAACAAGGCGATTATGTACCTGGGAATATGTATTTTACTACAACAAGACTTCACCAAGAATTGGCTGGCGCTACTTTTGTTGATGTTATTATTGACGAAGCTCACGTCCCAGAAATTGAACATCCGTTCAAGGGAAATATTGACCTAAAAAAACTTGATAAACTTGTTAAAGAAGTTGGAGCAAGTAAAATTGCATATATCAGTATGGCTGGTCCAGTAAATATGGCAGGCGGACAACCTTTTTCGATGAAAAATCTACAAGAAGTTTTTGAATTCGCAAAAAAGCACAAAATTCGTCTTTGGATGGATGCTACTCGTGCTGTTGAAAATGCTTATTTCATCAAACTTCGTGAAAAAGGTTATTCGAAAAAGACTATCCGCGAAATTCTTTTTGAAATGATGGGATATTTTGAAGGAATTTGGGTTAGTGCGAAAAAAGATTTGATGGTAAATATTGGTGGAATTCTTGCGACAAAAGATAAATACGTTTTCGAAGAAGCAAGAAATATGGTTGTTGTTTACGAAGGGTTACACACTTACGGCGGTTTGGCAGGAAGAGATATGGAAGCTATGGCACGCGGAATTGAAGAAATGGTGGACTTCGACACAATTCATGCAAGAATTGGACAAGTTGAATATTTCGGTCAAAAATTAGAAGAATATGGAATTCCAATAGTTAAACCAATTGGCGGACACGCAGTTTTTCTTGATGCCAAAAAATTCTTACCTCACATTCCTCAGGATAATTTTCCTGCTCAAACTCTTGCTACCGAAATTTACATCAATTCTGGTGTCCGAAGTATGGAACGTGGAATTGTTTCAGCTGGGCGCGATCCCAAAACTGGAAATCATCATTATCCAAAACTTGAATTAGTTCGTTTAACTTTGCCACGAAGAGTTTACACACAAGCTCACATTGATGTTGCAGTTGAATCGATTGCCGAAGTATTTGAAAATCGAGATTCTATCAAAGGCTTAAGAATGGTTTATGAACCCAAATACTTAAGATTTTTCCAAGCAAGATTCGAGAAATTAAAATAATAATTAGGTTGTTTCGAGAACTTCTTGAAACAACCTTTTCTTTTTAGGTAAATATGTATAAAGACGAAAAGCTAAAATTATTCAATATTCAATCAATTTTTGAAAATCCAATTGATTTTTCAATCAATTTTACTAAATTGAATGAAAAATACATTTTGGAAGCTTTTTCTCTTTATCCTGGAAATTTTGCAATTTTATCTACTGGAAGTTTCAGCCGAAAGGAACTTTCTCCTTTTTCTGATATTGATATTATTTTCCTTTCTGATGAATTTGATGAACAAACAAATCATAATATTTCTCAAATAATTAAATTTTTGTGGGACAGCGGAATTGAAATTAGTCACACAGTCCGAACTTTTTCGGATATTGATGATTTTTTGAGACAAGATTTGAATTCATATACACAATTGTTTGAAACTCGCTTTCTGGTCGGCGAGCAGAAGTATTTTCATCAACTTTGGGAAATTCTTAAAAATCAACTTACACAAGAAAAAATCAACGATATTACAAACAAACTAATTGATGATATTCAAAAAAAGGAAAAGAAATTCGGAAATTCACCAAAATATCTTGAACCTAATGTAAAATATTCAGCTGGTGGGTTACGAGATTTGCACATTGCCGAATGGATTTATACAATCCAAAATATTGAATCAATTGATTTAGGGAAAGAAAATACTCAAATTGAAAATTTTATTAATTCGCTATTAAAAAATGATTCTTATAGCAAAAATGAAGTACTTAAAATATTTGAAAAATATAAATTTCTTTTGGCTATTCGTCATATTTTGCACATAGTTACAAATCACTTGCAAGATCGACTCACTTTTGATATACAAGAATTATTAGCTAAAAATATTGTTCAATACAATTCTAATTTTCAGCTGTTAATGAATGATTATTTTGAGGCAACTACTACATTATATCGATTCCTTAAAACGATAATTAAGAAATGCCAACTTAATGAAAACGACACTTTGCCCGAAATGTTGTTCACCGAAATCGATACTACTTTCAGACTTCAAAACGGAATTATTTATTGTGATGAAAGCGAAACTTTAGAACTTTTTGAGATTATTAAAGCATTTTATTTACGTGGGAAATATTCTGCGAGATTTTCTCATAAATTACGCACAAAAATTATAGATGCTTCAAATTTACTTAAATCGTCAGTTTCAGTTAGTAAACACAGCTCCAAGTATTTTAAGGAAATCTTTAATCTCGAGCAAAATATTGGTTCAACTTTACGTCTGATGAACGAAATGGGAATTTTACGTATTTTTATTCCCGAATGGGATGGAATTATTGGGAAATTTCAACCAGGAGTTTATCATAGTTACACAGTTGACGAACACACAATTGTTGCAATTACGAAACTTGAAAATCTAATTCATGAAAACAATCATCTTTCTAAAATATTTTTTGGATTAAAACGTAAAAATTTGCTCTTTT
The DNA here is from genome assembly GCA_020722065.1 of Melioribacter roseus. GTDB lineage: Bacteria > Bacteroidota > Ignavibacteria > Ignavibacteriales > Melioribacteraceae > WGAL01. The sequence goes on from DYLK01000007.1 coordinate 24,269, forward strand.
TTGCCACACTTTTGCACGATATTGGAAAAGGGATTAATCTTGAAAGTCACGAAATAATTGGGGCAGAAATGGCAGAAACAATTATGTATAGTTTAGGTTTCGATGACTACAGCGTAAAAATAACCAAGTTTCTTGTGCGTCATCATCTTACAATGGAACAAACTGCTTTCCGAAGAAATTTGAATGACCCTTATATTCTCGACCAATTTATTTCCATTTTCCCTTCAAGAAAATCTTTAGACCATCTTTATTTATTAACTTATGCAGATTTATCGGCTGTAAATCCAAGAGTTTGGACTTCTTGGAAAGCTGATTTATTATTTGAACTTTATGATAAAGCAAGAATATTGCTCGAAGAACAAATTTCACCCGAAGAATTAATTCAATCTCATCATAAAAAATTAACAGAAAAATTGATAGAGAAAAATAATGAAGAAATGGAAAAACATCTTCATTCAATTGATGATGTTAATTATTTGAAAGATTTTTCCGAAGAAGAAATTAACCAGCACATAAAAGAAATAAATAATGATTCAAAAGTTTCAATAATTTTCAGAGAAAATGACGATTACACAAACGTTACTGTAATAACGGAGGATTTTAATTCGCTACTTTCCAGACTTTGCGGTGCATTTGCGATAAACGATGCCAATATTAATAATGCAAAAATATTTACTCGCGAAGATGGAATTGTAATCGATAGTTTTCATATCACCGATTTTCAGACACACAAGCAACTTGAGATTTCAAAATATGACAAACTGAAATCTGACATTTCCGCTGCAGTAAATAATGAACTTGTAATTTCGAGGGAATTTAAAAATACACGCTCACGCTGGAAACGATTAGAAAAAAGATTTTTCTGGAAAAAGGATGCCGCAAAAGTTACTTTTGTTGAACATCACAAATACACAATAATCGATATCAGTGCAAACGACAAAATTGGATTGCTTTATAAAATTACTTCAATTCTTAACCAACTTGAATTAGATATTTTCTTCGCAAAAATTTCAACTCAAGGCGATAAAGTTGTCGATTCGTTTTATATTCTCCAGCGAGACAGGAAAAAGGTATCGAATTTAATAAAAGATGCAATTGCTTTTGAGATTGAAACAGAAATAAACAAATTTTTAGAGTATAATTAATGCATTTTATGACAAAATCAAACCCAATCGGAGTTTTTGATTCTGGAATTGGCGGCTTAACAGTAGTAAAACAAATAAAAAACCTACTCCCAAATGAAAATATTGTCTATTTTGGCGACACAGCACGCGTTCCTTATGGTTCGAAATCAAATGCAACTGTAATCGAATATGCTCTTCAGGATGCTCAATTTCTCTTGAAAAAAAATGTGAAATTAATCGTTGTTGCTTGCAATACAGTTTCTTCTGTTGCACTTCAAGTTCTGCGAGATAAAATTAATCTTCCAATAATTGGAATGATATCTCCAGGTGCAAAAATGGCTTTAAAAGAAACTGCAAACAAGAAAATTGGTGTAATCGGAACTTATGCAACCGTAAATAACAAAGCATATTCAAAAGAAATAATGAAATTTGATAAAAAATCAAAAGTTTTTGAAAAAGCATGCCCACTTTTTGTGCCATTTGCCGAAGAAGGTTGGCTAAATACAGAAGCGACAAAATTTGTAGCCAAAGAATATTTAAAGGAATTGAAAGAGAAAGAAATCGAAAGTCTAATTCTCGGTTGCACGCATTATCCTCTGCTACATGAAGTTATTCAAGAAGCAATTGGAGATAAAGTTAAGCTAATTGATTCTGGGATTGCTGTATCTTATGAAGTTAGAGAATATCTTCAAGCACGCAATTTGTTGAACGATTCTGCCGCAAAAGGTGAAGATTTATACTTTGTTTCTGATTTGCCCGAAAAATTTAGAACTGTTGCAGAATTATTTTTAGGGAATAAAATTAAACATCTCCAAAAAATCGATTTAGAGGAAGAGATAAAATAATTTGATTTAACATCAATTTTATACACAAACTTATCAAACGGATTTCAGTTTTTAGAATTCTTATTCTTTTCTATTTCAGTCTATTTTTGCATTTTGCAAATCATTTTTTCATTATTAGGTAATTTATGTTTCAATTTGAAATGCTCGAAGAAAATAACCACGAACAAATGGTTATTTTTTCAGACAAACATTCTGGTTTGCGAGGAATAATCACCATTCACGATACAACACTTGGACCAGCAATTGGTGGAACAAGAATGCTTCCTTATTCATCAATACAAAGTGCATTAAAAGATGGTTTACAAATTTCAAGTGCAATTACATACAAAGCTGCTATTTCTGGATTAAATCTTGGCGGTGGAAATGCTATAATTATCGGCGACCCTAAAACGGATAAAAACGAACTTCTTTTCAGAACTTTCGGGAAATATGTAGAAAGTCTTGGTGGAAGATATATTACAGCCGAAGATGTTGGAACTGACGTTAAAGATATGGAACTTGTGAGAATGGAAACAAAATACGTTGCTGGAATTTCAAAAGCACTTGGCGGTTCTGGTGATCCTTCGCCTGTTACAGCTTACGGTGTGTTTGTGGGAATAAAAGCGATGGTGAAAAAACAATGGGGAAGCGACACATTACGTGGCAAAAAGATTGCAATTCAAGGTGCCGGAAATGTTGCTCGATATTTGGTTGAACATCTTGCCCACGAAGGAGTAGAAATCATTATTACGGATAAAAATGAAGATAAATTGAAACGAATTGTCTCATCTGTAAAAGCTCACGTAGTAAAACCCGAAGAAATTTATTCAGTTGAAGCTGATATTTTTACACCTTGTGCTTTGGGTGGAATTATTAATTCTGAAATGATTGAAAAAATGAATTTTGGGATTATTGCTGGTGCGACTAATAATCAACTCGAAAATCCAGAAATAAATGCAGAATTATTGAAGAAAAAAAATATACTTTATGCACCAGATTTTGTAATTAATGCTGGTGGATTAATAAATGTTGCAAATGAACTTGAAGGTTACAGACAAGATAGAGCTTTGCGACAAGCAGAAACAATTTATGACACACTTTGCAATGTAATTGATTATTCCAGAAAAGAAGATATTTCGACATTGGCTGCAGCAAATGAATTAGCAGAAAAAAGAATTAAGCAAATGCGTGGAATGAAAAATATTTATAAAGGCGAATCGAGCTTTTCTGGCAGATTTGGCGAAATTGTAAGAAAAAGGTAATTGTGAAAAAAATAAAATCAAAAAGAAGAATAGCAAGAGAAAAATCTCTTCAAATTTTGTATGCTGTGGAAATAAACCCAGATGCGCTGGAAGGACTTTTCGCTACTTTTTATTCGGAAATGGAAAGTGAGAATGAAAAAGAATTCAGTCAGAATTTAGTAAGAAAAGTTATTCGTTATCGTGATTTAATTGACCAAATGATTGAAGAAAAAGCTTCAAATTGGGATTTATCTCGAATTGCTTTAATTGACAGAATATTAATTCGAATGGGAATTGCTGAAATTATGTACTTTGAGGAAATTCCACCAAAAGTTACAATAAACGAAATGATTGACATTTCAAAGGAATTTAGCACTTCCAAAAGTGGGAAATTTATCAACGGAATTCTAGATTCAATTCTTATCGAATTAAAAAACTCCAAACAATTGCACAAGATTGGTCGTGGTTTAATTGACACAACTCTGTCCAAAAATCAATCTTCAAAGAATTAGTGAACTTAAAATCGAAAAATATCTTTTATTGGACTTTATTTGATTTTGCAAACACATCGTATTCTATTGTTGTTGTTACATTAATTTATGCTGTTTACTTCAAAAATGTAGTTGCTGAGGGAAATTCAATTGGCGATTTTTATTGGAGTTTAGGAATTTCAATTTCTATGATTATCACTGCTATACTTTCTCCAATACTTGGAGCAATTGCCGATTATTCAGCTGGGAACAAGCGATTTCTACTTTTCTTTACATTATTAAGCATAATAGCAACTGCAAATTTATTTTTTGTAAAAAGTGGTGATGTTCTTTTAGGTTTAACATTATTTGTAATTGCAAATATTGGTTTTGAATCTGGTTTAGTTTTTTACGATTCTTTCCTCCCTGAAATTACTGAACCTAAAAATTTTGGTAGAGTTAGTGGTTATGGTTTTGCAATGGGATATTTAGGTTCGTTAATTATACTTGCTATCGCCTTCCCTTTTATTCAGAGAAATATGATTGTTGAAACTTTCCCCATTTCCGCTTTGTTTTTTCTTGTTTTTGCTCTACCACTTTTTATTTTCATTAAAGATAGCCGAAAATCTGTGAAAATTGACAAATCGTTTATTAAAATTGGTTTTGAAAGAATTTCAAATACCATAGATAATCTTTCGCAATACAAAAATCTTTCGTTGTTTTTGCTTTCTTTCTTTTTTTATATTGAAGGAGTTAACACTGTTATTTTTTTTGCTGGGAATTACGCTTCAACTACACTACACTTTTCACAAATTGATTTGATAATATTCTTCATTATTGTTCAAACAACCGCGATACTTGGTTCAATTTTATTCGGAATTATTGCTGATTCCTACGGACAGAAAAAAGCAATAATTCTTTCGCTTTCAATTTGGTTAGGAATTATCTTATTTGCCTACATTACAAGCGATGTTAATAGTGATTTTGTAATTTACTTTTCGAAATTACTTGGCATTTCTGCTTCGGAATTTCTAAAAAGTTCTTTTTATGTTGTTGGTTTGGCGGCAGGTTCAGTTTTAGGAGCGACACAATCTACAAGTCGAAGTTTGATGTCGAATTTAACACCGATTGATAAAAAAACGGAATTTTTCGGCTTTTTCTCGTTTTTTGGGAAAAGTTCGGCGATTTTCGGTCCACTTGTATTTGGCTTGGTAAGTTATTTGAGTGGAAGTCAGCGAATTGCATTATCGTCATTGGCAATCTTTTTTGTTGTGGGACTTTCAATTTTAACTTTTGTAAAAGAACCTAAAACAGATTCAGAATAGGAATTTTTATTAGATTAAAAAAAGCCGTTCAAGTTAAACGGCCTTTTTTTAATAATAATTAAAATTATTTTTAAGATTTATAAATTAAAAGGATATACAAAAGAAACTTTTGGTTCAATTCGTTTTTGTGTTTGGTAACCCAATATTTCGTCACCTGCTCCACGAATTGGAGAAAATGTCCAATTGTAAACCATCGAAACAATTAAAAATGGATAAGGTTTGTAACCAGTTTCAACATAGAAAAGTGAACGGTCGTCTAATTTGAACATATCAGCTTCATCTTTAATATTTACTTTATCGTATCCAGCACGTAAAACAAAAGGAGCATTTTCTGGTGCAACTTGCGAAAACATAGTTAATGTCCCGCTATTCTCAATTTTCTCCATTCTTTGATAGCTTCCAATTATATCAAAAGCACCAAGTAATCGTACAAACATACCTCCGTAATAACCATTTGCATCTGAAACATCAGTAAGACTTAAAGTATTTAATTTAGAATTCCAGCCACCTTCCGTGTAATTAAATCTTTCAATTTCGTATTGTGCATTAAAATATGAAGGTAAGTATTGAGCATTATTTAACGTTCTTTCTAACTTAATATTTACGGTTGCAACTTTAAAATCCAAGCCTAAAATTGTTCCGTATGCTTGTCCATCCCCAAAATTGATGATTTTTGAATAAGTGTAATAAACTTCCCAATCAAGTAAATCATTCTTGAATAATGGCAATCCTAAATCAGCAGAAACTACTTGTGGTTTATCGAAACGTTCAGTTGTTGTAAATGAATTTGTGGAATCGTCAAAAAAACCATTTTTAACTTTTGCATTTTCATTTAAGTCAGTAGCAAAAGATGCACCAACTTTCAAACCGCTAATAATTGGGATATTATTTAACGCAGTTAATTGCAAAGGACGTACAAAACCGCGAACACCGAGAACGCCAGCTTGAGAAAAATCGCCGTAAACAAGCTCAACGCCACCAACTCCAAAATCGAGTTGAGTATTCAATCCAATTGTTCTTGCGTCAAAACTTGGACTATTGTTGTACATATACATTATATTTCCGTAACCTAAAGTTGCATAATCTAAAGCACCAACTTTGGCATAAACTGGTCCAGATTTGCTTCCATAACGAACATATCTAATAATGGAAAGATAATCTGATAAAGTAAGGAAATCCTCAGAACGTAAACCTTCGGAATTAAATTCAAGATTCAAATCCAAACCTAATCCCCAATTTGCAAATGCAAATTCTGGACGAACTCTTAGATTGTAATAGGCTTCGCCATCAATAAAATTAACACCCATTCCTCCATCTAATTGTCCTTGATTTTGTTGAGGTTCCCAAAATTGTGGGAAAACCGAACTATTTATACTTAAAAAAAGCAATATAATAGCTATTTTTTTCATTTATTCTCCAATTTGTTTTTTTTGTTAGCTAAAAATAAAGAATAATGGAATATTATGTCGGAAAAATAATTTTCTTGTGATTTTGGATAAATCATTGTTTCTTAAATATTAAATTATTAAACCTATTCTTTGTCTATTTTTCAATAATTTGGAAGATTTCTTCTTTTGGACGAAGTTCATCATACAATGATTTTAGAGAAAGATAAGCCGTTTCATTGCCTCTTGAGGCCGCTAATCTATAATATTCTGCAGCTTTTCCTCTATCTTGTTCAACAAATATTCCTTTTTCAAAAATTAATCCCATCAAAGCTTGTGCAAAGACTGAGCCATTTTCTGCAACTTTCTTGATAAATTTAAATTCATTTGATTTTTCCGTTTTAGAGATATTTTCCGAGTTAAGTCGAGAGAAAGAAATTCTAATTCCGCCTTCAATATTTCCCAAATCTTTAGCTTTTTGCCAAAATTCAAACGCCTTTTTTTCATTTTTTTCAAGAAATGTACCAGAATAGTAGATTGTACCTAATTCTAAAATTGAAGGAATATGTTGTGCTGAAGCCGATTTTTCAAGAAATTGTAAAACTTGTTCTTTAGAAAGCTGATAATCATACCCAAGCATTGTCATAATTGCCCAAACATACATTGCATCATAATTATTATGATTTTTTATTTCCTTTTCTAATTTTTTAAAAAAACTTTGCTTGTTTACTTTCGAAAAAAGTATTTCACCAGCTTTTAGGGCACCAAGTTTGAATGCTTGAACGTAAATTGACATTGCTTTTATACTATCTTGTTCTTTTCCCACACCAAGTTCGTACATTTTCCCAAGTAACATTAACGCTTCTGGACTTCCGTTAAGAACGCCCTTTTCTATTAATTCGAAACTTGTGGATGTATCTTTATCTTCTTCAAAATCATTTTTAGATATTGAATAATCAAATCCCAATTTTTTCTTGAGGTTCGAGTTGTCTGATTTCAGATATTCTTCAAACTTTTCTTTATCATTTTTAGATGAAACTGAATCGAAAGCTGAATCAATAAATTGTAATTGATAACCTTGTGCTACAAATTGATTTTCATTTAGAATGTATTTTGAATTTTCGGAAATATCTGAAGTATCTAATTCCGAAATAATATTTTCTTCGTCTTTGAAAATAATTCCCATTTCCTTTAGTTCTTTTAGCATTTCAATTGCTGGTTTGTAATTCTGATTTGCTGATTTTTTCACCCAATTATATGTTGTTTGTAAATCTTTGTTCACCGTTAAAGAATATGAATGCAAAATACCAAGTATAAATTGTGCTTCCGGCATTCCCATTTCCGCAGCTTTTCGAAATAAAGTGTAAGCCTCAAACGGATTCCAAGATTTCCCAATTCCGTTAGCCTTAATAATTCCCAAATTAAAACAAGCCGAAGGTAAATTTGATTTTGCAGCTTTTTCAATCCACAATATTGCTTTTGTGGTATCTGGTTCAAAACCTTCGCCAAGCAAATAACTTAAACCTAAAACATGTTCAGCAATTGGATTTCCCTTTTTAGCTTCTTCCATTAAATAGTAACTTGAAATTAATGGTCTATTTGGTGAACGTAATTTTCCAATTGATAGCCGATTTTCTGGGATATTATTTCTAAAAGCTTCACTTTGAGTAGAATCTTGAGAATAATTTTTTAAAAAGGGTAGGAAAAGAAGTAAAACAATTAATTTAGAAAAAGTTTTAGTTTTCAAATTATTTCTCAAAAATTAAAAATTATAACGTTTTTTTAACCATTCGTAAGCAAGGTTAATTTCTTTGGTTTTACTTTCAGCTAAATCAATAAGTTCCTTTCCTAATCCTGAAACTTTATCTGGGTGATAAAGTGAAATCATTTTTATATAATGTTTTCGAACTTCATCTTTTGTTAATTTTCCTTTTAAGCCAAGAATTTGTCCATAATAAATTGATTTGTATTCTTCGCTCATTATTTCTGGATTTTCTTTCTGTTCTGATTTTGAATACGAATTAGAGTTGTAGTTTGAATAATTAGCTTCCTCATATTTTTCATGGCGTTCGTATTTTCGGTAAGTGTAATTATTCCCACTTTCTGATTCTTCTTTATAGAAAGTTTTTTTATATCTGAAAGAATAATTTTGGACATTTTGCCTCATTTCTTTAAAAAAATGAGAATTACTCTGATTTGTCAAAACAAGATAATCTAAAATCAAATTGTTCAGGATTTTCCATTCAGTATTTTTTAACTTTGGTGCAAGTTCGATGATTATTTTCTTTGCTTCTTGTTCTTTTATTAAAGGAAGTAAAGTTTTTAATCTTTTTTGTTCCAAAATTGGTGAAGTATATTTTGAAATAACAGCCACCCAATTTGTTTCAATAACATTAATTAATAGATTATATGTTAATAGAAATTCATGAAAAATCATAGCTTGCGTAAATTTATGGATCATTTCATCAGAATAAATGATTGATTGTAATCTACCAAAGATTATAAATACAAATTCATTGAGCATTTGGTCTAAATCTAAATCAAATTCTCTCAAAAAAGTGGAATTTAATGCACTTAATTGAAAATTCTTTCTAAAATCAATTGAGGCTTTTATTGTGAAAGATAAAAATTCTCTAGAAAAATTATTTATCCCATTCTGTATAATTGCAATTTCAGTCCAAATTTGATTATAAACTTCAGAATAAAGATAGAAAGCACGTTCATAATCTTTCTTTTCAAGGAAATAATCCCCTATTTCTCTAATCTTAACAATGTTTTTCATCATATCCTTTTTTGAACTAAATGAAAATAATAAAATTTTTTTTAATTAGTATTTCAATTTTAACTAAGATTTACGTATCTTATTATCGTATAATTCAATTTTTAGTATTATTTAATTATATTCAACAAAATAAAGAGGTACAAATGCCACACAAAATGTTTTATCAGATTTATGCGGTTTTCATTCTTGTTGTTATGGTAGCGTTTTCAGATGTGATTGCTCAAGATAAAATTTCCAACTACGATTTGAATTCGCCATATCATAAACACATTCCAATGGTTGACCATAGTCAGTTTGATGTTCTCAAAAAAAAATTCAAGACACCACAAGAAGTTACTGAAACTTGTTTGAGTTGCCATAACAAAGCACACGAAGGTTTGATGAAAACATCACACTGGTTATGGACAGAAACAAACACACAATCAAAACGTGGTGAACACAAATATGGGAAGTACGATGCTGTTAACAACTTCTGTATTTCTATTCAAGGAAACTGGGCAAGATGCACAAGTTGTCACGCTGGGTATGGATATGAAAATAATGAATTTGATTTTACAAACAAAAGCAATATTGATTGTTTAGTTTGTCATGATCAAAGTGGAACTTACAAAAAGTTTCCAACAAAAGCTGGCTATCCAGTTACAGAAGAAACAGTTTTCCCAGAAAATAACGTAACATACCTACCTCCAGATTATAACAAAATTGCTCAAAGTGTTGGTATTCCAAAACGCCAAAATTGCGGTGTTTGTCATTATTTTGGTGGTGGTGGGAATAACGTAAAACACGGTGATTTAGAAAAAGCGTTAACAAAAACAACAAAAAAAGTTGATGTTCATATGGGGATTGATGGCGCAAATATGCGTTGTGCAGAATGCCACAAAACTGAAAATCATAATATTACTGGAAAACTTTACACAGTTGCCACCGATAATGAAGACAGAGTTTCGTGTACAGATTGCCACGAATCAAATATCCATAAAAATCCCATTTTAAACAGACATACAGAAACTATTGCATGCCAAACTTGTCATATTCCTGAATATGCAAAAGTAAATCCAACAAAAATGAGTTGGGATTGGTCAAAAGCTGGTGAAAATAGAAAACCTGCTGATATTCCAAAAATGCACGGTGAACCAACCTACAACAAGAAAAAAGGCGAATTTACCTTTGGAGTTAATGTAAAACCAGATTATGTTTTTTTTAACGGGACAGCTGAGCAAGTTCATTTTGGCGATAAAATTGACCCAACAAAACCAGTTGTAATGAACACATTAAATGGTTCTTACCTTGACGGGAAATCAAAAATTATCCCAGTTAAAATTTTTACTGGGAAACAAATTTATGATACAGAACTTAACACATTTATTGCTCCAAAATTATTTGGGAAACCTGGCACTGGTGCTTATTGGTCTGACTTTGATTGGGGAAAATCAGCAACTGCAGGGATGAAAGAAGCTGGCTTAACTTATAGCGGGAAATATGGTTTTGTAAGTACAGTTGCTTATTGGAGAATCAACCACATGGTTTCACCAAAAGAAGATGCTCTTTCATGTAATGAATGCCACGTTCCAGAAGGCGGAAGATTAGCAAAATTACAATCAGAAGGTTTATATATCCCAGGTAGAGATCGAAATGCAACTCTTGATTCTATTGGATATTTCCTTCTAATTGCTACTTTCATTGGCGTTTTGGGTCATGGATTATTAAGAATAGTTTTTGCAAGTAAAAGAAAATAAGGAAATTAGATATGAAACAAAAAGTTTTATTTTATACACGTTTCGAAAGATTATGGCACTGGTTACAAGCCTTCCTCATTTTATCTCTTGCTGTAACCGGCTTCGAAGTTCATGGCATTTATTCAATTTTCGGCTTTTCTACTGCAGTTGAATATCACAATTTGCTTGGTCTATCTCTTATTGGCTTATATATCTTCTGGGTTTTCTGGTTGATAATTACAGGACAATGGAGACAATATGTTCCTGGGATAAAAGGCGTTTACGAACAGGCTATGTACTATATTTCTGGAATTTTCAAAGATGCTCCTCATCCAACCGAAAAAACCCCAGAATCAAAATTAAATCCAATGCAGAGAGTTGCTTATTTTGTATTAGTTGCAGTTTTAATTCCACTTCAATTAATTTTAGGGGCACTATATCTTTATTACAATGAACCTGATGTTCTTGGAATTCAATTAGAATCGCTTGAACCCGTTGCAATTTTACATACATTCGTTGCATTCTTAATTTTGACTTTTGTCATTGGTCATATTTACTTAACTACTACAGGACATACTTTAACTTCTTATATTAAAGGTATGATTACTGGTTATGAAGAAGTTGACCACAAATAAGAAAAATTAATATTTATTAAAAAATCCCCGAAAGTATCGGGGATTTTTTTTATAGAAATTTCAATTATAGTTTTTTTTAATTCTTTCTTTTATCATATTTTGAATATGTATATATTAAAGAAAAAAATATGAACCCGAGTAAAATTGAACATATTGGAATTGCAGTAAAAAATCTTGATGAAGCAATAATATTGTATGAAAAACTTCTTCAAACAAAATGTTACAAAATTGAAGAAGTAAAAAATCAGAAAGTAAAAACAGCTTTTTTCCAAATTGGGGATTCGAAGATTGAATTACTTGAAGCTACAGATTCAGAAAGCCCAATCGCAAAATTTATTGAAAAAAGAGGTGAAGGTTTACATCATATCGCTTTTGCAACAAATGATGTCCAATCTTCAGTTGTTTCATTAGAAAACGAAAATTTTACTTTAATTGATAAATTACCGAAAATCGGTGCAGACGGGATGGAAATTGCATTTGTCCATCCAAAATCAACATGCGGAGTTTTAACTGAATTTTGTTCCCCAATTAAAAAGGTATAAAAATGGCTAAAATTTTCTTTCTTTTAATTTTTGCAAGTAACCTTGTTATTTCGCAAGTTCAAACACACGAATGTGCTATATCTAAGACACAATCAATGAAAAAATTAATGAAATCAAAAGAAATTAATTATCCAGGCGATGATTCTTTTGATGCCACTTATTACAAACTTGATTTGAATGTTGATTACTACACTCAAACTTTATCTGGTGTTGTTCAAGTTAATGGAAAGGCTTTGAGCGATAATTTTTCTTCATTCTTTTTAGATTTACAAACCGTGTTTACAGTAGATTCTGTAAATTATCTCGGAGTAAATACACCTTTTACACATTCGAACGACAAACTAACTATTTCTTTGCTTTCACCTCTAAATATAAATCAAGAATTCTCAGTTGAAGTTTTTTATCATGGCACACCAGGAAGTTCAGGCTTCGGTAGTTTTGAATTTAGCTCGAATGGTAGTAATCCTGTAATTTGGACTTTGAGCGAACCATTTGGAGCAAGCGATTGGTTTCCATGTAAAGATACTCCATCTGATAAAGTGGATTCAAGTGATGTAATTATTACGGCAGACCAAATTTTTTATACTGTCTCTAATGGAACATTAGTTTCAATTGATGATTTACCAAACAACAAAAGACGATTTCATTGGAAAAATCATCACCCTATCGCACATTATTTAATTTCATTAGCTATGACAAATTATGCTATTTATGAACAAGATTTTATTACAACAAACAATGAAATAATGCCTGTTATTCATTATAACTACCCACAAAATTTAACTACTTCACGAATTTCACAATTACAAAAAACTACTTCAATGCTTGCTTTATTTAGCGAACTTTACGGTGAATATCCTTATCTTGATGAAAAATACGGACATGCAGAATTCGGTTGGAATGGTGGAATGGAACACCAAACAGTAAGTTCAATGGGAGCTTACGGAGAAACGATTGTGGCACACGAACTTGCTCATCAATGGTTTGGCGATAAAGTTACTTGTGCAAATTGGGAAAATATTTGGCTAAACGAGGGTTTTGCAACATTTTCTGAAGCTGTTTGGCTTGGTCATGTTTATGGTGATTCTTTTTATCAAAATAGAATTGAAATGTATATGTCTGATGCTAAATATGCAGAAGGTTCTATTTTTGTCGAAAATCCAAATTCTGTTTACGAGATATTTAATTATAATAGATCTTATGCCAAAGCAGCTGTTGTTTTGCACATGTTAAAAGGAATTGTTGGGGAAGAAGTCTTTTATGAAATTCTCAGGACTTATTTATCAGATAGCAGATTAGCATATAACGTAGCCGTAACTGAAGATTTTCAAGCAATTGCCGAAAGCGTTACTGGCTTACATCTAAATTATTTCTTTTCAGAATGGATATATGGCGAAAATTACCCGAAATATTATGTTGATTGGAAACATCTAAACACTGCAAATAGCTACGAATACAATTTAAATATCACACAACAAACAAACACAAATCCTAGAATTTTCACGATGCCAATCGAAATTGACATTAATTTTTTTGATGGAACTGATTCTACTTGTATTGTAACTAACAGCTCAGCTAATCAAAATTTCAATTTCATTTTTGATAAAGCCGTTACTTCAATAAGTTTTGACCCACGCAATAAAATATTAAAATCTGTATTAAGTTTCTCAAACCTTGAAGATGAATCTTTGCAACCAGCAAAATTTGAGTTAAACCAAAATTATCCAAATCCAGTAAATGCAAAATCTGGGGAAAACAATTCAACAATTATTCGATTTTCTATTCCTGAAAGCAAAAATTCGCAGTTATCAAATGTAAAACTTGTGCTTTACAATTCACTTGGTCAGCAAATCGATGAAATTATTAATAAACCTCTTCTTTCTGGCAAACATGAAATAGAATTTAATGTAGAACATTTGAGCCCAGGTGTTTATTTCTATCAACTTCAATATTTGGGTAACTCATTAACAAAAAAATTGATAATATTAAAATAGGATTAATTGGTTTTTTGTTTTGAAAATGTTATTTTTTCACTAACAATTAATGTGAAAGATTGACTTGATTATAATTATAGATAAAATAATGATAAACAATCCTATTGTCGAAGAGGGGATTGTTTTTTACTTGCCCGGTTAAGTTTTTCACCGGGCTTTTTTATTCAAAAAATAAAGGAAGTTAAATTATGATTTCAGCGAAAGATGAAGAAATGAAAAAAGTAGTTTTACCAGAGAAATTGGAATTTGGTAAATTGTTCACTCCACATATGTTTGAAATGGATTACGATGAAAATCTCGGTGGTTGGTTAGAACCTAAAATTGTTGATTTTGCAAATCTTTCTATGCATCCTGCGTCAATGGTTTTTCATTACGGTTTAGAGATTTTTGAAGGACTAAAAGCATACAAACAAATTGATGGAAAAATTGCTCTATTCCGCCCAGAAAAGAATTTTGAAAGACTAAATCGTTCTGCAGCAAGACTTAGTATGCCACAAGTGGATATTGATTTGGCTTTGCAATTTTTAAATGAACTTATCTTAATCGATAAAGATTGGATTCCAACTAAGGAAAATTACTCACTTTATATTCGCCCATTATTAATTGCAACCGACCCAATCCTCGGTGTTCGTCCCGCAACAAAATTTAAGTTATTATTTATTCTATCTCCCGTAGGTCCATATTACCCTGAAGGTTTCAGACCGATAGCAATTTCAGCTACAGATAAATATGTGCGTGCGGTTAGAAAAGGTATTGGGGAATGTAAAACCGGTGGAAATTATGCCGCAAGTCTATTAGCACAAAAAGAAGCTCGAGCGCGTGGATATTCACAAGTTCTTTGGTTAGATGCAATCGAACAAAAATATATTGAAGAAGTTGGAACGATGAATTTATTTATACGATTCAAAAATGAAATTGTAACTTCACCACTAACTGGTTCAATTTTACCTGGAGTTACACGTGATGCTGTGATTACAATTCTTAAAGAATGGAATTACAACATTGTTGAACGCCGTGTTTTAATTGAAGAAGTTTATACTGAATATGAAAAAGGAAATTTGATTGAAATATTCGGAACAGGAACTGCAGCAGTTATTGCATCAGTTAATAAATTGGAGTTCAACGATAGAATAATTGATTTCCAAACTGAAGAAGCTGGTGAATTGGCATCCCGTTTATACAAGGAAATTACCGGTATCCAATTCGGTAAAATCGAAGACACACATGATTGGATTCGAATTGTAGAATAATCTTGAAGTTTACTCACTTTATGAAAAATTAAAAATCCCGTTTTTGAACGGGATTTTTTATTAATAGTTTATTTCTTATTAGGAATTGGATGCTGAATTTTTGTCCACATTTCCTTAAAATTAAATGGTTTGTATGCTGGACTTTTCGGATTGTGGCAAGAAACACACATTTTTTCAATATCTTTTTCATTCTTGTAATCTATTAATCCATTTTTTACAGCTTTTGCATGATCTTTCATAATTGGCATTGCTTTATATTCAGAACCTGCACCGTGACAACTTTCGCATTGAACACCATCTGAAAAGTTAAAATCTTTTGTTAACAAATTTGCCGAGAGATTATGTTGTGGGACATGACAATCCAAACATTCTGGGGTTTCTGCTGCTTTTGTTTTATAACCTTTTTCTTTTGCAATTTTATCAGCTTTTGCTGTTTGAAGTGTGTTGAAGGCTTTAGAGTGCGGATCAGATTCCCATTTTTTTATCTGATTCCCGTATTTTTCAGCTTTATGGCACATTGCACACTTTTGAACTCCAACAAATTTATTTTGCGAAACAACGTTTGTTGAAAATCCAACTATTAAAAAAAGTGCAATCTGTATTAAAAATGAATTATTTCTCATACTGCTACCAAATTTTATTTACAAATATAATTGTTCAAGTTAAATAAGAAAATTGTTATTTTTCAATTTTTAATAGGTGAAAAATGACAGAACTTGAAAAATGCAGAATAGAAATAGATGAAATTGATAATCAAATTATAAAACTTCTTGGGATTCGTAGAAAATTAAGTAAAAAAGTAATTGAAATTAAGGATTTACATGATTTCCCTCTTCGTGATAAAGAAAGAGAAAGAATCTTGTTGGAAAAATTAGTCGAAATTGGTAAAAATTATGGTGTCGATTCAAATTTAATTCAGAAAATATATCTTGAAATTATTGATGATTCCGTAAAACTTCAGCAAAACTACCTTTATAAAATTGGGGAATTAAATGAATCTTCAAGTGATATAATAAAAGTTGCAATTCAAGGAATAAAAGGCTCTTTTAGTTATTTAGCCACAAAAAAATTCTTTTCTCATAATAAAAAAATAATTGAATTTATCAGCTATAAACGTTTTGAAGATGTTGCAAATTCTGTGGAAAAAGGCGAAGCAGATTATGCAGTTTTGCCAATCGAAAACACAACTTCTGGCGGAATTAATGAAGTTTATGATTTACTTTTACACACAACTCTTTCTATTGTTGGGGAAGAACGTTATGAAATAAAGCATGTTCTTGCGGCAACAGAAATGGTTTCGCTATCTGAAATCACTAAAATTTATGCACATTATCAGGCTGCTTCGCAATGTAACCAATTTATTGCAAGTCTTGGTGAAGTTGCAATTGAATATTATGCCGATACCGCAATGTCTGTTCAAAAAATAAAGGAAGAAAATAATCCTCATTTTGCTGCAATTGCTAGTGCAGATGCTGCAAATCTATTCGGAGCTGTAATATTAAAAGACAATATTGCAAACCAGACAAAGAATTTTACAAGATTTTTAATTTGTGCAAGAAAACCAATTGAATTAGATAAAAGAATAGAAAGTAAAACTTCCCTCGTTTTTGCGACATCACACACTGCTGGAGCATTAGTTGAAGTTTTATCAATTTTTAGAAAATATGATTTGAATTTAACCAAATTGGAGTCTCGCCCGATTCTTGAAAATCCTTGGGAAGAAATGTTTTATCTTGATTTTGAAGGCAGCATTTATCAAAATAAAGTTAAACAAGCAATCGAAGAATTAAATCCATTTACAAGATTTGTAAAGATTTTGGGCTCTTATCCTAAAAATGAAATAGATAGAATACAATTTCCAGATTAACGTATGATTCTAAATATTTGTATATAAAACTGATTAAATCTTGCGAATGGATTTTCTAAAGAGAAACCATATTTTAATCCGAAATTAATATTTATATTTTCTAATAATTCAATTATTTCAAATTCTGTGTGCAAATAAAGTCCGTTGGCGTACTTTTCTTGGTTTTCATAAATATTATCAATAAAATATGAATACCCAATTCCACTTAATATTCGTGTGTTTCCTGCAAAAGATTCTTCATAAAATCCACCAATAGAATAAATATTCATCTTACTAAAAAACCTTTCATTTTCATTCCAAGGAAGATAAAATTTCACTTTTTTCTGATTTATGATATTCCCCACAATCCCAAATCCATAGTTTTCAACTTCATATCTTACAGAAAATATTATTGGAATTGACAAAATTTCTGGAGATTCTGAAGAAATATTTCCAAAGCCACTGCCAATTCCAACACTAACTTGCGCTAAATTAACAATAGGAACGAAGAAAAAAAATATTAGTATAAGTAACTTAATTTTCATAAATTTTATTTGTTTTCAATAATAATAACTAATTGGTGTGAAAGTTGGATAAAAATTTATATTTCTACAAAGCAAAAGTTGTTGATGTTTACGATGGCGACACTTGTCGAGTTGATATCGATTTGGGTTTTAATACTTTATTAAAAAATGAGAAAATTCGACTTTATAAAATAAACGCTCCAGAAGTTACTGGCGAAGAAAAGGGAAATGGGAAAAAATCACGTGATTTTTTGAAAGAATTGATATTAAATAAAACTGTATTCGTTGAAACAATAAAAGATAAACAAGAAAAATATGGCCGATATTTAGCAACTATTTGGCTTGAAGATGAAAGCGGAAATATGATAAATATAAATCACTTTCTTGTTGAAAATGGTTTTGCCGAGTTTAAAGAATATTAAAATTTCAAATAAATAGGTAGAAATCTGATTATCAAAGGGAAAAAATATCCTAAACTTAAAATTGCAACCGCTCTACTGGGTGTTTTTTTATTCTTGTTTTCTGTAGTAGCAATTTCAAAGAATTTCATTTTTATGCAAAAAGATGAAAATCCACAAGTTCCATTCGACCTTTCCCACATCATCAAAAAAGATACTTTAGTTGCATTAACTGGTTATAATGCTTATAGTTACTTTGTTTACCAAGGCAAACCTATGGGCTATGAGTATGAACTTCTGAAACGATTTGCCAAAAAACTTGATGTTGAATTGCAAATAATCGTTCTAAAAGATATTAATCAAATGTTTGAATATCTTAACAAGGGGAAAGGTGATGTGATTGCTTTCAATCTAACTGTGGATAAGGAACGAGCGGGAAAATACTATTTTACTGAAACATTGAATTATGCAAAACAAGTATTAATTCAGCGAAAACCAAAAAATTGGCAAAATCTCACAAAAAAAGAAATTGAGAAACAATTGATTGTAAACATAGAACAGCTTAAAGGGAAAACCGTTGTTGTTACTCGGGGCTCTGTTTATTCGCAAACACTTAAAAAAATTTCTTCTGAAATTAAAAGTAAAATCAATATAAAATTAGCCAAAAATACTGAAACAACTGAGGATTTGATAAAACAAGTTTCTGAAGGGAAAATTGATTTTACAATTGCGGATGAAAATATCGCGAATCTTCTTCAAGCGTATTATTCAGATATAGATATTTCACTTGAACTTACAATTCCACAAAGAATTGCTTGGGCTGTAAGGCAAACATCCGACACACTACTTACAACTTTAAACAATTGGCTTGAAAACGAAAAAAATTATACTACTTTTTATGCAATTTATGACAAATATTACAAAAATAGGAATGCATTCCGAAGAAGATTTCAGAGTGAGTATTTTTCAAAAAATAGAAGGAAAATCTCGATTTTTGACAATCTTATAAAAAAATATGCAAAACTAATTGATTGGGATTGGAAAATGATTGCTGCTTTGATTTACGAAGAATCACAATTTGACCCAAGTGCCAAATCGTGGGTTGGTGCAGTCGGGTTAATGCAACTGATGCCTTTTGTTGCCGAAGAATATGGCGTTACTGATTTAGAAGATCCTAATCAGAATATTAAAGCAGGCGTTTCATACTTAAAATTGTTAAATGAATTTTGGAGTAGAAGAATTAAAGATGATGAACAAAGAATGAAGTTTGTACTTGCTTCATATAATATTGGTTACGGGCACATTCTTGATGCAAGAAATTTAGCAAATAAATATGGCGCCGACCCAAATGTTTGGGATAATTCTGTAGAAGTTTTCTTATTAAAAAAATCCAATCCAGAATTTTATAATGATGAAGTTGTAAAAAATGGTTTTGCTTTGGGAAAAGAAACAGTAAAATTTGTTAGAGAAGTTTTACAACGTTTTAATCATTATAAAAATCATTTTGGTTGATTTTTCAATCTTTTGTTTCATTTTTTGAGGATTTTGCACTTTCTGTTTTTTTGTTTTTATAATCTGTTAAATAAAATCCAGTCCCTTTAAATATTAATCCTGAACCACCACCTATTAGTCTTTTTACCTTTCCACCACAAACTGGACATTCCTTCAAGTGTTCGTCTTTCATACTCTGAAAAACTTCAAAAATGTGACCACATTCAACACATTTATAATCATAATTTGGCATAAAATCTCATATTCTAATTTTTTAAATATTATTTGATATAAAAATGTAATAAAAAGTTGCAATTATTTTGAATATATTGAATTATAAATTGCAGAATAATCTAATTCAGATTCCCCGTTCGAAATTCCCTTTTCAATCAAATTGCTAATTACTTCAGATATTTTGGTATCAATTCCTAATTTTGAAAAACTTTCTGTAACAAGATTTACATCTTTTAGAAGATGTTTCAGCGGAAAATTAGCTTGCTCAAAATCTCGATTAAGCATTTTTCCCAATTTTTTATCAAAAGTCGGGGCATAAATTGCACTTTCTCTTAAAATATCCATGAATTTTTCAATATCAATTCCCGATTTTTGTATAAAACCCAAGCTCATTGAAAATGATGCAGTTAAACTAGCAATCAGATGATTTAAAGCTAATTTCATAGCCGAAGCTTTTCCAATTTCGCCAATATGAACAATTTTTGAGCTAAATATTTTGAAGAATTCTATCCATTTTTGAAATTGAGTTTCACTTGCTCCAACTAAAGTAATCAAAGTTCTTGTTTTAATTTGCGGAATACTTCCTAAAACAGGCGATTCAATAAATTCTCCGCCAAGTGATTCAATTTTTTTTGCTAATTCAATATTTTGGTCGCTCGAAAGTGTTCCCATCTGAAAAAATGTTTTCCCCGTTAAAGAATTACATCTTGAAATTACTGAAATATTTGCTGTATAATCTGCCAAAACTGAAATGATAATATCTGAATTTTCAATTGCATTGTTTGGAGAATCAAACACAAAGCAATTTGAATAATTAGTTAGTTTTTCAGTTTTTGATTTTGTTCTATTGTAAACAAAAAGATGATAATTTTCCTTCAATAATTCTTCCGCTAAAGCAAATCCAAGCAAACCAGTTCCTAAAAAAGATATTTTCATTTTGTTAAATTTTTGTAATTTTTTTACGATAATTTAATATAGTTTATTTAATTCTAATAAGGAGAAAATCTATGAGAAATCTTAACAAATTACTGTTTTTTTTCGTTTTGACTGTTTTTTCTGCTTTCGCACAAACAACTAATTATACAAATCTCGGACAAGTAACAGATTATAACGTTTATGTTATTGGAAATTCAAATTTGTCTGGTTCCGATATTCAGGGAAAAGTAGCAGTAGGAAGAAATGCAATTTTTGCTAACTACTCAGTTGCAGATCAAATTCCAAATTCATCAGGCAGTGAAGATGTTCTTATCGTTTCCGATTCACTTTGGTATGAAGGTGGACGAGTTTATAGCGGAAACGTTGTTTATGGCGAATTTGCAGATGTTAGTGATAATTTAATTTTAGATGGTGAAGGCGAAGTTTTACAAGGGAATCCAATAGATTTTACTGAAATCAGCTTGGAAGTTGCCGATATTTCAACTCAATGGAAATCTCTTCCGGCAAATGGTTCAGCAACTTTAGAAAATACAACTTTAATGTTAGTCGGTTCAAATGCTGGTTTGAATATCTTCGACTTAACTGCTGAAGATATTTCGAGTGCAACTGGATTAACCATAAATTCACCCGCAGGGAGTACAGTTTTGGTTAATATTTCTGGGACTTATGTAACTTGGAGCGGCGATAACGATTTGTTAAATGTAAATCAAACAAACGTTGTTTATAATTTTTATGAAGCAGACACTCTAATAATTAGCGATATTGCAATAAAAGGTTCAATACTTGCTCCTTTTGCAACACTAAGTTTTGTTAGCGGTCAAATTAATGGAAATGTAATTGTACATGATTTTTTTGGATTTGGACAAGTTAATTTGAGTTGGTTCCAAGGAAATGTAGAATATCAAACATCTGAAGTTATCAGTGAATGTTATGTAACAATGAGAAATACACTACAAGGATCAAGTTTTAGTTTGACACAACCTTTTTATGGAAGAACTTCTTTCTGGGGTGGAACAATTTTAGGAACGGCTACAAATCATAGCACATCTTATTATTGTATTGATATTTCTCATTCTTTAAAATGGAATAAACCATATTCTTGGAATGATGAAATTTCAGGCCCAATTGCTTATATAACAAAAAATTATTACCCATATATTCCATATACTGGATCTAATGGACAGTTAAACAGAGAAAGAAAGGAAGCTGCGGCAATTCAAGCTGCAATTTGGCATTTTTCAGATGGTTTTGATGTAAATACTATTCATAATAGTTATAGCGATATTAGAGAAAGAGCACTACAAATAATCCAGCAAGCAACTTCACAAAACCCACTACCAATTGCTACTTTTGTGGTTTCTCCAGCTTCTCAAGTTGTTCAAGTTGGACAAACAGCAATGATCACTATTACAATGAAAAACTCACTTGGAATTCCATTAGCAGGAATAGAAGTTACGGTTGAATCAACAGCTGGAATTGTTGACCCCTCAACTGGAATTACAGATAATAGCGGTCAATTAGTAGTAGCAATTCATTATGATGGCTCAGAAAATGCCGAACTAACTATTTCAACTGAAAATGGAATTATTTCACCTGGGACAAGATATATTTACCCAAATAGTCAAACACTTATCACAAATCAAGAATTAATAACTTGCCTTTCTGCAACTGCTTCGGTATTTTGGTCAGATCAAGCATTACCAGGGAATGATTTTGATTTCTATATGTACACAACATATAATTCAGATTTACCTGCAGTCCCAATAAATGCTGTAGTAGCTGATGATGAAGATATCTATTTTGGAACTAATTCAAACGGTGTTTATAAATTTAATAGATCTGATGAAACTTTTGAATTCGTTGAAACAACAAATTTGAATATCTCTGCACTTTACAAAAATGGTGGTAATTTATTTGTTGGTTTCCAAGCAGACGGTTTTGCAGTCATAAATTCTGAAAATCAAGCAACATATTACAATTCTTCGAATTCTAATTTTGCTGGTTCAACTATTACTGCATTCGAAATGATTTCAAATGAAAATATTCTTGTTATCTCTCACGATAACGGAGTTACTTACTTTAATCTAAATACAGAAGAATTCACAAATTATAATTCCACAAATTCAACAATTTTGCCTGGAAATGTTTATGACATCACTATTGATGATAATAACGGAATTTGGGCAGCAACAGATTATGGTTTGTCGTATCTTTCTTCACTTGGTGCTACCTGGGAGAATTTTACAACAACTAATTCTGGAATAAATGGCGATTATTTACGTGCAGTTGAATTTGGAAATGGTAAAATCTTTGTTGGGACATTTTATAACGGTCTTTGTGCATTGGAAGTTGAATCTGGAGTTTGGACAAATTATTCACCTTTCATTAGTACACAACCTGTAATGAACTTATTTTTTGCCGATGACAAACTTTTCATCGCTAATTGGTCTGAAGGTTTGTATGTTTTTAACGGAGAAAACTTCAAACAATATAGCAGCGTAAATCAATACAACGCTCCAACTATAATAGAAAGTTTTGCTTTTGATGGAACTGACACTTGGTTTGGTACACAATCTGGATTAAGCCGAACAATCAACGGAATTACTTCTTCAAATGGCAATGCAGCAATTACAATCGGTGATAACGAAACTTACACTGGTGGAAGTGTTTCTTTAGATTGTGAATTAGTTCCTTCTGGTGAAATTGAATTTTTCTCACTTTCTGGAAGTTTTCAATATAATAGCAGTGAATTAACTTATGAAAACTTTACAATTGGCGAAGTTTTGAGTGGTTGTGTAGTTAGAATGCAAGAAACTTCACCTGGTAGAATTGAATACAATATTTATTCAGAAGAACCAATTACAACAGGTGGAAAATTATTCGATTTAACTTTCACAGTAAACGAAGAATTAGCTCAACTTGGTGCTGGAATTTCGACTGTTTACGCAATGTCTTTTACTGCAGGATTAGATAATTACCTAACACACGAAGATTTAGGCATTATTTCTTGGAGTTCGAGCGGAACAGGAAATGCTGGAATCGGAGATGCTACTCTTGATGGTGGAATTGATATTTCAGATTTATTAGCAACTGTTCACCACTACACTTATGGTGGAACATACACTTTGGAAGGTGATAGCTTTATTAACGGGGATGTTGATGTAACTGAACAAATTGATGGATTTGATGCTTGCTTTATTCTTTCAAGAATTACAAACGGATGTTTTCCAGATGTTTCACAACAAATAGAACCTTCAGGCGAATTTTTGGTTAACTCAATTACATATAATACGGAAAATGACGAAGCAAGTGTAAATCTAAATGTTGATGGAAACTTTAATAATATTACTGTTGTTTTTGAATACGATTCTACAGAAGTTGATTATTCAGCGTTTTCTTCAATTCAAGTCGGAAGTGGAAATTATGTAAATGCCACAGAAGTAAATCCAACTTCAGCTACTTTTAATTTCAATTCGCTAACTTTACAAAATTCTGAATTAGATTTAGGAAACGTAATTTTTAATTACAATGAAACAAAAGGTGATATTTCAATTTCAACAAAATATAGTTTTGATGGTGTAAACTGGAATTACGGTCCAACAATTATTTTGTCCCCAACAGCAATTGGAGATGAATTAGTTCCAACTAAATTTAGTTTATCGCAAAACTATCCAAATCCTTTCAATCCAAGTACAACAATTAATTTTGCATTACCAATTTCAACCGAGGTTTCACTCAAAGTATTTGATATTCTCGGTCGTGAAATTGCAACTTTAGTAAACGAACAAATGGCTCAAGGAATTCACACAATTCAATTTGATGCAAAACATTTAGCTTCAGGTGTTTATTTCTATCAATTAGAAGCTGGAAAATTCCGCACAGTTAAAAAAATGATGCTGTTGAAATAGTTCTTTTTGTGTAAAAGAGACAAGCTAAAAACTTGTCTCTTTTTTTTTTTATGCTAATTCCTACCTCTTGCTTATCTTCCATTTATAAAATTTGAAACATTCTGAGAATAAAATGAAACTCCTTCTAACTTTACTTTTCTTAATTTCACTCATTTTCGCGCAATCAAAAACCGAAATCCCTGCAATATTTGGGAATAATATGGTTCTCCAACAAAATACAGAAGTAACATTTTGGGGGAAAACCAAATCGAATTCAAATGTTGAAATTTCATCGAGTTGGGGAAATTCAACAAAAACCACTTCAGATGAATTAGGGAATTGGAAAACTAAATTACGAACACCAAATTATGGGGAAAATTTTACCATAAATCTTCAATTTTCGGATACATCAATTACTTACAAAAATGTTTTAGTTGGTGAAGTTTGGCTTTGTAGTGGACAATCAAATATGGAAATGCCACTCGCTGGTTGGCTTCCTGCGGATTCCATAGAAGGTTCCAAAAATGCGATTGAAAATTCTTATAATCGAAATATTCGTTATTTTACAGTTGAACATCAAGTTTCTGAAAAACCTGCTTTTAATTGTTCAGGGAATTGGGTGGAACAAAATCCCGAGACAGCAGCTTCTTTCAGTGCAACCGCATTTTTCTTCGCTCAAAATATCTATAAAGAGACAAATATTCCACTTGGGTTAATTAATTCAAGTTGGGGTGGAACTCCAGTTGAAACGTGGACAAGTGCTGAAAAGTTAGCAACAACAGAAAAATATGCGAATGTTTTGAATGATATTAACAAGAATAAAGAAGAGTTTGAAAATATTTATTCTTGGTTGAATACCAGAAATAAACAAAATGTGTATGAGAAAAAGATTAATGAGCGATGGAAAAATCTAAATTTTAACGACCAAAATTGTTCAAAAACTGACTTTGATGATAGAAATTGGAAAAATATGAATTTGCCAACTGGTTGGGAATTAACAGAAGTCGGGAATTTTGACGGTGTTATTTGGTTCAGAAAAAAAGTAATTATTCCAAGTGAATGGAAAAACAAGGATTTAATTTTAGAATTGGGACCAATTGATGATATGGACATTACTTTCGTAAATGGAACGAAAATTGGGAGCCACGAACAAGATGGTTTTTGGAACATGCCCAGAACTTACGAAATCCCAGCAAATCTTGTAAACGACACTTCCCTTTTAATTGCAGTTCGCGTTATTGATAACCAAGGTGGCGGCGGAATTTACGGGACATCAAATTTGTTAAATATCCATCCAAAATTCTCTACCGAAACAATTTCTATTGCTGGCGAATGGAAATATCTTCCTGTTGCAGTTTTTCTAAACAACATATTTTACTCATTTGATGTAGAAACTGAAGAATTTTTTCATATTCCGAAATTACCAGAACAATTAAATCAAAATACGCCGACAACACTTTTTAATGGAATGATTTCTCCAATTATTCCATATACAATAAAAGGGGCAATTTGGTATCAAGGCGAATCTAACACTGGCGAACCAGAACTTTACGCAACTCTTTTTCCTTTAATGATTTCAGATTGGCGTGAAAAATGGCAAATTGAATTTCCCTTTTACTTTGCACAAATTGCACCTTGGGATTACGGGACTAAAATTTTTTCGCAGATTTTACGAGAATCTCAATTAAAATCTCTTAAAACACCAAAAACTGGAATGGCAGTTACTATGGATATCGCTAATTCAGAAAACGTCCATCCAGCAAAAAAACGTGAAGTTGGCGAACGGCTTTCACTTTGGGCTTTAAAAAATGAATATGGAAAGGACATTATTCCATCTGGACCAATTTATGATTCCTTTATAATTGAGAATGATAAAATAATTCTCTCATTTTTATATGATGAGGGAATGTTTCTTAAACCAATTGACGGGAAAAATAATTTTCAAATTGCTGGAGAAGATAGAATTTTTGTTGACGCACAAGTTGAGATTAAAAATAATAAGTTGGTTGTTTCTTCTGATAAAATAAAAAATCCTAAAGCAGTTAGATATTGTTGGGATAATATTTCTTATGGAACTCTTTTTAACAACGCAAAACTTCCGGCTTCTTCATTCAGGACAGATAATTGGGAAAATTAGATTTTTCTTGATTTCATTCCAACAAATTGGATAATTATTGAAACCAATAAACCGACTAACATCGGTTCTGATATTTCAGTGATTATAACTGATAAATTTAATTGTGATTTTAATATTTGCCAAATAATTGCAATTAGCGGACTTAAAATCATCTGAAGATTGAGGTATTTTTCTGAAATTCTAATTTTCGGGAAATAGGTTGAAAATACAGGCAAAATTAATCCTGGAATAATTATTGAACCAATTACGTACCAAATTTGAATTACCGACTTAAAATAAATTGAAAGAAAAAGAGCAATAATTAACGAAATTGCAATTCCCAAACGAGTTCTAAATATTAGCGATTTTTCATCTTCATTTTTTGTAGGGAATAAATCATTCGCAAAAGTTAAGCCACTCAAAAACGAAATGCTGTTAAAACTTGAAAGAATTGTGGCAAATAATCCAACATAAAATATTCCTTTCAAACCAATTGGTAAAATTTTGTCAGCCAATAAAGGAAATGCTAATACTGGATTAATATTTTCATCCAAAATCACTCTCGCAAATAAGCCAGTTGTAGTAGTTAGTAAGTCAAAAATTGCCCAAAACCCAACTGAAATGATAATTCCCCATTTTGCGATTTTTTCATTACTTGCATTTGCACTTCTTTGATGAAATCCAGGGTCAACGAATGTCCATAATGCAATTAAAAACCAAACAAAAAGATAAATTGGAGAAACATTTTCGAGAGATAAGTAGTTTTTAGGAAGATTTTGAGCAAGAAATGAAAAGTTACCATAATTAGCAAAAAGGAATAAAAACATGATTCCAAAACCTAAAAACATTAAAATAAATTGAAATAAATCTGTGGTAAGCGTTGTTCTGAAACCACCTTTTATTAAAAATCCACCAACAATAAGAATAGAAATTATTACTCCGTAAATTTCATTGAAATTGAATAAATGAGCGAAAAGTGTTGAAATCATTAAAAGGTATGGTGCTGGATTTACCAATAAATAAATTAAAAATGCAGCAATTTTTGATGATTTTTCGCCGTATTCAAGTTTAATTTTTTGTGGAATCGTAAGTAACGAAGCTTTACGTATCTTTTTTGAAAAGACAAACGCAAAGATAATCGCAAAAAAATAATATGGAATTCCTTGTGTAAACCAACTAATTATTCCAAATGAGTAAGTGAATTCGCCTATTCCTAAAATTCCACCATACCAAGTTGCGACGGTTGTAGCGACAAATAGAATATATCCCATTTTTTGCGAACCAGTTAGAAAATCGCTTTTTGAATTTTTCTTCGTTTTAGTAATAAATCCAATAATGAATAGAATTATAAAGAATGATATTATTATTAAATTGTCGATATTAATCAAAATACCCACTTTTTAGAGTTGTTAGAAAATCTCGCATCAATAATATTTTCCCATTTGATGATATTTTAACAGGATTTTGCATTGCCAAATTGCTCGTCCCATCTTTTTCGCCAAATGGAAGAGATTGATTTTTTAGTTCGTATTTCAAACCAATTGTGGAAATTTTAGTGAATTCATCTAAACCATACAGAGAAATTGTTTCGCCAACTTGTGTTTTAATTGAGATTTCGCCGTTTAGCACATTAACAATTGTTTTTTGATGAACAAGATAAAGTTGAATTTTGCCATAATATTTCAGCAAATTTCCAATGTTTCCAAAAGTGTGGTCTAATCTATCACCCGAACCACCAAAAATTATTGCTTTACTAACTTTTTTAGAAATTAGATATTTAATCGCTTTTTCAATATCTGTATCATTTTGGCGTTTTATTTGCTCTGTTTTTATTCCCATTTTTTGGTAATATTTGAAATTTTCGTTGGTAATTGAATCAAAATCACCAATTATCAGATTCGGGAGAATTCCAATTTTTCTTGTGGAATTTGCACCGCCATCCGCTGCAATCAGAAAATCAAATCCTAATGAAAGTAATTTGATTATTTCACTTTTTCTTGGTAAATATCCATTTCCAACAATTATCGCATTTTTCACAAACTCACCGAAATTCCAGCTAAGATATTAAATTCTGCAGCGGGAAAAAATTCCTTTCCAACTGCATAATGTGAGTAAAGATTATTGAAAATATTGTTTACTTGAACGAAAATTTGTCCATTTTTAATAATTTCATTCCCTTCATAATTGTATCCCAATTTCGCATTTGCTACAAAATACGAATCAACTTTATTATCGTTATAATCTACAAAGAATGGATATTCCGAAAGATAACTTGTTAGATTTTCATCAAAATTATCTGAATAATAACTTCCAACATATTTTAAAATAAGTGCAGACGAAAAGCTGTTTTTTGAAGCAGAAATTACGATATTTGCTAAAATTTCGGGGAAACCACCAATTTTGTTATTTTCAAGATTAATTGAATTTTGTCCATCAATTACATGAGTTCCTTCTTGAATATAATTCTTGCTCAATGTTAAATTTGATAAAATATTCAACCAATTTGTGGGTTCAAAAGTGCTTGATAATTCAATTCCACTGTGAATAGTTTTGGGCATGTTCCCAGTAATCGCATCTCCAAAAATTCCAACTTGACCATTTTTCACAATTTCATTCTCAAACAACATATAGTAAAAATTGGCTGAAACAAATAGATTTTTATTGCGATAATTCCAACCAAGTTCAAGATTTCTCATCGTTTCTGGTTTTACAAGTGGTTCACTAAAATCATATTTCCCATTGGAATTTTGGCGAAAATTCGGTAACTCTCCGTAATATGAACCTTCAGCATCATAATAATTTTTTAACATTGGTTCGCGACTTACTTGCGACAAACTCAAAAATAGATTCATTTTTTCGTGAATTTTATAATTAAATCCAAATCTTGGATTGAAAAATGTGTTCCCGATAGAAAAATTATTAGAAAGATATTTTTCGTTAGAAATTGAATATTTGTGATTAGCAACTTGTAATTCTAAAAGGAAATTTAGCTTGGAATTGAACTGATAATTTTCATTTACAAATAGATTGAAAATAGTTTTTCCGCCTTCGTAATAATAGAATTTCCTTTCTGGAGAAAGATTTTCGGGCAAACCATTTGCATATTTTACAATTCCAAAATGTTCGGAATTGTGCAAACGTATTTCTGAACCGAAAGTAAATTCCCCGTTTTTGTGTTGAATTTCTAATCTCGGAATCCAACCAAATTGATTATTATTTACAGTTGCTCTTATGATTGTATTCGTAGGATTTTGTGTGGGAGAAAATCCAAAATCACTTGTTAAACGAAGTGCGTTTGTATCAGCCCAACTTCCATCAAAATCGAAATATCCATTCCCAATTATCCAAAAAACAGCTGAATTGGCAAGAATATTTTCAGAAATTTTGATTTCATTTAATAATTCAAAATGAGGTTGCGAGTAATATTCCCTTTCTTCGCTTCGTCTTTTTGTTGACCAATCTTGATATCGATTATTTTCATAATCGTAATCCCAATAACTATAATTCTCTTTTCTAAGATTTTTATCTGAAATTACGTTTTTTGGTAAACCAAGATAAACCAAACCATCGTTAATTGGTCCACCATAAAAATTGAAATTAGTTGTAATATTTTCGTCATATCGAGCAATTGCGAAATGAAAAGATTGATAATCAGCCCAAGCTAAATCTCGATAACCAGATTTTAATGTTCTACCAAATTTGGCATAAATTGAATATTTATTATCAATCAAACCGCTTGCCGCTGAAATTTGAAACTGGCGTATATTAAAACTCCCAAAATTTGATGAAAATTTTATTTCCTTTTTATTTGAAAATGGTGAAGTAATTACATTTATTGAGCCTCCAATCGAAGGATAACCAATTAAACTATTACCAGCTCCACGTTGTACTTGAATTAAATCTGTATTGGAAAGTAAATCGGGCATATCAATCCAATAAACATTGTGATCTTCTGGGTCATTTTGTGGAATTCCATTTACAGAAATTGAAATTCGGCGTTGTTCAAATCCACGAATATTTAGGAAGGAATAACCGAGCGACCCACCGTCATCTGAATAAAATGTGGTTGAAGGAAGATTGCTGAGAATTTCGGGAATTGATTGGTTAGAAAAATTTTCTTCAATAAAATTGCTTTTCAATTCAGAAAAACCTGCAGATTTTTCATCATTCTTTCCCGCAAAACCTTGAATTACAATTGATTGTGTAGAAAGAATTTTCGGTTTTAAGGCAATCAAAATGCTTTTGCTTAAAAGTCTGGCAGAAACTTTTTCGGTAGAAAATCCAATGTAAGAAACTAAAATGAAATCATTCATTTTAAGATTGGTAAGAATAAATTCACCGTTTTTATCAGTTACGGTTCCAAAAGATGAATTTTCAACTTGAACATTGGCGCCAACAAGAATTTCACCATTTTCTGAATTTACGACTTTCCCTTTCAAATTTAAATCTTGAGCAAAAATAGCCGTGCATACAAAAAGAATTACAAACAATTTTTTCATTATAAACTCCTTTAGAAAAGATTTAAAACAAAAAAGCCGTTGGAAAACGGCAAAAGTTGGTAAAACTATTATGTTTTCCTACGCCAGCATTATCTGGTTCAGGTTCAAGGGTATAATCTCAGTCCCAAATGGAACACCCCTAACGGCTTTTCAGTAAATTAAAAAAACGTGTGCAAAATTAATATTTTTTCTAAAACACAACAAATAAATTATTATTTTGACGCACTTACTAATTGAATCTTAGTTATGAGACAATTTTATTATATTTCATATAAAACGAACGTAATATGAGTATCCTAAATTCAAGAATATTGATTATTGATGACGATGAGAATCTTTGTTATTTATTAAAAGAAGAATTAATTGACAAAGGTTTTTTCGTTGATTTTGTTCACAATGGATTTGATGGGCTAAAAGCTCTTGATGAAATAAACTACAACTTGGTTTTACTTGATTTGCAAATGCTTCCAATCTCTGGTTACGATACATTACGTGAAATTAAAAAAATCAATACTGAAATTCCCATTATTGTGCTCACAGGTTTAAATGACATTCGAACTGCGGTTGATTGCATAAAAGAAGGTGCTTATGATTTCATTACAAAACCGTATCAATTTAACCAACTTGAAGTTTCCATAAATCGGGCGTTGGAATTTGCTTTGCTACGAACACAAAATAAAATTTTATTGAACCGACTTGAAAATATTATCCCAACTAAAATTATTGGCGAAAGTCCAAAATTAAAGGAAACACTAAAATTTGCTGAAAAAGCTGCACAATCTGATGCAAATATTCTTATTGAAGGAGAAACAGGAACTGGTAAGGAACTTTTGGCGGAATTTATTCATCAATCTTCACCAAGGAATTCCAAGCCTTTTGTAATTATAAATTGTGCTTCGCTTCCCGACCAACTTTTAGAAAGCGAACTTTTTGGATACGAAAAAGGTGCTTTTACAGATGCAAAATCTTCAAAACAAGGTTTAGTTGAAGTTGCTGATGGCGGAACGCTTTTTCTTGATGAAATTGGTGAATTAAGTTTATCTCTTCAGCCAAAATTATTACGCTTTTTGGAAAATGGAGAATTTCGCCGACTTGGTGGTGTGCAAACTCGAAAAGCAAATGTTAGAATAATTGGGGCAACAAACCGTAATTTATTAGATGAAGTTGAAAAAAAGACTTTTCGCCGTGATTTACTTTTCAGATTGAATGTTATCACAATTGAAATTCCACCACTTCGCGAAAGAGGAAATGACATTCTTGCAATTGCGGAATTCTTTTTGGAAAGAAAAGGCGGGAAAAACAAAAAAACACTTTCTGAAATCGCTAAACGAGATTTGTTGAATTATGAATTTTGGGGAAACGTTCGCGAACTTGCTCACATTATTGAAAGAGCATTAATTTTCTCAGAAACTGATGAAATTCAATCAAAAGATTTGAATTTAGCAAGTGCTGAAAAAAAGATGCCTCCACAAAAGAATATAGAAAATTCACAAACAATTATTACAAATGAGTTTGATAATTTGCCAGATATGGAAGAAATTGAAAAATTTTATATACAAAAAAGATTGGCAATTTTTAATTGGAACCGCGAAGAAACAGCTCGCAGTTTAGGAATTAGTCAGAAAACACTTTATACTAAAATTAAGAATTACGGAATTTCGCAGTGATAGAAAAGCACATTTTGCACGATATTAATAACATTTTATCTGAAATTCGTCATTCAATTTCGCTTGCTGAAAAGAAATTGGAAAATTTTAATCCTAAACAATTCCTCGCCCGTTTAAGTGATGATATTGATTATCTTTCGTCAATTCTAAATAAAGGAACAAAGGAAATTCCCAAAGTAATTAATCTTAAGCAAGAAATTGAATTTTTGGCTGCTTATTTTAACACGAAATCTTTCAACTTTTCGATAGATATTCCAGAAGACTTTACAATTTTGATTGAAAAAACAGATTTTAGAAGAATTTTCGTGAATTTGATTCACAACTCAATAGACGCAATTCAAGAAAATGGAAGAATAGCAATCTATGCTAAAGAAAATCTTAATTTAGATAAAATTGATATTTACATTCAAGATAACGGAAAAGGAATTGAGAATTCAATAAAAGATAGAATTTTTGAAGATGGATTTTCGACAAAAGGGACTAAAGATGAACGAGGGTTTGGTTTATTCAATGTAAAGCAAATTGTTGAAGAAAATGGTGGCGAAATCCAACTTGTAAATAATTTCCCCACAACTTTTAAGATTTCTTTCCCATTTTTCCATAATACAAAATTTAAAAAAGATAATTTTTCAATTCTTATTGCCGAGGATAATCAGTCATTAGCAATTTTACTTGGAGATTTACTTGAATATGACGGTTACAAAGTGAAATTTGCCGAAAATGGAAAAATTGCTTTAGATTTGGTGAAAAATGAATATTTTGATTTGATTATTCTTGATGTAGATTTACCAATTTTAAGTGGAATTTCCGTTTTGAATGAAATAAGAAAAGAAAATATTGATATTCTTGTAATTCTTTGTTCAGGATTTTCGGATTTACAACTTTCAGATGGATTTATGCCTGATTTAATAATTAAAAAACCTTATGATTTTAATTATCTAAATCATAAAATATTAGAATTATTTAATAATAAATTCAATTAGAAAGATTAACTAAATATCTAAATCGGCAATTTCCATCTTAATTATTTCATATTTCGGAAATTCTGATATTAATTCATCATACAATTTTTCCGCATCGCCAACCACAACAATTATATGATTATCCACCAAAATGTTTTTCTTTGCGGCTTCAAGTACATCTGATTTTGTTACTTTTCCAATGTTTTCGCTAAGTTTTACAAAATAATCTCTTTCTAATTTGTTGCGAACAAGAAACTGAATATTTGAAATAATATAACTTATCGTATCATCATAAATTGAAGAATTTTTAATCAAAAATGATTTGGCAAAGTTGAGTTCTTCATCAGAAATATCTTCGCGAATCAAATTTATTTCTCTGATAATTTCTTTCAAAGCAAGAATTGTGTTTGCTGTATCGACCGAAGTTCTAATACTAAAATTCCCCATATTTAACGATTGTGCAAATTCACTTTGAATGCCATAAGTTAAACCTTTTTCTTCACGTAAATTATGGTTTAATCGGCTACTGAATTGTCCACCAAAAATTGTATTTAGAACTTTCATTGCATAAAAATGCGGCGAATTAATTTTATCAGATATATTTACAATATTTATCACACTTTGAGGAGCATCTTTTTTATTAATTAACAAAATCTGGTTTTGCGGGACTTGAAAAACAATTTCTTCCCTTGATGAAGAACTTCCGCTTGGAAAATCACCGAAATGTTTTTCTAAAATTTCAGTTAATTCTTGCGAATTAACATTTCCAACAGCAATTATTTCAAGATTTTGAGCTATATAGTTTTGCAAATAAAATTCTTTAATATCAGAATTTTCAATATTTTGAACTGTTTTTAAGGTTCCCATCGAGGAATTTTCAAAAGGAGTTTCTTTGAACAAGTATTTTTGAGAGACTAAAAATCCCAAATTTCGAGGATCATCTTGAAGATGAACTAAAGAATCTAAATGTTTTGCCTTTTCACGATTAAAATCTTCATCTCTAAAATTAGGTTTCAGAAATATTTTAGAAATAACACTTAAAAATTCATCCAAATTTTCTTTTAATGAAGAAAGATAAAATGTTTGATCAATTGTATTTACCCCGCTATCAAAAGACGCACCTAATTTTTGAATAATTCTATCAATTTCAAGAGAGTTAAGATTTTCAGCACTTTCGTCAATCAATTTTCCAGTCAAAAATGCAGTCCCACGTTTGTTAACTGGATCTTCGGCAGCACCTTTATGAAGTAAAAACCTTAATTGTAAAACCGGAAGTTGATTTCTTTCAACCAAATGCACCGCAATTCCATTTTTAAGATAAAAAGTAGAATGAATTGGCGTTTTCAAATCATATAAACTTGGCAAAACGGGTGGATTTTTTCTATTTATCATTTTCTTTCTCTTTTGGAACAATACGTAGTTCAAAATATTTTTTGGTAAGATATTTTTTTGTAACGTTTTTGATATCTTCAGTTTTTAGTTGGGAATATCGTTGTAAATCGTAATTAAATGAATCTGGTTCGTTTAAAGTACAGTTATAATTGTTAATTTTATTTGCTACGTGTTGAAGAAAATCAAGTTCCCAAATAAAACTTGAGCGAATCGAATTTTTGGACACAATTAATTCCTCTTCCTCCACACCATTTTGAATTAATTTTTCAATTTCTTCAAAAATTACTCGTTTTATTTCAGATAATTCAATTCCCATTTTGACTGTACACATAATGACAAACAAGCCTTCATTTTCCATAGAATATTGAAAAGCGGCTACATTTAAAGCAATTTGCAACTCAAAAACTAATTTTTTATACAATTTTGAGTTTTTAGTTGAAGAAAGAATATCCGCCATAATATCTAAAGAAGAATCATCTGGGTGGAAATTTTTAACACTTTTCCACACGAAATAAATTCTTGGAAATTCAATATTATCTTGATGAATTACTTGCTTATTTTCTTGTATTTCCCATTCTGGAAAAACGGGTTGTTCAATTTTATACTTGTTCGGAATTTCTTCAAAATACTTTTTCACTAAGTCTAATGTTTTTACTTCATCAAAATTCCCAGCAATTACCAAACTGGCATTTTGTGGAGAATAATATTTTTCAAAGAAAGAAATTACATCATCTAAAGTATAAGACTGAATTTCATTCAAATAGCCAATTGTTGGAGTGTGATAAGGATGATTTTCAGGGAAAACATTTCCCATTATCAATTCCCACGATAAACCATACGGGGCGTTATCATAATTCTGTAATCTTTCATTTGAAACAACTTCAATTTGGTTAGTAAGTTTTGTTTGATCTAAAGCTGGAATCAAAAATCCCATCCTGTCAGATTCCAACCATAAAGCTAATTCCAATGCGTTTGGCGGAATTGTTTCAAAATAATTTGTTCTGTCTAAACTTGTAGTTGCGTTCAACTGTCCACCGACTTCTTGTATGTAACGAAAATGTTCTTCTTTTGCTACATTTTCGGAACCTTGGAACATCATGTGTTCAAAAAGATGAGCTAAACCGCTTTTTTTAGGGAAATCGTTAGCCGAGCCAACTTTATACCAAATATTAAGTGCAACAGAAGACCGATTTTCATCTTTTACAAGTATAACTTGCAAGCCATTTTTCAAGATCTCTTTTCTGTAGTTGATATGTAAAATATTATCCATAACTATTCTTATTTTAAAATGTGTCCAATTCTTTCTAAATCTCCATCAATATTTTGGCGTGGTTCGATATTAAATATTTTACATAAAAGTGGATAAATGTCAATGTTTTTGATTGTCCCAGTTTTATAACCACTTTTGAATGCTGGACCTTTTGCGAGAAAAAAACCATGCATTTCGATATTTCTATTGTCATATCCATGATTTCCACGTACTTCGCCGTTACTGTAATCTTTATTTGAATTTTTATCAATCAACGACCAACCTAAATCAGCAATTAGAACAATTTCAGAAATAAAAGGATGTTTATTGTAATGAAAATACTCAGGAATTTCTGATTTTTTATATGCTTTGTAATGATTTTCATTTTTCTTTAACAAATCAAATATTTTTTGCTGATTCTCTTTCTTTGTATCAATAAACATAACTGGACCACTATTCTGAGTTTTGTACGATAATCCATTTAAAATATCGTCAACATTAATTGTCCATTCGGGTGAAATTTCCGTCATTCCGTGATCAGAAACAAAAATTATGTTTAAACTGTCTTTTATGTCTGTTTTATTAATTTCTTCAAGTAGATATTTTGTAGTTAAATCCATTTGATTGATTGCCCAATTTATTGAGTCGGAATTTGGACCAAATTTATGTCCATAATCATCTGTTAAACAAAAATATAATGTAACAAAATGCGGACGTTTTTTTTGAGGATAGTTAAACCACGAAACTACTGAATCAATTCGAGTTGAAAATTTAACATTTCTATCAAATTCTTTATAAATATTTGGATGATAATTTTCATCTTTCACAGAAGATGAGGGCCAATAAAAACTTGCCGTTTTTATTCCATTTCTTTGTGCAGTAACCCAAAAAGGTTCACCTAAATACCAATCAGATTTTTGAACTTCCTCTCTATTCCCGAGTGAGTATTTTCTTCCGTTTGCATTATTATAAATATTATTTGAAATAATTCCGTGATTATCTGCATACATCCCAGTAATTATTGATAAATGATTTGGGAATGTTTTTGATGGAAAAACTGGTTCAAACGATAAAGCACGAACTCCATTTTCAGCAAAATCTGAAAGAGTTGGAGTTATATTTCTATCGAGATAATCATATCGAAAAGCATCGTAAGAAACTAACAAAACATAAGGTTTTTGTGCATAACTAAAATTAGTTAACAAAAATATTGCTATGGTAAATAGATAAATTATGTTATAAAATGGGAAATTTTTCAAGCTATTTATTTTCAAATCAACAACCTTTACTTTTTTATAAGTTTAAAATAAGAATAAAAATCCTTTAATCATCCCCGTAAATATAAAACTCATTTGCAAATATATAGGTAAATTTTATTACAAATAAAAAAGCCAGTCAAAATCGACTGGCTCTTAAATTCATTAAATCTGAAAAGATTATAATTTTATACCAAATCCGAAGTTAATATATCTTTCAGGTCCTAAAAATACTTCAGCTCTTTGTGCAGAGTGTTTTTCAACTCCAGAAACTGTTGTAGGAATAGCATTGTAATGACTTTCATCAACTGCATCAGAAATGTAAATTTCATCAAATACGTTGAATACGTGTGCGAAAACATCCATTCTAACACCAGCAAATTTCCAAGGAAGAATATATCTGAAATGGAAATCAACTAAACTATAAGCAGGTGTTTCCCAACTTTGTGCTGTATCTGTAGAATCAGTTCTGCTAAATGGATCAAAATCAGCATATAATCTTGCATTATATCTGTAAACCACTTGTGCTGTCATTCCTGGCATTGGAAAAACAGAAGCTTGTAATGCTAATTGTGTTTGTGGAGCATCACCAACTTTTAATCCTTTTACATAGAAATCATAATTTACAACAGGATCAGTTGGATTATCATAATTTTTATATGTACCACTTACGTCATCAGTATATGTCCAATTACCTAATGAAGCAGCTCCATCTAAACGGAATAAACTCATTGGTTGATAAGCAAGTTCTAACTCAACACCAGTATGAAGGGCATTCATACCAGTTAAGAATATTAAAGCTCCGTTTCCAGAAGTATCAGTTTGGACAAATTTTGAATATGCTCTGTCGTTCCATTGTGTATAATAAGCTGAAAGTTTTGCTGAGAAAGTTTCAGCTTCGTAATTAGCACCAAGTTCAAAACTTGTAAATCTTTCATTTTTTGGATTATCTGTAAAAACACCTTGAATATCATCAATTACTGCATCAAATATTGGCACTTTTTCTACATAACCAAAGTTTGCATAAGTTGACATTTCTGTTGAAAATCTGTAGCTTGCACCACCTTTAACTTGGAATCCGTTAAAGTTATCAGATTCTAAAGTAAATTCATTTCCTGTTCCGTCATTTCTGAAGTGATTTGTGTATTTGTAAGAAATTGTTGACCAAGCTAAAGTTCCGTAAGCAGTAAATAATGGAGATGAATATTCTGCACTACCATAAGCACCTAACCATTGTACGTTGTTTGTGTTGTAGTAGTTGAATTTATCGCCAAGTGTTAAATATTGAGTTTCGCCATTCCAGAAATCGTTTTCAGTACTTCTTGCAAAGAAATCACCACCAAGTAAATCTCTAACTTCTTGATAATGTTCAATTTCTGCTAAACGAGCATCTACTCCAAAAACTGTTTTTACGTTATCATTCAATTTATAAATAGCTTTTGATAAAATACCCCAAGTATATTGGTTATTTACGCTATTTCTTAAGATACCTTTTGATTGGTAGCCATGAGTAGAATCAAAAGTAGTTTGGTTATTAGCAATTGTGGCATCAAAAGCAACAAAGCGCGAAGGGGAAGGAATACCAACATTATAATTCCATTTCAATGAACCATAAGTACCAGAACCACCACCATTTCCACCAGAATAATAAGCAGTAGTGTAAACTGATAATTGGTTACTTAAGTTTGAGTACCAGTTCAAGTTAACTTGAGGTTTGTGGAAGTAGTTTTCACGTTCGTTGATAAAGTCTTCAGCATATCTGTCGTGAGTTGAACCATTCCAAGATTGTAGTCCTTTATATGAAGAACTAACAGGTCCCCAATTTTCGTTGTAACGTCTTCCAGCACTAGATTGTGCAAAATATTGAACTTGTGCAGAAGTATAACCTAATTTATCCATTGCCCATGTTGAATCATAAGCAGCCGCATTTTGTTTGTACAAATTTTGGCCATGTCTTTGAGGAGCTCCTACTGCATAAAGTTCAAAACGGTTGTTTTCATCATAATTGTAAGCTGCTCCAACATAATATGCCCAAGCATCTGTCCAAGTTTTATCAACAACACCGTCTCCAGTTTTACGAACAACACCAACTGTTACAGCATATTTGTCATTAATTAATCCAGTGTGACCAAATAAACTTGTTTTCATAAATGAACCTGAGCCAAATTCTTGTTTTAAGCTAAAGCCCATATCTTGAGCAGTTGGATCAGTAATGATGTTCATTGTTCCACCAATTGATGGAGTAGCTAAGTTAACAGCTGTTAGACCTCTTTGAACCTGAATTGATGAAGAGGCATCACCAAGACCATCCCAGTTTGACCAATAAACCCAACCGTTTTCCATATCATTTACAGGAACACCGTTGATCATAATTGCCATATTTCTTTGATTAAATCCACGTACGTTGATTCTTGCATCACCAGCACCACCACCTTGCATTGTTGCATAAACTGAAGGTGTTGTATTAAGTACCATCGGAATATCTTGTGAACCAAGTTTTAATTCCATATCTTTTTTATCAACGTTTGTAAATGCAACAGGAGTTTCTTGTTCTTTTGCTCTATCAGCCAAAACTGTTACATTCAAAGAAAATTGTTTGTCTTTTAGACTAAAATTTACTTCAGTGTTTTTTTGAACATCTAAAGTAACTTCTTTTGTTTCGTAACCGATGTAGCTACAGACTATAGTAACATTTCCTTCATTTACTGTGAAAGAATATTTACCATTTACATCAGATGCTGCACCAACATACGTTCCTTTTACAACTACGTTTGCACCGGTAAGATTGTCACCAGTGATTGCGTCAGTTACTGTACCAGAAACTGTATAGTTTTGTGCGAATAAAGATGATGTTATTAATAACATCACAACGGCAAGTATTTTGTACATTTTAGCCATTGAATAACCTTTGTTTTGTTTGTGATTTGTTAATTGAATTAGTTGAAAAAATTTGAATAAAAATTTATGGAAAGTAAGTTTCAAAACCGTTTCAAGCTCCTTAAATGATAAAATTGAAAAATCCGTGTTCATTTATTGATATTTTTATTTCGGTATTTTATTATTTCAATCATTACTATTTTTAAGATGAGAAAATTTATTAATATTATTTCTGATATCCAAAAAAAAATAAAAAAGGTTTTGCTTGTTTATGAAAAAAAATTTGTTATCAAAATTATCTAAAATCAAAATTGTTGTCTCAGATGTTGATGGTGTTATGACCGATGGAGGTATGTATTTCACAGATTCGGGATTATTTATGAAAAGATTTGATGTAAAAGATGGAATGGGAGTAATTCTACTTAAAAGAACTGGATTATTAACTGGAATTATTACAAGTGATTCTACAGAAATTATTAAATCGCGTGTAAAAAGATTTGAACCCGATTTAATTGGAATTGGAATTTGGGAGAAATTAGATTTCATAAAATCTTATCTTGAGCAAGAAAACTTAACTCTCGAAAATGTTGCTTATATCGGAGATGATGTAAACGATTTGGATATTTTACAAGCTGTTGGATTTTCGGCTTGCCCAAACGATGCTATTGATGAAGTGAAAAATATTGTAGATTATATTTGTAAAAAAAACGGCGGAA
This sequence comes from Melioribacter roseus, assembly GCA_020722065.1. Taxonomy (GTDB): domain Bacteria; phylum Bacteroidota; class Ignavibacteria; order Ignavibacteriales; family Melioribacteraceae; genus WGAL01. The sequence goes on from DYLK01000007.1 coordinate 65,606, forward strand.
ACGGAGCATTCCGCGAATTTGCCGATTTAATTATTAAAAATAAAAAATAGCGTTTTGCTGAATTACAATTTTTTGTTCAACTTACTATTTTACAAGTTGTTTCAAACTTTCGTAATTTGCTTCAATTGTTCGTTCTAAATCTTGAATTGAATGAGCTTCAGAAATAAACATTGCTTCAAATTGCGATGGGGCTAAGTAAAAACCGCGTTTTAACATTTCGTGAAAATAGATTGCATATTTCTTTGTATCGGAAGTTAAAGCTGAATCGAAATCAGTAACTTCTGTTTCTGTAAAAAATAAACAACTCATAGTCCCAACACGATTTAATTGGAAATTTAATCCCAATTCTTCAAGATTTTTCTTAAATCCATTTTCTAAAATTTTCGCCTTTTCTTCTAAATCTTTATATAGATTTTGATTAAATTTTATGTATTTCAAAGCTGCAATTCCTGCATTCATCGCAAGTGGATTTCCACTTAATGTTCCAGCTTGGTAAACTGAGCCAACTGGCGAGATTGATTGCATAATATCTTTCTTACCACCGAAAGCACCAACTGGCAAACCGCCCCCAATTATCTTTCCAAATGTTGTTAAATCAGCGTTAATTCCATAATATTCTGATGCACCACCTTTGGCAACACGAAATCCTGACATTACTTCATCAAAAATTAGAATAATTTGCTGTTCGTTACAGATTTTACGTAATTCCCGTAAAAATTCAATTTTTGCAGGAACAACTCCCATATTTCCAGCAATTGGTTCAATGATAATTGCAGCAATTTCATCCTTGTTTTCTTCTAAAAGTCGATAAACAGAATCAATATTATTGTATTTTGCAATAAGTGTGTCTTTTGCATTTCCAATTGTAACGCCTGGCGAATTTGGTTCGCCTAAAGTTAACGCTCCCGAACCAGCTTTAATAAGGAAATAATCAGCGTGTCCGTGGTAACAACCTTCAAATTTTATGAATTTATCTTTTCCAGTATAACCTCTTGCTAAACGAATTGCACTCATAGTAGCTTCGGTTCCGCTATTCACCATTCTAACTTGCTCAATTGAAGGGACAAGTTCTATTATTAATTTCGCCATTTCTACTTCTGGAGAAGTTGGAGTGCCAAAACTTGTCCCTTTTTCAATTGCTTCTAACAATGCCCGTTTTATTATTTTTGGATTATGCCCAAATAAATGTGGTCCCCAACTACCGATATAATCGATGTATTCATTTCCATCAACATCAAACATTTTTGAACCAATCCCTTTTTCCATAAAAATTGGATTTCCACCAACAGATTTAAATGCTCGGACGGGCGAATTAACTCCGCCTGGAATATATTTTTTGGCTTCTTCAAATAATGATAAACTTTTTTCAGTATTCATAAAATCCTTCAGTATTAAAAATTCAATTAACTTTTCTAAGTCTTGGCACAAAAATCCAAGAAATAATCCCAAAAATCAACAAAATTGATGCACTAATTTGTATTGCTGTTGGAGAGCCAAAATTTTCAGCCAACATCCCAATCCACAAAGCTCCAACGGGGAAAAGTGCAAAAAAACTAAATGTGTAAAAACTTAAAATTCTTCCTCTATATTTTTCTTCAACATTTGTTTGAATCAAACCATTTGCCAGATTAAAAATAGTGATAATATTTCCACCGATAAAAATCAATATAAAAACTGACATCCAAAAATTTTCAATAAATGAGAATATTATTATCAAAATCGGGAGTATAATTACACTTAATGAAAAGTATTTACCTCGAACAATATATTTGTTAACCGAAGCAATAATTAATGCAAACGAAACTGCTCCAACACCTCGTGCTGATTGTAAAAATCCGTTTGTAGTTGAATCTCCATGAAGAATTTTTACCGCCCAAGCTGGGAATAATGTAACCAAACCGAGTCCAAAAATGCTTAAAAATGCAGTTGTTAATATTATTGCAAGCAATAATTTTTTAGATTTTAAATAAACAAAACCTTCTTTAATTTCACTAAAAACTGATTTTTTTTCTAACTTGGTATGAAATTGCTTTAACTTGATTTTCTTTAAGTTATATATAACGGCAAAAAATGAAATTCCATTTATGAAAAAACAAACCGCAGGCCCAAATAGAGCGTAAATTATTCCAGCAATTGCTGGTCCGATTGCAGTTGCTGTATTGAACATCGTTGAATTTAAAGCAATTGCGTTTGTCAAATCTTCTTTTTCTACGAGTTCGTTTACAAATGCGTGCCTTGCAGTTGCATCAAAGGAATTCCCAATTCCAGTAATAAATGACAAAAGAATAATCATTTCTGGTTGAATGACTTTTGTAAATGTTAAAACTGCAAGTAAAAATGCCCAAACCATCATGTAAGTTTGAGTATATATTAAGATTTTTTGTCTTGGGAATCTATCTGAAATTACACCGCCATAAAAAGTAAAAATCCACGCAGGTAAACCGCCAGCAAACCCAACATATCCTAAATATGCTGGAGAATGTGTTAATTCAAATACAAAAAAAGCGAGAGCTGTGGTTTGCATCCACGAGCCAAATAGAGAAACCATTTGTCCCCAAAACCATAAACGATAATTTGGATAACTTAACGCTACAAAAGTTTGTTTCAAGCTAAATTTTTGTGTTTCTTTAACTTTATTTTTGATGTCGTTTTCTTTATCATTTACAGTTTTTGTAGATATTTCTGAGATAGTTTTCAACCTAATATTTTTGCTACATCTTTTGCAAAATAAGTTAAAATCATATCGGCGCCAGCACGTTTTATTGCAATTAACGATTCTAACATAACACGTTCTTCGTCAATCCAACCTAATTTACCAGCTGCTTTAATCATAGAATATTCACCACTAACTTGATAAGCTGCTGTTGGCATTCTAAATTCTTCCTTTACTTTTGAAATTACATCTAAATAAGGACCTGCTGGTTTTACCATAATAATGTCAGCACCTTCATCAATATCTGATTCGGCTTCGCGCAATGCTTCTTCAATATTTGCAATATCCATTTGATGCGAACGTCTATCACCAAAACTTGGTGCTGAATCGGCAGCATCTCGGAAAGGACCGTAGTAACCAGAAGCATATTTTACTGCGTAAGACATTATTGGGATTTTCTCAAAACCTTTATAATCAAGCGATTTCCGTATTGCAGCGACTCGCCCATCCATCATATCTGATGGAGCTATTATATCTGCTCCAGCTTCAGCGTGCGAAATAGCTTCTTTTGCAAGATATGTTAGCGTTTCGTCATTTACAATTTCATTATTTCTTATTATTCCACAATGTCCGTGAGAAGTATATTCACACATACAAACATCTGTTATAACTAAAATATCTTTTATTTCTTTTTTGATTGCTCTAACTGCTCGTTGAATTATTCCTTCTGGATTGTATGCTTCACTTCCCATTTCATCTTTTTGTTCGGGAATTCCGAATAGAATTACGGCTGGAATTCCAAGAGAATGCACTTCTTTTACTTCCTGTACAAGTATATCAATTGACATGTTATATACGCCAGGCATCGAGCGTACTTCTTTCTTTATATTTTCTCCTGGGCAAACAAATAGCGGGTAAATTAAATCTTCTTTTCTAATATATGTTTCGCGTACTAAATCTCTAATTTTGGGATTATATCTTAACCGTCTTAGCCTTTTGGTTGGAAATACTGGCATTTTTTCTCCGTTTTCGTCTTTAGTTTTCTTTTTAGATTTGAAAATTTGTTATTTCTCAAATAATTACTATCCAAAATTACTAAGTAGTAAGTTGATAACCACAAAAAAAGCTAAATTATGAAAAACATTTTTAATAAATGGGAGTGTAAGAAGAAGGAATTCCTTTTAAAAATAAAATTGCCCTGCAACCAACAGGGCAAAATCCTCTGAGAAAACTCAAGAAATAACCACAAGAAAGCCTCTAACCAAAACTAATCTTATTTCAATAAGATTTGCAAAAAAGCCGTTTGCAATATAAATTTTAAGGAAATGTAGAGAGGTTTAAATTAGAATTTGCATTGTTTCAAAAGAAATTCGTTATAATTTTATGATAAATTGTAAAGTGATTAATTCAAACTATCAAAAAACTTTAGCAACAATACTTTCTGACGAGTTGAAACTGGAATATTTTTCCCATTTATCATTATTAAAAATCCACCATCGCTTTTGTCATATTCTTTTAAGTGATTCATATTTACCAAAAATGATTGATGTACTCGCATAAAACCAACTTCACTTAGAATTTCGTCATATTTTTTGATTGGTTTGGAAACAAGGATAGATTTGCCATTTGTCAAGAAAAAGTTAGTGTAGTTATTTTCAGATTCACAATAAATAATATCTTGAACATTTATGATGAATATTTTTTCCATCGTTTTAAGAGCAATTTTTTTGGGGATATTACTTTCAGAATTTATATTTGAAAAAATTGCATCAAATTTCTCTATATAATTTTTATCTATTTCCTCTTCAAGGATTTTGTTAATTGTTTGAATTATTTCTGAGCTTTTAAAAGGTTTTAGGATATAATCGAAAGCGCTAAATTTTATTGCACGTAAAGCATATTCACTAAAAGCTGTAATAAAAATGATTTTCAAACTTTCATAATTTATTTTTTGAATTATGTCAAAGCCAGTTCCCCCTTTTATATCTACATCAAGGAATATTAAATCTGGATTTTTTGTTGTAATTTCTTGAATTCCCGATGAAACAGAATCAGCTTCTCCAACTATTTCAATTTGTGGGAAATATTCATGTATAATTAACGAAATATTCCGTCTTGCAAATTCTTCATCATCAATTATTACAACTTTCATTTTTTAGCTCTTTGGTATTTCAAAAATAATTTTTGTACCTTTTTCAACTTCTGTTTGTATTTCAAACTTAATTTTTTTCTTTGTCAAAAGATAAATATTTTCAATCCTTTCTTGTGTGATTTTTATCGCATAAGATTTATGATTTTCTTTTATTTCATTACTGAACCCATGTCCGTTATCTTCTACCAAAATTAATAAAGAATCATCTTTTTCATTAATTTCGACAAAAATCACTCCTTTGCCAAAATCCATATTTTTAATTCCATGTTCAACAGCATTTTCAATAAATGGTTGAAGTAACATAGAAGGTATTTTTATTTGTTCTGGAATTAAATTTTCATCAATTTTTATTTCAAATGAAAATGAATTTGAAAAACGCAGTTGCTGAAGTTTCAAGTAATAATCCAAAATCTGAATTTCTTTTTCCAACGTTATTGAATCTTCCCTTGAACTTTCCAATATCAATCGCATTAATCTTGCAAAATCAGAGAGATAATCAGCAGCTTCAAAAGGTTTTTTTTGTAAAATGAAGTTTTGAATTGCATTTAATGAATTAAATATAAAATGGGGATTAAGTTGAACACGCAACATTTTTTGTTCATTCAAAGAAGCATTTAATTCTGCTTGAATTCTTTTATTTCTTACAATTAAATATATAACTAAACTTGCTAGTAGTATTGCCACTAACAAAATTACGAACAAAACACCTTGTGTACGCAATTGCGTGTCTTTCAACTCATTTTCTTTATCCAAAAATTCTATTTGTCGCTCTTTTTGTTTTGTATTAAACTGTGTTTCCATTTGAGCAATTTGCTTTTTAACATCCAAATTCTCTAACGAATCTTTAATTATCTCATATTTTTTAAAATAAAAATAAGCTGAATCGTATTGATTTTTCAATTCATAAAGTTCACGCATATAAAAGTAAATATCTTTTTTCTCTATTGGATAATTTCCATTTTTTGCTAATGATAAGGCTTTTCGATACAACATTTCAGCTTCATTAAAATTCTTTAGATAAAAATGATTCTGCCCCAAAGAAATATAAGAGGTTATTAATCCCCAATAATTTTTCAATTTCTTGTTAATTTCCAAACCTTCGCGAATATATGGCAAAGCAGTGATATATTTCTTTTGCTTCAACAATATATCGCCAATGTTGTTGGCAGAAACTGCAATTCCAATTAAATAACCTTTTTTTTCACTTAATTCATAATTTTTTTGGTAATACAATTTTGCTTTTTCAAAATCATTTTTTTCATCATATAAAAATGCAAGCTCGTTGTTTACATTAATAACTGTTTCGAAATTCGCATATTTTTCATTTGGAATCAGTTTTTCAGCAGTTAAAATATATTCCTTATATTTCTCTCGATTTCCCACTAAATTGAAAAGTTTCCCAATTTCGCAGTAGTAGTGTGCAATGTCTGTAGAATCTCCAGTTTCAAGCAATGTTGATAATGCTTTTGTCGAACTTTCAATTGCTTGTGTATATTTGCCAACCATTGCAGCAGTTGTTCCATAATTCATCAGAACAGTTGCATAAACTTTTTTATCGCCCTTTTTCTTAAAATATTCAGCAACATCTTCATACAATTTTAACGCTTCGGGTATTTCGTTTAGATTACTATAATTTAATGCCATCACATTCAAAATTACGTGTTCAGCTTGTTCCCTTTTTGAAGATTTTGCTAATTTCAAAGCTTTTTCTAACCATAAATTACTTTCCTTCGGATCAAAATCAGAAAGGTAAACTCCTAAATCGTAATATGATTGGATTTGTGGAAGTGTATCTTTACCATTTTTATGTTTTGAGATAAGCTGTTTTAAGGAATCAACTTTCTCAAAATCTTGTGCAAAACTTGCCGTAAAGCATAGAAGAATTAAATAAATTGATATTTTAAATAAAGTTCTGAACATCGATTGATTTTTTACTCTTTCAAATTAATAGTTTTAAGATAAAGATAATCTCTATTTTTGTAAGAAAAAAATTTGAAATATGACAAGAAGAAAGCAGCAAAAAAAAGATACTATCCATCTGTTTCAAAATGTAATTTTATCAGATAATGGGAATGTTGAACAAAAAATCTTGAATTATCTTCAGCCAAATAAAGATTTTGTTCTCGAAATTGGTTGTGGTCGCGGCGATTATTCAATCGCACTCGCACAGAAATTCCCTAACAAAAATTTTGTAGCACTTGATATTAAACCAGCAAGATTGTGGAACGGAGCCGATTTTTCCTCAAAAATAGGAATAAAAAATATTGTTTTCTTACACGGAGACGCATTTTTACTTGATGAATGGTTTACATCGCTTAAATTCGCTGAAATTTGGATAACTTTTCCTGACCCACATTTCAAAAAGCGATTGGAAAAAAGTAGATTAACAAATTTCCTTTTCTTAAAAAAATATATGAATATACTTTTACCAAATGGATATGTACACTTAAAAACTGACGATGAAATGACTTACAATTATACCTTAGAACAAATTGATATAATAAATGCTAAAATTGATTTTTTATCAGAAGACATTTACTCAAGTTCGGAATTAAATGAAATTTTTAGCATTAAAACAAAGTATGAAGAAAAACACTTATTAGATGGGAAAACAATAAAAATCATAAAATTTAACTTCTCATCAGAATTAGAATAATGAAAAATAAATTATATTTGCTACCTAAATTTTTGGAGGTGTGCCGACAGTTTGATGCCCAATCCCATCAGGTCCGAAAGGAAGCAGTGGTTAGCAGACATTCTGGGTGGCATTCCCTCCTTTTTTTATGTATAAATCAGAAAATCTAAATTCCCCGTAAATTTTTGCACACTATTTAAAAAGCTAATCTTAGCAATTGTGCCAGGGTGAAAATTGATAGCTAAACCAGTATTTGAAATTAAGTTTGATGCGTGGTATGAAATACCAGGTTGGTGACCAACAAAAACTATATTTTCGGCATCAATTGAATTAGCAATCGTGATAATAAAATCGGAAGTTGAACTTGATTGTAAATCATTTTCGAGAATTATTTCATTCTTTACATCAAATTTATTGCGAATTAATTCCGCCGTTTGTTTGGCTCTAATTAATGGGGATGAAAAGATATAATCAATTTGCGGAGAATGTTTTTCCCAAAACTTTAATGTTTTATTAAATTTTTCAATTCCCTCTTTGCTAAGTTCTCTGTAAAAATCCTTTATCCCTTTTTCGGCTTTTGCGTGTCTGACTAAATAAATATTCATAATTGGTAATCTTTTGTTATATTTTATTTTATAATAATAGCCGAAAATTAACGTGAAAAAACTAATTCTCTATCTATTTTTTGTCCCAATTTTTCTTTTTGGGAAAGCAGAGTCTGAAATTACAAAACAAGTAATTTTAAGTGGAATTGAATTTAATATTGAAATTCCCATTTCAGATTCAATTGGGAACTATATGATTAAAACTGAAGACGGGAAAGTTATTCAAGCAGAAATAAAATTGAATAATTTTAAAAATCTAAAAATTGATGATGCTGGAAAGTACTTCGTATATCAAAATCAGAAAATAGTTAAAGAAATTAGAGTTTTGCATGCTTGGATTTCAATTTTACCTCCACTCGTGGCAATATTTTTGGCTTTAATTTTTAAAGAAGTACTAATTTCTCTTTTTGCTGGAATTTTTGTCGGAACTTTCTTTCTTTATGATTACAATCTTTTTTCAGCTTTTTTAAGAGTTGCTGATACCATTCTGATAAATGTTATTGCTGATAGAGACCACATTTTTATAATACTTTTCACAATGTTAATTGGTGGCGTTGTTGGAATAATTTCAGCTAATGGCGGAACTTTAGGTTTAGCAAATAAAATAATTCAATGGGCTAAAACTCCAAAAAGTGGAATGATTGCAACATGGTTTTTGGGGGTAATCATTTTCTTTGATGATTACGCTAATTCTCTTTTAGTGGGAAATATGATGAGACCTATTACAGACAAATTGAAAATATCTCGTGAAAAGTTAGCTTTTATTGTTGATTCTACTTCAGCTCCAATAACTTCACTTGTAATTGTAAGCACTTGGATTGGGTTTGAACTTGGTTTAATTTCAGAAGCATTAAAGATTACGGGAATTCAACTTTCTTCTTACGATGTTTTTATTCAAAGTTTGCCTTATAGATTTTACCCAATTGCAATAATCTTCTTTGTTTTTTGGAATAGTTATTCAAATAGAGATTTTGGCCCGATGTTAATTGCTGAAAAGAATGCAAGAAACGGGAATTACAATTTTTCTGAAATTACGGCAAACAAAATCAGTAGCAGAAAATATTTTGAAGTGAAATCCCCCAAATGGTATAACTCCCTTATTCCAATTTTAATTATACTATTACTTACTTTGTACGGATTATATTTCACTGGAATTCAAGCAATTGAAAAATTAGGATTAACTAACTACTCAATCCGAGAAATAATCAGTAATTCTGATTCTTATTCAGCTTTACTATGGGCAAGCTTTATTGCAGTTTTTGTCGCAATTTTTCTTACAATTTGGCAAAAAATTAAAAGACTTCACGATGTAATTGATGATTTATGGGAAGGACTTCGTTCGATGTTTGTTGCTGTTGTTATCCTAATTTTTGCTTGGGGAATTAGCTCAATTACAGCCGAACTCCACACTGCAGATTATTTAATTTCAGTAATTATTGGAAATGTTAACATTGAATTTATTTCGATTTTAGTTTTTTTAGTTGCTGCTTTAACAAGTTTTTCAACTGGAACAAGTTGGGGAACAATGGCGATTATTATGCCAATTGTTGTGCCTTTGACTTGGCAAATTGGACTTTCAGATAATTTATCACAAAACATAATCCAATTTCATTTGCTTAATGTTGTGGGGTCAGTACTTGCTGGTGCAGTTTTTGGTGATCATTGCTCCCCAATTGCCGATACAACAATTTTAAGTTCACTTGCCTCAAGTTGTAATCACATTGAACATGTTAGGACTCAACTACCTTACGCTATTTTAGCGGGAATTGCTTCAGTAACATTTGGAAATTTCGGTGTGCTTTTAGGTTTGCCAATTTGGCTAATTTACATTCTTCTATTTGGATTTTTGATAGGTTACTTGCAAATAAAAGGAGAAAAAGTTAGTTAAAGATTATAGAAATCATTTCTTCATAAATTTTTGTTATTTCGTCTTTCGAATTTTCGAAGAATGTTTCGTCAAGTTGCAGAAATTCACAAATACGGTGGTCAGTTTCTGGTAAATAATTATCACCTGGATTTCCAAATTTGAATTTTCGAGCGTAAATATTCGAAACATAGATTATTGCCAATGTAAGATCCAATTTCCCATCTACATAACCAATTTCATGATATTTTGCAGTTTTAATAATTTCTTGAGGCTGATTCCATTTTTCTAAAATCCAACTTCCAATTTCCGTATGATCATAGCCAAAAATCGCTTCTTCTTCATCACATATTTTTGTCCCCTTTTCTGCAACATTATCAAGAACAATTCTGCATTCTTTGTAGAATTCAGTAAAAAGAAATAACTTACCAATATCGTGTAAAATTCCAGCAAGAAATAAATCTTCAAGATTTTTAATATTAAGATGTTTCCCAATAAACCTTGCAATAACTCCAACAGCAATCGTGTGTTTCCAAAAATCTTGTGGTTTAAATTTTTGAAGTACTTTGCCCATTTTAATTAAATTCATAACCGAAACTGCAAGTAAAATGTTGCGAATTTCGAAAAACCCAAGATGCATAACTGCTTGAGAAATATTGGTAATTTTTCCAGTTAATCCGAAAATTGGACTATTTGCAATTCTTAAAACTTTGCTTGCTGAAACTTGGTCAGATGAAATAATTTTTACAATATCGTTTGTAGTGGAATGTCTATTTGCCATTGTATCTACTAACTTTTGGTAAATAATTGGGAGTGTCGGAAGTTCATTTAGTTTCGCTAAAATTAGTTCTTTTTTCATTTTCTCAAAATTCATTAATTCATTTGTTCAAATATATTAAATGATTTCATTTAATATTAATTCTTTCTACGAACTTCATCAACAAAAAAGCAGTAATTCCCCAAATTACACCAAATTGTGTTCTGTAAACATAAACTGGGTAATTATTAATTTCACGAGATTTTTGATATTTACTTGGCAATTTCAATTCTTCAGCTGGAAAAGTGATAACGTTTTTGCCATTTTCTGTTTTATCTGGATTTATTGAAATATTAAAACTGAATTTTTCGGGTAGATTTTTTTTGAAAAAGGAAAGCGGAAGTGCAAATACTTGTTCAACTTCTTCTTTGTGAAATTTAATTTGGTTTATATTGTCAATTTCTATTTCTGCAATAAAAGCATCTACAAAAACCCCTGTAATATTCACAAAACTTCCTAATTTACCAATATATTTTATTTGATTTCTTTTAAGCGACAATTCTTCCATTGTTTCACGAATCGCAGTTTTTTTGAAAGTTTTATCATTTATATCAAATTGCCCGCCTGGGAAACAGACTTCACCTGGCTGCTTAATTCCTTTAGATCGAATTTCGAACAAAATGTGCATTTCGCCATCTTGGAAGAAAAATGGTATAAGTACAGCAGACTTAAAAAAATAATCGCAATTTAACAATCTTGGTTCTTTATACAGACTAAATTCGATATTATTTATTTGTACTTGTTTTTTCATTTTCTTAATAGAAATAGATATGTTACATTTGAATTGTAAACTTAAATCAAAAATAAGCCAATTCCCAAACAAATAAATGAATTTTCAGTAAATAAAAGCACAAAATGGACAGTTTTATAAACATCTTAAATTTATTCTTGTTGTTGTTCTACATTCTTTCATTCACATCATATTTTCTCGATTTTAAGAATGATTTGCCTTTTTTTAAGAATAGCAAAAGAATTTTTTTGTTTCTAACCATTTTAATTCATCTGATTTTTATTGTTTTGTTAACCAATGAATTGAAGCATTTTCCTATTACAAATAAATTTGAGATATTTTCCTTCATTTCTTTCTCGATTGTTTTTACATATTTTTTGATTGAATTACTGACCGACATCAAAGGAACTGGATTATTTTTGCTTGCTTTTTCGCTGATTTTACAATTTCAATCAGTTTTCCTTTTCAAGCTAAATCCAAATGTTTTACCAATCTTGAAATCAATTCCAATGGGACTTCACATCTCGACAGCAATTTTGAGTTACACGGCATTTTCAATTTCTGCGGTTTACGGAATTTTATATTTTCTGCTCTATAATAGCATAAAAACTAACAAATTTGGGTTATATTTTAATAAACTCCCAGATTTAGAAATTCTCGAAAAATTATCGTTCACTGCAATGTCAATCGGGATAATTTTGCTTTCAATTGCAATAATTATTGGGATAATTTGGCTACCTATTGCCTTCACAAATTTCAATTATTATGATCCCAAAATTATTTCAACATTTATTGTTTGGATTTTTTATGTAGTAGGAATAATACGAAAGGAGCTTGGGAATCTTTATGGTAAAAAATTGATTAGGTTTGCAATTATTGGATTATTCTTAATAATTTTGGCAAGTATGGGGTCTTCATTTTTCACTTACTCATTCCACACTTTTGATTGAAAGGTTTTTTGAATGGAAATTATCGGAATTAGTTTAAGCTATCGAACTTGTTCTGTAGATAAAAGAGAATCACTTTATCTTACAAACTCCGAAATTCAAGAACTTATCACAATTCTTAAAAAGGAATTACTACTCGAAGGGATAATTATTTCAACTTGTAATCGGACTGAAATATTGGGCTTAACAAAAAATGATTCTATTCAACCAATTGATTTGATAAATGAAATACTCAAATTCAAACCAATCGAAAATTTAACCACAGATGATTTTCTAAAGTTTTTTAATTGTACTGCCGTAAAACACATTCTCGAAGTCGTTTCAGGAATAGATTCATTAATTATTGGTGACAGCCAGATTCTTGGACAAGTTAAAGATGCATTCATTCTTTCAGAAAATTCTAAATTTTTAGGGACAATATTTCATAGAATCGAACAAATTTCATTAAAATTAGGGAAAAAAGTAATATCAGAAACAATTTTAGGCGAAGGGGCAGTTTCCGTAAGTTACGCAGCAATTAAAGTTATCGAAAAAATATTTTCACATTTTCAAAATAAAAAAGCACTAATTATTGGGGCAGGTGAAACTGCCGAATTAGCTGCTTTGCATTTGAAAGAATTGAATTTAGAAAAGATTTATATTACAAACAGAACTCGAGAAAAAGGTGAAAATTTAGCGGACAAAATTTCAGCAGAATTTATTGAGTTTGAAAATTTTGATTCTATCATACAAGAAATTGATATTCTCATTTCCGCCACAAGCTCACCAAATTATCTAATTAATTTTGACCAGATAAATTCCTTCAGAAAATTCAGAAGAGGAAAACCACTTGTTATAATGGATATTGCAATTCCGCGTGATATCGACCCAAAAGTAGCAAATTTAGATTGGATTTTTTACCACGATGTCGATTCGTTACAAAAAATTATCGACCAAAATATCGAAAAGCGAAAAGCTGAGATCCCAAAAATTAAATCATTTATTCAAGAGGAAATGGTTACATTTTTCTCGTGGTACAATACTTTACAAATAATTCCAACACTTAAAAATTTCCGCGATTTTTTTGAAGAAATTCGTTCCGATGAATTTGAAAAAATCAAAAATAAATTATTGCCCGAAGAAATCGAAAAAGTGGAAAATATGACAAAACGATTAATCGGAAGAATTTTGCATAACCCAACAATCAATCTAAAAAAACTATCTGAAGATGGTTCAAACTATGAAAAATCTTCAAAATATTCTAAAATGTTAATAGAGCTTTTTAATCTTAATAAATCGAGTAAATATGAATAACTCAGAAAGAAAACTTGTAATCGGAACTCGTACAAGCGATTTAGCTTTGTGGCAAGCAAATTTTATAAAATCAGAAATTGAAGCAAATTTTAGTGATATTTCTGTTGAACTAAAACTAATCAAAACAAAGGGTGATAAAATTCTTGATGTTTCTTTATCAAAAATTGGTGATAAAGGTTTGTTCACAAAAGAATTGGAAATCGCACTTTTAAATAATGAAATCGATTTAGCAGTCCATAGTTTGAAAGATTTGCAAACAGAAATTCCAAAAGGTTTGAAAATTGCTGCAATCACAAAACGACATGATGTTAGCGATGTTTTGATTGCAAAAACAAAAAATGTTACAATCGAAAATTTACCCGAAAATGCCAAAATTGCCACAGGTTCGCTGCGTAGAAAAAGTCAGATTTTGAGTATTCGTCCAGATTTACAGATTTTTGAATTACGCGGAAATGTCCCAACTCGAATTCAGAAATTTCTTGATTCCAATTGGGATGGAATTATTCTCGCAAAAGCTGGAATTGATAGGTTGAATTTGGGAAAGCACATTTCGTATGTTATTCCACTTAATCAAATTTTGCCCGCAGTCGGACAAGGAGCTTTGGGAATTGAAATCTCTTCAAAAAACAAGTTTGCTGAAGAAATAATTTCCAAACTAAATGATGTTAAAACTCAAATTGAAGTAACAGCCGAACGTGCATTTTTGAAGGAATTGCAAGGCGGTTGCCAAGTTCCAATTGGAGCTTTTGCTGAATTAAAATCAAATGGACTTTATTTAAGTTGTTTTGTCGGCTCGCTTGATGGAGAAATTACTTTCAGGAAAGTCTTGCGTGGAAGCAAAAAAGATCCTGTAAAACTTGGTAAAACAATAGCAAAAGATATGTTAAAAGCTGGAGCAAAAGAGATTTTAGATGAAATCTATAAATAAAAAAACTATTTTGATTACGAAAAGTCAAACTGAATTAAAAAATGATATTTCTGAAAAGTCATTTGAAAAGTTCAATTTCATTTTTCTTCCAACAATTATTACAACTCGCAAGCAACTTTCGTGCGATGAACTGAAATTTATTACAGATTATCAAAATTTTGATTGGATAATTTTCTCATCGATAAATGCTGTTGAATATTTTTTTCAGATAATTAAAATTGAAGATTTTCGTAAATCAAAAATCAAAATTGCCGTTGTTGGCGAAAAGACAAAAAATGCAGTAATCAGTAAAAATCTAAAAGTGGAAATTTGTCCATATAACTTTTCGCAAGAAGGATTAATTGAAGAATTTAGCAAAATCGATATAAAATTGGCTAAAATCTTAATCCCAACATCAGCTCAAAGTAGGACAAAATTGAAAATTGAACTTGAAAATTTCGGTGCCGAAGTTAAACGAATTTGTATCTATAAAACATCAACAAATTTGGAATTAAGAAATACAAAAATCATACACAAATTGCGTGTCGAAAAACCAGATATTTTCATTTTTACAAGCCCAACAAGTTTTTATGGATTTTTGGAACTTATTAATGTCGAAAAAATCGAAGACTATTTTCAGGATTCTGAAGTAATTTCAATCGGACATATAACTTCCGAAGCAATTCAGAAAGCAAATATTCAATCGCAAATTATTTCAGAAAAATATACTATAAAATCAATTATTAACGAATTAGTGAAAAGAAACAATTAAATGATAAAAAATGATTTATTAATAAAAGCTGCAAAAATGCAGAAGACAGAACGCACTCCAATTTGGATTATGCGACAAGCTGGAAGATATTTGCCCGAATACAGAAAAATTCGCGAAAAAGCAGATTTTTTAACAATGATAAAAACTCCAGAACTTGCAACCGAAGTAACAATTCAACCAGTTGACATAATTGGAGTTGATGCCGCAATAATTTTTTCGGATATTCTCGTAATTCCAGAAGCGATGGGATTTGAATATTCAATGCAAGAAAAAGTCGGTCCAAAGTTCAAAACCCCAATTGTTTCGGCAAATCAAATCAGAAAAATTGAAATTCCAGATGTTCGCGAAAAATTGAATTATGTTTTTGAAGCCGTGAAAATGACAAAATCGCAATTAAATGGAAAAGTACCACTTATTGGATTTTCGGGTTCACCTTGGACTTTGCTTACTTATTTGATTGAAGGTGGAAGTTCAAAGAATTTTGGGAAAACAAAGAAATTCATTCTGAACGAAAGAAAAGCGGCTCATCAACTTTTAGAAAAAATATCACTCACAATAATTGAATATTTGAGCATAAAAATTGAATCTGGAATTGATATTTATCAGATTTTCGATTCTTGGGGCGGAGTTTTATCTAAATCGCATTATTTGGAATTTTCGCTAAAATACATCGATTTAATCATTTCAGAATTGAAAAAAAGATACAATATTCCATCGATAATTTTCTCGAAAGGCGTATTTAATTCGCTTGAAGAAATGTCGGAAACTCAAGCAAATGTAATTAGTTTGGATTGGACAATTCCAATTGATTTCGCAAAAAAAGTAACAAATAACAAAAAATCTCTTCAAGGAAATCTTGACCCAACTATTCTTTATGCAAACGAAACAGAAATTGCAAAAGAAGCTGAAAAAGTATTAGCAGAATTTGGAAATGGAAACGGGCATATTTTTAATCTCGGACATGGAATTTTGCCAGATATTGAGCCGAGTAAGTTGAAATTCCTTGTTGACTATGTAAAATCAGAAAGTAGAAAATATCATGAATAATTCCAAAATAGATTTTGATTTAATCAAAAAATACGACAAACCAGGACCACGTTATACAAGTTATCCAACGGCACCACAATTTAGCGATAATTTTTCTTATCACGAATTTTTAGCTGAAATCGAAAGAACAAACACAAATTCCGAAAAAGATTTATCTCTTTATTTTCATCTTCCGTTTTGTGATACTTTGTGCTATTTCTGCGGTTGCAATATGATTGTAAGTAACAATAGAAAACGAATCTCAACATACGTTCAATATATAGTAAAGGAATTGGATTTGCTAAAAAGTAAGCTAAATCCAAATCGAAAAATCTCGCAATTACATTGGGGCGGCGGAACTCCAACTCATCTAAATCCAGATGAAATTGAATTCTTAGGCGAAGCAATTCGTTCACGATTCCAATTCAGAAAAGATGCGGAAATTAGTTGCGAAATTGACCCGCGTGGAATGACGAAAGCTCACGTTGAAGCACTTCAAAAAGTTGGTTTTAACCGAGTAAGTATGGGAGTTCAGGATTTCAATCCACAAGTTCAGAAAGCTGTTAACAGAATTCAAAGTGAAGAAATTACTCGACAAGTGATTGATTGGGCAAGAGAATTGAATTTTGAAAGTATCAATTTAGATTTGATGTATGGTTTGCCATTTCAGAATTATAATTCATTTTCATCAACTTTGGATAAAATTGTTGAAATAAATCCAAATCGAGTTGCCGTTTTTAATTATGCTCACGTTCCTTGGATGAAAAAACACATGGAATTAATCAAGAAAGAAGATTTGCCAACTCCAGAAGAAAAATTCGATTTACTGAAATTATCAATCGAAAAATTAACTTCAGCGGGATATGTTTTTATTGGAATGGATCATTTCGCAAAACCAGATGACGAACTCGCTATTGCTTTGAAAAACAAGCAACTTTATCGAAATTTTCAAGGATATTCTACAAGAAGTGGAACAGATTTGCACGCTTTGGGAATTACTGGAATCAGTCAGTTTGGCAATGTTTATTCCCAAAATGTTAAGACAGAAAAAGAATATTTTGAAACAATTGACAAAGGTGAAATCCCAATTGCAAAAGGCTACAAAATGGATGAAGATGACATTTTGAGAAAAGATGTAATTATGCGAATAATGTGTGATTTTGAACTCGATTTCGCCAAAATTGAAGAAAAATATAACATCAATTTTGAGAATTATTTTGCTTGGGGGATTAAAAATCTTACAGAATTGATAAATGATAATTTGGTTGAAATATTTGATAAGAAGTTGATTATCAAAGAAAAAGGGAGATTACTTGTTCGAAATGTGGCAATGAATTTTGATGCTTTTATCGAAAAGCAACTTGACAAAGCAAAATATTCAAGAACAATTTAATGGAAAAAGTTGCAGTAGTTTTGTTTAATCTTGGCGGACCAGATAGTTTGCAATCTGTTCAACCTTTTCTTAAAAATCTTTTTAGCGACCCAGATATTTTCAAAATTCCAATCGGACAAAAATTGTTCGCAAAACTGATTTCTTCACTTCGTTCAAAAAAAGTAGTAAAACAATACGCATTAATTGGTGGGAAATCGCCAATAAATGAGCTTACAGAAAATCAAAGAATCGCTTTGGAAAGTGTTTTACAAAAGGATAATACTCATTTCGAAGTTTTTGTCGCAATGAGATATTGGCATCCATTAACAGAAGAAATTGTGAAAATAGTTGAAAAAGGAAATTTTTCAAAGATAATTTTACTTTCACTTTATCCCCATAAATCAATAGTAACAACTGGTTCTTCTATAAATGAATGGTTTCGATTTTACAAAGGAAATAGAGAAAAGATTGCAATAATTGAAGAATATCACAATAATTCTGAATATCATAAAGCAATAAATCAGCGAATTGACCAAACATTGCTCGAATTTTCAGAAATAGAGAAAGTTGAATTTCTGTTTAGTGCTCACAGCGTTCCTCAAAGTTTGATTGCAAGCGGCGACCCATATCAATCGCAAATTCTTGCAAGTATTAACGGAATTATGCAACAGCGGACTGACAATCGGAAATTCCACGTAAGTTACCAAAGTAAAGTTGGTCCTGTAAAATGGCTTGAACCATCAACAGAAAAATTTGTTGAAGAACTTGGTAAAAATGGTGTGAAAAACTTGCTTGTAATTCCAATTAGCTTTGTTACTGACCATATTGAAACACTTTTTGAACTTGGAATTGAGTATCGAAAAGTAGCAGAAAAAAGTGGAATTGTAAATTTCAAAGTGATGAAAGCATTAAATAGCTCTGAAATATTTATAAATATGTTAAAAAATTTGGTACTTGAAAAATTATGATGAAAAAAGAAATAGTAATTCTCGGCGGTGGAATTTCGGGGTTATCGACAGCATTTTGGTTTAAAGAAAATCATTCAGATTTTTTATTGCTCGAAGCAAATTCCGAAGTTGGCGGAAATATGCAAACAGAATTAGCTGATGATTTTTTAATAGATTATGGACCAAATAGCGGGTTAGAAACAAATCCGCATATTCGAGAAATAATCTCCAAAATTGGCTTGGAAAACGAATTTATTTATTCAAATCCACAAGGGAATAAAAGATATATTCTTAAAAATGGAGAATTGCAAGCTTTGCCGATGTCTCCAAAATCTTTTCTTTTGACGAAATTATTCTCAACAAAAGCAAAATTAAGATTACTTGCTGAACCATTTATTGGGAAATCAGAAGATGGATATTATCAGAGCATTGCTCAATTTGTGGAAAGAAGATTAGGGAAAGAATTTCTTGATTACGCAATCGATCCATTTGTTTCTGGTGTTTTTGCTGGCGACCCGAGAAAGTTGAGTGTGAAATCAGCTTTCCCGAAATTATACAGATTAGAAGAAGTTTACGGTGGCTTGATAAAAGGCACAATAAAAGGAGCAAAAGAACGTAAAAACCGTGGTGAAGAATCAAAACAAAGTGCTAAAATGTTCTCAATGAAATTTGGTATGCAGTCTTTCGCAAAAGGAATCGCAAAATACATTGGAGAAAATGTACTAACAAATTCAATTGTGAAATCAGTCGAAAAGCACGATAATTCCTACAAAATTGTCTATTTGCAGAATAATCTTGAACAAGAAATTATTGCAAATAAAATAATCTCGACATTACCAGCTTATGCTGCGAGCAAAGTTTTTCTGAAAATTGACAACGAGTTATCAAATCATTTGGATGAAATTTTCTATCCGACTGTGATGGTTTTGTTTGTTGGATATGAAAAGCAGCAAATTCGAAGAGAATTAGATGGTTTTGGCTTTTTGATTCCAACATTAGAAAAAAAGAATTTTCTTGGGGGAATTTGGAGTTCAACAATATTCGAAAATCGTTCGAATTCGCGAAATTCAGCTTTTACTATTTTTATTGGCGGAGCAAAAGACCAAAATCGGAATTGGGAAAATCCACAAGAAATTATTGAAGAAGTTTTGTCAGAATTCCAAAAAACGATGAATATTGACGGAAAACCAAATTTCATCCGACATAAAGTCTGGAAAAATGCAATTCCCCAATACAATCTTGGTTATATCGAACATGAAAAATATTTCCAAAAATTTGAAGAAGAGAACAAAGGGATCTATCTTTCTGGGAATTATAGAGGAGGAATTTCAGTTGGTGATTGTGTTAAGAATTCCAAATTGAATTTTGATAGAATTATGATTTAAAAAGCGATTTGATACACAAACCGCTTTTCTATAAAGTTTTTATTTTGAAGTAAGTACGAATTTTGCATAAACTGCAAGATGATCTGTAAAACCACCAAGATATTTTTTCCCAGCATAAGTTCTAAACGGACTACCTTTGTACTTCCCTTCTTGCTCAAGAAGATAATCCAATTTATTGATTGAGTAGCTTCCATCTAAATACTTAAAATTTGAGTTTTTCACAACATCTTGCGAAACAATAATTTGATCAATCATCCCCCAAACACCTTGATAAAGATAACTACCTTCATTGTTATCCTCTTTAACTGATGACAGATTTACAAGATCATTTTTCCCATACGATGGCAAACCATATTTTTTAGCCGAAAGAACACAAGCGATTGAAGTATTGTTTGGTTCATCGTTAAAATCCCCGAGAATTATTACATTATCTTTAATTTCTTTCCTACTTAAATATCCTTTTAAAACGTTTGCGGCAGAAATACGTTTCCAATCACTTTTTTCTTCTCCGCCACTTCGAGAAGGCCAATGATTTACAAAAATGTTTATTATTTCGCCGTTATTTGCTTGTAATTTGTTGTAAAAAATAAAACGTGTTCTCCTATTTTTTTCAATTGGAACAACAATTGTGTCTGTGGCAAGTAACTTAAATTTATCTTTTCTAAATGCTAAACCGACATCAATGCCACGAAAATCTTGGGATTCAGTATAACTTATTTCGTATTTGCTGCCATTTTTTACTTTCGAAAAGAGCAATTCAAGCATAGATTTATGTTCGACTTCTTCAAATGAAATAATATCTGGACCTTTGCCACTATTCATTTCTGATATAACTTTGGATAGATTCAGTACTTTGTGATTTAACCTTTCTTCAGTCCAATTTTTTTCACTATTTGGTGTAAATTCTTCGTCTTTCGTTTTTGGATCATCAATTGTATCAAATAAGTTTTCAACATTCCAATTAGCGACAAAAATTGTATCTTTAATCTGAGAAAAACTTAACGAGAAACTAAATAACAATATTAAAACGACTTTCGTTTTTGAATTCATTTATAATTCCTTTTTATGTTATGTATATTTAAATCAAAAAAAATAGTTGATGATGAAAAATAAGAAAATATTTATTGTAATTGATGCACTTGCCATAGCTTATAAATCATATTTTGCTCACCTTAAAAACCCACTAACAAATTCCAAAGGAGAACCAACTTCGGCAATTTTTGGATTTGCAAATAGTTTGTTTAAAGTTTTGGAAGAATATCAACCCGATTTTTTAGTAGTTGCGTTCGATTCCAAAGAGAAAACTTTCCGACATGAAAAGTATGAATTTTACAAATCTTCACGAGCAGAAATGCCAGAAGAATTAATTCCTCAAATTGAGAAAATAAAGGAATTTGTTGAGTTGCTGAATGTCCCGATATTAATTCAGCCAGGTTATGAAGCCGATGATTTAGTTGGCTCAATCTTAAAAATTGCAGAAAAGCAAGATTTTAATTGTTTTGCTGTAACGCCAGATAAAGATTATATTCAATTAATAAATGAAAACACAAAAATAATTCGTCCAGGAAAAGGCGGTGATGAATGGCAATTGTTGGACTGTGAGAGTGTGAAAATTGATTACGGATTCGAACCAAAAATGATGATTGATTATCTTGGTTTGGTCGGCGATTCTTCAGATGATATTCCTGGAGTAGCTGGAATTGGTCCGAAAAGTGCAACAGAATTAATTCAAACTTTTGGCGGAATTAACGAGATTTATAAGAATATCGAAAACATTAAAAAGGAAGCTATCAAATCCAAATTGGGAAATGGTAAAGAAAAGGCATTTTTATCAAAAGAATTGGCTACAATTATTACTGATATTCCTATAAATATTGATTTTGCAAGCGAAAATTGGCGTAATCTTGATTTCGAAAAGTTGTCCTCATTTTTACTTCAGCTTGAATTAAAAAGTATTCACAATAAAGCTATCAAATTGTTTGGGGGAAATCAGACAGAAGAAAAGAGCGAAATTCCAAAAATTCCACAATTTGTAAATAAAGATTATAAACTGATTACTACAAAAAATGAATCAAGAAAACTTGTTGAATATTTATCTGAATTTGAATTTTTAACTTTCGATACTGAAACTGATGGTTTGGATTTGTTTTCATCAAAATTGGTTGGAGCTTCGTTTTGTGTAAAAAGTAGTGAAGCATTTTTCGTGGCAATAAATCCCACACAAAATTCCACTGATTTATTTTCGAAGCAAATTGATAATCGCTTGCCATTCGAAGACTTTAAGGAGATTTTTTCACCATTATTTGAAAACAAAAGAATAAAAAAAATTGCACAAAACGGGAAATTCGATATTGCTATTTTACGAAGTCACGGAATTACAGTTGAAAATTTTTATTTCGATACAATGCTTGCAAGTTATTTGATTGATGCCGATCAAAAACACGGAATGGACGAACTTTCGCAGAAATACTTAAATTATAAACCAATTCCATTTTCTGAATTGGTGGGCGATAAAAAAGACCCGAGCAAAATATTTGATGTAGAAATTGAGAAATTAGCCGAATACGCAGCGGAAGATGCAGACGTAACATTCCGATTATTTAAAATATTTAGAGATATTCTCGATAAAGAAAATTTAGCGGAATTGGCGTACAAGATTGAATTCCCGCTGGCAATAGTTCTTGAAAATATGGAAAGAAACGGCGTAAAAGTTGATAAAAAAATGCTCGAAGATTTTAGTATTCAATTGCAAAAAAGGTTAGATCTTCTTACAACCGAGATTTATAAAATTGCTGAAGTAAATTTTAACATTAATTCACCAAAACAATTGCAGGAAATTCTATTTGAAAAATTGAAATTACCAACAACTTCAAAAACTAAAACTGGCTTTTCTACAGATGCTAAAAATTTAGAAGTATTGCAAGGCAAACATCCGATAATTGATTTATTATTGGAATACAGACAAATTGGAAAATTAAAATCGACTTATGCGGAAGCTTTGCCGAAATTGATAAATCCCAAAACAGGCAAAATACATACAACATACAACCAAACAATTGCTTCAACTGGCAGACTTTCGAGTGTAAATCCAAATTTGCAGAACATTCCAATTCGAACTGAACTTGGTCAGGAAATTAGAAAAGCATTTATTCCAAGCGACGAAAATCATGTGATAATAAGTGCAGATTATAGCCAAATTGAATTACGAATTATGGCAAGCATTTGTGAAGATCCATTTCTGACAAAAGCATTCTCAGAAAATGCTGACATTCACAAAAGAACTGCAGCTTTGGTTTTTCAAATTGAAGAAGAACAAGTTACTTCTGATATGCGAAGAAAAGCAAAAGAAGTAAATTTTGGGATCTTATATGGTTTGGGTGCTTTTGGACTTAAAAGCAGATTGGGAATAACGCAAACACATGCAAAAGAAATTATCGACACATATTTTTCAACTTTCCCAAATGTAAAAAAGTTTATGTCTGATTCTATCGATTTTGCAAGAAAAAATGGATTTGCACAAACTCTTTTATTAAGAAAACGTTATTTGAGAAATATTAATAGTAAAAATAATGCAGTTCGTCAATTTGAAGAAAGAGTGGCAATCAATATGCCTATTCAGGGAACTGCAGCGGATTTAATTAAAATCGCTATGATAAATATTCACAAAGAATTTATTGCTAATAATTTAATTACCAAAATGGTTTTACAAGTTCATGACGAGTTGGTTTTTGATGTTTACAAACCAGAAATTGAAATTGTAAAGAAAATTATCACTGAGAAAATGGAAAGTGCATTAGTTTTGAATGTTCCATTGCGAGTTGAAGTAGGAATTGGCAAAAATTGGTTGGAAGCACATTAAATATTTGTTGCATAATAAAAATGAAAGCAATATAATTGAACTCGTTTTTTCAAAACTTATTTGGGCCTATAGCTCAGCCGGTTAGAGCATCTGACTCATAATCAGAGGGTCGGTGGTTCGAACCCATCTGGGCCCACAAGTCGAAAGACTTAAAAAATGCGGAAAGCTCGATCTCGAAAGAAATTGAGCTTTTTTTATTTAAAAAAATCAAAATGAAGATAAAGATTAAGCCTATAAGTTTCTAAAGAGAAAGATTCTTCGCTCCGTTCAGAATGACATTTTTGAGACTGTGAGACTTAATGATTAGTCGATTTTACTGCTCACTGATTACTTAAAAACAACTGTTTGAGTGATTTTTTATCAACTTTCCCAAGTTCTGTTTTTGGCAGCTCATTAATAATTTTGAATTCTTTCGGGATTTCCCATTTATCAAGATTTTCGCTCAAAAATTCAATAAAATTCGACATTTCAAAATTGTTTGTAATTTCAAGAACTGCGACGAGCTTTTCACCCCAATAATTATCGCTTATTCCTAACACTGCACAATCTTTGATTTGATTACAATTTTTAATCACTTTTTCAATTTTATTCAGATTTATATTTTCGCCACCAGAAATTATGAACTCACTTTTTCTACCTTCAATAAATAAAAATCCATCTTCATCAATTTTACCAATATCTTTTGTGTGAAAATTAATAATTTCGTTTTTCTCGCCAAAATATCTTGCAATTTGCTTGGCTTCGACTACAATTTCACTTTCATCAGAAATGAAAATTTTCACATTTGCGAAAGGTTTTCCAGCAGATTTTGGTTTTTGAAGAAAACCTTTTGGTGAAAGGATTGTAATCATCGAAGTTGTTTCTGTCGAACCATAAACTTTGAAAACTGGGATTCCCTTTTCAATCATTTCTGAAATTGGATTTTCGGTTATCGGTCCGCCACCAGCAAAAATTCCTCTTAAATTTTTGTAATTCTCTAAATTCGATTTTGCCAGGAAAGAGAGTGTTGGATTTACTACTGAAATAAAACTCGGTTTGAATTTCGCGATTGCTTCAAAAATTGCTTCGTTTTGTATTTGCATCGGAAAATACAAAGTAGATTTTGCTAAAATTGTGCGAAATATTATCATAAATCCACCAATATGAAAAATTGGGAGCGAAAGCAACCAACTATCCGAAGAATTAGCATTGAAATATTCAATAAAAGAATTTGCACTTGCAAGAAGATTCTCAAACGTAAAAATTACAGCTTTGCTTTCGTCTGTTGAGCCTGAAGTAAATAAAATTAATGCATTTTCAGATTCTGTGAGCAATATTTCTGAATTTCGATTTGTCTTTTCTAAATCTGAAATGATTACTTGTTGGATATTTTCATCTAAATCGGGAATTTTTGTCTGAACAATGATCTTTTTGCAAGCAACTTTCTGCAATTTGCGTTCGATTTCATGTATAATTGAATTTGGATTTATCGGCATCGCAATTCCACCTTTTGCCCAAATAGATAGAATTAACTGAACAGAATTTATGCCTTGTTCAGTTGCAATTGCGATAATTTCGTTTTTCTGGACAAATCTGAAATTGCCGAGTTTCTGTTCAAATTGGTCGAAAAATTGCCACCAACTTACTTTTTGTAAAGAATTCTCAAGAAAAATTGAATTTGGCTGTGTTTTCGCAGTTTTGATAATATGATTTATGATTTTATTCAAGTTATTTTTTTACTTGATACTTATTTAATTTACTTAAAATCATAAAATGAAACTGATAGCGAAAAGTAAACTGAACAAAACTGAAAATTGTGCAGTTTTTGCTAAAGTTAGATTTAGTTGTTTGCCTTGAATTTGATAAATCTGTTTAATTAAAGAAATAGCATTTGGAAGTGATAAAAATGAAAGGAAAATCGTGAGTTTTAAATCCATTATAAAATAGATGTAAATCAATGATAAATAAGAAATCAAAATCAAAAAAGCATATTGATTTTTGGCGAAATTTCTTCCAAAAATAACTGCTAATGTCCTTTTTTTCGCAAGTTTGTCATCTTCAATATCTCGATAATTATTAACAACAAGAATATTTGTAATTAAAGCTCCAACAGGAATTGAAGCCAAAATTGATAACTCGGAAATAAAATGAGTTTGAACGTAAAATGTTCCAATTGTGCCGACAAATCCGAAGAAAATAAAAACGAAAAAATCTCCAAGTCCGTTGTAGGCAAGTGGAAAAGGTCCAGCAGTGTA
Source organism: Melioribacter roseus (assembly GCA_020722065.1). GTDB lineage: Bacteria > Bacteroidota > Ignavibacteria > Ignavibacteriales > Melioribacteraceae > WGAL01. The sequence continues at coordinate 91,804 of DYLK01000007.1, forward strand.
TGAAATTCCAGCAAGAATTGATAGAATTCCAACTACAAGCAAAATCCAACTTGATGATAAAACGAGAATAATTCCTGAAATAAATGCAATTCCAAATGAAATAATTATAGCGGAAATAACTTGTTTTTCGGTAACAATTCCAGTCGTTAAAAACCTTTCGGGACCAATTCTATCTTTTGTATCAGTTCCTTTTCTAAAATCGAAAAGATCATTCACAAAATTCGTCCCAATTTGTATGAATAACGAAACAAGTAAAGCTAAAATTGCGAAAGTTAGTTTGAAAGAATTACTTAAATGAGCAAGTGCTGAGCCAACAATTACAGGCGAAAAAGCTGCTGGAAGAGTTTTGGGACGACTTGCAACTATCCATATTTTTGTTTTTTCAATCAAATTCATAAGATTTTAGGGAACACGTGGGAATTTTGAGAAATCGGGTTTTCGTTTTTCATTATAAGCATTTCTTCCTTCTTGAGCTTCTTCGCTCATATAATAAAGCAAAGTAGCGTTTCCAGCCAATTCCTGAATTCCAGCTTGTCCATCAAGCTCTGCATTAAATGCTGATTTCAACAATCTTAAAGAAAGTGGTGAATGTTGTAAAATTTCTTTTGCCCATTTAATTCCTTCGTCTTCAAGTTGCTCAATCGGAACAACTGAATTCACTAAACCCATTTCCAAAGCTTCTTTTGCATTATATTGGCGACACAAATACCAAATTTCGCGTGCTTTTTTTTGTCCAACTAATCTTGCCAAATAACTTGCACCAAAACCGCCATCAAAACTACCAACTTTTGGACCTGTTTGCCCAAAGATAGCATTTTCAGCCGCAATTGTTAAATCGCACACAACGTGAAGAACATGTCCGCCACCAATTGCATAACCAGCAACCAAAGCAATAACTGGTTTTGGCATACTTCTGATTAATTTTTGAACATCAAGAATATTTAATCTTGGAACTCCATCGGTACCAACATAACCTTTGTTGCCACGAACTTTTTGGTCGCCACCAGAACAAAACGAATATTTTCCATCTTTTGATGGACCTTCGCCAGTTAGCAATATTACGCCAATTGATGGATCTTCGTGAGCATCTTTCAATGCAGAAAATAATTGTAAAACAGTATCTGGACGAAAAGCATTTCTAACTTCTGGGCGATTGAAAGCAATTCGAGCAATTCCGTCCATTTTTTTATATGTGATATCTGAAAATTCTTTTACGGTTATCCAATTCGACATTTTTTCTTCTTATTTTTCTAAAAATTTGGTGAGCAAAATAACAAATTCTTCTAATTTTTCTAAGTGAGTATTATGCCCGCAATTTGCAATAATTCTGTGTTCAGCAAATTTCATTTTCTCTTTTGCTTCGTTTGATATTTTTGTGTATTTCGAATCAAGTTCGCCACTAATCAAAAGTGTTGGGAAATTAAATTCAGAAAGTTTTTCTTCAACCGAATTCATCGTTCCAGTTCCAGCATATTTTAGTGAATTTATCAATTCTGAGTTGGAATTTCTGTTCTTCTTAAATCTAATTTTATTACGAATTCCATCAGGAAGTGATTTTTGTGATTCGAAAAACGGTTGATTTATCCAAAATTCGGTAAATTCTTCAATTCTTTTGCTTTGTAAAATCTCAATCAAATTTTCATCAGATTTCCTTCGCATTTGCTTTTCATAATCTGATTTTAAGCCGAAAGTTGAACTTTCGATTACAAGTGATTTTATCATTTTGGGATATTTTGCCGCAAAAGTGTAGGCAACTCTTCCGCCAAAAGAATAACCTACAAGAAAAGTTTTGGAAACTTCGAGAATTAATAGTAATTCAAAAATGTTATCAGCAATATTTTCTAATGAATAATCGGGATTTTCAAAAACAGTAGTTTTTCCGTGTCCAGGCAAATCTATTAGAATTGGAGAAAATTTATTAGGAAGATTTTCCAAAACATCAAACCAATCTGAACTTTCGCCCGTAAATCCATGAAGGAAAAGAATTGGAATTTTTTTACCGATTTTATGTTCAGAGAAGAAATTGAATTCAGTTTGTCCGACAAGAATTTTCCTTTCCAACAACTTAAAATTCATTTTCATATTCCTTGAAAAGCTGAATTCTTATTTCTTTTGATAGTTCAGAATTTGTCTGAAATTCAAATACTTCAAAAGAATTTCCTTTTTCATTAAAATTGATTTGGTCAAAATCAGTTTGAGTTTGAATTTTATGATATTTTCCACCGAAAGATTTGATAATTGGCTGAAAATCCAAACTAATTGGCGTTTTGAAATATTTCACAAATCCTTTTTTGTGATTTGCAATTGGCAAAAGATTGAAAATTCCACCGCCGTTATTGTTTATCAAAATAATTTTAAGTGAAATTTTCATCAATTTTAGATAATGAAGAAAAGTTAAATCATAAAAGAAAGATAAATCGCCAATTAAAAGAAATGTTGGCCTTTTGCTTTTTGACGAAATTCCAGCCGAAGTTGAGATAATTCCATCAATTCCACTTGCCCCGCGGTTCGAGAAAATTGCAAAATTTTTGGGATTTCTGCGTGTGAAAAAATCAATATCGCGTGGGATTGTGCTATTTCCTACAAATAAATTGGATTTATCGGGCAATTTCGAAATAATTTGTTTGATTATATTCGGTTCAATAGAAAAATCTGATGTGAACATTTTTTTCTCAATTTCGACAAGTCTTGTTTCAATTTTCTGAAATTTTGAAAAATATTCTTTGTTCGAATTGGTATTTAATTTCGAGCTAATTTTTTCAAGAAAATCTGGAATTCCAATTTTTATCGGATTTTGAAACGTTAAAGTTCCATCGTGTTTATCGCCAAAAGCATCAATTAGCAATTTTTGTGCTTTTGATTGCTGAAGGAATTTCTCCATTTTCGCTGAAGTTGGAGTTTTTCCGAAGTGAATAATTAAATCTGGAGAAAAATTTTCGGTTAATAATTTGTTTGATAAAATTGACCCAAAAGTAAAATTGGCTTTTGAATTAATGAAACGAATTCCCGAAAGTCCATCTGAAATTATTGGAATTGATTTTTTTTCTGCAAATGATAAAATTGTTCTTTCATCATCTTCATTCAATATTCCAACTGAAAATAAGATTTTATTTGATTTTTCAATCAAATTCAATGTTTTTAATGATAAATTTTCCCTTTTTACATTGCTGCTAATAAATTTCTTGTTAATCAATTTCTCAAAGAATTTCTCATCAATTTCCGCATTCAATTCTTCAGGTTCAAGTGGCTTTTCAAAAGGGAAATTCAAATGAACTGGTCTTTGTTCAATAAATGATGAAATCGAAAATGCTTTATCAATTTCTACAACAAATTGCTTCAAGTTTTCTTTCGAAAGGTTTGGTAAACCAAAATCCACAAAATGAGAAATGTGATTTTTATAAATATTCTCTTGATTTATCGTTTGATTAGCTCCAGAAAATCGCAAGAATTTTGGTCTATCTGCCGTGCAAATTAAAAGTGGTGTTCGCGTTTGAAATGCTTCGATAATTGCTGGATAAAGCTCGGCAGTTGCTGTTCCGCTTGTTGTAACAATTACGGTTGGAATTTTAGTCTTTTTCGCAATTCCCAAAGCAAAAAACGCACTACTTCTTTCATCGACAAAAACGTAACTTGCTATTTTTTTGCTTTCCGAGAATGCAATTGTAAGTGGAGTATTTCTTGACCCTGGCGAAATACAAACGTCTTTTATTCCTAAAAATTCAAGTCTTTGAACAAAAATCTTTGCCCAAGCATAATTAGAATTAATCTTCATCATAATTAAAAAGCGAAAGAATTGTTTTTAATTTTAGTTTAGTTTCGTCATATTCTTCTTTTGCATCTGAACCTTCAACAATTCCGCAACCAGCATACGCATAAAGTTTATTGTTTTTTACTAATGCCGAACGAATTGCAACACTAAAATCCGCAACTTGAAGATGATTAAACCAACCAACAACGCCAGTAAACATTCCTCTATTAAATTTTTCTATTTGAGGAATATTTTCGTAAGCAATTTGTTTTGGCGAACCACAAACTGCTGGAGTTGGATGCATTTCGTTCAAAATTGAAAGAATTTTAGCTTTTTCAGCTAATGTAACTTTTATTGGCGTCCATAAATGTTGGATATTTTTCAATTTTCTTATTTTGGGAGAATCACCAGCAATTATCATTTTTGCATAATTTTGCATAACAGAAAGAATGTAATTTTTCACTTCGTTATGTTCACGAATATTTTTATCACTTGTCAACAACTTATTCGCCAAAATTTCATCTTCATAAACATTTTTCCCACGAGAAATTGAACCAGCAAGTGAATCAGTTTCGAGCTGATTTCCTGTAATTTTGAACAAAGTTTCGGGAGTTGCACCAAAAAAGAATGAGTTATTTTTCTGAAATCCAAAAATTGTGCAAAATGGGAATGATGAAGAAAGTTCATTAAACATTGAATAAATTGGTGGATTTTCGTCAATTTCCTTCACTTCGTAACGAGAAATCACAATTTTATTTAACTTGCGTTCCGAAATCAATTTAAGAGAATCTTTAATTTGATTTTCCCATTCAGCGAAATCATTCAGTTCGCTTTTCACTTTTCCATTTTGTCGATTTTGTTCATCTTCATTTGTCGAAGTTTGATTCAAAAGCGCAGAAATGTCCGAAATAATGAAATTTACGTTCACATTTTCATTCACAAAATTAATCTGAAGAAAATAATCATTTTCATTTCTGATGAAAGCATATTTTGGTAAAATCCAATTTTGGAATTGGTAATCTTGCCAAATTTCCGTTTTGTCAGAATTGTGAAATTTAACGCCACCAACAAAAAGTGGGATATTGCTTATTGAAAATTCAGCCCAATTTGTTTGAACATTATTCATCATATTTTCGATTTCAGATTCTATTTTTTTTATGGATGAATCATTATTAGAAAAATCTAAAAGTTTGCCAATTGCCAAAAAAGTGAACTTTTCAGATGGTTTTTTCCAATAAAAAAAATCAGTTCTATTTTTTTTACAATATTCAATTAGTGCTTTTGAAGTTAATCTGGGAATTGGAAATATCAGAGAAGTAATTTTGGCTGAATAATTTTCAGAGAGTTTGTTAGAAATATTTGTTAAAATTTTATCGATTTCGTGTGTGAGCATATTTTTAATTATTGGTAGTATTACTCGATTAATTCTACTTTTATCATTTTTTATATGCCAAAATTACGATACTTTTTACAATTTCCTGCAAAAGTTAAAAATATGTTGTTCATTTATTGTGGAATATATTAAAAATTACTTTCCGTGTTTACCATCGCAGTATGGCATTTTCGTTGATTTTCCACAGCCGCAAATTGCTACTCTTCGATTTTCTTTGACAGTAACTTTATATGGTTGAGAATTCAAATTTTCATGCGAATTATCACACAAGGGGAAATTCTTCGAAAATCCACATCGACAATAGGAAATTGTTCCAACTTTTTCATCAACTAACCAATAGTTTTTTTGTTTAAACATAACACCAAAAAGTTTAATAAGATTTAATGTCTAATTTAATCAAAAAAGTAATTAGACAATAAGTATTTTATTTTCGGTATTATATATTTTGCTGGCATATTATTTGTTGAATTAACACATATTAATAAAAAGATATTGCATTATTCAATAATATAAAATGTTTTTTGAGAAAATTGAGTTGATAAATTTCTACAATCAACAAAAATCTGTTGAAGAATTTCAACAAAATTTAGGAGGTTAATATGACTAGTCAATTAGAAGTCCGCTACAATACAGAAAAAATTGAAAATAAAAAAGTTCGTTCAAGTTCAATTTATAATTCGAGTAGTAATGAATTAGAATTCATTAAATTATTTTTTGGGAAAGAATTGGAAAATCATACTTTTTCGAGAAATGAAATACCAAGTTATTATATAAATCGAAAAAATGAGTTGAATTGTTGCGTACTTACATTTTTATTGCATAAAAATCCAAATGATATCAAAATAAAATCATTTAACATTTTTGAAGATAATTTAGAATTGTCGCCTATTTTACCAGCTTATGAAAAAGAAAGAACAATTTTCAAATGGAATGTCAAAGATTTGACAAGCGGGATATATTATCTTGGTTTTATTTTTGATGAAACAATTAAATTCGTCAAAATATTTCTCATCTAAATAGGGCAAAGGAAAGTGAAATCTTTTCGAAACCATCTTTAAAAAGTAAAAGTCCCGTTAAAAACGGGACTTTTTTTGTAGCGGGGGCCAGACTTGAACTGACAACCTTCGGGTTATGAGCCCGACGAGCTACCAATTGCTCCACCCCGCGGTTTAATTTTTTTCCTAAATATTAAAATATTGGTACACAAATATATTTAATTATTCGAGATTTGCAACATTCCTATGAATTTTATTCCAAATATTCGTTTAGTTAGAAATATTTTATTTAACTATTTTTATAATCAAAAAAGGAAAAATAAATGAATGAAAAAGAAATCAGAAATTGGTCTGCACTTATACATATCTCAGCTTTTGCATTATTTATAATTCCTTTTGGGAATATTCTAATTCCATTACTTTTGTGGCAACTTAAAAAAGATGAATCAGTTTTAATTACAGACAATGCAAAAGAAGCAATTAATTTTCAGATTACATATACAATAGCTTTGATTTTTTCCGCAATTTTAGTAATTGTTTTAATGGGAATACCAAATTTATTAATTTTTGTTTTTTTTCCATTAATTTTCCCAATATTAGCAGCTATTAAAACTGTTGAAGGTGAAATTTATCATTATCCATTTAGTTACAAATTTATTTAATAAGGAGATTTATGAAATATTTGGTTTTGAGTTTATTGTTTTTTACTTCATTTTTTGCCCAAAATTACAAAAAAATTGAAATTAACATCAACAGCAAAGATGAAATTATATCATTAAAAAAAGTTGGAATTGTAGATGCCGTTCCAGTATTCGGTCAAAATAAAAAATCAATTCAAGTTTTTGTTGAAGAAAAGCAAATTGAAAAATTGGAACAACTTGGAATTAGTTATTCAATTTTAATTGAAGATTGGAAAAGTTACTACAAAACCCGCGATAAAATGACCGATTTAGAAAAAAAATCAGCTTTAGAACAAAGTAAATTAATTTATGGAGTTTCTGGGTTTGATTATGGTTCAATGGGAGGATTTTTAACAGCAGATGAAGTTTATGCTAAATTAGATGAAATGCGAACAAATTATCCAAATATAATAACCGAAAAATTTAGCATTGGCAACACATTAGAAAACAGACCGATGTACGTTGCTAAAATATCTGACAATCCAGAAATTGACGAAGAAGAGCCAGAAGTTTTTTACAATTCCCTAATTCATGCTCGAGAACCAGAAGCAATGATGCAAATGATTTATTTTATGTTCTATTTACTCGAAAATTATGGGATTGATGATGAAGTAACTTACCTTGTGAACAATCGCGAAATGTATTTTTTGCCTGTTTTTAATGTTGATGGTTATGTTTATAATCAAACAATTGATCCAAATGGCGGAGGAATGTGGCGTAAAAACAGAAGCTATAATACCGATGGATCTCGTGGCGTTGACTTAAATCGGAATTGGGGCTACAAATGGGCTTATAATGATATTGGCTCAAGTGGAGATGGTTATGACGAAACTTATCGCGGGAGCAGTCCATTTTCAGAACCAGAAACGGAGAATGTTCGCCTTTTTGTAAATTCCCGACATTTTGTAACTGCATTAAACTATCATACTTATAGTAATTTATTAATTATTCCCTGGGGTTACATCGATGCACAAGTTCCTGATTCTTTAATATTTTGGGAATATGCAGCAAATATGACTCAATTCAATGGTTACACATGGGGAACTTCATCTGATATAATTTATGAAGTTAATGGTGCTGCAGATGATTGGATGTACGGTGAACAATTTGAGAAAAATAAAATTATCTCGATGACGCCTGAAGTTGGTTCTTCATCAGATGGATTTTGGCCACCTGAAAATAGAATTTTACCACTCGCTCAAGAAAATTTGTATCCAAATTTATTTCTTGCTTGGGTTGCAGGTGAATTTGTTTCACTTGACGAAGTTATATACCAAAATGAATTTATTAATCCTGGAGATACTACAAAAGCTGCAATCAAGATAAAAAATCTTGGGTTAAGTGATGCCTCAAATATTGTTGTTACATTTACCAGCCTATCTGATAAATTAACTATTAATGGCAGACCAATTATTATTCAAAATTTGCCAGCGAGAGAAAGTTCAATTAGCACAGATTCTCTTCAGCTAATTGTTTCAGAAGATGCATCAATTGCAGAAGAAATTCATTTTTTTGCTTCAATAAGTATGAATGGGAACTTGATTTCCGAAGATACAGTTGCTTTTACTGTTGGAACTCCAGAAATTATTTTTGAAGATACTACAAATGTTATTGAAACATTGTGGACTTTATCTTCATCAAATTCTTCACAAAAATGGGATGAAATTGCCTCTGATTTCGTTTCTTCTCCAAATTCTTATACTGACAGCAAAAATGGTGATTATTATGACGATATCACTAATAAATTTTATCTAACAAATTCAATTGATTTAACAGATGTTGTAAATCCATTCCTTTCATTCCAAGCTAAATGGGACATTGAATCTGGATGGGATTGTGCCCGTGTTTCAGTATCAAATAATAATGGTTCAAGTTGGATTGATATGCCAGGTTTATACACAAAAAGTGCAAATGGACAAGGGAGACAACTTCCAATTGGTGCTCCAATTTATGATGGAATTAAATCAGATTGGGTTGAAGAAAGAATTGATTTGACAGATTTTATTGGACAAAACATTAAAATTAGGTTTATGATAGAATCTGATGAATATGTTGTTGGCGATGGCTTTTTTGTTGATGATATAAATATTTGGCATTATACTGACTCACAAGTTGATATTGATGATATTTCAAATCTTCCAAAAGAATATTCATTATCTCAAAACTACCCAAATCCATTTAACCCAAGTACACAAATTAGTTTTAGCATTCCTAAAGATTCGCACGTAAAATTGGAATTATTCAACACACTCGGAGAAAGAGTAGCAACTTTGATAGATAAAGAAATGACCGCTGGCTCACATAATTATCAATT
>DYLK01000025.1:0-22654 GCA_020722065.1 Melioribacter roseus
CTTGTCGGGTAAGTTCCGACCTGCACGAATGGTGTAACGATTTGGGCACTGTCTCGACCACGAGCTCGGTGAAATTGTGGTACCGGTGAAGACGCCGGTTACCCGCAGATGGACGGAAAGACCCCGTGAACCTTTACTGCACCCTAGCATTGGGTTCGGACAAGTCATGTGTAGGATAGGTGGGAGACTATGAAATCGGAGCGCTAGCTTCGGTAGAGTCAACGTTGAAATACCACCCTTGGCTTATCTGGATTCTAACCGCAATCCTTGAATCAGGATTCGGGACACTGTTAGGCGGGTAGTTTGACTGGGGCGGTCGCCTCCCAAAAAGTAACGGAGGCTCTCAAAGGTTTCCTCAGCATGGTCGGTAATCATGCGTAGAGTGTAAAGGCATAAGGAAGCTTGACTGTGAGATATACAGATCGAACAGATACGAAAGTAGGACTTAGTGATCCGGCGGTAGCGTGTGGAAGTGCCGTCGCTCAAAGGATAAAAGGTACTCCGGGGATAACAGGCTGATCTTGCCCAAGAGTTCATATCGACGGCAAGGTTTGGCACCTCGATGTCGGCTCATCGCATCCTGGGGCTGAAGAAGGTCCCAAGGGTTTGGCTGTTCGCCAATTAAAGCGGTACGTGAGCTGGGTTCAGAACGTCGTGAGACAGTTCGGTCCCTATCCTCTGCGGGCGCAGGATACTTGAAGAGATTTATTCCTAGTACGAGAGGACCGGAATGAACGAACCTCTAGTGCACCAATTGTCACGCCAGTGGCATAGTTGGGTAGCTACGTTCGGAATGGATAAGCGCTGAAAGCATCTAAGTGCGAAGCCAACTCTAAGATGATGTATCCCTCCTGGTAATTCAGGACTAAAGACTCCTCGAAGATGACGAGGTTGATAGGCTACAAGTATAAGTATGGTAACATATTCAGCTGAGTAGTACTAATAAGTCGTGAGGCTTAGCCATTTATTATTTTATTCTTATTAAATTCTTTTACTTACTCTTTCAATCTAAAATTTTTAATTAATTAACATTAATTTTACTGGTGACTATAGCTAAGGTGAAACACCTCTTCCCATTCCGAACAGAGAAGTTAAGACCTTAAACGCCGATGGTACTGCATAGGCAACTTTGTGGGAGAGTAGGAAGCCGCCAGTTTTTATTTTAAACCCTTCAATTATGAAGGGTTTTTTTGTTTTAAACTACACTTATTCAATTAGTAAATTGTTGTAATTTTAATATTAAAAAAATAATAATTTAATGAAAATAATAAGATTACATAAACCACCTACTATAGAAATATATTTACCTGATACTTCTACCGAAGTTAAAATACCAATATTAATAGAAAGTATTAAAGCTGGTTTTCCTTCTCCTGCGGATGATTACATAGAAGATACATTAGATTTGAATCAATATCTTATAAAAAATAAATCCTCGACCTTTTTTGCTAAGGTTAAAGGGAATTCTATGAATCATTCTAATATCTTTAATGAAGATATATTAATTATTGATAAATCTATTCAACCAATTATTGGTTCAATTTTGGTTTGTTCAATTAATGGTGAATTTACAATAAAACGAGTCAAAAGAGTAAATTCAAAAAAAATCGTTTTAATGCCCGATAATCCAGATTTTCCTCCTCTTGAAATTGATGACAAAAGTACGCTTGATATTTGGGGAGTAGTAACTTATTCAATTCATAGGCATTTTTAATGTATGCTTTAATTGATGCAAACAATTTTTATGTTAGTTGTGAAAGAGCATTTAATAGAAAACTATCTAATGTTCCAGTTTTAGTTTTAAGTAATAACGATGGTTGTGTGATTTCACGCTCTCAGGAAGTTAAAAATTTAGGGATTAAAATGGGAGAACCATTTTTTAAGATTCAATCTATTGTAGAAAAAAATAATGTTGTTGTTTTTAGTAGTAATTATGAATTATATGGAGATATGAGTCATAGATTACATCAAATTTTGCGAGAATTTTCGCCAGAAGTGGAAATCTACTCTATTGATGAAGCTTTCATTCGAATTCTACCTTTGCAAAATGGAATGAATTATTTGCAATATGCGAAAAATATAAAAAATACAATTTCTCAATATTTATCTTTACCTGTTGGAATTGGGGTTGGTAGGACAAAAACACTTTCAAAAATTGCTAATCATCTTGCAAAAAAAAGTGAAGGAATTTGCATCCTTGATTCTGAGGAAAAGGAAAATACCGCTCTAAAATCTACACCAATTGAAGAAGTTTGGGGAATTGGGAGGCAATATTCTAAATTTCTTCGAAAAAAAATTATAAATACAGCTTGGGATTTTATTCAGATGCCGGAAAGTTGGATTCTTAAGAATATGACAAAAGTCGGGTTGAAAACACTTCAGGAATTGAAGGGATTTCCGAGAATTGATTTAGAAGAAGTCAGACCTAAAAAGCAAGGAATTGCTACTACTCGCTCGTTTAGTCAGAAAACTGATGATTTTGCAAATGTACAAGAAGCTATTGCAACTCATGCATCTCGTTGTTCTGAAAAATTACGTCGGCAAAATTCAATTGCAACGTATTTAACTGTTTTTATTCACACCGATCCTTTTGCCGAACACGATTCTCAATATTATAACAGTAAAACTCTTGCGTTACCAATACCTACGAATTCTCAATTAGAAATAGTAAAATTTGCTCTTAAGGCATTAAATCTTATTTTTGAAAAAGGATTTTACTATAAAAAGGCAGGCGTTATTGTAACAGAATTAATGGATGAGAATTCCGTGCAAGGAAATCTATTCTACGAATTTGATACAACAAAACATTCAAATTTGATGGGGAAATTAGATGAGATTAACAAAAAATATGGTAAAGATACAGTAAAACTTGCTATTATGGGGCAAAACAAAAAATGGCAACTTAAAAGAGAATATCTTTCTCCAAGATATACAACAAATTGGGACGAAATTATTGAAGTTAAAGCAGAATAGGATTTTATATGAAAAATCTACAAAAATTATTAATTATTTTATTTCTAAGCGGTTTAATTATGGCTCAAAATAGTACTGAATCAATTCTTTTTAAGACAAATAAATTGGATAAATACTTTTCTGAAAAAGAAATGGGTGTTTCATTGGCAAAAAACAATCTTGTTTTTCGTATATTTTCACCAACAGCCGATAAAGTGCAGCTTTACATTTCTGATACTTTAGATTTATCTTGTGGGAATTTATTTGAGATGAAAAAGGATTCTGCCTGTGTTTGGGAAGTTATTCTACCTAAAAAATCAGACTTTTTCTATTATGGGTTTAAGGTTTATAATAAATTATCAGAAAATCCTCCAATCTCAATTGACCCTTATTCAAAAGCCGTTACTACATTAAATATTTACGGTAATCCTCGTTTATCAATTTATATGCAAAATGATTATCAATGGAAAAGTGAAAATAAATGGATTGCAAGAAACTGGAAGGATTTTATAATATACGAAATGCATATTCGTGATTTAACAGCTCACGAAACAGCCAAAAATAATCAAGCTGGAACTTATTCAGGCTTGGTTGAAAAAAATCAAGTGGGTGGAATAAATTACATAAAAAATCTTGGTGTAAATGCAGTTGAATTGCTTCCAGCACAAGAATTTGGAAATCTGGAAATTCCATTCAATAAAGAATTTAATGGAAAATTAAATACTTGGAATCCGTATGAAAGGAACCATTGGGGATATATGACTGCTGCGTTTTTCGCTCCATCAGCGTATTATTCAGAGCAATGGAAACATTTTGAATTTAATAGTTGGATGGGGACAAAAGGAAATCAAGTTACAGAATTCAAAAAAATGGTTGATGAATTTCACCAAAATGGAATTTCTGTAATTATGGATGTTGTTTACAATCATCTTTCTGAATATGAAATTGGTAATTTGAAGGAAATTAGTAAAGAATATTATTTCAGATTGGATAACAAAGGCAATTATATTGCTGAAAGTTATTGCGGAAACGATTTGCGAACCGAAGCTCCGATGTTGCGTAAATTAATTATTGAATCTATTCTTTATTGGATGAATGAATATCATATTGATGGTTTTCGCTTTGATTTAGCCAAGTTAATTGATTGGGAAACGACTGAAGAGATAATTGCTCAAGCTAAAAAGATTAATCCGAATGTAATAATTATTGCTGAACCTTGGGGTGGCGGATATGATCCAGCTGGTTTTTCTGAACGAGGTTGGGCAGCTTGGAACGACCAAATTCGAAATGGAATTAAAGGGCAGAATGTGAATGATGGACTTGGTTGGATTTTTGGGAAATGGGAAGGAAATAATTCCTTAAATCGAATAAAAAGTTATGTACGCGGAACTTTAGTTAAAGATTCATTAGGCTTATTTCAAGAAGAATCGCATTCTGTTAATTATTTAGAATCACACGACGATTTAACTTTGGGTGATTTTATTAGATTAGGCTTAAAAAAATTAAAAGAACATCAGAAAATTGAAAATCTTTCTGAACACTATAAATTATCTGAAATTGAACTAAAAATGCACAAATTAGCCGCTTTATTCTTATTTACATCTCGTGGAATTACAATGATTCACGAAGGACAAGAATTTGCACGTTCTAAAGTAATAGATGTGGCTGATAGCACAATTGATTCCCATTTTGGCGAGATTGACCACAACTCATATAATAAAGATAATAATACAAATTATTTGAATTTCGATTTAGCGAAGATAAACGCAAATTTAACCGATTATTACAAAGGTTTGATTGATTTACGTAAAAGTTCAAATGTTTTCAGAAGGGCAAAATATGATGATGTTACTTTTATTGATGTTGCAAATAATGATTTTTCTATTGTTTATACAGTGCAATATGAAAATGAAAAATATTTTGTAGTGATGAATGCTAATCCAAAAGAAGAGCTTAAAATTGAATTTCCAAAAGGAGTTTGGAGGGAAATAGTAAATCCGCAAAAAGTAAATTTGAAAGGGAAAATAGTAAAGGAAAAAGAATTAATAGTTTGTCCAACTTCAGGATATGTTTTTAGATTGGAAAAGTGAATTTTTTAAGCGAATCTCTGTATTCGCTTATTTTTTCATATTAAAGTTTTTAGATAAAATTACTTACAGCAAGTTCATAATCGAAATTAATCGGATACTTCTTTTAAGCAAAGTATATTATTTAGAAAAATTCCAATTTCTAAGGAAATCGATAATTAATCTTACGCCAAAACCAGTTGCTGATTTATTAGTATAGAATGATTGCTTGTGTTTTGAAGTAGGTCCAGCAATATCAAAATGGACCCAATTTTTTTGGTAATCTTTTTCAAGAAAATATTGTAGAAATAAAGCTGCTGTAATTGCTCCACCCCATCGTTCACCAAGATTTTTAATGTCAGCAATTTCACTTTTTAACATATTTTTATAATCGTTTGGAAGAGGAAGTTGCCAAATTCGTTCATAAGTAGAATTTGAAGATTGCATCAGCATCTTTGAAAGGGTTTCATTTTCTGTAAAAAAAGCAGAAATAGATTCCCCTAATGCAACAACTGCAGCACCAGTTAATGTTGCAAAATCGAAAATGAAATCGGGTTTGAATTCTTGTGCAAATTCCAAAGCGTCTGCCAAAATCAATCTTCCTTCAGCATCTGTATCCATAATTTCAATTGTTTTTCCACTTTTTGATGAAATTATATCACCAGGTTTTAGTGAATTTCCATCAATCATATTTTCTACAATTGGTAGAAATCCAATTAATTCAAAATCTAAATTAAGTTTTTTTGCTGTTGAAATTATTCCCGCAACAACAGCCGCTCCAGCCATATCTGTTTTCATATCGAACATTGAAGCAGTCGGTTTTATCGAATAACCACCTGAATCGTAAACAACACCTTTTCCAACAAGTGCAATTTTTTTTAGATTTTTCTTTTTTTCGGGTTTATAATGAAGTTTAACCAAGAATGGTGGATTTTTACTTCCTTTACCGACTGATAAAATTGCATTCATTTTGTTTTTTTCTAACCATTTTTGGTCAAAAACTTCAACTTTTACATTTGTTTTTGTAAAATGATTTTTGATTTGTTCCACAAATTCCGTTGTGTTCAGAATATTTGCTGGCATATTTATCAAATCGCGTGTAAAGTTTACAGCGGTAAATATTTTTTCATTTGTTTTGATTAACTCATTTGGAACTTGCTCTTGAATTAAAATATCAACTACTACAAACTTTGGGGAATTTGATGTACTTGTATCTAAATCCTGAGATTTTATTGAATTATCAGCTTTTTGGAATTCGTCAAATGTGTAATTTCCTAAAAAACAGCCTTCAATAATTGAATTTATGAAAAGTTGATAATCTCGAAAAACTTCTTGAACTTTTGGGGAATATTTTGCTTGTAAAACAACTCGACGATATTGATTTCCCAAATTCCCAATAACTTTGCTTGTCAAATCGCGAAAAGTATCGGTTGTTAAATTTTGTTTGATAAAAGGAAGAAGTAGATAATCTAAATCTTTTTTGTAGTAATTAAATAAAATCTCTTTTTCTTCGTTTAGAATATCAATCACTTCTGAAATATCAATTTTTTTATTTGATTTTAAGAACTTAATTTCATCTAAAATAATTTCTTTGTTTATAAATTTTACAAAAAGTGTTCGTTTGTCATTTTCAATAAATTCATTAATAAACTTAATTTCAAGAACGTTTTTCATTTATTTTTTCTCTTCCATATCTAAATATTCAATTGCTCTGTTGATAATTTTGTTGCGAATTTCATCAAAATTGATGTTTTCTAATCGTATTCCAGCCGCATTTATATGTCCGCCGCCACCAAATTCAGAAGCTAATTTGTTCATCGGAATTGTCCCTCGCGAACGGAAAGACGCTTTGATTTCATTTTCATATTCAACAAAAACTAACCCAATTCTAACATTTTTAATTGATAATGTGTAACTTGTAATTCCTTCAATATCTGATTCATTAGCATTTAGTTTTGATAAAATATCGTTACGAATTGTAATTGAGCAAATTTTACCACCTCCGTGAAGTTCTGAAGAAATTAGAGCAAAACCTAATAAATGCGAGCGAATTAATGAATTTTGTTCATAAAGCATTTCAAAAATCCATTTCGGATTTACACCAATCTCCAATAATATCCCAGCAATGTTATATGTGTGCGAAGTTGTTCGTTCGTAACGAAAATACCCAGAATCAGTTAGAATAGCGGTATAAATTGCATTTGCAATTTGCTTTGAAATTGGAGCGAATTGTGTCTCCGTGAGAAAATCAAAAACCATTTCACCAACAGCTACTTTTTCAGTATTGATTATTTGTAAATCCGTAAAATCATCTGGATTTTGGTGATGATCGAAATAAATAGTTGTTTTATTCGATTTTCTGATAATTTCTTCCACTGAACCAACTCGAGATAAATTACTTAAATCAACAATAAGAATTACATCAGCGTTTTCTATAATTTTATCATGAACTTCGGGTCTATAAACTTCAATTTCATTTTGTTCATCTAAAAAAGCGACAAAATCGGGTGTTTCAGAGTGATTGATAATTTTTGCATTTTTTTTCCTAAATTGTAAAGCCTTTAAAAACGCCAATTCCGAACCAATAGCATCGGCATCTGGATTGATGTGCGAGATTATCACAAAATTTTGGCTTTTCTCAAAAATATTTGCTAATTGTTGAAATGTTAACATTCGATTTTCCATAGAAATTTAAAAAAAAGGCGAAGTAATGTAATTGATTACTTCGCCTTAAAGAACTTTTTTAGGATTATTTAACTTCCCAAATATTACCTTCGTTCAGCAATTTTTGTAAAGTCCCTTTTCCTTTCTTTTCAGTAACTTCGTTTATTTGTTTTGTAACGCCTTCGACGTAAGTTGGTCGTTTTACGCGTCTGAATATTCCGAAAGGAGTTGGTAAACCAGATTTTTCTGACATGTGAGTAAGAATATCTGCAAGGATTCCAGATTCTTCAAATTCATCGTGAACAAGAAGCATGTTTTCCAATTGTGGATTTACATTTAAATTTACAACGATTGGCGTAAATCCGTTTAGCATAATTCCTTTATCGGCGTCCTTGCCAAAAATCATCGGTTTTCCGTGCTCAAGTATTAAAATATTATCATCTTTTACGTCTTTTTTAGATAGATCATCAAAAGCTCCATCATTAAAGATTACACAATTCTGTAGAATTTCGATGAAAGCTGTTCCTTTGTGCTTTGCTGCTTCCTCAATAATATATTGAAGTTGTTTTGGATCTCTATCTATTGTTCGGGCAACAAATGTAGCGTTTGCTCCAAGTGCCAAAGCAGTTGGATTAAAAGGATAATCAACAACGCCATAAGGTGAAGTTTTTGTAATTTTTCCAGTTTCAGATGTTGGTGAATATTGTCCTTTTGTTAATCCATAAATTCTGTTGTTAAATAACATAATTTTAAGATCGACATTTTTTCGGCAAGCGTGAATAAAGTGATTTCCACCAATGCTCATCAAATCGCCATCGCCAGTTGCAACCCAAACTGGATGATCAGGTTTTACTAATTTTAATCCAGTTGCAATTGCAGCTGCTCTTCCGTGAATTCCGTGGAATCCGTAAGTTGACATATAATAAGGAAATCTACTTGAACATCCAATTCCAGAAACAATCAATGGTTCGTGTTTTTGGTAACCAAGATTTGCAAATACGCGCTGTGTTTGTGCTAAAATAGAATAATCACCACAACCTGGACACCATCTAACATCAAGTCCAGAAGAAAAATCTTTTGCGGTAAGTTTCAATTCTGTTGTTTCAATTTTTGTTTGGTCAGTCATTGTTACCTCCAAGATTTTCAATTATTACTTTTTCTAAATCTGACGAACGGAATGGTAAGCCTCGAATTAAGTTGTGTTGAATAATATCAATTAAGAATTCAGCTTTTAACAATTTTGCAAGTTGTCCGTCGTTAATTTCTGGCAAAATTACTTTTTTATATTTTTTTAGAACTTCACCAGTATTTTTTGGGAATGGATGAATATAACGGAAATGAGCTTGAGCGACTTTATGTCCTTTTTCTCGAACTCTATCCACAGCATCATAAATTGCTCCGTAAGTACCACCCCAACCAATTACAATTGTGTCAGCATCTTTGTCTCCAAGCACTTCAAGATCTGGAATAAAGTTTTTAATTCTATTAACTTTTTCAGCTCTAATCTTTACCATTTCATGATGATTATCTGGATCGTAGCTTACGTCTCCAGTAATATTTGATTTTTCTAACCCGCCGATTCTGTGTTCAAAACCTGGAGTTCCAGCAGGAGCCCAAGGACGAACAAGATTTTCATCTCGGTTGTATGGTTGGAAAGTTTCGGGATTATCAGCATATTTAACTTCAATTTTCTTTAATTCAGAAACTTCAGGAATTCTCCAAGGTTCAGTTCCATTTGCAATGTAACCATCTGTTAAAAGAATTACTGGAGTCATGTGTTGCAAAGCTATTCTTGATGCTTCAATTGCCATATAAAAACAATCTGAAGGAGTTGAAGCTGCAACTATTGGAATTGGTGCTTCTCCATTTCTTGCGTACATTGCCTGAAGTAAATCAGCTTGTTCAGTTTTTGTTGGTAAACCCGTACTTGGTCCGCCGCGTTGTACATCAACAATAACAAGCGGAAGTTCAGTAATAACTGCAAGACCAGCAGCTTCAGTTTTAAGTGCTAATCCAGGACCACTTGTGGTTGTAATTGCTAAATGTCCACCGAAAGATGCACCAATTGCAGATGAAATTCCAGAAATTTCATCTTCAGCTTGAAAAGTGATAACGCCATAATTTTTATATTTGCTTAAAGTATGCAAAATTTCGGATGCAGGAGTTATTGGATAAGAACCAAGGAAAAGTGGTAAATCGCTTAATAAAGATGCAGCTACTAATCCAGCAGCAGTTGCTTCGTTTCCAGAAATATTTTTATATCTTCCTGGAGTAAGTTTCGAAGATTCTACTTTAAATTTGGTAGCAAACATTTCAGTTGTATCACCATAATAATAACCAGCTTTTAATGCTTTAATATTTGCATCTACAAGAATTGGCTGTTTTTTGAATTTTGTCTCAACCCATTCAATAGTTGGCTCGATTGGTCTATCAAATAACCAATACATTAATCCGAGTGCAAAAAAGTTTTTACTTCTTTGAATATCCTTTACGCTTAAACCAGTGTCAGATAAAGCATTTTGAGTTAATGTTGTAATTTGAACTTCGAAAACCTTAAAACCTGCTAACGACCCATCTTTTAATGGATCTTTTTCATACTTTGCTAATTTTAATCCTTTTGAATCAAAAGCATCGGAATTAATAATAATCATTGCATTTGGTTTTAAGTTTGGAAGATTTTTTTTAAGTGCGGCGGGATTCATTGCAACTAACACATCAGGCGAATCTCCTGGTGTGTGAACATTGCCTGACCCAAAGTGCAACTGGAATCCACTTACTCCGTAAATCGTTCCAGCGGGGGCGCGGATTTCAGCTGGATAATCTGGTAATGTATTTAAATCATTACCAACCAAAGCAGTTGTGTTACTGAATTGTGTCCCAGTAAGCTGCATACCGTCCCCAGAGTCGCCAGCGAACATTACTGTTACGTCTGTTAAACTCTCAACTTTTTTTTGTTTGATTTCTTCTGACATTTTAAGTCTCTTTTTTTTTGTTTAACAATAAATTAAAAATGAATAGTAAAAATAAATAAAAATAAGATGAATCTATCTATATTTAGTTTATTTTACAGAATTAATAATTTTAAGGAATTCATTTGCTTCTACAAAACCAGTTATTCTTTTAATTTCATTTCCTTTTGAATCAATAATTAATACCGTTGGCATACCAACAATGTTGAATTTTTGTCGGATTTTTTCTGTTTCTTCCGATGTTGATTTAGTCATATCAACTTTGAACGATTTGAATTCATTCATTTTAGAAATTACATCTTTATTGGAAAAAGTTAGTGCATCTAATTCTTTACAAGGAATACACCAATCAGCGTAAAAATCTATTATAATTTTCTGATTTGATGAAATTGCTTGTTCATAATCCTGATTTGTGTAGTACTGCCAATCTGGGTTTTGTTTTTCGGTTGGAATAAGCATCCAAACCGAAACTGCAATAATTATTACTGAAAATATGTTCTTGAAAATTCTAAAACCTTTTCTGTCATTTGCTGTTTTATCAAAAAATATTAAGAAAATGGCAGAAATTATCATAAATATTGGCAAAACATAAATATTTATTTCTTTTGGAATTAGTGGCAAGGCAAAATATAAAGCCATTCCGAGTAATAATAATCCGAAAATGTGTTCTACTGCTTCCATCCAAAAGCCTGCTCGCGGAAGATTTTTAATTTTCCCCGAGAAAACAGCTAATATTAAATACGGAAGACCAAGTCCAATTGCCAAGGTAAAAAACATTATAAATCCATAAAATAAATCAGCTTTTGTTGCAACAACTGTAACTAATCCAAGTACAAAAGGTCCGATACAAGGAGCGGCAACAATTCCCATCGTTAATCCCATAAAAAAGGCGCCGAAATATCCATTTTTTGCACCACCAGCTTTCATTGCCCACGAATCGGGAAGTTTGAATTCATAAACACCAAATTGGCTTAAAGAAAGTAAAATTAAGACGAGAACGATTCCAATTATTACATAAGGATTTTGCATCAAAGTACCAAAAACTGCTCCCGAAAGTGCGGTTACAACTCCAACCACTGAATATGTTAGTGCCATTCCAAGCAGATAAAATAATCCCATAAAAAATAATTTTGTTGTATTTCCTTCCGATTGTCCACCGAAAAAACCAATAGTTATTGGAATTAATGGATAAACACAAGGTGTTAAGTTTAATGCCAATCCACCAAGAAAAACAATAAGTAGCGAAAGCAGAATTCCGCTCGATTCCAAAGTATTGGCAAGTGAATTGTCATCTGATTCAATTTTTTGTTCGGTTGAATAATTTAAATCTAAATTTGAAAAAATTTCGGAATTTATTTCATTAATCGGAGTTTTATTATCGACTACTTCAATTTTTATTGTGTCAAAAATTGAAACTGGAGCCATACAAGTAGCATCGTTGCATGCTTGATAAATAAATTCAATTGGGATTGTATATTCTCCAAAAGGGATATTTTTTGTGGATTTCATCACAACGCCGATTGTTTCTTTTCCTTCGTAAACTGAAACTGGTTTATCAGAAAAGCTAAATTTTATGTCTTTTGCTTTTGGATAAACAACTTTTACAATTTCAAAATTTTCAGATTTGGGAATATTTATTTCGGATTTGATTAGAAAATCTTCGTTTGGTGTGTTGGAATTTATATGCCAAGTTTTTGCAATATCAAGTTCAAACGCCAATTTAAATTCAGAATTCTGCTGGATTTGTTCGAAAGATGAAAATGATTTCATCGCAACTAAATTTTCTTGTGAACTAAATAATTGGGCAAAACTGTGGGAATTTAGTAGAAATGCGAAAGTTATAATTATTATTAATTTTAATTTATTCATTTATTCTCCTTTTTTATTTTCTCCAACCTTGAACAATCGGAAATCTTCGTCCGTAACCGTAAGATTTTGTTGTAACTCTTAAAACTGGTGGAGCTTGAAATCGTTTGTATTCATTCAAATCAACCCATCTTAGTACTTTTTGAACTAAATCTGGTTCCCCAACTTCTGCAACAATTTGATGATATTCTTTATAATCTTCCAAATATCTTGTTAAAATAGCATCAAGTTTGTGATATTCAGGCAAAGTATCTTGATCAGTTTGATTTGGTTTTAGTTCTGCTGAAGGGGCTTTTTGGATTATTTCATTTGGGATAATTTCTTCATTTCGGTTGATATATTTAGCTAATTGATAAATTTGAGTTTTATAAACATCTCCAATTACCGCCAAACCGCCATTCATATCGCCATATAAAGTTGCATAACCAACTGCAATTTCAGATTTATTTCCAGTTGAAAGTAAAAGCCAATTGAATTTATTTGAAAGAGCCATTAAATACAAACCACGCAAGCGAGATTGAATATTTTCTTCAGCAACATTGGGCTCTGTTCCAGAAAAAATTGAAGAAAGTTCAGCTTGGATTGTATTTACTCCATTAATTATTGGAATTTTTAAAGAATTTATTCCCAAATTTTTTATCAATTTTTCTGAATCAACAATACTTCCTTCGCTCGATATTTCAGATGGCAACATAACGGCAGTAACATTTTCTTTCCCAATTGCATTTGCGGCGATGAAAGCAACTATTGCAGAATCTATTCCACCACTTAAACCTAAAACAACTTTCTTAAAACCGGTTTTGGAGAGATATTCTTTCAATCCATAAGTTAGTGCGGAAATTATTTCTTCGCCAAAAGAACCTTCAAATTCAACTATTGGAGAATAATTTTCCTTTGTGTTGAATAGAATGAAATCTTCATCATACTTTTTGCCGATTTTAACTAAATCACCTTTGGAATTATAACACATACTGGCGCCATCAAAAATTAAATCGGTTTGTGCACCAACAGTGCAAACATAAGCAAGTGGAATTTTGTTAGTTTTTGTTAAAGTAGAAAGCATTTCAAAACGTTCTTTTCTTCTTCCATAGCCATAAGGACTTGCTGAAATATTTAGTAATAAACTTGTCCCTTTTTCAATCAATGTTTCAACAGGATCGATTTCATATTTTCTGTGTTTCCAATAATCGTCATCATTCCAAATATCTTCGCAAATAGAAATTCCTAATTTTTCGTCTTTGAATTCAAAAATTTCGACAGATTTTGCAGATTCGAAATATCTTCTTTCGTCAAAAACATCATAGTTTGGTAAAAGTGTTTTATCTTGAATAAATTGAATTTTTCCATCAAATGCCATTACTGCAGAATTATAAACACCAGTTCCAACATTTTCATCTCGTTGAGTAATAGTTCCAAATATAATTGCTGTATTATTATCAGTTTTTGAAGCGATTTCTTGATTTATTCTCTCTATTGCATTTCTAAATTCAACTTTTTCTACAAAATCTTGTGGTGTGTAACCACAGACAGCAAGTTCGGGAAAAATTACAATATCTACTTTTTCAGCTTTTGCCTTTTCGTAGAATTTTAATATCTTTTCTTTGTTTCCATAAATATCTCCAATAACATTATTCATTTGGACGAGTGCAATTAACATCTATTCCTCAAAAAAAATTAAAAAAAGTTGGTAAAAATAACTAAGTCCAGAGTTTTTCTGAAAGAAATTTTTAACATTGCACTTTTTGAAAAAATTAGAATTGATTTAATTCTTCTTAATATTTCATAAAAGAATTGAAACACATAGTTTTGTAAAGATTACTTAAATCGACATCCGAAAGTTTTGTGAAAAGATTAGCAATATGAACTGCTCCGACAATATCAAAATCATTTTCAAATGTTTTGGAAGGACGAAAGCAGATTACAAATCATTCAACTTACATATAAATCAAAATTTCCTGATATCGTTTAGATGAGTTTCTTCAGCAATAACTTCAATAATTTCACTTTTTTCAATAATAATAGCAGTTAATTCAATCCCAGAAAACGCTCCAGTATCAATATAAACTGCATTTGCGTCAACATCAAATTTTACTTTATCAAATTTTGAATGCCCAACAACTTGAAGTTTTCCAAGATTTAATAGCGGGTCGCGAGTCCATAAAACGCCAATATCGTGAAGATAATCGCGATAAATAAATTGTTCTAAAATTGAAAGATCTTGTTGAAAGTTTTCTGGTAAAAATTTCCTGTAATATTTAGAAATTCCAGCGTGGGAAATAAAAGCATCATCAAGATTTAGATAAAGGGGCGATTTTGCAATAAAATCGATGTGAGCAAAAATTTCATCTTCATGTTTAATGTACGATTCTAAAGTAGCTTCATTTCCATTAAAAACCCAAGATCTCGCAAAAACACTTGTTGGATATTTAAAGAAATGATAAAACATATAATCGTGGTTCCCAGGAATGAAATCGATTTGCTCATTTATTATAAAATCCACAACATCATAGCTGAAGTTTCCTCTATCAACCAAATCTCCAATTGAAATTATTCTTATGCCAGGATACTTTTTCTTGATTTTCTCGACAAGTTCAATTAAAGTGTAAAAACAACCGTGAATATCTCCAATTACTGCAATCATAACTCAAATCATTATATGTAAAAATTCTTTTTTGCATAATCGGTAAGTTCGTCTCGAAATTTAGGATGAGCAATTTTAATTAATTCTTTGGCTCTTTCTTGAATTGATTTTCCAAAAAGATGTGCAACGCCAAATTCAGTTACAACATATCGAACATCGCCGCGCGAAGTAACAACACCAGCCCCAGATTTCAGAATTGGTGTTATTCTCGAAATTTTTTCATCTTTTGTAGTTGAAGGTAGTGCAATAATTCCTTTTCCACCTTCGGAATGTGCAGCTCCGCGAATAAAATCAACTTGTCCGCCAATTCCACTATAGAACTTTGTCCCGATTGAATCAGAACAGACTTGTCCTGTTAAGTCAACTTCGATTGCAGAATTTATTGCAATCATTTTTTTGTTCTGAGCGATAATAAATGGATTATTGACATATTCTTGCGGATGAAATTCAATTATCGGATTATTGTGAACAAAGTCGTATGCTTTTCGTGTACCAAGGACAAAACCAGCAATAATTTTCCCAGGATGTAATGTTTTTTCTTCTCCTGTAATTATTCCTTCTTCTACTAGTTCAACAATTCCATCAGAAAACATTTCAGTATGAATTCCAAGATTTTTCTTGTGATGTAAATATTTTAATACAGAATCTGGAATTGCTCCAATTCCCATTTGCAAAGTTGAACCATCTTCAATTAATTCAGCAATATTTTGTCCAATTTTGTCGTATGCTTTAAGCATTTCGGGAGTTGTATCAGGGTCAACTTGTGGTAATTCTAAAAGTGGTTCATCATGTTCAACAATAAAATCAATTTTATTAACATGAATAAAGCTATTTCCAAGTCCACGTGGCATATTTTTGTTGATTTGAGCAATTACAATTTTTGATTTTTCAGCAGGTGTTTTGATGTTACCAACATCAATTCCGTAACTACAAAATCCATATTCATCTGGCGGCGAAACATTAATGAATGCAACATCTGGAACAATAATTCCATTTTTAAAAAGCAATGTAACTTCAGAAAGGAAAATTGGAATAAATTCTGCTCTTCCTTCATTTACTGCTTTCCGTGTATTTCTTCCGATAAAAAATGCTTTGTGCTTAAAATGTTTTTCCATCCCAGGTTGCATATATGGTAAATCGCCCACAACGAGAATGTGATAAATTTCAACTCCGTAAAGCTCATTTTTTCGTTCAACGAGAGCTCGAATTAAACCAAGCGGGGCAGCTCCGCCAGGTTGAACAACAATTTTATCTCCTGAAGAGATACATTTTACAGCTTCATCTGCCGTAACAATTTTACTTTTATACTTTGCATACCAACTTGGAGTAAAAGTTCTATTTTCAATACTTTCGGTTATCATTTTATAACTTCATTTTTAATTTGTTGAGAAAATTCTAATTTTTTTGTAATCTATCTTGTAAGTTTCCGCTAAAAACTGATTTGTGCAAAATCCTTTGTGAGCCCAAATTCCGTTTGTAATTTCAGAGTCTTTTAATAAAATGTAATCCAAATTGTGATCAGCTATATTTTTAATATATTCAATTGTTGTATTAGTAATTCCATAGCTCGAACTTCTTGAAACAAGTGAAGGCATATTTGGGACACAATAATGAATTACATCGTGTTTAATAAAAATTGGGTTTGAAATAGATGTTGGACGACTTGTCTCGAAACTTCCGCCTTGATCAATTGAAACATCCACAATTACTGCACCTTTTTTCATGGTTTTTATCATTTCTTCTGAAACAATATGAGAAATTTTTTCACCAGTTATTGGAACTGCTCCAATAATTAGATCAGCAAACTTTACACCACGTGCAATTGTTGAAGGGTTTGCTGCTACTGTTGTTACTGAACCGCTAAAAGAATTTTCGATTTGTCTTAATTTCTCAATGTTTTTATCAAGAATTATTACTTGTGCACCTCTACCAATTGCAGCTTTCGCCGCTGAAAACCCTACAACTCCAGCTCCAAGAATTACAACTGCGGCTGGTGAAACTCCAGGAAATCCACCAATTAAAATGCCACGTCCACTCTCAATATCGCTTCCTAAATATTTTTCGCCGATTTGAATTGCAAGTTTTCCCGTAATTTCGCTCATTAAATGAAGAATCGGGAAATTATCTCCTGTCCCAATAAATTCGTATGCAATTGCAGTTACTTTTTTTACGACAAGATTTTTAACTATTTCATCTTTACTGTAACCCAAATGCAAAAACGAGAATATTATTTGACCTTCTTCAAGCAATTGGGCTTCTTCATTATTTACAGGAGCAATTTTACAAATTATTTCACTTCGCTGAAAAACTTCTTCGTGAGTGTAAACAATTTCTGCACCTACTTTGCGGTATTCATCATCGCAAAACTTACTTGCTTTTCCAGCAGTGGTTTCTACGTAAACGACGTGTCCTAATTCAGTCAATTGTTGAACGCCTGCGGGTGTTAATGCAACTCTTTTCTCGTCTGTAAAAATTTCTTTTGGTATTCCAATTCTCATAAATATCTCAAATTTATTAGTAAAAATAAGTAATTAATTTAATTTACTTGTGATATTGCTGAATTTCCTTTCAAAACGTTTATAACATTTTTAGCAGCTAATTCAGCCATTTTATTTCTTGCTTCAAAGGTTGCACTGCCAAGGTGTGGAAGTAGAAAAACATTCTGCAATTTTATGAATTCCTTCTTCAAATTTGGTTCATTTTCATAAACATCCAAACCAGCGGCAAAAACTGATTTATTTTTTAACATTTTTATCAATTCAAATTCGTCAATTATTTCACCTCTGGCTGTATTAACAAGAATTACATTTTTCTTCATCAAATGCATATTTTCTTTGTTAAGAAGATGATAAGTTTTATCAGATAGTGGAAGATGAAGTGAAATTATATCAGATTCCTTAAGTAATTTTTCCAAATTGAACTTTTTTGCACCAGTAGTTTTTTCAAATTCAGATTTTCTTGATTTGGAGAAGTAGATGATTTTGCAGCCAAAACTTTTTGCTCGATTTGCGACTGCCTGCCCAATTCTTCCAGCACCAATAATTCCTAAAGTTTTGCCAAAAAGTTCAATTCCAAGCAACAATTCTGGTGCCCAACCAGTAAATTTTTGTTCACGAACCATTTTATTTCCCAAATGGAAATTCCGTGATGCCGCAATAATTAATCCAAAAGCGATATCAGCAGTGGCATTCGTTAGAATATCTGGCGTGTTTGTTACTACAATTCCTTTTTGTTTTGCATAAGAAAAATCAATATTGTTGTAACCAACTGCATAATTTGAAATGATTTTCACTTTCGGCATTTTATCTATTATTTCTCGATCAATTTTATCGCTCAACAATGTAATTATTGCATCTACATTTTTTGCTTTGTTGATAATTTCTTCTTTCGATAGAGCTCTCGTTTTTGAGCCGATTTTTACAATTATTCCGCTTTCTTCCAAAATTTGTTGTGCTATTTGTGGAATTTTACGTGTTATCAAAACTACTTTTTGGTTCTTCATTATAACAACTTTAAATTTTAGTTCAACTAAACTAAAAATATTTTTCAAATGCAAAAAAAAAGTATAAAAATTACTAACAAATTATTCACTTCATTTTGAAAACAAGGGAATTCGATAATCTGAATAATTTTGGTATTTTTGAACGATTAAAAATTAATTATAGGTATTGATGAAATGAAATTTCCTTTTGAAGAAATTGAAGCTAAATGGAAGAAAATTTGGGATGAACAAAAAGTTTATAAAACCAATCTTAGTGATTTAGAAAAGAAAATATACGCTCTTGTAATGTTTATTTATCCATCTGGAGCAAAATTGCATATTGGACATTGGTATAATTACGGACCAACAGATTCGTGGGCGAGATTTAAAAAACTTCAAGGTTATAATGTTTTTGAGCCAATGGGTTACGATGCTTTTGGACTTCCCGCAGAAAATTATGCAATCAAAACGGGTGTTCATCCTTACGATAGCACTATGAAAAATATTGAAGATATTCGCGAGCAACTGAAATCAATGGGTTGTATGTACGATTGGAATTCTGAATTAATGACTTGCATTCCCGAATATTACAAATGGAATCAGTGGCTTTTCCTAAAAATGTATGAAAAAGGTTTAGCTTATCGAAAAGCTGCACCAGTTAATTGGTGTCCTTCTTGTCAAACAGTTCTTGCAAATGAACAAGTTCAGAATGATGGTACTTGCGAAAGATGCTCAACAGTTGTTGAACAAAAAAATCTAACACAATGGTTTTTTAAGATTACTGATTACGCCGAAGAATTACTTTCTGGTTTAGATAAAATAAATTGGCCTGAAGAAACTAAAACAAAGCAACGAAATTGGATAGGAAAAAGTTTCGGGACAGAACTTGATTTCAAAGTTGATGGAATTGATGAGAAAATACGAGTTTTTACTACTCGACCAGATACACTTTTTGGCGTAACTTATGTCGTAGTTTCGCCTGAACATTCAATTGTTGAGAAAATTACTACATCAGAGAATTTGGAAAATGTTAGAAAATATCAACAAGAAGTAAAATCACTTTCGGAATATGAAAGAACATCAACAACTAAAAAGAAAACGGGAGTTCCAACGGGAAGTTTTGCCATAAATCCAGTAAATGGCGAAAAAGTGCCAATTTGGGTTGCTGATTATGTTCTTGTTTCTTATGGGACAGGCTGCGTAATGGCTGTTCCAGCTCACGATGAACGAGATTTTGAATTTGCAAAAACATATAATTTACCAATCAAAAAAGTGATTTTGGAAAAAGGAACGAATCCAGAAGATGAATTAACACAAGCATTTACTGAAAGTGGAATTATGATAAATTCAGGCAAATTTGATGGAATGGATTCTGTTTTAGGTAAAAAAGCAGTAACTGAATATCTTGTTGAATTAAATGCTGGTGAGGAAAAAATAAATTATCGTTTGAGAGATTGGCTAATTTCTCGACAAAGATATTGGGGAACTCCAATTCCAATTATTCATTGTGAAAAATGCGGCGAAGTGCCTGTTCCCGAAAATCAACTTCCGATAGAATTACCTTACGATGTAGATTTTACACCAAAAGGCGGTTCACCACTTGCTACAAATTCTGAATTTGTTCATACAACTTGTCCAAAATGTGGCGGAAAAGCTCATCGTGATGTTGACACAATGGATACTTTTGTTGATTCATCATGGTATTATTTGCGTTATCTTAATCCAAAATTTAGCGATGGAATGTTTGATGAAACACTCGGCAATAATTGGACTCCAGTTGATACTTACGTTGGCGGAAAAGAACATTCCACAATGCACCTTTTGTACGCAAGATTTATTCATAAATTTTTGCGTGATTTAAAAATGGTCAATAGCGACGAACCTTTTACAAGATTAATTCATCAAGGAACAATTACAAATGCGGGAGCGAAAATGTCGAAATCTCGCGGAAATGTAGTAAATCCAAATTCATTCATAAAACAATATGGTTCTGATGTTTTCAGAATGTATATGATGTTTATGGGACCTTATGAAGAAGGCGGAGATTGGAGCGATAAAGGAATTGTTGGAGTTGATAGATTTGCTCAGAAAGTTTATCAATTCTATTATGAAAATCAAAATCTTGCAAAAACAACTTCCCCAAAAGAGATTTATCAATTAGATGAATTATCTGAAGATGAAAAAGCAATTTATCGAAAACTTCATCGCACGCTTGATAAATATAAAACGGAGGTTGAAGATTTCAAATTTAACACAGTTGTTGCTGGTTTGATGGAACTTTCGAACGAAATTCAGAAACGATTCCCAAACATTCGCGATGAAATTAAAACATATATTTTACTCAGATTTTCGAATATGATTGCTCCACTTGCTCCACATCTTGGCGAGGAAACTTGGCAACTTTTGGGAAATGAACAATCAATTTTTGCTAATCCAAAAGTTTACGATGTAGATAAGAATGCACTTTCGGTTGATGAAGTTACAATTATGGTCCAAGTCAACGGAAAACCGCGTTCAAAATTTGATGTTCCAGTGGATTTGGAAGAAGATGAATTCAAACAAATTGCTTATGCAAATCCAAAAATAAAAAGCTACGTTGAAGGAAAACAGATAGTAAAAGAAATTTATATAAAAAACAGAATTTTTAATATTGTTGTAAGGTAATTAAATGCTTGATATAAAATTTATTAGAGAGAATATTGATTTCGTAAAAGCTGCAATCGAATCAAAAAATGAAAAAAATAAAGTAGATGAATTGATAAAACTGGATACAAAACGCCGTGAAATTTTAGCAGAAGTGGAAAGTCTTAAAGCGGAACGAAATTCAGCATCAAAAGAAGTTGGAAATCTGAAGAAACAAGGAAAAGACGCAACCGAAATTGTCAATAAAATGGCTGAAGTTGGCGAAAAAATCAAAGAACTTGATAATCAACTTCGTAACGTTGAAAACGAATTGAATGAAAAATTGCTTTGGATTCCAAATATTCCACATTCATCTGTGCCAAAAGGGAAAGATTCATCTGAAAATGTTGAAGTTCGTTCTTGGATTCCCGAAAATATGCAAATCAAAAAGGATTTTCCAACTCTCGATCACATAGAACTTGGCAAAAAATTGGGAATCTTGGATTTTGACCGCGGAGCAAAAATTTCAGGAAGTGGATTTGGTGTTTATGTTGGGAAAGGTGCAATGTTGGAAAGAGCTTTAATCAATTTTATGCTCGATTTCCACATCCAAAATCACGGTTACACGGAAATAATTCCACCGCTTTTTGTTAATGAAGACTCGATGATTGGCACGGGACAAATTCCCAAAATGCGAGAAGATATGTATTTTATCGAAAAAGATGGGCTTTATGCTATTCCGACAGCTGAAGTTCCAATTACAAATCTTCATCGTGATGAAATTCTAAAAGACGAAGAATTACCAAAATTTTATGTTGGTTACACAGCTTGTTTCAGACGCGAAGCTGGTTCTTATGGAAAAGATTCAAAAGGATTTTTGAGAACACATCAATTCAACAAAGTTGAAATGGTGAAAATAGTAAAGCCAGAAACATCTTACGAGGAATTAGAAAAAATTACAAACGATGCGGAAGATATTCTAAAAGCCCTAAAAATTCCTTATCGTGTTTTAATGCTTTGTACAGGCGATTTAAGTTTTTCGGCCGCAAAATGTTATGATATCGAAACTTGGTCGCCAGCAGAAAACAAATATCTCGAAGCATCTTCTTGTTCAAATTTTGAAGATTTTCAAGCAAGAAGATTAAAACTTCGTTTCCGTGATAAAGAAGATGGAAAAATGAAATTTGTTCACACATTGAATGGCTCGGGATTAGCAACAAGCCGATTAATGGTCTCTTTATTGGAAAATAATCAAACTGCAGATGGGAAAATATTGGTTCCAGAAGTCTTGCAAAAATATACGGGATTTTCAGTTATTGAATAGTAATCAGCGAAAAGATTTATTGGATGATTGGTTGTGGTAGGTCGGACGTCCCCGTCTGACAATTGGGAA
>DYLK01000025.1:22754-29482 GCA_020722065.1 Melioribacter roseus
TGGTAGGTCGGACGTCCCCGTCTGACAATTGGGAATTCCATTTATAAAAGTATCAAATGCAATTCCTCGAGTTATGTGAGTTTGTGGGGCAAACATTATTTCAGCGAGAATTACGTTATCTTTATTCGCTTTTTCGAGATAAGCCCAAGTTAAATCGTAAAAATCTTGTTCGTGGGTAAGGACTTTAGCGCCGGTGTAGTAAATATCAAGAAATTCTTGAAGATTGTTGAAATTATATGCAACTCGCGAATCTTCAACCGAATTGCAATTTTGAACATCAATTCGGGTTCAAAAGTCCCTTCTATGTGCAAATGCAATTCCGCTTTTGGAATTCTCTTTATATAATCGTTAATTTCATCGTTTTGCATTGTAAACCTCAAAAAAATTTCAAGTATAATTGAAATGGGTCGTGTGTAAGTTTAAAATAAATTAGTAAAAATATACTTTGCTTAAAAAGAACTGCTTAAAAAAAGGTGGTTAGTTGGTCCCAAAATGTGACCAACTGGAATTGCTTTCCGCCGATGGGGAAAATATGCTACTGCTGTTGCCGATGTTGAAACTATTATTCACTTTAGCAAAATATTTTGAAAGTAATTTATTCTTTGTGTAACAAATCATTTTAGAAACATACAAATTTTATTAATTTTCAACTAACAATTTGAAAAATAGTGGTGAGTAATCAGTAATGAGTAATCAGTGAACAATGAATAGTGAATAGCAATTATCAATTTACTCATCACTGATTACTGAAATTAAAGGAGAAAATATGCAACCTAAACGTTTTATGACATTGCAAAGGCACATTTTGGAAGGTGAAAAAAGACATCCTGAAGCAACGGGAGAACTTTCCGCAATTCTTTCTAACTTGATATTGGCAGTTAAAGTAATTTCATTAGAAGTAAACAAAGCGGGTTTAATTGACATACTCGGTTATACTGGGAAAGAGAATGTACACGGTGAACAAGTTAAGAAATTAGATATTTTTGCACATCAAACGATTATTAGGGCAATGGATCACGGCGGACATTTGTGCGTTATGGCTTCAGAAGAAGAGGAAGACATTATACACATTCCAAAGCATCACGATATTGGTAAATATGTATTATTATTCGATCCGCTTGATGGTTCTTCGAATATCGATGCAAATGTAAGTATCGGTTCAATATTTTCAATCTACAAACGTATTTCTTCAGGTGGAGGACCAGGTACTATTGAGGATGCACTTCAAAAAGGGGCGAAACAAGTTGTTGCTGGTTATGTTGTTTATGGTTCGAGTACAATTTTTGTTTATACTGCTGGCGATGGAACTCACGCTTTTACACTTGATCCTGCAGTAGGAGAATTTCTTCTTTCGCACGAAAATATTCGAACTCCCGAACGTGGTTCAATCTATAGTACAAATGAAGGAAATTACAAATATTGGCATCGTGGATTTAAGGAATACATTAAATTTCTACAAGATGCTGATGACCGAGGAGCAAAACCTTATTCCGCAAGATATATTGGCTCGATGGTGGCGGATATTCACAGAAATTTGCTTTACGGTGGAATTTTTATTTATCCATCTGATAAAAGAAATCCAAATGGTAAGTTGAGATTGATGTATGAATGCAACCCGATGGCTTTTATCGTCGAGCAAGCTGGTGGAAAAGCAACAACTGGAAAGCAGAGAATTCTTGATATTATTCCAAATAATCTTCATCAACGTGTTCCAATTTATATTGGTAGTAAAGAAGATGTTGAACTTGTTGAGCAATATCTTCAAAAGTATGAAGGACAATAAATATTTTTAAGGAAAGTTAATCTTCATTTCGTAAGGTTAACTTTTCTTATAATTCCACCACAAAGTAAAAGAAATTCCCCCGATTGTTATTACAAACCACAATAAACCCCAAAATATTGCAGGTACATTAGTTATCATCTCTAATTTTTGAGTGTCAGTCTCTCTATAAACTAATGTTAGCAAATCTTCTTTAATATCTAAAACAATATAAATTGATGCAATTAAACCAATTATTTTCATAATCCAATTATTTAATTGCTTATTAAAGTATTTTGGAGAGACAAAAAAAAGAACTGCAAAACCAAACAAATACGCAATTGTAATTCCATCTTTTAAAAAATTAGCAGTAAAAAGAATAATTAAAGCAGAAAGAATTGTGGGAATTATTACTCGCAACTTGCCATTTGGCGAGATAAAAATTAGTAATCCGAAAATTAAACTGCCTAAATAGCCAGCCGATGCAATAAAAAATTCATTCCCATTTTCAGAAACAACACCGCCAGAGAGGTCGAGGAAAATGTCAAATGAAATAACATTTCCGCCTGTAAAAATTACAGCAAGTGCGTGACTAATTTCGTGCAGAAAAATTACAAGTAACTTGATAGGGAAAATAATAATGGAATTCCAAAAAAGTATTGTAATTAATAGTACAATAGATAATATGAATATTTCAAAATTCTTATTGTTTGGAATAGATATCGTTCTTTTTCGCATTTGATATTTTTTCTATTTTATATGATTATTAATTAGCATTTAGAAATTTCCTTTTGCAAAGTTATTGAATTTTCACGAATAATTTGTCTGGATCAAGATTTACAAGATTATTTGATTTTCAAGATTAAAATATAAAGACAAACGCAGTTATCTAAGAACTATTCATAATTCACAGTTTACTATTTATATTTTCAACACCCCGACTTTTCTGCATCGAACTACGCCTCTAAAAGAGAGGAATTTTTTGTTTAAAGTTGCCGTTTTAATATTTAATCCTCATTTACAAAACTTTCTTGATAATCTTTTTCACTTAAAACGGTATCATACAATCCTACATCTTCTCCTTCGTGCTTATTCACGCCAACGTAAACAAGACTGGCATCTTCATAACGCTTAAACTTATAAACTGCGTCATTCATCAAAGCGCTATTGAATACGCCAAGACTTACGAGCAATTCAAAATCTACAACTGATAATCCTGTTACCTTTTTGAAAAGTCCCGGTTCAAGTTGTGTAATTACATCTTTCAAACTTCTTTCACGATAATCCGTTAAATACATAAAGACCGGAACACGTGTAGCAAACTTGATAAGTTTTTCTTGAATCTGCTTTCTTAAACTCTTGTATTTTTTTTCTTCTTCAGTTAGCTCCTTTTTTTCTTCCTTTGTTAAATCTCTTTCGTTTGCTTCTTTCTTGGTTTTCTTTACAGATTCAGATTTATTTATTATCGTTTCAATATCTTGATTTAAATTTCGAAATCCCTCAATATTCATTAAAGCTTGCATAGCTTTTTCATTGTTCATCAAACGTTGGAGGGTATTATTGTCAACATTTACAAGTAACGCACTTTCCCAGCGTCTTGCTAAAAGTGTTGCTGTTGTTCCACTCATTGCCATATCCAAAATACCAGCGGCATCAATTTGTTTCATTGAACTTCCGTCATAAGCAAGAACTGGTAAAAAGTGTATAAACTCTTCAACTTTCTTTTCGGGATTTGATTCATTTACATTCAATCGGCAGCTGTAATCTGCTATTTGTCTTAAAGCTCTGTCAGGTGCAAAATCAAAAACGTAACATTCTTGCTTTATAATTTCTTCTTTATTGGGCGATTTGTCATCAGAATTAAAAATTGTCCACGGTGATTGAACTCTGAATGCGGCTTGAAAATAAGTTTCGGGACTTGAAGAATTACGAAGCATAAAAATTCCAGTCCAGGGTTTAACAGTAACTCCGGTTGTTAGTTTGCCACAAGATAAAGTGATAGTTTTTGTTTTTAATGGATTATCCATTGCTTCAAAAACGGGCGGCAAAGCTTCAACACCAATTCCAGCATTTGTACCGGCTGCTACAATTATTTTATAATCGTGGTAAAATTTATTCTGTTTTTGTGCCATTAAATTATTCATTGCGTAACAAGAAGCAACACTTGGCAAAAACCAAAATGTATGCGAAAGAACATTTAATAAACGGGCATCTGAAAAAGGCATTGGGGGTTTTTTTGCACCTAATTTCAAATTATCAATTGTGGTTTCTAAATATGAACCACGAATTAAATCCAACCATTTTTGAACTTCATCTTCGTACTTAAATTTAGCAGTAAAACCTTCACCATAAGCCGAGAAAAATATATTCAAATCAAACTCGTTGAATTCGCCTTTTATTGCTATTTCTCTAATCGAATCTGGCAATTGATATGTAAGTAACACCATTCTTGGCAATGAAGCATAAGGATTTTCTGAACATTCACTTTGCCCTTGCTCAATGCAAGTCCATTCTTCCTTTGCTTTTTGTTCATCTGAATATGTCCAGTTGAAAATCTGTTCTTCAATAAATTCACCAGATGTAATTGCTCTAAATGGAGTGCCTGATAAATACAAGTATGCGTTAGTTGTTATCGGCATTATTTCTTCGTCAAAGTAGTCAATTCCTTCACCTTCGCCAAACTTAACTTCTTTTTTGTCTTCGGCTTCAAATAAGTCTTTGGCATTTTCACGCCAAGCTCCATAATGATATTCATCGAATACAACGCAATCCCAGTTAGTAGTATGCACCCATTCATTTTTTGTTTTTATACCGCCGACATCATTTTTACCGAGATAATCTTGAAAAGAGCCGAAACAAACAAATGGTTTGTTTTTATCAATATCGTCAATTGTGAATCCGTTACGCGATATAAATTGCCATCCTTTAAAATCTATGTGTGATTTCAAATCTTCTTCCCAGGCGCTTTGTACTGCCGGCTTAAAAGTTAAAACAAGGATTTTCTTCCAGCTCATTTTTTTAGCGAGTTGATAGGTCGCAAAAGTTTTACCAAATCGCATTTTTGCGTTCCAAAGGAAGTGCGGAGTTTTTTTAGGATTTTCTTTTTTGAAACTTTTGAAATAGGTGATAGTTTTATTAACTGCTTCTTCTTGTTCTGGTCGCATTTTGAAGTTTAACGAACGATTTTCTTCGATAAATTCCCCAAGTTTGATTGCAAGAATAGCAGATTTTATTTCATCAACAGAACATTTGAACCATTCGCCTTCTGGATTATTAATTTTCTTTTTACGTAAATAGCGGTGAACTTCGCGGTCAGTAAATACACTTCCATCTTTACGGATGGCGGATTCTTCAAGAACAATCTTATACTTAACTCTGCTGGTTTTTAACTGTTCTGCAATCCTATCTTGCGAAGTTCGGTTGGTATATCCAACTTTTAGCAAACCTTTATGGGTTTCTACGCCAATTAGTTCATAGGCGTAAATAGTTGGGTTTGCATCGGGTCGCTGCGGAAAAAATTTATTGCTCATATTAACCAAAATTTTCGTCAATTCTTTTAATTATTTCTTTTTCATTAGGTAGCAGTTTCTTGTATTCTTTAGGTAATTGCGAGGTTGTTTTATACGAAGCAACGCCTATTGGCATACTGCTGGATTTTAGTGAATACTCAACAACCGTTCTGTTTTTTTCCTTACAAATAATAATCCCAATAGAATCATTTTCATTCGGCAGTTTAATTTTATCGTTTAGGAGGCTTAGATAAAATTCCATCTTGCCTTTGTATTCGGGTATAAATTCACCGATTTTTAATTCGACGGCAACCAAACATTGCAACTGCCGGTGATAGAGAAGCAAATCAATAAAATACTCTTTACCATCAATTTCTAATTTGAATTGATTACCCACGAAGGTGAACTGATTACCCATTTCAAGTAAGAAACTTCTTATGTTTTGTACTAAAGCATTTTCTAACTGACTTTCACTGTGCTTATCTGAAAGATTCAGAAAGTCAAAAGTATATTCATCTTTCACGGCTAAATGAGCTTGGTTTTTTATCGAATCCGGTAGTGTTTGCTCAAAATTGGTTTGGTTTAGCAAATATTTTTCGTAAGTCTTATTTTCTATTTGATGGATTAGTACGCTTTTTGTCCAGCCGTGCTTTTTGGTCGCTAAAATATAAAACTTGCGCTCCAAATTATCCTTACATTTGTTAAGAATAACAATGTGTTTGGTCCAGCTAATTTCTCCAACTAGTGGTTGGAGATTTTCAATTCCTTGATATTCATTATAAAATTGTGCCATTAGCCAAAGATTTGTTGTAGAAAAACCACCGACACCGGGAAATTCCTTTTGAAGTTCTTTTGATAAAGTTGGTACAATTGCTTTTCCCCAGCTTTCCGATTGTTTCTCTGAAATAGACTTTCCAATTTCCCAGTAAAGATTAATTAAATGTACGTTTACAATCTTTAACGCATCATATTGGGCTTGCCGTACTTTTGCTTTGATCTCGGCTATAAAATTTGTTTGCAGTTCTTTATTCATCGTTCGATTCCATCGGGCGTATCATTGATTCAATAAAGGCTATTTCCTCATCTGTTAAACCATATTTTTTGTAAAGTTTTTCGTCTGTCCATGGTTCAGAAAAATCTTGCATTGGGACAAAAGAATAAACACTTTTAGAAGCGTGTTGGGTATTTTTCCTTAGTAATACAAGGAATCTAAAAAATCTAGTCCTAATATAACTTAAAACATTTTGTGCATTTTCTTTGGAAGAATATGGACCAATTACAATGTAAGTTTCAGTACAACACGAATTCGGCTCACCATAAAATGGTTTGTTTAAAATTTGATGAGGGAAATCCTCACCAGCACCGTATGCCATTGTTATAAATACTTTATGTTTATCAATCCAATTTTTATTCTGTGAAATTTCTTCTTCTTTGACATAACCAATGCTTTTATTTGCGTA
>DYLK01000026.1 GCA_020722065.1 Melioribacter roseus
TTTTTCTTCATCGGTTCACCAAAGTGAACTGATTAATGATTTCTCTATATCACTTCTTTAAAACCTTAATCTTAATTTCCAACTTTTATTTTTATAACTTTTGCTTTACTTTGATTTTACTTTTTTAGGAGATTTATGAATTTATCAGCACACATAGCAAATGAACTTCAGATTTCAGTACGCCAAATTGATTCAGTTTTACAACTTTTTGCCGAAGACGCAACTATTCCTTTTATTGCAAGATACCGAAAAGAACGAACAGGCGGTTTGGATGAAGAAGTTCTTCGCAAAATAGAAGATCGCTATAATTATCTACTTGTTTTTAATGAAAGAAAAGATGCTATTATTAAAAGTATTGAAGAACAAGGGAAATTAACGGACGAATTGAAAAATAAAATTGAAAACGCAACAAAATTGCAAGAACTTGAAGATTTATATCTACCTTTCAAGCCCAAAAGACGTACAAAGGGAACTATCGCAAAAGAGAAAGGATTAGAACCGCTTGCTCAATTTATTGTTGATAAAATTGATGTTAAATTCAATTTGTTCGAAGAAGCCGCAAAATATATTAATACCGAAAAAGAAGTGAATTCCGAAGAAGACGCTTTGAATGGAGCAAAAGATATTATTGCAGAATGGATTAACGAAACGGCGGCTGTTCGTGAAAAAACAAGAAATTACATTTCAAGTAATTCGTTAATTGAATCAAAAAAGATTGAAATAACTGATCTTAAGTTAGCTAAAGAGCAACAAGTTTATGAAATCTATTTTGATTTCAAGATTTCATTAGTTGACCTAAAACCTTATCAAATTCTTGCTATTAACCGAGCCGAAAATGAAGGCTTTTTAAGAATTAATCTTGATTTTGAAAAAGAATCACTTTTTAAGTTGATAGGAAAAACTTATTTAGGCAATAGAATTGCATATCATCAAGATTATTTTGATGTAATTGTAAAAGATTCATTTACTCGACTTATTTTCCCATCTGTAGAACGTGAACTAAGAAATGAATTAACAATTATTGCAGAAAATCACGCAATTGAGATTTTTTCTAAAAATCTGAAGCAACTTCTTTTGCAACCACCAATTTTAGGTAGAAAAATTCTTGGAATTGACCCGGGATTTGTTTCTGGTTCTAAAATTGCAATAATAGATGAAACGGGAAAATATCTTGAAGGACAAACAATTTATCCTCACCCGCCACAAGGAAGAAAAGACGAAGCGAAAGCCACTATCCTAAAATTAATTAAAAAACATAATGTTGAATTGATTGGAATTGGAAATGGAACGGCAAGCAGAGAAACAGAATTTCTTATTACTGAATTAATTAAGGAAAATAATTTAAATGTAAATTATCTAATTGTAAGTGAAGCTGGTGCTTCTGTCTATTCTGCATCACCATTAGCGAAGGAAGAATTCCCAGATTTGGAAGCAAGCCAACGCGGAAATATTTCAATTGCACGCCGAATTCTTGACCCGCTTTCTGAACTCGTGAAAATTGAACCAAAAGCAATTGGCGTCGGACTTTATCAGCACGATGTTGACCAAAAATTGCTTTCAAAAAAGTTGGATGATGTTGTTATTTCTGCCGTAAATTATGTTGGAGTAGATGTAAACACTGCTTCAGTTGCTTTGCTTTCGTATGTTTCTGGCTTAAGTAAGCCAATCGCAAAAAGAATTGTGCAATTCCGCGAGGAATTTGGTCCGTTCAAAAGTAGAAATGATTTGCTTAAAGTAAAAGGTTTGGGAGAAAAGGCTTTTGAACAAGCGGCTGGTTTTTTGAAAATTGTAAATGGCGAAAATCCATTGGATAATACTTTCATTCACCCCGAAAGTTACGAGATTGTTAAAAATATAATTTCTGATGCAAAAATTGATTTATCGGATAAATCCGTTTTGCCAATCAAAATTGAAAACTATCTTAAAAATGGAAAATTGGAAGTAATTGCCAGGAAATTTAATGTTGGAATTCCAACTTTGACTGATATTTTTGAAAATCTAAAAAAGCCGGGACGTGATCCGCGTGAAAATCTTCCAAAACCTATTTTAAGAAATGATATTCTTTCAATTGATGATTTACAAATTGGTACAAAATTGAAAGGAACAGTACGAAATATTGTGGATTTTGGTGCTTTTGTTGATATTGGCTTGAAAAACGACGCTCTTTTACATATTTCTGAAATTGCTAACAAATTTATAAAATCGCCTCTTGATGTATTAAATGTTGGCGATGTAATTGATGTAAATATTATTAGCATCGATAAAAATAAAGGAAGAGTTGCCATTAGTATGAAAAAATGATGAGTTGCCAAAAACAGTAATCAGCGAATAGATTGATTAGATGATTAGTTGTGGTGGGTTAGACGTCATCGCCTGACAATTACAAATTCAAGAAATTCCCGATTTTTTCATATCGCTAATCTTGGTTGAATTATAACATTATTAATTCGTTTTCTTGCCAATTCACAATATTCAGGACTAATATCAATTCCGATAAATTTTCTTTCCATTTCTGCGGCAACTCTACAAGTTGTGCCACTTCCACTCATTGGGTCAAAAACAATATCTTTTGGATTTGTCCACGAAAAAATATGGTCTCGAACTAATTGACAAGGAAATGGTGCGGGATGTCCTTTTGCTTCTTGATCTTCTTGCTTTTTCCCAACAACATATTCCCAAACATTACCTTTTATTTTTTTTCTTTAACAGGATTTGCCATTTTTTCTCTGACTTGTTCATTTTTTGAGTAATTTTTATATGTTGTCCCGTTTAATTGTAATCCTACATGCAAACTATCTACCATTATCTGATTGTGAGTTTTTACAACACCTTTGCTAAAAACAAACATAAATTCAAATTCATTGTTATATCGCTTGCGGTAAATTTGTGGAATTGGATTTTTCTTTCTGAAAATCATAGTATCGTGCAAATTAAAGCCAATTTCTTTAAAATATAGTGCTTGTTTAAAACTTGTTCCGGTTTCGCTTCCTTCAATTGTTGCATCATTTACAACCCAAACTACCACGCCACCTTGTTTTGTAATTCTAAACAATTCCTTTGCAATATCTTCAAATGGAAAAACATAACCTTTATAATTTCTTAAATCGTCATAAGGTGGTGAAGTAACTGTTAAATCAATTACATCATTATCAAATTGTTTCATTACTTCAACACAATTTCCTTCGATTATCTGGTTTAAATACTTTTCTATATTCATAGTGATTATTTTAAAGTGAATAAACCGTTATCAGAAATTGCATTGCCTGAACTTTGAAATCTTTTTGATTTTTAGCTGTTCTGCTTAATCTAAATGCTTTTGCATCGGCAACAAAACTGTAATCTTTTGCAAATGCTTCAACATCTGCTGCATCTGCACGTTCTTTTAAAACTAAACTTTTTAAACCTAATTCATTATAAGCAAGTGAAAGTAAACAATCGGTGTATTTTGAATATAATTTTTCTTCACTTGTATCGTGTCCATAACTTTCGGGAATATTTCCACATAGTCGCAAATGGCCTATCAATGAAGTAATTCCATTCTTTTTAATTTCTTTTTCTGATTCAGTTTCCAATTTTTCAGTATCGCCACCAAAATTACTACTTAATTTTCGGATTTCATCAATCCAATATTCTCGCCTTTTAATTGATATTTCCGATATTATTTTTTTCATTTAAGCTATTTCATTTATAATTTTTTTTATTTTTTCAATTTGTTGTTTTTTAATTGTAAAGTTATATTTTTTATGTCAACTTTCAATATAGCACGGTCTTTTTTCCACTGAACACTATCTTATTTTTCCCCACAACAATACTAATTACAAATTATTTTAGCAAATTTATTTTTGGCAGTAATTCTTTTTAAGTTTTGGGCAAAATGACAAGGAAAAATTCTTTTATTGAATGACTTTACTCAATTTGATATATTTACTTATTCAATATTTTGAAAGGTTTTATGAAAAAAGAGAAAACATCTGATAAAGATATTTCAATTCTTGACGAAATTCCAAAATTAATGCCAATTTTACCTTTGCGGGATGCTGTTATTTTTCCGTATATGATATTTCCCGTTCTTGTCGGGCGTGAGCAATCAATTAAAGCGGCAAACGCATCTTTAGATGAATCAAAATACATTTTTGTAACTCCACAAAAAAATTCTTCGATAGAAGAACCAACTGACGAAGATATTTATCTTCAGGGAACTGTTGCAAAAATTATTCAAATTTTGAAATTACCGAATGGCTTACTTAAGATTTTACTTGATGGAGTAATACCAGCCGAAGTGAAAAAGATTACCAAAAAAGATGGTTATATGGTTGGTGAAATAAAATTATTACCATCAAAATTTGAAGAAAACACAAAATTTTCTGCTTTGAATAGACAAATGACCGAATTATTCAAAGAATACACTTCCATCAGCAAAAAAATACCACCAGAAGCGTTCACTGCGTTTGATAGTATTGAACAGTTAGATAGAAGATTATTTTATGTAGCAACCTCAATTATCCAATCAATTGAAGTGAAACATAAAATATTAGAAGAAAAAACACTCGAAGCACAATTTATGCAAGTCATTCAAACTCTTCTTTCTGAAATAGAATTATTGAAATTAGAAAGAGAAATTGAAGGCAAAGTTCATACAAATATTACAAAAGCACAAAGAAAATATATAATTAACGAGCAAATCAGATTACTTAAAGAAGAACTTGGTGAAAATACCGAAGAGAATTCGGATTTTACAAAATATTCTAACTTAATTAAAAAAGCAAAGTTACCTAAAGATGTTCTTGAAAAAGCAAATGAAGAATTAGAAAAATTCAAGAGAACGCCG
Source organism: Melioribacter roseus (assembly GCA_020722065.1). Lineage (GTDB taxonomy): Bacteria > Bacteroidota > Ignavibacteria > Ignavibacteriales > Melioribacteraceae > WGAL01. The sequence goes on from DYLK01000026.1 coordinate 4,829, forward strand.
CCTCTTTCTCCAGAATCTACAGTTATAAGAAATTATTTAGAATGGATTACAGATTTACCTTGGAACAAGCGAACAAAAGATAATTTGAATATCGAAAATGTGAAAAAGATTCTTGATGATGACCATTTTGGCTTGGAAAAACCAAAAGAACGAATTCTTGAAAATATTGCGGTTCTAAATCTTGTGAAAAGTATGCGTGGACAAATTTTGTGTTTTGTTGGACCTCCCGGAGTTGGTAAAACTTCGCTCGGAAAATCAATTGCTCGAGCTTTAGGTCGCGAGTTTGTTAGAATTAGTCTTGGTGGTGTTAAAGATGAAGCTGAAATTCGTGGACATCGCAGAACTTATATTGGTTCAATGCCTGGCAAAATAATTCAATCAATGAAGAAAGCAAAAACAATAAATCCATTAATTCTTCTTGATGAAATTGACAAAATGAGTGCGGATTTTCGTGGCGATCCATCTTCGGCAATGTTGGAAGTTTTGGACCCCGAACAAAATCACGCTTTCAATGATCATTATCTTGAAGTTGATTACGATTTATCACAAGTAATGTTTATTACAACAGCAAATGTTCGTTACAATATTCCACTTCCTCTTCAAGATAGAATGGAAATTATCGAAATTCCAGGCTACTTGGATTTTGAGAAAGTAGAAATTGCTAAACAACATATTATTCAAAAACAGATTGAATTAAATGGTTTGATGGATTACGAAATTGATTTCAGAGAAAGTTCAATAAAAAAAATTATTTCAGAATATACGCGAGAAGCTGGAGTTCGTAATCTTGAACGAGAAATTACTTCAGTTTTGCGTAAAACAGTACGAGAAATTGTTTCGAAAAGGCAAATTGAAAAATCTAAAAAATCCAAAATTATTATTGATGATAAGAAAATTGAAAAATACTTGGGAATTCCCAAATTCCGAAAATCGCAAATTGAAGAAAAAGAGAAAATTGGTTCAGTTACTGGATTAGCCTGGACGAGCGTTGGCGGAGAGATTTTGAATGTTGAAGCCTCGATTATGGATGGAGCGGAAAAGTTAATTCTGACTGGACAACTTGGCGATGTTATGAAAGAATCAGCACAAGCAGCTTTAACTTACTTAAAATCGAATGCAAAAGAATTTGGAATTCCGCAAACTGCTTTCAAAAACAAACAAATTCACATTCATCTTCCTGAAGGAGCAATTCCAAAAGATGGTCCTTCTGCGGGAATTACATTAACGATGACGTTGTTTTCGGCTCTGACAAAAAAACCAGCTAAATCAGATATTGCAATGACTGGTGAAATTACTTTACGCGGAAAAGTGCTTGCAATTGGCGGGTTGAACGAAAAATTGCTTGCCGCAAGACGTTATGGGATCAAGCGAGTTTTAATTCCATCTGAAAATGAAAAAGATTTGGCGGAAATTAAAGAACCAGTAAAAGAAGGTTTAGAAATTATTCCAATTTCAACAATAAAAGAAGCAATTCCATTAGTGTTCGAAATAGAAAAATCATCAAAAAGAAAGAAAAATGCATAATCTTGAAGTTAATTCTGATATTTCCGAGATTGATTTATTTGAAATTTTTATAGAACAAGTTGATTCTTTGTTAGATGGGAAAAATCCAGTTTTAACAAATCTTTCAAATCTTACTGCATTGATAAAACAAACTTTTTCGAAAATCAGTTGGGTTGGATTTTATTTACGAAAAGGTGAAAATCTTTATCTTGCAACATTTCAAGGAAAAGTTGCTTGCGAAATAATTAAAATTGGAAGCGGTGTTTGTGGAATTTCAGCCGAAAGAAAAGAAGCCGTTTTGGTTGAAAATGTTCACACTTTTTCGGGACATATTGCTTGTGAATCCGCAACGAATTCCGAACTTGTAATCCCAATTATTGTAAATCAAGTTGTAATCGGAGTTCTTGATTTGGATAGTTATCAACTTGCGGCTTTTACAGAATTTGACAAAAAATATTTTACGAGAATTATTGAAATTCTAAAGAAAAAAGTTAGTTTAGAAACCTTTGAAATAGGATAATTATGAGTTTTGTTGTAAGTGCCTTAAAATGGCGACCAGATTTATTTTCGGAAGTTGTTGGACAAGAACACGTTTCGCAAACATTGAAAAATGCCATAAAAAATGGCAGAATTGCACACGGCTATATTTTCGCTGGTCCGCGTGGTGTAGGAAAAACGACAACCGCCCGAATTTTTGCCAAAGCATTGAATTGCGAAAATTTAATTGACGGAGAACCTTGCAACAAGTGTAAAAATTGTACAAGTTTCAACAATCAGCAAAACTTGGATATTATCGAAATTGACGGCGCTTCCAACCGAAAAATTGACGACATTCGTCAACTTCGCGAAAATATTCGATACGCACCATCTAATGGGAAATACAAAATTTACATTATCGACGAAGTTCACATGCTAACAACTGAATCTTTCAATGCTTTTCTTAAAACTTTGGAAGAACCACCGGCTCATGTTGTTTTTATTTTTGCAACCACAGATGTTCATAAAGTTCCATTAACAATTTTATCTCGTTGCCAAAGATTTGATTTTCGTCGAATTGATTTACCAACTGCAAAATTGCAACTTAAGAAAATTGCTGATGAAGAAGGAATTGTAATTGACGATGAAAGTCTGACTTTAATTGCCAGAAAAGCAGATGGAGCTTTGCGAGATGCGGAATCACTTTTTGACCAAGTTGTATCTTTTTCGGGCAAAACAATTACCACAAAAGATGTAACACAAATGTTTAACTTGATAGACGAAGAAGTGTTTTTTGAAATCTCGGATTCAATTCTCAGTAAAAATTTTCGTGCAGCATTTGAAATATCACAGAAAATTTATGACAATGGTTGGAATTTTGTTGATTTGTTCAATGGAATGCAAGAACATTTTAGAAATATTCTTTCTGTAATAATTTCTGGCGATGGCGATTTGCTTGAAACATCTAAAAATTATGTAGAAAGATATTTAGCTTATAAAAATCAATTTTCTGAAGGCGATTTGTTGCGAATTATGACTTTAGTTGGAAAAATACAAAGTGAAATTAAAACCGCCACAAATCCGAAGTTGAAAACTGAAGTTACACTTGTACAAATTATCGGATTGGAAAAGTCCGCTACAATTAGCGAATTATTAAAGAAAATATCTGACCCAAATTTTACAATAAACATACAAGAAAGTAGTCCCGATCAGAAATTACAATCTGTTGTAAGTGAAACAAATTCATCAAATTATGGTTCGGTTCAAAATCTAAAAAAAGAAGAAATTCCGACTGAAAAGCATATATCAATTCCGCATTTTGATGAAATACAAAAGAATTGGGATAAGTTTGTAGAAGAAACTTCGCGAATTAACATAAAAGTCGGAAGTAATTTGCTTAATTCCAAACCACTTAATATGGAAGGGAATATCCTAAAAATTGCATTAAGCGAAGGAATTTCTATTAACAAAAAAATTGGAAAAGATTCCGATTGCGGAAAAGCAATTAATTCATTTTTTAATAGTGATTTTAAGATTGAATTGCTCGAAGGTAGAATAAAATCTATTGAAAATGAAAGTGAAACTAAATCAGATTTGGAAAAAGCAATAATTGCGAAACTCGGCGGAAAAGAAATAAAAAGATATTAATCTGAACTTTCTACTCTTTTGAAAGAAAAGCATTAAAAAGGGAAAATGCCAGATCTTTTGTTTTCTGAATTTGATTTTTTATAACTCAAAAAATGATTTTATATCAATTAGTTGTATAGTGAGAAAGAATTTTATAAATTACACACCGAAATTTTGGAGATTAAAAAATGGCTAAAAAGCAAACATTTGAAGAAAAAGGTAAAAAACAAGCTCAAGTTGGCGTTACTGTAAAAGTTGTTCGTGCAGTAAAATCAGACAAAGGTAGCACAAAATTTACTGAAAATCTTGTAAAACTTGATGAAATAAGCAAAGTTACTGAAATCAAATAAGTTAATCTTATTTGATTTCTTTTTTCACTCCCGCAATAAAAATCCCAACATCTTATTTTTCTGAAACTTATCTTTAACCTTCGATTTATCAATTATTAAACAAAAAAAAGAATAATATGAAAAAATTAGTTTTCGTTTTTCTGTTTCTGATTGTGATTATTTACCCACAAAAAAATTCTGATATGCTTCAGATGGCAAAAACACACATGAAAGCACAACGTTTTGCCGAAGCAATCGATTTACTGAATAAATTTATTTCCTCGAATCCACAAAATGCTGAAGGTTATTATTTGCGTGGAGTATCATATAAAAATCGATATCAGTTTGAAAATGCTTCGCTTGACGTAAAACGAGCAATTAAACTTTCCCCTGACAACAAAAAATATCACGAAGAATTGGAAAACATAAAAAAAGTTTGGTATGCACAACTCAAAAAGAAAATTAAAGGTCATGAACGCGAAATAGCAATTGATCCAAATGTTGCAACAAATTATCTTGAGATTGGACAATCATACAAAAAAATGGAAGAATTTATTCTCGCAGAAGAATGGTACGATAAGTATTTAGCTCGTGATGATAATGCTTCTCCAGATGAAATTATTAGATATACTGAAATTCTTGCGAAAAATAAACACATAAAAAAGGGTGAAATAATTCTTAAAAAATGGGTAGAAAGATACCCAAGCGATTGGCGACTTTGGAGTAGATACGGAACTTTTAATCTTTGGTTGGGGAATAGAAAAGTTGCTCAACAAGCATTTGAAACAGCTTTGGGATTTAAGCCATATTTTCAGGAAGCACTTGATGGATTGGATAAAGCAAAATTGCAGGCTTATGTAACAGATTACGACCAAAAATCGTACGAAAAAGAGTTTATTGTTGATAAATTAATCAGAAATGTAAAAGAAAATCCTAAAAATGTTGATTTAAGATTTAAATTGATTGATGAACTGCTAAAACATAATCGTTTAGAAGAAGCTTATGAACAAGTTGTTTATCTTGAATTAAATCATTCTGACGACAAAAGATTTCAAGCTATTTACGACAAAGTTGTCGAAACAAGAAAAAAAGTTTACACTGAAGGCGTTGATAAAAATCTTGAATTATTATCCAAAAATCCAAAAAATCTTTCCGCACTTAAGAATGTTGTAAGTTATTACGAAAATCTACAAGATTTTGATGAGGCATTAGAACTTTTGGGAAATCATTTTGAGAAATTCCCAGAAGAAGATGACCAAGATTTGCGATTTTCTTATGCAAGAATTGCAGCTTGGAATAAAGATTTTGATTTATCTGCGGGTTTGCTCGATGGATTAATAAAGGAAAATCCCACTAATTTGAAATATTTATTTTTACGCGCCCAAATTATGGTTTGGACAAATCAAGATATTGCTACTGCCGAAGAATATTTAAACAAAGTATTGCAATCTGAACCTCAAAATATCAACGCAATTATTACTATGGGATCATTACAATTGTTGAAGCAAGACCCAGCAACTGCTCAAATTTATGCAAATAAAGCAAAGGAAATTGAAGCAAATAATAACGATTTGGGAGAATTACAAACGCAAATTGATTTACTTGAACAACGATTAGAACAAGAAAGACTTCAGGCAATTCTTGATGAAGGACGAAAATTTGTACTCGATTCAAATTGTACAGAAGCACTTGGATATTACGAAAAATACTTTACAGAAGCACAGCCAAATGATTTCGTACTTAAGGAATTTGGTGATGTACAATTTTGTGCTAAACAATATGATGAGGCAATTTCTACTTATGATAAAGTTTTATCACATGGCTACATGTACGAAGCAGCATTACAAAGGGCAAAAGTTTTGTTTGTTGCTGGTGATTCTATTGAAGCAGTTGCAGCATTTAAAGAAGTGGTTGAGCAAGATTCCGCTGAATTTGAGCCTCGACTTTATCTTGGAGATGCATTAATTAAAGTTAAAGATTATGATTCTGCACGTGCTGTTTACGATACATTAATGACTTGGGATCTTGATTCGACACAAACGAAGCTCGTTCAATATCGATACGGTTGGATTCCGGCAACTGGTTTTTGGGCACTTGTTGAAACTTTCCCTTCATCAATTGGCTTGGCGCCAATAGCTTCATTTTATTCAGATAATGCCTCTTTTTCTATGCAAAATTATGGAGCAAGATTGGAATTCGGAGCTTTATCTTGGTTGGCACTGGGGGTAGGAATGAATAAATTTACACTAAACGGAAGTTCTGGTTTTCGAGATTACTTACTTTTTAACGGAAGTGCAATAATTTGGCTAAAACAAAATCTTAGGTTAATATTTAATTTTGGCTCACTTGCAACAGCAGATTACAAAAATCAAGATGATTATGAAGGTTATGCAATTTACGAAGTGCCAAATAAACTTTATTTGGAAGGATATTACTTAAACCGTGATGCAAGTTTGGTTTTGTTTTCACCTGGATTAATTCATACTGCAAGATTATCATCCGAATTATTTAGAATAACTGGAAGATATGTTCATAAATCATCATTCAGAATGAAAGGTTATTTTCAATATTTGACTGTTTCTGATGGTAACGAAGGAAATAATTCCCAACTACGAATCGGTAAAATGTTTGATGAAATTGAAGCTGGTTATGAATATTACTACGCAAATTATAAATATGACCGAAGTTTATATACCGATTCCACAGTTTTGGTAACTGGCGAACCTTATTACTATTCCCCACAAAATTTTGTTACACATAGTATTTATGCAGATTATTCTTTTGAAGAAGGGGATGATTGGGATATTACAATTGGCGGAAAGGTTGGATATGCACCAACAAGCGGATTTATGATTTTTGAAGGTTACGGAAAAGCTCAGTACAAACCTTTTGAAAAAATGATAATTACAGCTGAATTAAGAACAGGCAATTCTACAAGAGATGTATCCAATTATCGTTCATATTCTGGCGTAATTACTGCTTATTGGAATCTTTTCCCATAGAATTATTTAAACTTCTTTAAGTATAATTCGATTATTTTGATATAACAGAAAGAAAAATGATAGAAATTAGAATTTCAAATACGGACGCAGTACAGCTTTTAATAAAACGAATTGGCAAGGAATTCAATTCGAGGAAAAAGTATGGACTTTACAAAAAAACACTTTCGCTCGAAGAATTACCTTTTTCTGAACTTTTTGAACTAGCTGAAATCTCCGCATTCGATATTGCTGCGATGCTTCCGTTTGATATTTACAACAAACAAACTAATATTACAGACATTATTTCGAAAGCAATTCAATCTCTTGCTACAATTTTTCAAAAAGAAGAATTCGTATTTTATACACCAGAAATGGCAGAAAAACTTACTTCCACTTTGAGAAAAATCTATCGAGATTCCGATGAAAAGAAACTTTACATTAAAAATTAATCGCAATTAGTTGTAAAAAATCTTTAACTTTTCGTAAGAAATATGGAGTTCTTATGAAAAAGATTTTTCATTTGTTTTTATTTATAATTTTATTTCACTTAACCAACTTTGCTTTTCCCTTCTTCTCGTTGGTTTCAGATTTATCTCCTGAGTCGTCTTCTGAATATAGAATAATTTTAAAAATGAAAGGACAAATATCTCAATCAAAATTGGAAGAAGATATTTCACATTCAATAAAATCTGATTTTCATTTCACTTCATCAAGAAAAATACACTCGTATCAATCAAAATCACTGCAAAACATTTATTTATATACTTTTAGTAATAATGTTGATGTTAATTTAATAATCCATAAAATTAAAAAATTGGAATACATAATTTGGGCGGAAGTTGATGCCAAAATGAGGCTTGCCGATTTTGTTCCCAACGATACTCTTTTTTCGGCACAATGGTATCTTTCTAAAATAAATTTGCCTGCTGCGTGGGAAATACAAACTGCTGATTCCAGCATAATTGTGGCAGTTTTGGATAATGGAATTGATCAGAATCATTCAGAATTACAAAATATTTTATGGCAAAATTCCCAAGAAATTGTTGATGGAATTGATAACGATGAAAATGGTTTGATAGACGATGTTGTGGGTTGGGATTTTGGCGAAAATGATGCAGATATTAATCACGATTTTGGCGGTTATCACGGTTCGATGGTGGCTGGAATTATTGCGGCAAATACAAATAATTCAATTGGAATTTCCTCTGTTGCGTTCAATTCCAAAATTATGCCTCTCAAAATTACTTCTGTTGATGCTGAAGATGGCGAAATAGTTTGGATGTCTTCTGGTTACGAAGCAATAATTTATGCGGCTGAATCTGGTGCAGATATAATTAATTGTAGTTGGGGAAATTACCAATATTCCAATTTCGGAGCTGAAGCCGTAGAATTTGCAAATCAAAATGGTTGTGTTGTAGTTGCTGCTGCTGGAAATGATGGAATTCCAGAAATATTTTATCCTGCAAGATTTAACGGAGTTTTATCAGTTGGAGGAACAAACGAAAATGACGAAAAATGGTCAGATAGCAACTACGGAATAAATCTTGATGTGTTATCGCCTTCTACAAATATTTTAACTTTATCGGCAAACAATTCTTATGGAAGTGCAAACGGGACTTCTCTTGCTACTCCAATTGTTAGTGGAATAGCGGCGTTGGTAAAATCACATTTCCCAGATGATAATTCCTATCAAATCGCCGAAAGAATTAGAACTACTTCCGAAAATATTGATAATCTTAACTCGGGTTTTGAATATCAATTGGGAAAAGGAAGGGTGAATTCATTAGCGGCACTAAATTCTGAAAATTCAAAATCAGTTCGAATTTTATCTTATTTGTTACAAGATGAAAATTCAAACGGAATTTTGGAAAACGGCGAACAAGTTTCTATAGAAATGAATTTCATTAATCACTTAGCTCAAACTAATTCATTACAAATCTCGCTTATTTCTGATAATTCAAATGTGCAAATTCTAAATGAGAATTTTTCTGCTGGAAGTGTTCCACGAAACTCAACTTTTTCAAATTCATCAAATAAATTTGTAATACAAATTGACGAAAACACACCAGAAAACGAGAAAATTGATATTAGAATCCAATTCAATGATGAAAATTATACCGATTTTCAGTGGATTTCTTTTACCGCAAATCCATCATATTCAGATATGAATTTGAACAATATTACGCTCACATTGAATGGTAAAGGAAATTTAGGATATGAAGATTATCCGTATAATTCAAAAGGGGATGGATTAACTTATAAAAATGATGGAAAAACACGCTTTTTTGAAGCTGGTTTGATGTATGGAAATTCACCCGAAAACATTTCGGATGCAATTCATAAAACAATGTTTGAATATCACAACGATTTCGAAAATCTAACACCTTTTTCAATTGATTTGCCTGGCGAAAATGCAGAACAACAAGGTTTTGCTGACTTTTTAGATTCAACTCAAGATTCAAGCTATTTAGGAATTCAGACAACCTTGAATTCATATTCATTTTCAGATGTAGAAAATGAAGATTTTGTTGTTTTACATTACAATTTCAAAAATATTTCTGGTAGAATCATTAACGATTTTTATGCTGGACTTTTCATCGATTTCGATTTAGATGAAAATGATTACGATGACGACAAAGTTGAATATGACGAGAACGCAAATGTTGGTTTTGCATTTGATGCAAATTTAGCTTCAATTCAAACTTATCACGGTGTTTCGCTTATTTCGGATATGAATTATAATTTTTACGCAATCGAAAATTCTGGAAGCGATATTTCCATTGAAGATTTTTCAGATGCTGAAAAGTGGCTTGCTCTTTCAAATAGTTTGCAAAAAATTACTGCTGGACCGAGTGATATTTCGCTTGTTGTTGCTGGTGGTCCATATCAAATTGCAGATTCAAATTCAATTGATGTGGCTTTTGCAATTGCTGTTGGCGATAGTAAGGAAAATGTTTTGCAATCAATTCGACAGGCAAAAATAAAATATTCTGAATTTAATGTTGGAACTGAAATACTTCCCGAAATTCCTACGGAATACAAGCTTTTCCAAAATTATCCCAATCCATTTAATCCAAGTACTGAAATTAGTTTCTCAATTCCACAAGCTGGAAATGTAAAGCTAACAGTTTTCAACTCTCTCGCCGAAGAAGTAATAACATTAGTAAATAAAGAATTCAGTGCGGGATCTCATTCCGTCGTCTTCCATCCAGAGAATTTGCCAAGCGGAATTTACTTCTATAAATTAGTTAGCGGAAATTTTGTTGATGTTAAAAAGATGATATTATTAAAGTGATTTCAGACATAAAAAATATAAAAGGATAAAAAATGAATAATCAATCAAATATATCGTTAAAAGTAGTTTATCTATTAATTTTAGTATTTTTGGCTTACAGTCAATCATATACTCAGATTTCTTCTTCGGCAAACTTTATTAAAGGAGGGAAAAATGATGCTGTCAAAATTATTTCAGCTTATTTATTACCTCTTGAAAGAGCTTTGTGTTTTAACGGCGCTAATAATAATATGCTACTTTTTCAGCAAAAAAATAAAACGGATTTACAGTTTGGTATCGGTTTAAACTTAACAACATCAATTATTAATTCTGACGACTTTACTTATGATGTAAATAATCTTAATCTGGAAGAATTTGAAGCAGCCTATCCACAACAAACCATTGCCCAAACAATAGCTGGGAACCAAAACACAATATTATTACAAACAAAAGACAAATATCATATCCCTTCAACTAGTTATCCTTTTTACAAGGAGCAACCTATATTAACATTAAATTCACCTGAAGGGAATAACGTTACAAACATATCATTTCCAAATTTAACTCTGTTTGCTGAAAAGCAAGGTAATTTTGTTGAATTCAAGATACTTCCTCCTATTAAAGTTGAAAATTCCACTATAGGGTTATTTGATGTTGGGATAAACATTCAACATAATTTAGAAACTTCACTCAATTTTCTATCTGAAATGTGGTTTGATATTTACATCTCAGGCGGATATAATTATAACCTACTTACTTATTACTTAGATATAAAACCAGATGAAGACGCCTTAACATTTTCAGCTCAAAGCGATAACGGACCGTATGACAATCAAGAACTTCAAATTCTTTCTCAAAGTATTCCTTTAAAATTATATTTTGTAAAACAAATTAATGATTTTTCATTTTCATTAGGAACAGGCTATAATGCTTCGAATTCGAATGTAAAAATGGTTGGGAATTATCCCGTTTACAAAACCGACCCGACAAATAGTTTTCAAGTTGTTGTTGATGACATTAAAGACCCATTTCAATATACAGAAACATTCAATAAATTTTCGCTTGAAGTTGGTGTAGTTTACCAGATAATGCATTACACGGCTGGAATAAAATATTCACACTCTTACTATAAAAATATTGACTTATCGTTTAGTTATTTATTTTAATCTAATATTTTTTCAAGTAAAAAGTGGGATAATTTGATAGATAGATAAATAAATTAAACTTAAGATGAACTCTACCTTCAAGGCGGAGTTCATCTTTTTTAACAACTTCTTTTCAAACTTTGGGGACGTCTGACCTACCATTTCTCGCAGTTTTTAGTTATGAGACATTACTCTAATTCGAATATTTTCCAACTAATATTGGGAACAGAAATTTTTAGTTTGTTTCCATCTATTTTAGAAATTTTGTTTGTTCGTAAGTCTTTTGCTTTCCCGAGTTTTAAAATTGATGGTAATGTAATTTCAATTTCTTGAGTTTCGGAATTATTTTTATTTAAAACAACTAATATTCTTTGGTTAAAGTCTGAACGGAGATATGCAAAAACGTCTTTTTCGACTAAAATTGGGTAAAAGTCGCCATAATTTAATGCGGAATTTTCACTCTTCAGTCTTGCAATTTCTCTTACTTCCGAAAGCATTTTCTTTTCATCATCAGCAAGATCTTTCCCAAATCTCATCATTCTTCTGTTGTCGGGGTCCGAAGCTCCAGTCATTCCAAATTCACTTCCATAATAAATAACGGGTAATCCTGGAATTGTGAACATGAAAGCATAATATAATTCTGCTTTTTTGTAGCTTGATGGGAAATCAACTTGCGGAGGATTATTCCACCCTTCTTCAATTGCACTCCATTGTTCTAATTTCAAATCACCATCCGCATAAGACATATATCGATTTTTATCATGCGAGTCCATTATATTTCCCATAACATGATTAACTCCGTAAACTTCAAAGGTTTTTTCCATTTCTTTCATAAGAGCTGAAAATGATTGTGTCGAATCAATGAAAACAGCTTGTGCTGTGTTGTATAAATTGAAATTAAACTGTGCATCGAGTTGTCCATTATTTACATACGAACTAACTAAATCATAACTTCCGAATGTTTCTCCGATTTGATAAACTTTTTCTGCTTTTCTTTGTTTGATTTTCTTTGTAAGCTCTCGCCAAAATTCATTTGGGACATGTTTTACAGCATCGTGACGAAAACCATCTGCGTTTGTGTTTTCAAGCCACCAGATAGCATTTTCCGTCATAAATTCCATTGCCTCTTTCGACCCAAGAAAATCAAATGACGGCATATAAGGTTCAAACCAAGTTGTGAGTCTATATTCATCCCAAAAACGAATATTTTTTCTGCCGTCGGGTAAATGAAGTTGTCCAAACCAATTTGGATAAAATTTGTAGATTGGGTTTTCAGCATGTGCGTGATGTGAAACGAAGTCTAACAATATTTTAATATTATGCTTGTGGGCTTTTTCAACAAGCATTTTTACTGTTTCTAAAGTTCCAAAATTTTCTTCAACTTCATAAAAACTTTTAGGCCAATAACCGTGGTATCCAGAAAACCAGCGATGTGGTTTTGGAAATTCGCGATATGCATTTTCGGGATTATCATAAATAGGCGAAAGCCAAATAACATTTACCGAAAGTGAATCGAAATAACCTTCGTCAATTTTGTTCATAACTCCATACAAATCTCCTCCCATAAAATTTGCTTGCGGAAAAAGTGAATCTGCAACAAGTGGTTTGTTAATTGATTTTTCTCCATCAAAAAATCTATCAATCATTAAAGAATAGATGATGGAATTTCGCCAATCATTTGATTGATTTTCTGTATCAACAATTTTTGAATTATTAAAGAAAACAGATTGTATGTTTGAAATATTCTCGTTTTCAGCATATAAAACTCGCAATACAGTTTCATTTACGATTTCGCTTTTTCGAACACGAAGATGGATTTCATTTCCCTTTACGTAAATATCTTTTACGTCCAAAGGCGAATTATTCAGAAACGCGAACACATTCATAATATTTAATTCAGTTTTTGCCTCACTAATAAAAATTATTTCAAAATAGTCGTTGCTTTCTTTTATTCCTCTTTTATGAAGAAATGATTTTGTTGATTTCTCTTCTATTGTCAAAATAGAATTAAAACTTCCCAATCCGTTTGAAATGGAATCGGGATTTTGATGATCTACTATTTCCTCGCCATCGGCAAAAAATTTGTATTGATAAATTCCAGGTTCAAGATTTATTGTTGTAGAATAACCATTTTCAGTTGGCTTCATTTCGAGTTGTTTTCTATTCCAATCGTTAAATGTTCCAAATACAGAAATGAATTCGTATTTCTTTTTTGTGTTGAAGTTGAAAGTTTTTTGAAGTGGCTTTTTAACAAAAACGGGAATTGATAATTTACTTTGACCAGATATAAAATTTAGAGATGTGAAACCAACAAAGTTTGTTTTGGTGAAAATAGTTAGAATTTTGGTTGATTTTTCATATTCCACAGCCAAGTAGGGATTTGTTAAAAATCTAATGTTGTAATCTGAAAGGGAAATTAAATCGTTCATAAATATTTGTTTTGTGTCGCCGAGTTTGAGTGTAATCGGTTGAATAATATCTGAACTACTTTTACTTAAAAGCAAAATTGGTAAAATTGTTATTACTAAAACAATTCTCAAAAATTTGTTCATTTTATTTCTCCAATGCATCATTTAACATATTTGTAAGATTGTTCAGCTAAAAAAGATTCAGCTTCTTTTTGAGTTTTGAAAAATCCAATTCTTACTCTATACCAATAACCGCCTAATTGAGGTAAATATGCTTTTACGACAAAAGCATCAAAACCGCGCTGGTAAAGTTTTTCAACAATATTGGAAGCTGTTTCACTACTTTTCCAAGAAGATATTTGCACCATATATTTACCTTCTGCGAAATAAATTGAATGAGTAATTTTTTTATCATCTTTAAATTCTCTTATCAATCGTGGGTCAACCTGAACGTATTCTTCATCAATTTTTTTATTTAAATTTAAACTATCGCTATGAATATCATGTGTTTTTACACTATCACTTCCGGCTTCGCCAAGTTCCTTTTTGGTAAAAGGTGTTATTGGAGTTTTTGTCGAATCTTTGGCATTGTTTTCGTCAAGTTTTTCTGTTTTTTGTTCGCCAAAAAAGCTATCCCAAAAGAAAAAGTAAAATGCTCCACCGCCACCTCCAAGTAAAATTACAACAACTAAAATAATAATTAATAATTTTCCCTTTTTCTTTTTAGGTTTTCCTTCTGTACTTTCTCCTTTAGTTTCTTCTTTTTTATCAGTTCCCTTTTTTTCTAATTTATTTTCTTTCTCTTTTTCTTTGGATTTCTCTGTTTCTTGTTTTGTTGGTGATGTCTCCTCAATGTCGTCAAATAAACTATCCAATTTTCCTTGTTCGACTGTATCACTTTTAATTTGCTCAAATCCTTCTTCTTTTCCAAAATTCTCGGAATTATCGAAAGGAAGATTATCGTCTGAATTTACCTCGCCAGCCAATTCCTTTTTCATATTATCGAAATCAAAATCATTATCCAAATCCAATTCTTCGATTGGCTCGTTTTTTTCTGGTTGCTCTTCAGATTCTTCTTTAATATCATCAAATAAATCATCTGAAAGTAATTCATTTTTTAATTCCTCTTGCCAAGAAGTGTCTATTTCAGTTGGAATTTCTTCATTATTCTGTTGATTTTCACTAATTTCAATTGCATTCCCAATCAAATCGTAGTTCTCAATAATTTCTGAAGTTTTAATAATTCCATCCATCAATGATTCAATTTCTTCAAGATTTAATTCACCAGAAGCAATTGAAAGTGCGGGAGTAATATTTGCATCGCCGCCAACAGAGAAAATATCTTCATCGAAACTATAAATATCTGCGTTGGGTTTTTCTGTTTTTAATGTAAGGAAAAGCGGTTCACCTTCTTCAAATTGAAACGGGGAAAAAATTAATTCATCTCCTTCTTTTTTGAAATAACCGACAGAATCAATTTTTATTGTTTCGCTATCTTTTATTTTTTTCTCAATTTTTTCAATCAACAATTTCAATAAAAAATCAGAATCTTGTTCTTTAACCGAAAAGATTTTTGCTAATTGCGATTTTAGTTTAATTTCAATCATTTTTTATCTCCACAAATACTCAACTCCAACAAGAATATCTAACTTTCGAAGTCTGTAATTTGAATAATACCAATTTTCTCTATTTAATAAATTGTTTGCTTCAGCCAAAAATTTCCAATTATCAAGAAATTTCCATTCAGCCTTTGCAAACATATTAATATTTGGTGCAACTGAACTTGTGTTGGCAAAGTTTGTGTAAACTCTCGAACTATATTCGATTCCCAATTGACCAAATAAATTAATTCCCGTAAAATTTTGATTGTACGATGAATTCACTTCAAACATTGGAGAAAATGGGATTTTGTGCCAAGTTGTATCTTTTAGGCTCTGATATTTTCCATTCAAAATGAAAAATCCATATTCAGATTTGAAAAATTCGCCATTAAATTCCGCAGAAATCGAGCGAATTTTGGGAGCAGTTTGAACATCGAAATATCCATTTCTTGAAATTTCTTCAAAATAAACGTAATTCTCAAAATTTGAATAACTTGTTTTGAGCGAAACATTTAGCAAATCTTTGTAGCTGTAATTTATATTCAATTCAACTTTTGAAAATTCCTTTTGAACAAAATTTTCAATTCCATCTTTGTTGTAATATCTATTCTGAGAATATAGTTTTTCGTGGTTTATAAATTGTGTTTCAGAACTCCAAACTAAACTTCCAACAAGATTTTTTGCCATAAACACATTGGCTCTAAAAGTTGGGTGAAGGAAAATTTCGTCTTTTGTATAAGAGAAAAATCCACCAAGTGCTATTTCAAAAAAGGATTTTGGAGTAATCAAAAGTTCAGGCTTTGCATTTGCATAAATTGCGGACGTGTAATTTTCATTATCCAATTTCTGATAATTTCCATTCGCAGCCAAAACGAAGCTAAAAAAACCAAATTTGAAATCCGAGAACAACTTTCCATTCAAATTATATTCTTGAAAATCGTTCGATTTATAGAATAAACTTCCAAATTTCAGACGCATATCGAAGAGTGAAGAATTTGGTTGAATATTATAAAATTGGAATTCGCTAAAGCCCGAAATTGCATCGCGAGAATTTGTTGGATTGCTGCTATTCCAGAAATTAAATTTTTCGAAGTTAGTTCCGGCAGAAAATCCAATAAAACTTCTGTCTAAAAATTCTGCATCGTAATTGGTAAAAAACCTACCAGAAGCGTTTAATCCAAAGTTTATTTCATTTGCATTTGGAAGATATTCGCTAACAATTTCGGAATTTGCAGAAACATTAAACAAACCATTCCCAAAGTTTTTTGCAAGTAGAAAATCAAATTTTGGCAAAGTTGTTTGACTTCCTAAAACTCTCAAACCGCCCAAATTAAATTCATTTCGTTCAAAAGGGCGAACAAAATTTGTGTCAGCAGAAAAATTGAAACGCAAATTGTAATCGCCAATAGAAAATTTCTGAAAAAAATATTCAGAAGAAAGCGGTAAAATAATTTTGGATTTTTGCTTTGCGATTTTCGTTGGCAAAATTAAATTATTAGAGTTTTTATCAAGAATTGGAAAATCTTCCGTTTGAGAATAAATTGCAATTGGAAGAACAAAAACTAGAAAAAGAAGTAATTTTTTCATTTTACACCTTTTAGTTTTTTGCTTGCTTCTTTTCCAAATTCGTTGTTTTTATTGGAATTATAGACTTTTTGATACATTTCTTTTGCTTTTTTCTTGTCTTTCATTTTCAAATAAATATCGCCTAATTTTAATTGTGATTTAACGACCCAATCTTTTTCTTTCGAAAAAACTGTTTGCAAGCGAACAAAAGCTGAAATTGCTTCAGAATTTCGATTTTGTTCAAACAAGACTTCACCAAGTAAAAATTGTGATTTCGCACCAATTTCATCTGTTCGCTTGTTGCTTATTTCCTGAAATACATCTTCTGCAACTTGATAAGATTTTCTTGAAAATTCCAAAATTCCCAATTCCAATTTTGCTTTATCAGCAAAAATCGATTCGGGATTTTTAATCAATAATTTGTTAAATGTGTTGTAAACTTCTTCAATTTTACCAAGTTCAATTAACGAAATTCCTTTTAGATAATACAATTCAGCAAGATTTTCGCTTTCGTTTTGCGAAACGAGAATTTTATCATAAATCTCGACCGATTTGTCAAAATTCTGTAATTCAAAGTTAATTTTTCCATATTCAATTGCCGATTGAATTGCAATTTCAGAGTTTGGATAATCTTTCAAAATCGTATCGAAATAGAAATCTGCAACTTCCGTTCTTTCCAATTTCAACTCACATTTTGCCAACCAAAAATAAGCGTTTGGAATAAACTTGCTATTCGGAAAAGTTGATACAAATTCCTTAAAAGCACTCTGAGCTTTCATAAAATCTTCGTTTTCAAAGTAAATTTCGCCTTTTTTTATCAAGATTTGTTCAGCAAAAATTGAATTTGGATTTTTCGACAAAAAGGAATTTATGACCAAAATTGTAGATTCCGATTGATTCTGTTTGAAATTTGCAGTTTGAATTCCATTTATAGCCGACAAGATGTGTTCAGAATCGGGAAATTCATCCAACAAACGTTTATAAAACACAACTGCCGACTGATAATCTTCTTGTTTCAAATAAGAATCGGCAATTGAAAGGAAAGTAATCGAACGCAAATTCCCATTTGGATAATTTTTCAAAACATATTCATAATTTGTAATTGCCTGCGGAAATAATGCTTCTTGAAAATTTATCCATCCAATTAAATACTGCGATTGTTCGGCATAAACTGATTTCGGGAATTTTTCTTGCAAAAGACGGAAAATTCTGATTGATTCAGCCGATTTACCAAGTTTGAACAATGTTTTTGCATACTGAAAATAGCCCAAATCGTCAGCATTTTTTTCATTATCAGTTTTGAAAATATTTGAATAAACATTAAAAGCTTGTTTGTAATTTTGAATTCCAAAATAAGAATCTGCCAATCTTAAATTAGCTTCTGAAAAAAATTGAGAATGTGGGAATTGTTTCAGAAAATCTGAAAAATAGTAAATCGCATCGGCATATTTTTTTAAGTAAAAATGACAATAAGCCTTCCCGAAAAGTGATTTTTCTCCAACCTCAGAATTTCTAAAATTCACAGCCGAAAAATGCTCCAAAGCTGAAATAAAATTTTGCTTCTGAAAAAATATTTCACCTAAAAAATAATGAATTTTGTCAGATTCAAACTTTTTATCGGATTGATAAATATTTTCAAATTCTAATTTTGCTTTGTCAAATTCCCCGCGGTAAAAAAATGTTACTCCCAAACCAAGTTTTGCACCATTTGCTGTATTTTTAGTGATTTTGGGAAATTGCAACGCCTTTTTGAAAAAGTTTTCTGCTTTATCATAATTTAGTTTTTCCAATTCCATTTGTCCAAGTAAAAGATAGCTTTTTGCTTTTGCTTCATCATTTTTGCTTGAAATTGCTTCTTTTAAGAAAGATTCGGCTTGTGAAATATCGCCTTTTTCATAATTTGTCAAACCAAGCACAAAATAAACTTCGCCAATCAAATTTGAATTTGGGTTGAGTTTGATAAATTGATTATAGATAATTTCAGCCAATTCCGTTTCCCCAAGATATCGTTTAGATTCAGCCGCCCAAAACATTGATTCAACAGCAATTTCTCCTTCTGCTAATTTAGAAAGAAGGTTGAAAATTCTGTATGATTCTTCAAACATTCCACTCTGAAAATATGTCCACGCTTGATTAAAACGAATTTGATTTGTTTGTTCTTGATTTGGGAAACTACGTAGCAAATCTTCATAAATTTCGAGTGATTTATTGTATTCTTTCATTCTGAAATATGAATTGGCTTGAAAATATTTTGCTTCAATTTGCTTATCTTCGGGCAATTTGAAAATCAACGGATCGGTCAATTCCAAAATAGCTGCGTCAAATTCATTTGCATAGAAATAGTTTTTCCCAATTCGCAACTGAGCAAAAGGTGCAAATTTTGAGTCGCGATAAAACGATAAAAGTTGGTCGAAATATGTAATGGCTTCTTCAAATCTTTCCATTTCTTCATATAAAATTGCAAGTGAATAAATAGATTCGACAAGAAAATCATTAGTTGCACTCATCGAAATTGCATCTAAATAATAATTTTCGGCTTGCTCATACATTTGTAATTTTTCGGCGGTTTTTGCTGCCCAAAATAAACCCGAGCCAAAATTTTTACCAAATTTGTAATCGGTAACATACTTTTCAAATGATTTTAATGCTAAATCGAAAGATTCAACTTCATAATATTGTTTTCCGAGAAGATAAAGAACTTCATCTGTGAGCGAAGAAATTGGCACTTCTTTCAGAAATTCTTCAAAAGTAAAAATTGCGGCTTGTTTTTCGTTAATTTCAACAAAAGATTTCCCTTTATAAAAAAGTAGCCACATTTTTTCATCTGAAGAAAGTTTCGAAACATCAACAAGCGAAAATTGATTTATTGCTTCTACGTATTGCTTTTGCGAATATTTTTCAATTGCATTTTGCATATAATTTGTTTGTGCAAAAAGATATGCAGTACTCACAAAAAACAATAAAACGGATAAAATGTATTTTGTCATAAAACCTAAAAGCTAATTAATAAAAATAAAATTACGGCTGTTAAAGCCGAGATAAAATTAACACCATCATTATTTAACCACTTTGTTCCAACGTGATATTCCGTTGGAATTCCACAGTGAATTGATTTTTCTGTTTGTTTTTTGCAAACAACGCAAGTATTTTTTCTTTGCAAAGAAGAGCCCAAAACGCTATCAATCAACATTCCAAAAAAACCCATTGAGGAAATCAGCAAAAATTGAAAGAATAAGTTGTTTTGCAACCAAAAAATCCCAGAAACCGCAATTAAAGATGCTCCAAAAATTCCACCTAAAGTACCGCCAAATGAAATTCCGCCAGATTCTCCTTGTTCAATTTCTTTAAAATTTAGAATATTTATTGTTTTTCTTTTCTTCAGATTTCCGAATTCGGTTGCCCAAGTATCGGCTGTTGAAACAGAAAGAGAAATTAGGTAAATAACAAACCAAATTTCAGATTCAAAAAAATAAGAGGAAACAACGGCAATTCCAGGAATTCCGCCATTTGCCAAGACTTGAAAAGCATCTCGCTGGCTACCTTTTTCAGATTTTTCCTCAGAAACTGCATTTCTAATCTTGGATAAAGTGCTTGAAAAAATGTAAAAAACAAGAATTGGGATTGTCCATTGAATTCCGCCCAAACCGAAAACAAAACTTCCAAGAATAAAAGCTGAAATTACTCCATCTATTTGTAGAAATTTCAATTTTATTGAAGCCACAACAATTAAAGTTGCAAGTAAAATTCCCCAGAAAAGTTGAGCGAAATCAATTGACTGAAAAAAGCTGTGGAATAAAAGTAACAAAACGGCTGAAAATATTGGCACAATTAGATTGTCAATTCCATTAAAAGAAAGTGATTCGGATGCAGTTAAAACAACCGAAAGAAACAAAATAAATACAAACAATTCAAACAAATTTGAAATATTAACAAAGGCAGAAAATGATTGAAAATAATTTATAGAAACTGATAAAACGATAATTGTAGAAATAAAAAATGCAAGCGAACCGCCAATACTTTTCTTTGCTTTTCCAATTTTCAATTTCTTAATTGGAAAATGATTCCCAATTAAAGCCGCAAATGCATCAGAAAAAGCCATAATCCACATTGAAATAGCTGCAATTTCCCGCCAAGAATTAAAGAAAAATGAAATTGCTAAATATGAAATTGGCACAAACAAAATTCCTGGATTTTTTACACCAGATTCTTCAAAAATTCCCGTTCTGAACAAAATAAAATTCCCAACAAGAATTATTCCGCCCAATAAATAAAGCAAGTAAATATCTTGAATAACTACGAAACTTAAACCAGCAATAAATATTGCCGAAATGTGCAGGAATTTTCGTGTTATTAAGGAAGATAATTTTGTGAATTTTCTTAGTAAAAAAGCAACAAGAATAAGTATATTAATTGTAGCAAAAAGATAAATTAAATTTGATAAATCTACATTTGTAAACATTTAGTTTGTATCTCGTTTTTTATAATAAATAAAATTAAGAAAATTAGATAAATCTTGTATTTCTTTATGATGATTTTTGTTATATTTAACTAATCAAACAAAAATATGGAGTATAAATGAAACGTTCTTTATTAATATTTGCTGTAATTTCTTTGTTTTTTGTTTATGAACAAGTAGTTGCACAAAGTGTACAAATCGGAGTTGGTGGCGGGTTGACTGTTTTAACAAACGAAGATGCAACAAAATCTTTCTCTGAAGGAGGTCTTGGTTTAGGAACAGGTTATAATTATGGTGCGAAAGTAAAAGTAGGACTTCCGTTATCTCCTTTTAATTTTACTGCTGGTGCATTTTGGCATCCATTAAAATCTGAAGAAGAAGTTTCTGGTGTAAAATACGGTTTCGATCAAACTTTATCAAATTATTCACTTGGTGTTGAAATGGTTCTTTTCCCTGGACCATTAAAACCATATATTTCTGCAGAATTCCTTCAAACAACTTTTGGCGAAGCTACTTATAAAGTGGATGAAGTAGAAGTTGCAAAATTTGACTCATTTACTCGACAGGGTTTTGCTTTGGGAGTTGGTGCGACATTCACTCTTTTACCAATTATTGATGTAGATTTAGCTGCAAAATACCAAATGAATAATATGTTTGGCAAAGAAGCCGAAGAAGATAACTTCAATTCATTTGTAGTTACTGCAACGGTTTATTTTGATGTTTTATAGTTAAAAAATTTTAAGGCGAAGTTTTACTTCGCCTTAAATTTAATTAATTAATAGGAAATATTATGAGGTTAATTAGCTTGTTAATTGTTGGCTTTTTACTAGTTTCAGAAGTTTTTGGACATAACTTTTTATGTAGAACAAACTCAACAATAGAAAGATTATTTAAGTTTATAAACACACTTTTCTTTTTTGAATTTGTTAAATCAGAAGATGATTTTGTTGAAACTTGTAATAATTTATACTCTAAATTCGAATCAACAACCTTTAACTTTGTAAATATTTAAATTGAAATATGATTTCTAAAGTATTTTCAGCGGGAACATTTGGAATTGATGGCTTTGTAGTTGAGGTTGAAACACATCACGAAAAACAATTGCCAAGTGTAACAGTTGTTGGTTTGCCCGATAACGCAGTAAAGGAAAGTAGAGAACGAGTAAACGCCGCAATAAAAAATTCTGGTTTCAAATTTCCACTTAAAAAAATCACAATAAATCTTGCACCAGCTGACATTCGCAAAGAAGGAAGTGCCTTCGATTTACCAATTGCGGTTGGAATTATTGCTTCAAATGGCGATTTTTCTTTCGAAACATTAGAAAAGACTATGATTGTTGGCGAATTAGCACTCGATGGAACTTTGCGGCAAATTAAAGGAAGTTTACCAATAGCAATACTTGCCAAACAAGAAGGCTTTGAACGAGTAATTCTACCAAAAGAAAATGCTGAAGAAGCTGCAATTGTAAATGGAATTGACATTTTTGCGGCTGAAAATCTTTCTGAAGTTGTGCAAATATTACTAAATCCTGAAAATTTTTCTGCAATTACAATTAATCGAGATTCACTTTTCGAGCAAATTAATGATTATCAACTCGATTTTAGCGATGTAAAAGGGCAAGAAAATGTTAAACGAGCCATCGAAATTGCTGCAGCAGGCGGACATAATTTACTTATGATTGGACCGCCAGGTTCTGGAAAAACAATGCTTGCCAAAAGAATTCCTTCCATTTTACCTCCTCTTACTTTTGAAGAAGCTTTGGAAGCAACTAAAATTTTTTCAATCGCTGGAATTTTAGATGCGGGAAAATCAATTGTAACTCAACGACAATTCCGAAATCCACATCACACAGTTTCTGATGCAGCTTTAATTGGCGGTGGAAGTTATCCGCGTCCCGGCGAAGTTTCTTTTGCACATCACGGAGTATTGTTTTTGGATGAATTTCCAGAATTCAAGAAAAATGTTCTCGAAGTTCTGCGTCAGCCAATGGAAGATAAAAAAGTTACTATAAGTCGCTCGAAAATGACAATTGAATTTCCCGCCAACTTTATGCTTGCCGCTGCGATGAATCCTTGTCCGTGCGGATATCTAACCGACCCAAATCACGCTTGCACTTGTTCTACAACATCTATTCAAAAATATATGGGAAAAATTTCAGGACCTTTAGTTGATAGAATTGATATTCAAATTGAAGTTCCCGCAATTAATTACAACGAATTATCATCTGAAAAAAAAGGGGAAAGTTCTGAAGTTATCAGAAAGCGAGTTTTGGAAGCAAGATTAATTCAAACAAAACGTTTCGCCAATTTTCCCAATATTCACAAAAATGCAGATATGGGAACAAAAGAGATTAGAAAATTCTGCAAGTTAGACAATGCTGGTCAAGAATTGCTGAAAATGGCTATCACAAAATTAGGACTTTCGGCACGTGCTTATGATAGAATTTTGAAAGTAAGTCGTACAATAGCCGATGTTGAAAAATCTGAAAATATTAAACCGCAACACGTTAGTGAAGCTATTCAATACCGCAGTTTAGATAGAGAACTTTGGAAACATTGATTTTGACTCTTAACTCATAAAGATGCTTCGCTATCGCTCTGTATGACAAATATGGAAAATCATTTCATCTTGGTAGGTCAGACGTCCTCGTCTGACAATTGAAAATTAAAATATTGCAGTTCACTTTATTGAACTGATAAAGAAATTAAAAACATAATTGGCTCAGCCACATAGATAAATCACCAAATGTTGCTAAAGCAAAATTATTTATCATCATTCAAATCAGTCAGCTAAAGCTGACTGCAATAAAAAATCTAATTACTTAATTAGTAGTTAAAAAAATGAACATTCCACTTCCTTTGGAAGGGGTGGATTACGACGAATTCGTAAGACGGGGTAGGAAAAAATTGTAATTAAAAAGAAACAAACAATTTTTACATTAACATACTATCATAATTTATTTATTTAACTACTAACTTATTTATTAACAATTACTTAATAAAAGTTTTTGCCAATAACATATATTTTTGTAAACTTGTAAAACTAATTCTATTGATGTAAAAAATAATTTAATAAAAAATAAAAAGGAGAAATACTATGA
>DYLK01000027.1 GCA_020722065.1 Melioribacter roseus
GCAAAAATATAAAACACAGCCATTAAAACAAAGTTACAATAACAAAGAATAAGTAAATATAGCATTTGTACAAGTTTTTATTATATTTTTGAAGTTGAAAAATTTGTTTTCAATTTCTATGATAAAAAAATACTTTTTTATATTGATTATAACGTTGATTTCTCTTGCTTGCAAGGAAGAAGAAGTTCCACAACTTAAAACAAGATTGACTGTCGATGAAACGGCAAATTCTGAGCAGAAAATTCCGAAACCAAATAGAGCAACTATCGAAAATCCGTTTGAAATTCCAAAACCCGAAATTGAGCAGAAATCTAAGTCGAGAGTATCCCAAAATTTGTTTGCCGTAACTATAAAATATTTTATAGGAAGAACTCGAGAGAATCGCTCTTTGTGGGATTTTGACGGAAAACCAGATATTTATGGATTAATTGCTTTTTCGAGTGGCGATGCGATTGCCGTCCCTTTGCAAAAAAATTCGTTTGTGGCTTCGGGTTTTTCAAATAAAATTCACATTGCAAAAGGTGATTCTATTTACGTTTTTATGCGTGAATATGATGTTGATGGTTTTGAAGAAATTGTAAAATCAAGTTTTGTGTTTGAGGGAAAAACCTACTTTTCTAAAAATTTTCCTACTTCAAGAATAGCATTCACAATCAAAAAAATGAGATAATGATGAAATTAAGCGAATTAGCAAAAAAAATAAATCCATCGCCTACTTTGGCGTTGAACGAAAAAGCAAATATTCTAAAAAAAGAAGGGAAAAAAGTAATTCATCTTGGCGGCGGTGAACCAAAAGAGAAATCGCCACAAGCAGCAATTGAAAAAGCAAAGGAATTATTAGATTCTGGATTTATTCGATACACTCCAACTGGCGGAACTGTCGAACTTAAAAATGCTATTCAAAGTTTTACAAAAAAATTTTATGGAATTGATGTTTCAGCCAAAAATATCATTGTGTCTTCTGGAGCAAAACAATCTATAATGGATGCTTTTTATGCAATTCTAAATCCAAATGACGAAGTAATTTATCCGACACCTTTTTGGGTAAGTTATCCTGATATGGTTGAACTTGCTGGCGGAAAATCTGTAATTATTCAAGTTGATAAAAGCACGTTAGTTCCAACTCTCGACCAATTTGCATCAAGAATTACAAGTAAAACCAAAATCATTCTTCTTAATTCGCCAAACAATCCATCTGGAGTAATTTATTCAAAAGAATTAATTAAATCGTTAGTGGAAATTTGCGAAGAAAAGGAAATATATTTGATTATGGACGATATTTATCGCGAATTGGTCTTTGATGGAAATTTATCGCCAAACGCATTTGATTTTACCACAAAAGAAATTGATAATTCGTACATAATTATAATAAACGGTGTTTCAAAGCAATTTTCGATGACAGGTTTTAGAATTGGATGGGCAGTTGGGAATAAAGATGTAATTTCCGCAATGAATAGAATACAAGGTCATCAAACTTCTTGTCCGTCTGCAATTTCGCAAGTTGCTACTATCGGAGCAATTGAATCTGGCGAAAACGAAGCAAAAAATCTGAAATTCAATTTAGAAAAGAAGAAAAATATTTTAGTTCAATTGTTAAATGAAATTCCAAATATTCATTTTGTTGAGCCACAAGGAACTTTTTACTGTTTTGTAGATTTTTCTTATTACGAAAAAAGTTCGCACAAACTTGCTGAATATTTTATAGACAAAGTTGAGGTAATTACAATTCCAGGCAAGGATTTTGGAATGGAAGGTTTCCTTAGAATCAGTTTTTGCGGGGAAGAATCTGAATTGCGAGAAGGTTTATCAAGAATTAAATCGGCGTTGCGGAATTATTAAATTTGTGAAAAAGTTAGTTGAAAAAATATCGGCTGTAATTTTACTTTCTCGACCAATAAATTTGTTGATTTCATTCCTTTCTGTTTTGGGTGGAATTTATTTGTCGTGGGACGAAAAAAGTGAATTTCCCATTAATATCTCTTTCTTTGCTGGAATTTCTGTTGTTTTTGTAACAGCGGCATCAAACATTATTAATGATTTCTTCGATTTGGAAATTGACAAAATAAATCGCCCAAAAAGGGTAATTCCCGCTGGAAAAATTTCATCAAATGAAGCAATTTATTATTACATATTTTTTGTTGCTCTTTCAGTTCTGTTTTCGCTTTTCCTTAATTGGAAAGCTCAAATAATTGTTGTTTTTGCAAATATCATTTTATTCTTCTATTCCTTAAAATTTAAAGGTTTACCAATTTTGGGGAATTTTATTGTTGCATTTTTTACAGGATTTGTTTTCATCTTTTCCGCAATTTTGGCTGGGAATTGGCAAAATGGAATTATTCCGTTCGTATTCGCTTTTCAAATCAATTTTATTAGAGAAATAATTAAGGATATTCAGGATATTTTGGGAGATAAAGCAAATAATTTGCGAACTCTTCCCATTTTAATTGGTGAAAAGAATACCAAAATTCTTGTTGCAATTCTTTCTTTTATTCTCATTTCTACTTCAACATTACCTTATTTTTTTGATTACTTAAATCTCAATTATTTCGTGATAGTATTTGCCACAACTAACTTGTTTGTCGCAAAGTCTTCTATTATTCTTTTTGAAAAATATGTGAATTTCAAAAGAATTAGTTTTTACTTAAAAATGGGAATGTTATTCGGATTACTTGCAATGCTTTTGGGAAAAATCGCAGGTTAATTGTTTGTCGCTTCAATAATTCTCGAATATCTGTTATCAGCTTTTTTTATATTTTAACAAGAAAATTTATCCTTTATAATATCATTTTCTGATTAATTGGTTTTGATGAAAAAATTTGTCTTATTAGTATTAATATCTTCTATTTTATTCCCATCTTGGTTGTTTATCGCATCTATGGAATTTCAACGAAAAGCAATTCAAAGAGAAATAAAAAAAAGTATTATCCCACATTTGTCTGAAAATCAATTGGTAAAAATAGGCTTACTAAAATCTGAAAAAAACTTAATTTTGATTTGGAAACATTCAACGGAATTTGAATTTAATGGGAGAATGTTTGACGTTGTTAAAACTAAACTCTCTTCAGATAGTATATATTATTTCTGTTGGGAAGATAAAAAAGAAACTGAATTGAATAATAATCTTAAGATTTTTGTAGCCAAAACACTCGAACATAACGAGCAAGAAAGTGGTAAATTAATAAGATTACAGAATTTTTTATCTTCTTTCTATTATGAGGATAGTGATTTATACTTATATATAAATCAAGAACAAAATAACGAATATGAATTGTTTGATATACCAATTCTGCAACAATCTTTCCCTCCGCATTCTCCTCCTCCAAAAATTTGATTTTTCCCACAGAACAAACTAATTTATAGAAAAATCTAAATTTCAAGGAGAAAATATGAAATTAATAAAATTTGTATTTTTTATTGTTGCTATTTCTGCGAGTTCTATTTTTTCGCAAGTAGTAATTGTTAAAGATATTCAAACTAAAAAAGTAATTCAATTTGCAACAATTCAAGACATTAACTCGCAAAAATATGTAATTACAAATGCCGATGGCGAGGCTAATTTATCGAAATTCGATGATAATTCATCACTTATTATTCAAATGTTAGGTTATAAAAAGCAAACAAAATCTATTACTGATATAAAAGAATCAAATTTTGTAATTTATTTAGAACCTACACACATTTCACTCGATCAAATTGTCGTTTCTTCTACAAAATGGCAAAATCCCAAAAAGGAAAATCCAATAAAAATATCTTCACTAAACGCAAAAGATATTGAATTCAACAACACACAGACTGCTGCTGATTTACTTTCTTCGAGCGGCGAAGTGTTCGTTCAGAAAAGTCAGCAAGGTGGTGGAAGTCCGATGATTCGCGGTTTTGCCACAAATAGATTGTTAATTGCTGTCGATGGAATTAGAATGAATACCGCAATTTTTAGAAGTGGAAATCTACAAAATGTAATTTCACTTGATAATTACGCACTTCAAAGTCTCGAAGTATTATTTGGACCTGGTTCAGTAATTTATGGAAGCGATGCAATTGGCGGCGTAATGAGTTTTTACACATTAAGTCCCGAATTTTCATTACACGAAAACATCTTAACAAAAGGAAACGCAGTCATCCGCCATTCATCAGCAAATAACGAAAAAACTGTACATTTTGATTTTAATCTTGGTTGGACGAAATTTTCTTCGCTAACAAGTGCTACTTTTACAAATTATGGCGATTTAGAAATGGGAAGTTTTGGTCCCGACGAATATTTAAGAAATGAATTTGTAGAAAGAATAAATGGTGAAGATGTAGTTTTTTCGAATACAAATTCTCAAATGCAAGTGCCAACTGGTTATTCGCAAGTAAATTTAATGCAAAAATTTGGCTACAAAATTTCTGAAAATTGGTTGCTCGATTATGGATTTCATCATTCTTCAACGACCGATTATAGTCGTTTTGATAGATTAATTAGATACAAAAATGGTTTGCCACGAAGTTCTGAATGGAATTATGGTCCACAAATATGGCAAATGCATAATTTGGGAATTTCAAGCAATTCGCCTACTTTATTTTACAATAATTTAGCAATACGATTCGCCTACCAACATTTCGAGGAAAGTCGCCACGACCGTGATTTTGCTTCGGATACTCGATCTAACAGATATGAAAAAGTAAATGCATATTCTGCCAACTTTGATTTTGTGAAAAATTTTGACAAAAATATGAATTTTGTTTATGGAATTGAATTTGTATTTAACGATGTAATTTCTACAGGAACAGATGAAAATATAATTACTAATGAAGTTGTTGCTGGACCTTCTCGCTATCCAAAATCAAATTGGAGTTCAAGTGCAGTTTATTTTGCGTACAAAAATAAATTATCTGAAAAATGGATTTTTGAATCTGGCGTTCGTTATAACTTTTATCAATTAAAAGCTAATTTTGATACAACTTTTTATGCCTTCCCATTTACTGATGTAAAACTTAACGAAGGTGCTTTTTCAGGAAATATTGGCTTGATTTACAATGTAGATGATTCCTGGACAATTGGGACAAATCTTTCAAGCGGATTTCGTTCGCCAAATGTAGATGATATTGGGAAAGTTTTTGATTCAGAACCAGGTTCAGTTGTTGTGCCAAATCCTAACTTAAAAGCAGAATATTCCTACAATGTTGATTTGGGAATTGCAAAAGTTTTTGATGATTTCGCAAAAATTGATTTCACTGCTTTCTACACAATTTTGAATAATGCAATGGTTCGCCGAAATTTTACGCTAAACGGACAAGATAGTATTATGTATGATGGCGAATTAAGTCAAGTTCAAGCAATTCAAAATGCAGCAAAAGCAAATGTTTGGGGAATTCAAACAGGAGTTGAACTGAAATTTCCGTTTGGAATTGGGTTTTCGGCGAAATATAATTTCCAAAAAGGAGAAGAAGAATTGGATAACGGGAACAATAGTCCACTTCGACACGCTGCCCCGCAATTTGCAACGGCTCATTTAACCTATTCAAGCCAAAATATGAAAGCAGATTTTTATGCAATTGCTAACGGAGAAATTAGTTACAAAAATCTTCCCGAATCAGAAAAATCTAAAAAATATCTTTATGCAAAAGATGAGAACGGAAATCCATATTCTCCAAGTTGGTACACAATTAATTTAAAATTAAGCTATTTTATTTCAGATAATTTTACTTTTATTGGTGGAATTGAAAATATCACCGATCAACGTTATCGTCCATATAGTTCAGGATTAGCCGCCGCTGGAAGAAATTTTATTGTGGCGCTGAAAATGGGAATTTAGCATTTCAGATTTAACTACTTTGGGAAAATGTTCAGCCGTTTTTCCAAAGTAGTTTTATTTTACAAAATTGATAGATTTTTTCTCTTTAATCATTCGAGATTTTTATGAAATATAAACACGTAATTTGGGATTGGAATGGTACATTATTTAACGACTTGCATTATTGTGCTGAAATTATGTCGAAAATGAGAGAAAAACGTGGATTTCCCTCATTTTCCGTTAACGATTATCTATCAATTTTTACTTTCCCAGTTAGAAAATATTATGAACTAATTTGGGAAAATCTAACAGATGAATTTTTTGAAGAATTAAGCATTGAATTCATTTCGTATTATGAAAAAGACAAATTGAATAACAAATTAAACGATAACGCACATTTTGTCCTTTCTGAAATTAAAAAAATGGGCATCCCACAATCAATTCTTTCGGCGTATTCTCAAAATAGTTTAGATGAAATTGTACGGCATTTCCAATTAGAAAATTGCTTCGAAAATGTTGTTGGATTGGATAATATTTACGCAGCAAGCAAATTGGAAAATGGTAAAAGTTTAATCCAAAAATTAGGTTTGAAGAAAGGAGAGACACTTTTAGTTGGCGATACTTTACACGATTTGGAAGTTGCCACAGAAATTGGAGCGGATTGTGTTTTATTAACTTCGGGACACCAAGCAAGGAATGTTTTGGAAAAATCAAATTCAAAATTAATCGATGAACTTACAGATTTACTAACTTTTTTGTGAAATATCGTTTATTCCAGATGAACTCCACCTTCAAGGTGGAGTTCATCTTAAGTTTATAGTAAATAGTGAATAAAGTCCCCAAAATGTCATTCTGAACGAAGTGAAGAATCTTTCTTGTTTTAATCTATTTCTCAAGATACTTCGCTTTCGCTCAGTATGACAAAGTGAAATTCATTTGCATTTGGTAGGTCAGACGTCCTCGTCTGACAATTGAAAATTAAAATATTGCAGTTCACTTTAGTGAACTGATAAAGGAAAAATTAAATTAATATTATTGGCTTCAGCCACATAAATAAACTCCAAATGATGCTAAAGCAAAATTATTTATCATCATTCAATTCAGTCAGCTAAAGCAGACTACAATAAAAAATCAAATTACTTAATTAGTAGTTCATCTTAAGTTTACAAGTTCAAGAGATTCCCGATAGAAACATTCGGGAATGACGGCTTTTTGGTTGTTGTTTCTTTCCTTCGAGGTACTTGTTCCTCGAAGGAAGACATGAATGTAAACACGAAGGAAAAGAAAAATAAAACAATTACCCTAATGCTTTGTATGCGATTGCGTATAATTGAATTTGTTTTAACATCGCCATCAATCCATTTTTTCTACTTGGAGAAAGATGGTCGGAAATTCCAATTTTTTCAATAAAGAATAGCTTTTCTGATAGAATTTCATCAGGCGTATGGTTAGAATAAATTTCCACCAAAATTGATGCAATTCCTTTCACCAAAACTGCATCGCTATCTGCATATAAAATCACTTTCCCGTTTTCAAATTTTGAAAAAAACCAAACTTGCGATTGGCATCCTTCAATTTTATTCTTCGCAATTCTTTGTTCTGGCGGGAATTCCGCTGCGTGTTTTGCTTTTTCAATTATCAGCTTATACTTATCTTCCCAATCTTCGAAAAAGGAAAATTCTTCAATTATTTCGTTTTGTTTTTGTGTGATTGTCATTTTTATCTCAAGTTAGTCTTTCCAAATAAAATCAAATAATAAAAAAGAGGAAATAGTCATTACAATATCATAAATTATTAAAATTGCAAATTCTACCCAAGATTCACCAATTGAAACGCCTTCGATTGAATATTTAGTTAATTCAATTAAAATTAGAATTAACGGCAGTAAAATTGGGAATGATAAAACTGGATACAACGTGCCTTTTGTGTTTGCTTTTGATATGATTGAAGCAATTAATGTTGATGAAACTGCAATTCCGATGTTTCCTAAAATTATGGAAAAAGTAAAAAGCGGCAAATTGCGTACGACAAATGTTTCAAATAACATTGCAAATAGTATCGGAATTACAAAATTCATCAGAAAAACAAGCACAATATTGAACAATAATTTCCCGCCGAAAACTGTTGATGCTTTTGCAATTAGCATTAATGTTGCAGAAGTTCCACGCTCTTCTTCTGAGACAAACGAGCGAGAAAGTCCAGACATTGCCGAAAAGAAAATTACAACCCAAAACATTCCGCCAATTAAAAATTCATCGGGATTTTCATTGCCAATTGAGAATAAAATCACGCTAATTGTTACCAAAATAAACATTGCAAGTGCATTAATTGCGTACCGAGTTCGTAATTCTGACTGCCAATCTTTTATAAAAATTCCAAGCAATTTCATTTCTTGTATTCCTCAATTTCAATGAAATTACTACAAAGCTGCAAATCACTTTCTTCGTTTGAAGCAATAAATATTAGCGTTTCGTGCGAAATATTTTTTATTAATTGATAAACTTCAGATTTCCCGCCGCTATCAAGATTTGAAATTGGTTCGTCTAAAACAAGAAAATTCGGTTTGTGAATTACAGAAAAGATTAATTTCATTCGCTGCAGCATTCCAGATGAATAGCTGCTTAGCAAATCATTTTTTCTTTTAGATAAATTGAAATTATCAAATAATCTTTCAACAAGCTGTAAATCAAACTGAATTCCGCGAATTTTTGAGAATATTTTTAGATTTTCCAAAGCTGAGAATTCAGAATACAGATTCAAATACGGAGCCGCAAAACCAACAAAATTGTAAATATCTTCTTTTTCGAGAATTTTTCCATTTAATATGTGATTTACTTTTCCGCTGCTTTGCGAATCAATTCCAACCAAAATTCGAGATAAAGTTGACTTCCCCGAACCGTTTTTCCCCTTTATTCCAATAATTTCTCCCGTTGAATAACTTCCAGAAATGCCCGAAAAGACAAGTCTTCTCCCATATTTTTTGGATAAATTTTGTATTTCGAGTTTGTAATTATTCATTTATTACCGCAAATTTTCCTTTTTTTACATCATTATTTTCATTTACAAGAACATACAAAAATACTCCAGAAGGAATTCTTTTCCCGTTGCTTAAAATTCCATCCCAAAAAGCTCTGTTAGTTGTTTTATTTATTAAAATTTTTCCATCAAATACTTTTGAAAACGAAATATCAATTATTTGCAAATGAATTTCATTTAATTCTGTTTGTGGAATTGGGAAAAACAACAACATATCCGAAGTGTGAAAAGGTTGCGGATAGACATAATCTACATAATACTGAGGAATATAATTTTCAGATAATTCATTGTTTATAAATGATTTGCCGATAAAATTCGACTCGTTTTCCACTGTTAAATCATACGAATACAAATCATTAATTTTAAATTCCCCTTGTTGCGAATTATAAATTGCGAGAGAAATATCGGTTGTGGCAAAAGGCGAAATTAAAGCCGAAGCAAAATCTATATTTGATATCTGAAGAACGACTGAATCAGTAATTCCATTTTGGTTTATTTTTGATAAATAA
Source organism: Melioribacter roseus (assembly GCA_020722065.1). Classification (GTDB taxonomy): domain Bacteria; phylum Bacteroidota; class Ignavibacteria; order Ignavibacteriales; family Melioribacteraceae; genus WGAL01. The sequence continues at coordinate 9,320 of DYLK01000027.1, forward strand.
TAAGAATTTGCCAGCGAATGAACATCGAGTTGATAAGTATAATTTTCTGTCAAAGGCGAACTTAATTTCAATTTGGGATAATTTATTGCATCAGTAAAATATTCATTCTCTTTTGTTCGATAGTTAGTAAAGAAAATCCATTCTCCAAAATCGTATAATTCTGTGCCAAAATTTGAACCATTTTCTTCCAAAGCAATATTTATTGATTCTAAAGCCGAATAATTTGGCATTAATTCCCAAATTCTTTTTAGCAAATTCTGATTGAATTTCTTTTCAAGATAAATATTCCAAATTGACAATTCGTAACCACTATATAACGAAAAAGTTAAGTTTGTATTCCTAAAATAGCTATCAAGATAATTCCAATAATCGTTAACTTGGGGAAAAACAAATTCTTCCATTGCAGTTGAAGTAATTTCATAATAAAATGATTCAGTTGAATATTTGTTAATATAATTCCCAATTTGAATTGCGTGATGAAATTCGTGGGCAAATGTAACTTTTGCGGCATTAATTCCCGCTGTGGGGAAATTATCATAATTCGAATTGATTGTAACAAACGTTGTCCATTTATTAGTTTCAAATTCAGATTCGGGAGTTGTATAGCCATAATATTGCGAGCCAAGATTCACAATGTAAACATCGTATAAATTATCGCCGCCTTCTCCATTATCGCTTGGCGGAAATGGATAACCATAATTTTCAATTTCGGTTTGATAAACAGAATCAACCGAAAGCATAAATTCATCAATATTGTAATTTGGAGCGTTTGTTCCCGAAATATCGTAATGAACACGAATCTTTCCATTTGCTGATATTTGAGATGTTGACAAATTTGGGCGAGATAAAATCCCTTTTATTTCATTTTCTAATTTCTTTTCAAATTTCTCGGGATGAAGTTTAATTTCCATCATCAAACTTGTTCCGCATTTTCTCGACAAAAGAGAAGTATCTTTTTCTGATTTTAGATTTTTGAGAATTTCCGCGTGATTTTGGGCAAAATCCAAAGAAATCATCATAAATAGAGTAATTATTAACTTCATTTTATCTCGATAAAAGAAACTGCGTTTTCTGAATTATTATAATAAATTAAGAATTTTTTGTCATTGAAAATGTGAATATAATAATCTTGCAAGTTCAATCGGTTAAAAATCTTTTCGAAATTCAATGTGGTTTTTGATTTATCAACTTTGGCAGAAAACAATGCTTTTTCTTTTCTATTGAAAAAATAAATTATGTTTTCTGAATTTGATTGAAATGAGAAATAATCGTCATTTCGCGAAGAAAGTGGAATATTTGAAGAAAAAGTGAGACTTTCGTTTTCAGAAAGAATAGTTATGGATTTTGAATTTACATTAAAAACAAAATCGTTTTCTGAATTTGTTCTCATTTTCGTAAAAGAAAAATTTTTATCGAATTGATAATTTTTTAGAACCGAAAATCGCTTTTTTTGAATTTTCCCAAAAATAACATTTCCTTTATTTGATTGTAAAACAAGACGATTTTGTTTTAGGAAAACCACTTTTTTAATTCCCCAAAGAAGATTTATCTTTTCGTAATTTTCTTCTTCCCACGCTGAATTAACAGAAATTATTCGATTTTTACTTTTTTGCCAAAGCCAATTTGCAGAATAATCTTCCAAATTTGTAGCAAATTGATTATTCACAGGTGAAATAATCCCATTTTGAAAATGATACAATTTGTTCATTTTCTCAAAAATTAGATTATTTTTCTCGATTTTTACACGAATTTCTGGCACAAACACAAAATCATCTGGGAAAAACGGAATTTTAATTGTATCGGCATAAAATCCTTTTTTACCAAAATTCATTTTAATTATCGAGCCATTTTCCTTGTTTATCCAACTGAGAATTAAATTGTTGTTGTGTTGTTCAATATTCGGGGAATTTGTATTTCCCGACAAAACAATATTTTTCGAAACATCAGATTTGTAAATTTTCCCAATTCTATAAATTGCATTTGAATTAGAAACAACTAAAAATCGACTGCTTTTGGGCAAATTATACAAATTTTTTGCGGTTTGAATTGTTGTAATAAGTTGCGGATTTGCAAATTTACCAACAGAATATTGCGTTTGGATTAAAATTTCGCCGTTTTTTGTTAGCCAAATTAAGTCGTTTAGTTTGTCGTTATTAAAATCTGAAAAAATAAAATCAATCACATTTGGCAATTCAATTTCATAACGAATCGCTTTTTCTCGATTTTCATTCGTTTGGAAAATCATCAATTTATCTTTTGTTAAAAAAGCAAAATCTGGGATTTTGTCTGAATTTATTTCAATTTCCTTCAATTTTGAAATTGTATTTTGAAAAGGAATTGAGTGTGAAAGTTGCAAATCGCCCAAAACGTCAAGGTAAAAAAGCAATTTTCCGTTAATAGCATCAAAAAGCAGTAAATCATTTCTTCCGTCAAAATCGCAATCAAAAATCAAACCTTCTGAAAAATGCCCATTCTCTATAATCTTTTCACTTGTCAAGAAAGATTTACTTTCACGAAATACCGAAATTCCGTCGTAATTTATTCCAAAAACTATTGCTTTATTTTCGTAATCTGAAAGAAATTTCCCCGTTAATACTTTCGAGGGAATTGATTCTTGTTTGTGAACATTCAACAATTTTGCACTTCCGGCGGGCGAAACAGAGACAAGTCCAACATTTTTCTTTTTTTCAGATACAAAAACAAATTTTGCTTCGGAATTTTGATTGCTTGACTTTAGAAATTTTATTGATGAAATCGGGAAGTTGAAATTTTTCTTCTTGGATTTGTAGTAGTTGTTTCCGTTTAGATAAATATAGGAATTCGATTTCCCATCAAAAAGAAATAAATCCAAAACGCCATTTCGAACACTTTCATCTGAAATAACATTTTCATAATTTTTTAAAATACCTATTCGTTCAATCGAAAAGAAAGGATTTGTTCCTTGTGAGAAAGCAACAGAAAAGATAAAAATTGCAATAAAAAGTATTTTATTTGCGGGCAAGTCGAGCTTCACGTCTGAGCAAAGCTTCTTCATAGCGTTTTATTTCCTCTTCCGTTTCGGGAATTATCTCATAAGATTCAATTGGCTTTGCATTTTCATCTACACTAACAAAAGTTAAATACGCAGTGTTGCTGTGAATTTTTATTCCATTTTTAATTGATTCTTTATAAACTTGAACGCCAACTTCCATCGAAGTACGAAAAACGCGATTTACTGTTGCAACCAAAGTTACAACATCACCAAGTTTATGTGCATTTTTAAAATCAATATAATCCACTGATTTTGTTACGCAAACAGTTTGTGCGTGTTTTGCAGCAGCCAAAGCGGCGCAAATATCAATCCAATGCATTAATTGTCCGCCGAGTAAATTCCCCAATTGATTTGTGTGATGCGGAAGTACCAATTCTGTCATTGTTACTTTGGAATCTGATACCTTTTTAACCATTGTTTTCTCCGTTTTGAGAGGAATATTCTATTATTAGTTGGTCAATTTCATCAATAATTTCAGAATCTGGATATTTAACTTTGATGTTTTTTAATTCTTTCAAACCGCTTTCTATTTTTCCTTGTTCAAGTAAAATTTTGGCTTTTCCGAACATAGATTTTGCAGCATAAGGAGTATCATAAAATCTGTTAAGAACGCTTTCGTAATAGATTTTTGCTGATTCGTAATATTCCATTGTTTTGTAAAGTTCGGCAATAGTAAATTCTTTTTCCGCAATTTTATTGTGTAATTCGTCAATCTTTATTTCTGCCTCAGAAACTTTGTCGCTTGTCGGGAAAAAATCAATATACGACTGAAATTCTTTTATTGCTTTTTCGGAATAAACTTGGTCTAATCTATAATCTGGTGAAAGTTCGTAATAAGAATCGGCTAACATAAACTGCGCATCTGGTAAAAATGAACTTGCGGGCATATCACGAATTAGCTTGCTAAATTCGTAAGCTCCAAGTAAAAATTGTTCTTGTTTGAAATATGTTAATCCAAGATAATATTGGGCATCGTCATTAATTGTGCTTCCAGGATATTGTAATAGAATTGATTGAAATTCCGTTCCCGCTTCCTGGAATTGTTCTTCATCAAACAAAGATTTTGCATAATCAAAGTGTTGTTCGGGTGTAAACTGAGTTGTATCTACAGTTGTTGAACACGCAGAAAAAAGTAAAAATATTAAAAGAAAAGCAAATGTATTTTTCATAAAATCTCAAAAATTTTAGAATTGGTTGTAAAGATAAACAAATTTTAACCCAAAAATTTTTGAAGGAATTATTTGGGAGAAAATTAACAATTTAAGCATCATTATTTAAGAAAGTTCCAGTAAATTCATAAAAAGAGTTTAGAATTTGCTTGTGTTAAATATTTATATTTACACCCTTAAAATTAGAAAATGGAGAAAAAATGATAGAATTTGCGAAACGTTTAGATTCTATTGAAGAATATTATTTTTCAAAAAAGGCAAAAGAAATTGCTAAAGTTAAAGAAACAGATAAAACAATAATTAATTTTTCTATCGGAAATCCCGATTTACCACCAGCGGACGAAGTTGTTGATTTTTTATACTCATCTGCAAAAAATAAAAATAATCACGGTTATCAATCTTATTCTGGTTTGCCCGAATTGCGTACCGCATTTTCAAAATGGTATTCAGATGTTTTCAAAGTTGAACTAAATCCACAAAACGAAATTCTTCCTCTAATTGGTTCGAAAGAGGGAATTTTTCATATTGCTATGACGTTTATAAATTCTGGAGATATTGCGTTAATTCCAAATCCTTCTTACGCTCCGTATAATGTAACCATTTCCTTGGCTGGCGGAAATCCCATTTTTTATGATTTATCAGAACAAAACAACTGGAAACCCGATTTATCTTCAATCTCAGAAGAAGTTGCAAAAAAGGCAAAAATTATGTGGATAAATTATCCCAATATGCCGACTGGCGCAGTAATTGAGAAAGACGAATTTATGGAAATTGTAGAATTTGCAAGAAAGTATGAAATCATTTTATGTAATGATAATCCATATTCTCTTGTTCTTCCTCAGGAAAATCCCACAAGCATTTTATCTTTGGCTAAAAAGGACGATTACATTTTGGAATTAAATTCTCTAAGCAAATCACATAATATGGCTGGTTGGCGAGTTGGATTAATTGCTGGCAACTCCTTTTTGTTAGAGGGAATTCTAAAATTTATGAGTAATATTAACACGGGAATGTTCAAACCAATTCAGGAAGCTGCGGCATTTGCACTGACAAATGTTACAAATGAATGGCACGCTGAAAGAAATGCAATCTACAAAAAAAGACGAGATTTAATTTTTGAAATAACTGACTTATTAAAATTATCAACCAAGAAAAATGGTTCTGGAATGTTTGTTTGGGCAAAAGTTGATGATAAAATTGAAAATGTTGATGAATTTGTAGATTTTCTTTTATGGGAATATGGAATCGTTTTAACTCCAGGTAGAATTTTTGGTTCAAATGGGAGTAGATTTGTAAGATTTTCACTTGGAATAAAAGAACACGAAATTGAAAAGGCTCTTGAAATTGTCAAACAAAATCAACGTACTATTTTAGAAAGATTTTCTTTGTAAAGGCTGAATTTTATATTCTAACAAAAAAATAGTTTTATTAATTTTTCTTTATTGCTAATTGACCGCAAGCTGCGGCAATATCGTCGCCTTGTGTGTTTCGCAATAAAACTGTTAGATTTTTTTCACGCAATTTATCGGCAAATTCCAATATTTTTTCTCTTGTAGTAGATTTTAGCGAAGCAGAAATTCCATCTGGAGTCATGTGGGAAATACTATTAAACGGAATCAAATTTATTTTCGAGGGCAATTTGCTCATCAATTTTCCTAATTCACGAATATCTTCATCTCGATCATTAATTCCCGCGAACATTGTGTATTCGAAAGTAATTCGAGTTTTGGTTTCTTTTGCATAAAATTGTAAAGCTGGCAATAAATCGGAAATTGGATATTTATTGTTAATTGGCATCAATTTGGAGCGAATATCTTCAAAAGCTGAATGTAACGACAAAGCAAGTTTAACTTTTACTCCAGAATTTGCTAAATCTATAATTCTCTGCGGAATTCCAGAAGTTGAAACTGTAATTCTATTTCGACTTAAACCCCGAGTTTCTTCAGATGTAAAAATTTCAAGTGATTTCAATGTGTTTTCGTAGTTCAAAAGTGGTTCGCCCATTCCCATATAAACAATATTTGTAACATCTTTTCCGTAATCTTTCTGTGTTAGCAAATATTGGTCAACAATTTCGGCGGTTGTCAAATTTCTTTTAAAACCCATTAAGCCAGTCGCACAAAATTTGCAATCGAGCGGACATCCAACTTGAGTTGAAAGACACAAGGTTGTTCTCTTCTCTTCTGGAATAATTACTGCTTCAATTTGGCGATTATCTTCTGTTTGAAGAAGATATTTTTTTGTTGATGTTTGAATTGAAAATTGCGAATCTGAAAAGGAAAGAGAGTGAACTTTACTTTCATTCTGAAGTTTTTCTCTAAGCGATTTTGAAAAGTTTAACATCTTCGAAAAATCACTTTCTCGTTTATTATAAAACCATTCAAAAAGTTGTTTCCCTCGATATTTAGGTTCGTTAATTGATATAAAAAAATCTTCGAGTTCAGATTTTGTTTTGCCAATCAGATGTATCATTTCAGATTAATTTCCGTAAAGAATTTGCTCAACCGACTCGCATAAAATATGACCAACTGTTATGTGCCCTTCTTGAATTCGTTGAACATTTTCAGATGGAACAATAATTGCGACATCTACCAAATCTCTTAATTTCCCACCATTTCCACCCAAAAAGCCAATTATTTTTACTGATTTTTCTTTAGCAATTTTTACTGCTTTTACAATGTTTTCTGAATTTCCACTTGTTGAAATAGCAATTAGAATATCGCCAGAAATTGCCAAACCAGCGACGTTCCGAGCAAAAATATTTTCGTACCCTATGTCGTTTCCGCCCGCGGTAAGATTTGACGAATCAGTTGTTAGTGCAATTGCGGGAATTGGTGGGCGAGATATTTCGTGATTTAAACGAATCATAAATTCGGTAGCCAAATGTTGCGAATCTGCAGCACTTCCACCATTTCCAATAAATAAAATTTTCCCACCATTTTTTACAGAATTCACCATCAAATCGATTGCCAAATCAATTGAATTTGAACAATATTTAAGAATATCTTCCTTTGTTTTGGCACTTTCCAAAAGTGATTCGCGAATGAAATTCAATTTATTAAATTTTTTATCCATTGTGAATCGCTTCTCCAAATTCTTTAATTTCAATCCAATTCATTTGATTTTCGAAATGATTCCCTACCACAATAAAATCTGCACCAGCTTGAACTTTTTCATGAGCAGTAGAAGCATCACGAATTCCACCACCAACAATAATTGGTATTTTTACAACTGATTTCACATTTTTAATCATTTTATTTGAAACAGTATATTCTGCCCCCGAACCAGCTTCAAGATAAATCATTTTCATACCCAAAAACTCACCCGCAAGAGCAGTTGCTTTTGCAATGTCTGGTTTATTATACGGAATTGGTTTTGTCCCGCTCATATATTCGGCAGTTGTTGTTTGTCCAGATTCAATTAAAATGTAGCCAGTTGAAATTGCTTCGAGTTTATGATAATGAATTAACGGTGCTGCTAAAACATGCTTTCCAATTAAATGTTCAGGATTTCTTCCACTAATTAGCGATAAAAATAAAATTGCATCGGCAGTAGGAACAATTTGATTTAAACTTCCTGGGAAAAGAATTGCTGGAATTGAAATTTTTGATTTAATCAAAGTAATAATTTCATTAATTCTCCCATTTTGCAACAAACTTCCACCAATTAAAAATGCATCGACTTCTGAATGCTTGCAGATTTCAAAAAATTTGTCTGAATTTTCATAATCAAATTTGTCTGGATCAATTAAAATTAAAAACCCAGCTCTTTTCTTTTGTCTTATTTCGAGAAGCTTGTCGTAAGTTGTCATTTCATTCCAAAGAATTACAGATTGCTAATAATGTGTTCAAATTTTCTTGATTTGGTGTTTTTTCAGATAAAAATGCTTCGAAAAAACGTGATTTTTTATAAACGAGTAAAATCGTTTGTAAATTTCCATTTGAATTGGTGTATTTGAATCCAGCGATTTTGGAAATCCGAGAATTAAATTCCAAGTTTTCAATTTTGCTTGGATTATCTGAAACTTGCTTCGATATTTTCAAGAATTTAAGAACATCTTCAAAAGTGGTAAAATTATTTTCTACTGAAATTGGATTAATTGTAATTGAAGAAGAATAATCATCTTTAATTAGCCAAATATCTTTTGAATTTGTCTTGTTTTCTTGTGCAACAAACCATTTTTTGGGAGACAAAATTGTAAAAAGTTGGGAGTTTGCTGTAATTTTCTCATTTAGAAGCAAATCATCGTAAGATATTTGTTCTTCTTTACTTGATGAACAAGAAATTAAGAATAAAAATCCAATTAATAGAAAGAAAGATTTTACTTGTGAAAATTTCATTTTCTTAGAAATCTCGTTTCTTCCAATGTAAGAATAATAGAAATTCGGTGAGAATCCCCTAATGTTTCATCTGCCGAACCGCTAAATCTTGCAAAAGAATAATCAACATTTAATTTTGGTAATTTAATTCCTGTACCTATTGTAAATTGTTGAACATCAGTGTATCCCATTCTTAATGCAACAAGATTATTATAAGCAAATTCAAAACCAATTTTTTGGTCAAAACTTATTGGACCAATATTAAAATTTGAAGAGTATTGTCTATTTTCAAATCGAATATCTAAATCTAAACTTGGCATTGCATAAAATTTACCGAATTGAATTTGATAGCCAACGCCAGTTTTAAGAGTTGGTGAAATTAAATCAATTTTCCCTGTTGGCGACCAAGCAACCATCGTCGTTGTAACATCCATTAAATTTGCTCCCAAAAACAAATTCTCTGTAGGATTATACCAAGCTGCAACGTCAAACCCAATTCCCCAAGCACTATATTCAGCAATATCGCGTTTAATAAATTTTGCATTAACTCCCCAATAAAATTCCGAAGTTTCACGCTTTGCAAAGCTTAAATACATTGCATAATCAACATTACTAAATTCTGTAATTTTACTATAATCAAGTCTGGAATTAGGATTTTGAATATCATCAATTGGTTCGCCCGTAAGTCCATCGAATAAAGCGTTTCTTGTATCTGGAATTCCATCGATTCCCAAACGAATTGCAGAAACAGCAAATGTCATATTTTTATCAAAAGGGAAAGCAACTGCGGCGTAATTATAATTCAACAAATTCCCGAATTTTTCTTCGTGCATTAAAGAGAATTGTGGATAGTCAATTCGAGCTAAAGCAGCGGGATTCCAATAAGCAGCAGTAACATCATTAACAATTGCAACTTGTGCTCCGCCCATTCCAGCCGAACGACCACCAACTCCGATAGCCAAAAATTCACCAGCGTATTTTGCGATAGTAGTTTGTGAATATATAACTGATTGTAAAATAAGAGCAGTTACAAGAACTATTTTCTTCATATTAACCTCGATAATCTGATAATTTGTAGCACTCTTATCTATATTTACCTAAAATTTTATTGATAATCCGAAAGTTAACCCTTCGTTTGTGAGTGGAGCTTCAGTTTCAAATGGCCAATTCATTTTTTCTTTTTGGAATGAATAAAACAAATAATTATAACCCGACATTAAAACTGCGTCGAAAATAGAACCTAGAATTGGACTATTGGAGATTGCCCATTTATCAAATTTTTCTAAAGAAAGATAGCCAGCAGAATAAACCAACACACTTCCAAGATATTGCCACGTCATAAATCTTGGATAATGTACATTAAAGCTATAACCAGCTTTTATCCCAACAGTTTCGCCAAGTAATAAACGTAAACCCGATTCATAATCGTGCATATAATGAAAATCTTCATCAGCATATCGCGAAATTGCATTAAAATCTGATAGACCAGAAAACGGAACTGCATAGTTTGCTTTATTTTTAAAGGTATAAAAACCAGCACCACTTCCGTAATATGGCATAATTGCAATATTTTCATTTCCGTAAGAATATGCTGTTCGCGAAATAAATCCAGCCGACCAAACTTCAGGTAGAATTGGAGCTAAATCATAATTTTTGTTCATTCTTTCATCCGCTAGTCCAAGTACCAAAAATTTCTCAAAATGTTTATTTGCAATACTTTTTTCAGATTTATAGGAATAACCTAATTTTATTCTCATTGTATTTGTTGGAACAAATAATTCTTCAGACGAAAGTGTTGTAATATGGAAATTGTTTTTAATATAATCTACTTCAATAGATGGAGATTTTTTCCCCCAATCTAAAATATTGTCTTCATCATCGAATTCAATTTCAAAGTCTTCATCTTCTTCTAAGTCTTCTAACTCATCTTCAAATTCGTCTTCTATTTCGATATCAACATCAGTTGTATCTGTTTGTGCTAAAATTTGTTGGTTGCTGAATGCAAAAAACAAAAAAACGATTAAGAGCGGGAGCTTTTTCATATTTACTCGACTATTATATTTTTCTTTTTTCTTAAAGTATCAACTACTGCGGCATAAAGAGCTTTATTTGGCACTGGTTTTGTTAAGAACTCATCAACTCCAGCTCGCATAGCATTTTCTCGATCTTTTTGGAAAGCGTGTGCCGAAAGTCCAACTATTACAACATCTTTTAACTCGTCATTTCGTGAACGTATTTCACGTGTTATTTCTAATCCGTCTTTATCTCCACGCAATGATATATCCATTATCATTGCATCAAAGTTCTGTATTTGTATTCTTTCATAGAAAGTTTCTGCCGAATCGCATGTTTCAACATTAAACTTTCTTTTAAAAAACATCACCATAAAACTCTGATTTTCGTAATCATCTTCTACAATCAAAAGCCACGGTTTTTTTATTTCATCTGACATTTATTTCCTCGAATCATTATAAGCGAAAAATATAAAATATTATCGGTAAAATGAAAAAAAATATTTATTAATATAGAAAAACCTTCAAATATTTTATTTGAAAGTTCTTCTAAAATATGATTTTTCAATCAATTAATTTTCTGTTCCCAAACTTGGGCTAATGTTACTATGTTCATTACTGATGCTTCCATATCTTGGACAGCAACATATTCTAAAACGGAATGAAAATTATGTCCACCAGCAAATAGATTTGGAGTTGGAACACCCATAAAGCTTAATCTTGAACCATCTGTACCACCACGAATTGGATTTTTGATTGGTTGAATATTTATTTTTTTTAATGATTCAATTGCATATTCTTCAACTTGAGGGTGTTTTGCGATAACTTGGTACATATTTCTATATTGTTGAATTCTTTTGAAAGTGTAGCTTGCTCCTGGGAATTCTTCTACTACTTTTTTCAACTCTGATTCAAGAAAATCTTCATATTTCACAAGGTTTTCATCAATAAAATCGCGAATAATAAATTTAATTACTGTTGATTCTTCACTTCCATTCACAGAAACTGGATGAACATACCCTTCTCGTTTTTCTGTTGTTTCAGGGGAAAGTTTATCTTTTGGGAGATTATCTATAAATTTTGCTGCAATTTTAAGTGAATTCACCATTTTCCCTTTTGCATAACCTGGATGAACATTTTTCCCTTGAATTGTTATTTCAACAGCATCAGCAGAAAATGTTTCTGTTTCAACTTCACCACGAGATCCGCCGTCAATAGTGTATGCATATTTTGCTCCAAGTCGAGCAATATCTAATTTTTCTGTCCCGCGCCCAACTTCTTCGTCTGGAGTAAAACATATTCTAATATTTCCATGTTTTAATTCAGGATGTTTAACAAAATAATTCATCGCATCCATAATTTCCGCAACTCCCGCTTTGTCATCAGCGCCAAGCAAAGTTGTGCCGTCTGTAGTAATAATATCAAAACCATGTAATGTTTTTAATTCTGGATTTTCTGCAACTTCTATAACTTTTCCATTTTTAAGAACAATATCACCACCTTGATAATTTGTAACAATCTGTGGATTTACATCTTTTCCACTAACGGCTGGCGAAGTATCTACATGGGCAATAAATGCTATTACTGGAATTTCTTTTTCTGTATTTGAGGGAAGTGTTGCAAAAACATAACCCCATTCATCAATATATGCATCTGTTAAACCAATTTGTTTGAGTTCTTCAACTAAATTTTTAGACAATTCCAATTGCTTTGGATCGCTTGGGAATGTTGTTGATTCTTCATCAGATTTTGTGTCGTATTTAACATATTTTAGAAATCTGTCTTTTACTGTAAATTCATAATTTGGGTCAAACATTGTTTCTCCTTTTATTTAAGAAAAGTTTTATTAGTGTTTAAAATTACAAAAAAGAGTTTAATAATTTTGGACATTTTCAAGTTGTTATGTAATATAAAATTTGCTAAAATTGAATATCAATTCCAACTGGGCAGTGGTCGCTTCCCATAATTTCTGGTAAAGTAAACGCATTTTTGATGTTATTTTTCAAATTTTCAGAAATGAAAAAGTAATCGATTCTCCAGCCTACGTTCCTTTCTCGTGCTCGTGTTACTTGATCCCACCAAGTATAAATTTCTGGATTTTGATTAAACATTCGCAATGTGTCAATAAATCCAGCTGACAAAAATCTATCAATCCAATCTCTTTCTATTTTTAAAAAGCCTGACACATTCTGATTTTCTTTTGGTCTTGCCAAGTCAATTTCTTTGTGTGCTGTGTTAACATCGCCACAAATTATAATTTTTTTTCCATTTGCAAGCATTTGTTCAGCACTTTTCTGAAAAGTTTCATAAAAATCAAGTTTATATTGCAAGCGGGTGTTATCTCTTTTTCCGTTGGGATAATAAATATTATATAAAACAAAATCTTCATATTCGGCTATTAAAGTTCTTCCTTCATTGTCAAACTTTTCTTCTCCCAAACCAATTTTAACTTGAATTGGATTTTGCTTCGTATAAATGGCAACTCCGCTGTAACCTTTTTTAATTCCTTGAGCAAAATAAGATTGATAATTTCCAATATTTAATATGGAATCGTCAAGTTGTTCTTTCCAAGCTTTTGTTTCTTGTACGCAAAGAATATCTGGATTTTCCTTTTCAAGCCATTCAATAAATCCTTTTTTAATAACTGCTCGAATTCCGTTTACATTCCACGAAATTATTTTAAGATTTTTCATGTTAAACTTTCTTTGTGATTGTTAAAATATTGATACTTAAAATTACAAATTTCATTGCTGGATTTTTAATATATTGCATAAAAAAGCCGATTAAAAAATCGGCTTTAATATATTAATATGAATAATTGAATTAATTACATTTCCTTTTCGGCTTCAAGTAATTGACCTGGAACGAACAATCCTTTTGTAAGATGAAGATTTTTTATATATACAATTCCATCTTCATTATGTGGTTCGCCATAAACGGAATGACAAGATTTTAAACCGCCGAGCCATTTTCTTGTATCTGAAATATAAACTAAATCTCCAACTTCAGCTTCCATCGTTTTCATATCTTTATGTGAAAATGAAATTGTATCTTCTTCTCCATCAACTACTTTGAAATGAACTAATACATTTTCTCCTTCTCGTTCATTTAATTTACTTCCTTTAAACCATTCTTTGGCTTTATGAACTGACCAGATTGTTAGTCCAAGTGTTTGTGCTTCGGGATCATATTTCACAAAGTGAGTAGAAATTAGAGCAACAAAACCGCTCATCAATAATGTTAAAAAGAATGTGAAATCAAGAGAAAGCAAATCTAATTTTGCAAAGACAACAAGTAAATCGAACAAAACAATAGCAACGGCAGTCGCAATTAACGAATACATAATAAGCTTGTTATTTTTATTTCTTTTTATTGCGTTAGATATTTTTTGTAATTGTTTTTGAGACAACGTTACAACTACTGCAACAACAACACAAACTATAAGATTATAAAGTGCTGCCATATATGTATAAGGATGAGCTGCATCAAAAGGAGTTCCGTGGGCAATTGGTCCAATTAATTCTTGTGGATATCTGTGGCCCAAAAGCATCAAAGAAATTCCTCCAATAACTGTTGTTAATAATCCCGCTGGAGTAAATTTCCTCCAAAAAGCTCCAAAGAATATTGCAATCATTAATGGTGGAGTAAGTGTTGCGTGAAAGAATGCGTGTGCTTGATATACTGTTGGATACGATTTAAATGCATAAACGGCTAAAATTCCCAAAATTGTAAAAGCAGCTGTAGAAATTCTTGCTACTTTCATCGCTCTAACTTCATCTGACGGGTCATCTTTTTTGGCTTTTTTAAGCCAAATTCTAACAGGTTTATCAACATCATTTACCCAAATTGCAGCCGTTGCATTTAATAATCCACTAACTGTGGACATAAGTGCCGCCGCTATTGCTGCAATAATAAAACCAAACATTCCAGGTCCAGCAAGAATATGAGAAACAAAAACAAACACTTGGTCGGCAGTCATATTAGAAGGAAAGATTGTGGCGTTTTGTTCGAACATTGCTTTTGCAACCCAGCCACCACCGCCAACAACAATTGCAGAAATTGGTAACATAAATAAGATATTAATTGTTGCTGCTTTTCTTCCTTCATGAACATTTTTTGTTGCCATAAATCTCATGATAAGTCCCATATTCATAAAAAGAAATCCTACAGAACCAGCAATTGCATCTTCCCAAAATGCTCCAACGGAATTAAATTCGGCTGGAGAATTAAAACCCGCAAATGGAACTTTCCACGCTGGTGGTAGCAAATTCCAAAATGATGACCAACCTCCAACATAAGCAACACCAAGGAAGAAAACGAACAAACCCGCAAAAAGCAACATTGCTCCTTGTATTAAATCAGTAAAGATTACGGCTGTTTGTCCACCAAAAGTGATGTAAATTCCAACAATAACGGCTGTAACCCAAATTAATCCCATTAATGTGATTTGAATTTGAAATCCAAAAATTGTTAAATATTCAGGCATTAATGGCAAAATTGCTTTTCCCATTGTTAAAAAACCAATTCCAACATATCCAACCAAATAAAGTAATTGTAAAATCGTTACAAAAAACCTAGCTGATGGTGAAAATCTTCTTTCAAAATATTCTGGGATAGAACGAATTCTTGAATAAACAATAATTGGAAGCCAACCAAAAAGGAAAAATGGCACAAAAAACCAATCGTTTATATAAGACATTGAAGAAGAAAAACCATATTTAAAGCCCATTGCAGAATATTTTACGAAACTATGACTACTAATTCCCGTTGCAACTATCGACATTGAAATTAGCCACCAAGTAAAACGCCTTCCGCCAAAAAAGAAATCATTTGTATCATTATTATATTTTGCAAAATATGAGCCGAATAGCAACATTGCCATCATGTAAATTACGAGGACAATCCAATCGAGTTGTGTTCCAATATTTAAAGCTTGTTCCATAAAATTCTCACAAATAAAGAGCAGCAGTTATTAAAATAGCGTGAAATAGTGCAAAGTAAAAAAATCCAAAAATCATAACTTTCCACCAAAATCTATCGCGTTTTAGTCGCATATCAATAGCTTTTGATTTTCTGATAATTATCATTCCTGCAGTAAAAAATATTCCGCCTCCAATATATAAATAAAGGAAAGGCAACCAAGAATTAAAAAAAGTAGGCATTATTTATCCTAAGTTTAATGAGTGAAATTTTGGATTCAAAAATTAAATAAGCAAAACAATACAACCAAATATTTCCCAATTAATTATTTGTTAAGCTATTTTGAAAAATCTTAAAAAGATTGTTTGTTTCAAATACAATCACATCACCTAAAATTAGTCAAATAATGTACTTATCTTTATATTTGTATAACAAATTAATTAAATATCTGGAGAAATTTGATGAATAGTGCGATTCAGTATGCTAAAGAAAATCAAGAAAAGTATGTAAATGAGCTGATTGAATATTTGCGTATTCCAAGTATAAGCACTTTGGAATCACACAAAAATGATATGTTAACTTGTGCAAATTTTGTTGCCGACAAGCTAAAAACAGCTGGAATGACAAAAGTTAAACTATACAAAACAAAGGGAAATCCTCTCGTTTATGGCGAATGGATGAAAGCTAAAGGAAAACCAACAATTCTAATTTATGGACATTATGACGTTCAGCCTGTTGATCCAATTGAACTTTGGGATAATAATCCTTTTGAACCAGTAATAAAAGATGGAAAAATATT
Source organism: Melioribacter roseus (assembly GCA_020722065.1). Lineage (GTDB taxonomy): Bacteria > Bacteroidota > Ignavibacteria > Ignavibacteriales > Melioribacteraceae > WGAL01. The sequence continues at coordinate 25,570 of DYLK01000027.1, forward strand.
TGCCCGCGGTGCAAACGACAATAAAGGTCAGAATTTTGCACACATTAAAAGCGTTGAAGCATTTTTTAATACGGAAAGGGAATTACCTGTCAATGTAAAATTCATAATTGAAGGAGAAGAAGAAGTTGGAAGTGAAAATTTATCAACTTTTTTGGCTAAAAATCATGATTTACTTGCTTGCGATGCAATTTTAATTTCCGATACTTCACTTTACGCCCCAAATATTCCAACATTAAATTATGGTTTACGCGGACTTACATATATGGAAGTAACACTTACTGGACCAAATCGTGATTTGCATTCAGGTAGCTTCGGTGGTTCAGTTGCAAACCCAATTAACGAGTTGGCAAAAATTATAGCTCAATTGCAAGATAAAAATGGGAAAGTAACAATTCCAAATTTTTACAAAAATGTGAAACCAATCACTAAAAAAGAAAAAGAAAATTTTGAAAGTTTGAAATTCTCAGATAAAAAATATGCCAAAGAATTAGATGTAAAAGAATTACAAGGGGAAAAAGGTTACTCAACATTAGAAAGACTTTGGACTCGCCCTACTTTAGATTGCAACGGAATTTTTGGTGGATTTACAGAAAAAGGTGCAAAAACTGTTCTTCCTTCAAAAGCTACTGCAAAAATCAGTATGCGTTTGGTCCCAGGCCAAGATCCAAAAGAAATTGCAAAAGAATTCACCAAGTTTGTAAAATCAATAACACCAAAAAGTTGTAAAGTTGAAATAACAGAACTTCACGGCGGGAAACCAGTTTTGATTGACTTGAACAATAAATATCTCGAGGCAGCTTCAAAAGCAACGTCAAAAGCATTTGGAAAGAAAACCGTTTACACCCGCGAAGGTGGCTCAATTCCGATTGTATTGGAATTTATGGAAAATCTGCAAGCACCGGCAATATTGATGGGTCTTGGTTTAGATTCAGACAATATCCATTCGCCAAACGAACATTTTCATCTAAATAATTTTGAGAGAGGAATTTATAGCTCAATTTATTTCTTGGATTTAGTTAAAGATTTGAAATAACAAAGAGAAATTCTATGAAAAAAATAAGAATATTGTTCGCATTTATTGTAATTGCTTTTTTCTCATTCAGTTGTACATCAGATTCTAATGATGGAAATGTTGGAACAAGTGGCGATGCTTCTCATTCTGGGACAAAAGAAAAATCGCTTCGCGGATACAACCTTGAACAAGAGAAAAAGTTAAAGCAAAAATCCGTTCCTTGCGACACATTATCGTTAAAACAATTCGTTTTAGATAATTACGAAGCCGGAACTCTGCTTGTTGAAATGGATAGAACATATTCTTATTCTGTTCCTAAATACGCCGTAATTTATACTAAACAGCAAAACAAACAATATGTTTTTGCCGTAATTGCAAAATCCAAACCTGGCGAAAGAAATATTGAAACAAAAAACGTGGTTGGTTACGAATCAAGTTTTATCAATCTTGATAGCACAAAACTCGGAACAGCATTTTTCTTTTTAACTCTTTATCAATGTGAAAATGAAACATTTACCAAAGTTTGGGAAAGCGAAGTTCCTATTCACGGTGGTTTTAATAAAATGACACTTAAAAAATGGAAAAGTAAAAACACACTTTATGTAGAATTAAATTACGAAGAAGGGATTATTTCTGGTTTCAGAAATTACAACTTCTTTATGGTTGATGGAATCGATAAGCCGCCACATTTACTTGAAACATATATCGGAATTGCGCACAAGCGAACAATGGCAAACGTAAATAACGATAAATTTCCAGATTATTATGAATATCGTTACAACGATAACGATTCAACTTATCGAATCACATTAATAGACTCAATTCCATTTTATTGGAGCGAAAAGAAAAAACTTTATATTACTGATAGAAATAGCCGTTGGTGGAGAAAATACTAATGTCGTTCAAAATCTATACAAAAACGGGAGATAACGGCGAAACGAGTTTATTTGGCGGAAAAAGAGTGATGAAAGATAATTCACGATTAGACGCTTACGGAAAAATTGACGAACTGAACTCGTTTTTGGGATTTGCTAAATCAACAAACAAAAATCAGAAAATTGATGAAATCCTATTTTTATTACAAAATAAATTATTTAGTCTTGGTTCAGATTTAGCAACTCCGATTGAGAATGAAAAGTTAAAAGTTTACAGAATATCAGAACAAGATACTGAACAACTCGAAAGAATAATAGATGAACTTGATTTACAATTACCCGAAATAAAATTCTTTATTCTTCCTGGAGGTTCACAAACATCATCAATTTTACAAATTTCCAGAACAATTTGTAGAGAAGCTGAACGAAAAATCGTTAAACTTAATTCAGAAGAAAATATAAATAAAAATGTAATTAAATTTGTAAATCGGTTATCAGATTTACTCTTTATAATTGCAAGATATTCCAATTTTGTAGAAAATATTCCCGAAACAAAATGGACAGCTTCTCAAATTTAATTTTGGGGGTGAAATTGGTTTCGACGGGATTAATAGTTCTTTGAGACGCGTGCCGTGTATGCAGACACGTTAAACGGCTAAAAAACAATAACTGGCGAAAATAATTACGCCTTAGCTGCTTAATCTAATAAGTTAACAGCCGCTCACTTTTCTTTTCCTTCAGGGAAAATGTTGAACGCCGATTATGAAGGATAGCTGAACCGAGATTCTGAGTAGGCAAGGCAAATTTCAATCAGAATAGCAGTTGAATTCTTTGTTTGTTGAGGATTTTTCTGCGAAACAAATCAAGAAACTACGCACGTAGTTGGCTCCCTGAACATTAATTTCGGACGCGGGTTCGACTCCCGCCACCTCCACAAATATGAAATATTTATTTAATAAACTTAAGATGAACTCCACTTTCAAGGTGGAGTTCTTCTTAAAATTTGTCTTTGTGTTTTAATCTTGAAAATCCCATAATCTTGTAAATCTTGAT
>DYLK01000044.1 GCA_020722065.1 Melioribacter roseus
ACAGACGACAGAAATGCTTGAAATAAGAAAAGGAACAGCGACAAAGAACTATGAAAACACTTTTTTCAGAGAGTTTGCGGACAATTTGAAGAAGATGTTTGACAAATATTCGCTTGACGGGTTACTTATTGCCAACCCTGAATGTGAAGCAGAAAGCCGACTGCAAATTGACGCTTTGCTTGTAACACCTAAGGCAGTTTGTATTATTGACTTTAAAAACTTTGGCGGTAAAATCACGCTACCCAGAAATGCTAAATCTGAATTTGACTTTGGTATTTGGACAAACGAAAAAGGAGAACCAATAAAAGGCGGAAGTTCTATAAATCCGTTCATTCAACTTAAAACACAAAAAGAACGCTTTATCAAAGTAGTAGAAAAGCACATTCAAGCGAAACTGCCGCTTCGCGGCAGTTCATTTAATGCTTTCCACACTGTTAGAGCAGTTTGTTTTCAAAAACCTATAGAATTGGTTGGTAAAATTCCGACAAAAGAAGAATTGAATTTTTTCATTTTTGACCAAAGCAACTACCTTGAAACAATAAAAGATATCATTGACATTTCGGACAAAGATGTTACGCTAACAAAAGAATCATTTGACCTTTTCAAAGAAGTTTTCCGAGCAGACATTTTTGACACTTCCGAAAAATACGACCAAGTAAACGATTTTACGTCTTATCACACTGAATTAGATTTTGAAAATCTTTATCCCGACCAAAAATCGGCACTTAATGAAATTGACAACTTTATTAAATCAGAAGAAGAAAAGATTTTCATACTTCAAGGAACTTCATTAAGCGGGAAAACACATTTAATTCCATTCATTCAAGACATTGCTTTTAATAATCAAATAAAGGAAGTAAAACTTTTTGCTTCGTCAAGCAGAATTTCAAATAACCTTTTAAAAAGTTCAAACTTAGAATTTGAAAGCATTTATTCATACATATATGGTGGCAATTCAACGGTTATTAGTGAGAAAGAAAATGATGATGAAGAAACCGAAAATTCTTTGAACTTAGAAATTGTTCCACTTCTAAAATCTGATGACACAGAAGACGCTATTTTTATTGTTGATGAATCACATTTGATTTCGGATAACTATCACCAATCTGTTGATTTAAGATTTGGTTCAGGTAAATTACTTAAAGATTTTTTGGAGTTTGCGGACTTAAAAAATAGTAAGCGAAAAATAATATTCATTGGCGACAGTTTCCAGCTTTCGTTAGGTAAAAAAGAAGAATCATCTTTAAATCCTGATTATTTGAATAACGAATACGGATTTAAAAACAAGGCATTTCAATTGATTGATAAAGAAAATAAATCAACTATTGTTGCAGAAGCACTCAAAGCGGTTAATTGTATTCGTCAGCAATCATTTAACAATCTTGCTTTCAACTTTTCTGAAAACATCAAAACATTATCGAAGGAAAATTTGAAAGATGAAATTGAAAACTCGTTAAACACAAATTCCAATTTTCATATCCTTTGCTACTCAAATTCTGATGCTCAAAAAGTTAATTATTGGATAAAAAATTCGATATTAAAAAATGGTAACGAATTAACGAAAGGCGATTTTGTGATTTTTGGAAACAATATTCGTGTAGAAGATGAAAACGACCCGTTTGCAGAACCTAAGAAAATATTTAATGGACAGTTCGGGACAGTTTTGAGTGTTTCAGACTTAATCACAAAGGACGTGAAACTTCTTACACCTTTATATTTTCGGAAAACTCAAATTCAACTGAAAGAAACAAACCATATTCTTTCTTTTTTAAGTTTTGAGAATTTTCGTTTAAGCGACAAAGGAGAGCTTTCAAAAGAAGAAATAATTTCATTCAACATCTTACTTAATCAACTTACCGAAAAGGAAATTCCAAATTTCAAAAGCGGTAAATACCAGACAGATGAAGAAATAAAGAGTTTAATAGACAAATATGAAACAGCCAAAAAAGAAGGTAAAAAAAATACAGGTATAACGAAATTGACAAAAGCACTTCAAAAGCAATTAAGAAATATCCCATCTTCTGATTATTACAAATTCAAAAATTCCGCACAACTTCGTTTTGGTTGGGCTTTGACCGTTCATAAATCAATGTCTTACAAGTGGAATGAAATTTATTTTAATGTTGAAACAGGTGGCGGAAAAACAAACGAAAACTATTTCAAATGGATTTACACAGGTTTAATAAGAGCAACTCAAAAAGTTTCTTTGATAAACTACGAGCCAATTAGTCCGTTTTTCAAATTAACTATAAATCCAGCCGTTCCAAAAATAGAAAAAGGAAAAGAATTGTTTTACGTTGCAGATACAACAGCCGACCTTTCTAACTTAAATAAAACAACATCTGAAAAATTCAAATTTCCCGATATTGAAAATAAATCTTCCTTGTTGCAGTTGTTTCAGTTTGTTGAAAATAAAATTGCTCAAAACAATTTGTCAATAAACATAATCAACCACCCGAATTATCAAGAACTTTACGAAATCAAAGGTGGTTCAGGCGAATTGGCGACCATATCAATTTATTACAACAACAAAGGGCAATTTAAAATGCCAACGCTGATGAAATCAACGTCAAAAGAATTTGGTGAAGAACTTCTTAATCTTTTGAAATCGGAAAATCAAATTTCAGACTTTGCGTTTATTCAGAGTAATTGGCGAAAATCAATATACGAGAAGTTATACCATCAACTAAAATCAAAGAAAATTGGATTTGGTTACATAATACAAGTTCCTTACAAAGACACAATTCAATTTAACAACGGAACGGAAACTCTTGTTGCTGATTTGTATTATGATGGGGACGGATTTTTCACATCAATGATTGCAACATCTTGCACTAACATTGATTTTTGGACTGAAATTCAAAGTTTTTTCAATCAAACAAAATAAAACTAATGCCTACTCTGTTTGAATTTAGTCAGCAAATTGCCACGTTTAAAAAGGAAAAGAAATTTTCCGAAGCACTCTCCTATTTCAGAGAAAACAAAGGCAGTTTTACAAAAGAACAAATCGGAAACAATGAATATATCGTTTCTGATATGATTTCTTGTTTGCGATATTCAAATCATTTAGACGCAGGTTTTCAATTTTTGAGCATTTACGGAATAGTAATAAACGAAGAACAAAAAGAGCGAATTTTAAGTGCTTATGGTTGGTTACTTTGGGCAAAGTATAAAGCCGAGAATGAAAATAACGGACATTCAGCAACCGAAGACGATTATTTTGACAGTGAAGATGAAGAAACCGTAATAGAAGATTTTGACTTTGATAAAAGCGAGTTACTTGAAAAAGTTGAAACTTTAATTCCAATTCTAAATTCACTCAATAGCGATTTTACAAAAACACTTTCTTCAAATCTTTTTACGATTGTCTTAAAATCGGAAAAGAAAAAACCTGCACCGAATTGGAAACTGGTAAATGAATTTTGTAACAAAATTGACAGAGATAAACTCTCTAAAGAATGCTCCACAATAAAAGTTGAGCGAAAAGGACAACTAAAAGATATGGAATTGGCATCCGACTTTGAAAATTGGTATGCCTACAAAACAAAAGCACTTGCGAAATTAGGTGAATGGCAAGAATGTTTTGATTTATCAAAAGAAGCACTTGAAAAAATTGAAAACTTCCATTACTCAAATGATGTTTGGTTTTCAAGACGAGTCGCGTTATCAAAAAGAAATCTTGGCAACACGGAAGATACAATTCAAGAACTTCAAACTATACTCAAAAAGAAACGTGAATGGTTTATTCAAAAAGAATTAGCCGAATTGTATTTTGAAAAAGGGAACATTGAATCTGCATTAAAACAAGCGACTGATGCAATGAACAATTTTGGACCGTTAGAATTTAAAGTTGATTTGTTGTATTTGCTTGGGAAAATTCTAAAACAGCAAGACAAATTGGAATTGTCATTTCAGCATTTTTCGCTATCAAAACTTATCAGACAAGCTAAAAAATGGAAAGTGCCACAAAAACTATTTGATGAATTAAGAACGTTTACGTTTTCAGAAATTCCCCAAACTGACTTTAAGAAACTGAAAAATGAACTTCAAAAATATTGGGATAGTTTCAAAGCACCGCAAACAAAAACATATGACAGACCAAGAACATTTGACAACTCAAAAACTGGGATAGACCAAAACCTTGAAGGTGAAATTGTAAGAATTTTACACGACAACGAGCGTGGAAAAGTTGGTTTCTTAAAAAGTAACGGAAAAGAATTCTATTTTTCTGTAAATCCAAATTTTCAATCTATTTCAAAAATTGCAGTTGGGACAAAAGTTTTATTTGAAATTAAACCAGCGACAGACGGGAAAAAAGAACAAACTAGAATTAAAAAAGTAATAAAGTAAAAAGGGTTTGGCTAATGAAAAACTATTCAACGACAAAAGAAGGGCAG
>DYLK01000008.1:0-2618 GCA_020722065.1 Melioribacter roseus
TGATCCAGGCATCTTTTCACTGATTACTTAAGTTTTTTCCATCAAAATTGGAAAAAGTGAAGGAAACGTACTCTTATATATTGTAAGTTAAAAAATTATAAAGGAATAACGGGAAAATTTATATGAGAGTTAAAAACTTAAACACATATCAAATTGAGAGCAAAATTAAAGAAGGATCAGTATTATTAATTGATTTAGATGGAACTTTAATTGACACAGATATGGCAAATTATCTTGCATATAAAAATGCTTTTGAAAGTGTTACAAAAACAAAATTTGATTTTTCACCAGAAAATAGCGGAAGATTTAATAGAGAATCTCTGAAAAATATTTTCCCAAATTTGACTGATCCTGAAATACGAGAAATAATTAGTCGAAAGAAAATATTTTATAACCAGTTTCTATCAGAAACCAATATAAACGAAGTTGTTGCAGAAATTATTGAGAAATATGGTATGTCGAATCAAACAATTTTAGTTACAAATTCGGGTGAAGAAAGGGCAATGAAAACTTTGGAATATCATAGATTTACCGATAAATTCGACGAAATGTTTTTTAGAGAAAACGAGAAAAATTCTAATGAAATGAATAAATATCTAAAAGCATTAACTGGAGTGAAATTTTTACCAACATCGGCGGCAGTTTTTGAAAATGAAAAAAATGAAATTGAAAAAGCAATGAAAATAGGAATCCCCTCAGAAAATATAATATTTGTAGAACTTAATCGAAGATGAAATCTTTATCATATCTACTAAAAAGGGGAAACGGAGGGAAATAATTATGGAACAATTTAAAATATTACCAACAACTGACTATTACGGTCATTATATTCTTAGAAAAACAGTGCAAGGTTTTTATCATTCAAACTATTTCGGTGGTGGAAATTGGAGCATTGATGGAGCAATCGAGAATATGATTTGGACATTGAAGAATGATGTAAATCCATTCCCGTCCAGATTATCTAAATCCAAAGAAATACTAAGAATGATTCTTCTAACCGATTTACCAGAAATTTTGCAAATGACAGAATACAAAAGGCTAACTGTTGTTGTAGTTCCAAGGGCAAAAGTTGAATCTAATTATAGAGCAGATCAATTGTATTTTCGAGAAATAGTAAGTAATGTAGCAAGTAATTTAGGTGATGGCTTTTCTGATGGAACAAAATATATTACTCGCCATACAAACACAAAAACAACACATTTAAGAGATGGAAAAGGTGGAGATGGTTCTTATCCTTATCTAGGAATTACAAAAGATACTTGTCATTTTTCACCTTATATTACGGGTAACGATATTTTGCTGATTGATGATATTTACACAAATACTGTCAATATTGATGAAGATGCAATACAAGCTTTATTTGATAAAGGTGCTAATTCTGTTACTTTTTATTGTATCGGGAAAACAGTCAGAAAAAATTATTATTAAAAGAAAAGGAAGAAAATGAGATACACTGAAAATGCATTAAATATTTCTACTATAAAATCCTATAAAGGTATCGGAAACGATTGGATTGTTAAAAACATTAAGGGTAATGAAAGTGTTGAAACTATAGTAGGTTTACTTAATTCAAAGATTTGGGAAAAAACGAGTGTCGAAATATTTGAAATTAAAAAGAATGATAATAAAACAAAACTTCTACAAAAATTAGAGAATTATTGTGATGGAATTGTAGCTTTTGGAGATGATAATTTCCCAAAATATCGAGGCATAGTAAGCGATAGCGAAAAACCAGTTTTTATTTATTATAAAGGAAATATAGACTTACTAAGTGCTGAAAATAAAAATATTGCAGTTATCGGACTTCTTAATCCAGAAGGAAATATTGAAGAAAGAGAAAGAAATCTTGTTACAGAATTAGTGAAAAATGGAGCCACAATTGTTAGCGGACTTGCACGAGGTTGCGATGGAATTGCTCACCAACAAACTTTGGATTCAAATGGAAAAACTGTAGCAATTTTACCAAGTGCTTTGAGTGATATTTTGCCAAAAAGCAACAAAGAATTAGCCCAACAAATAGTAGAAAAAGGCGGTTTGCTTATAACTGAATATGGAAACAATTCCCAAAATCAGTGGGATTTAGTTAAACGTTACAAAGACCGCGATAGATTACAAGCTTTATTTTCTGATGCAATTACTCTTGTTGCAAGTTATTCGCCAGATAGTGCAAAACGTTGGGCAATGGGAGAACAAAAACTTGATAGTGGAGCTCGTTTGGCGATGCGATTTGCTAAAAATTATAGAATTCCAAGAGCAGTTATGTATGACGAAGAACAAGATAAAAAAAATCCAATGTTTGACTTGAATAGAGATATTATTAAAGAAAAAGAAAATGTTATGATAATTGAAGAATTAGATGATATCTCAAAAATTGAAGAGAAAATATCGAAAACTCAAAAAACACAAGATTTTTCTACAAACCAATCAGAATTGTTTTAAGAGTAATTATGTTTTTAATTTCACTATTCTTTTTTTTATAAACCTAAAAAACGAAGTTATTACATTTATCTTGTGTTTATCTTGTGTTTATCTTGTGTTTATCTTGTGTTTATCTTGTGTTTATCTTGTGTTTAACTATAATATGAAAAAAATACTATTAAATATCACAAATCACCCAT
>DYLK01000008.1:2718-86813 GCA_020722065.1 Melioribacter roseus
CTTGTGTTTAACTATAATATGAAAAAAATACTATTAAATATCACAAATCACCCATCAGAAAAATGGGAAAATGCTCAAAAAGAGCAAGCTACTCAAAATTATGGCGAAATTATTGATATACCTTTTCCAAATATTTCTCCTGAATTAGATACAAGCGAAGTAGCTGAAATCGCAAAAGAATATTTAGGAAAGGTTAAAGAAATACAGAAAAATAATTTAGTCACAGTCCACTTGATGGGAGAATTTACTTTTACGTTTTTGCTTACAAATTTGCTCATTTCAGAAGGAATTGAGGTAATTTGCTCGACAACCAAACGGAGAATAGTTGAAGAGGGAAATAAGAAAATTTCAGTTTTCTCGTTCGTAAGGTTCAGAAGCTATCAAAATAAGTAAAAAAAAAGTGAAATTATTTTTGGAAAAAAGGAATGTTGTTATCTCTTATTAGATGTATTAAATAAAAATTAATAGGAATACAAATGGAAAAATTATTTAAGTTTCAAAGTAAAAATGAAGACACAAATAACTTAACTGAAAGCATAAATAAAAATACAATTGATATTGAAGTGAAAGGATTTCGCGATGCTGGAGCTGCTGGCGGAGAAATTGCAATTTTCACAAATAATCTAAATAGCATTTATTCTAGCTTAAATGCTACGCACGAGGAAAATTCAAATGAAGAAAATCATAAAAACACTAAGCGAGAATTAGAAATTGAGAAATTAGAAAAATTACAAGAAAAGAAAAGGCAACAAATTACCACTCTTGAAACCCGCGATATTCCAGAAATTGAAAGTCAAATTGACAAAGTAAGAAAAGAAGTAAAGGATATTAAGTTAAACCCCGATAAATACACTCAAAAAACTACAGATTCATTAAAGATGTTTATTGTTGCAGGTATATTAATAGGATTAACAATTTATTTGTGGTTTTTTTACGGAAGTGTAGCTTTTTCAGCCTTTTTTAGAGAAATAACATTCACAAAAAATTCTATTTTTAATACAATATTTTATGCAGGTGCGTGGAGTGAAGCTTGGCAATCAGGCTTTACGGCTTTATTGATTATTTTGTTTATTCCATTCGTCTTTTTGGCACTTGGAATCTTGGTCCACATTTTCCAAGAACCAGAAAACAGAAAGAAATATTTACTCCCTATTGTTTATCTATTTTCTTTTCTGTTTGATTGTTTACTTGCTTATGAAATTACTCAGAAAATTTATGAAGCAAAAGCTCTTAATTCATTTACAAACTTAAAACCGTATTCTATTCAAGAAGCAATATTTGATATAAATTTCTGGATTATTATTGCCTCTGGTTTTGTGGTCTATATTGTCTGGGGTTATTTGTTTAATTATTATCAGGAACAAAGAAGTTATTCGAATAAAATAAATCGTCTTTTAAGTCAAAAGAATCATGAAATAACCGATTTAAAGAACGAACTTTCAAACATTTCCCAAAAGAAAATAAATCTTGAAAATGAATTGAATGAACTCGAACGACAATCAATTTCTTTAACTGATAAAAATTTTACACCTGAACATAAATATCAAATAATTACGGTTTTTTATCAATATGCAAACGGTTGGTTGAATTTCTTGTCATCTGGGAAATTTAATCCCTCATCAATTCAAGAAATAAAAGAGATAACTGAAAGCTATATCGAAAGGATAAAAAATGATTAAAAGTCTTATTTTGATATTTGTAATAGTTTTATTTGCTTTATCTTGCACTGAAAACAAAAAGAATGAAAATGCAGATGAATACAAACAACTGAATCTCACCATTTTGTTGGATTTGTCGGATAGAATTGTTCAAAAGAACCAACCAACCCAAATCGAAAAAGATATAAAATCCATAATGGCAGTTGTTCAATTTTTTAAGAATCAAATTGCAGAGAAAGGCACTTATAATTCAAATGATAAAATACGAGTACTTTTCTATCCACAAATAAGTGATTCAAAAATCCCAGAAATTGCACAAAATCTAAATATTGACTTGGAAAAATTAAGTACAAGAAGTAAAAAGCAAATCTTCACAGAAATAGATACAATTTTTTCAAAAAATCTATTACAATTATATCGAATTGCAACAACACAAAGTGTTTTCAAAGGTTCTGATTTATATAACTTCTTCAAATATAGAGTTGAAGATGATTGCATCATTAAAGACAAAAACACAAAAAACATTCTTCTCGTTTATACTGATGGCTATCTATTCTCAGCAAACCAACAAATTTCAGACTCAAACAGATATACTTTTATTGCTCCAAGATCAAAACATATCTCAATTTTTAGGAATAATCCTAATTGGGAAAATGAGTTTGTGGAAGGGAATTATGGCTTTTTAAGTGTCGATAAAGATTTATCAAATTTGAAAATAATAATGTTGGAATTCGCTCCAATTGAAGAATATCCACGAGATTTCGAGATTTTAAGAAAATACTGGGAAAAATGGTTAACAGAAATGAAGGTTGAAAATGTAAAATTTCTAAAATCGGACTTACCTTCAACAAACAATTCAATACTTGAGAAATATTTACAAGAATTATAAGGAAGTTAAAGTGAAAATTAATAAAATAAGAAGTCTGCTTTACACTGGTGCAAAAATTTTAGGCGATGTAAATGCTATTCAAAAAGGTAATATTTTACAAAGAATCGTTAATCGAATACTTGGTAGGATGATAGGTAAAATATTTGGTAAAATTAAAATGTAATTAGTCGCTTTTGTAGAATATTGCAGTTCACTTTCGTGAACTGATAAAGAAAGAAAAATCAAAAAAAAGGCTTTAGCCACATTATTCAAATGATACTAAAGCCTTAACTTTTTTATTAAGTTTTATATGCAATAGAAACAAAATTTAGCAATAATTCGCAACTTATAGAAAGATATTTTATAAATCAGATAATGCAGCAACGCCAGGTAATTCTTTCCCTTCTAAAAATTCTAAAGAAGCACCACCGCCAGTAGAAACATGAGAAATTGAATTTTCAAGTCCGATACTACTAATTGCTGCTGCTGAATCACCACCACCAACAATTGTTGTAGCTCCAAGTTCAGTAACTTTTGCTAAACCTTCAGCAATTTTAATTGTTCCATTAGCAAAATTTGAAAATTCAAAAACACCCATTGGTCCGTTCCAAACAATAGTTTTACTTCTTTTTATAGAGTCTAAATAAATTTGAATTGTTTTAGGTCCAATATCCAAACCCATATAATCATCTGGAATTTGGTCTATATCGAATATTTTTGCTTCGGAATCATTGCTGAATTCTTTTGCACAAACAACATCAGTTGGTAAAATGAATGCAATTTCCTTTTCTTCTGCTTTTGTTAAAATTTCAGAGGCTAATTCAACCTTTTCTTCTTCAATTAGCGATTTCCCGATATTGTAATCCATTGCTTTTAGAAATGTGAAAACCATTCCACCACCAATAAGTAATGTATCAACTTTGCCAAATAAATTTTCTATTACATCAATTTTACCTGAGACTTTTGCCCCACCGAGAATTGCTGTAAATGGTCGAACTGGATTTTCAATCGCTGTCCCAAGATAATCTAATTCTTTTTCCATCAAATAACCTGCTACTGCGGGTTTAATGAATTTTGTTACACCTTCTGTTGAAGCATGTGCACGGTGAGAAGTCCCAAAAGCATCGTTTACGTAAACATCACCAAGTTTTGCAAGTTGTTCAGCAAATGTTGGGTCGTTTTTTTCTTCTTGTTTATAATAACGTAAATTTTCAAGTAAAATAATTTCACCGCTTTTCATTGTGTTTACTGAATTTTCAACTTCGTCACCAATACAATCATTAAGAAATTTTACATCTTTTCCTAATAATTCAGAAAGTCTTTTTGCAACTGGAGCTAAACTGAATTCTGGTTTTTTTTCACCTTTTGGTCTTCCAAGATGGCTCATTAGAATAAGTTTACCCCCGTCGTTAAGAATTTTTTCAATAGTAGGAATAGTGGATTTGATTCTAATATCATCAGTAATATTTAAATCTTTATCAAGTGGAACATTAAAATCAACACGTGTTAAAACTCTTTTCCCTTCAAAATTGATATTGTCAATTGTCATTTTTTTCATACTAAACTCCCAAAAAAAAGCCTCAACTTAGTTGAGGCTAAATAATTTATTCAGATATTTTCTTCATCAAATCAACAACACGGCATGAATAACCAAATTCATTATCATACCAGCTAACTACTTTTACCATATTTCCTTGAACGACTAATGTTGATTGAGCGTCAAAAATGCTTGAGTGTGAATTGTCAATAATATCAGCTGAAACAATTGGATCTTCAGTGTATTCTAAAATTCCTTTTAGCTCTCCTTCAGCCGCTTTTTTAAAAGCTGCATTTACTTCTTCTACAGTAACATCTTTTTTTAGAATCGCTGTTAAGTCGGTGATAGAACCATCAGGCGTTGGAACACGAAGTGAATATCCATCCAATTTCCCTTTCATCGCGGGAATAACTTGTCCAACAGCAGAAGCAGCACCAGTTGTAGTTGGAATAATTGAAACTGCTGCGGAACGTGCTCTACGTAAATCATCGTGAGGTAAATCTAACACACGTTGATCATTTGTATATGAATGAACTGTAACCATAGAACCTTTTTCTACGCCGAAATTATCATTTAGTACTTTTACAAGTGGAGCGAGACAATTTGTTGTGCAAGAGGCATTAGAAACAACTTGCTCATTTCCAGTTAGAACATCTTCGTTAACACCAAGTACAACAGTTGCATCAACAGCTCCTTTTGGTGGAACAGTTAAAACTACTTTTTTTGCACCAGCTTGAATGTGTTTCAAACAAGCTTCTTTTGAACGAAATACGCCAGTTGATTCAACAACTACATCGGTACCAAATTCTCCCCATTTTAAGTTTGCAGGGTCTTTTTCAGCTGTTACAGGAATTCTCTTCCCGTCAACAATAATGTCGTTTCCATCAACTTCAACTTTTCCTGGATATCTTCCATGTACAGAATCATATTTTAGCAAATGGGCTAAAGTTTTAGCACTTGTTAAATCATTAATTCCAACTATTTCAAAACCGCCAAGTTGCATAGCTCTTTTGAATACAAGTCTGCCAATTCTTCCAAATCCGTTTATACCTACTTTTATACTCATTATATCTCCAATTTTTTTATTAATAGAGTTTTTAAATTGATTATCTTAAATTAAAGAATTTGATTAGTTAAATCAATTTTATTGGTGAATATTAATTTTATTTCTATCTTTAGTTAGTCAGTTTGGAGAGATTATGTCAGAACTTAGTGAATTCTTAAAATATGTCCCAATTTTTTCTCAATTGCCTCAAGATACAATTGATATGATTGCAAAAATTGGCTCAATTAAAACGTTTTCGAAAGAAAGTGTTATTTTAATGGAAGATGAAGATGGCTCAGCGATGTTTTTTATTGTTTCGGGCAAAGTTAAAGTATCTCGAATTAGTTCTGACGGCAAAGAAGTAATTCTTACTGCACTAGGAAAATCTGATTTTTTTGGAGAAATGTCAATCCTTGACGGACTTTCGCGTTCAGCAACAGTTGTAGCAATTGAAGATTCTGAACTTTTCATTATCCAAAGGAATCATTTTCTTGATTTAATAACAAAACATCCCGAAATCTCAATTCCATTATTACAAGAATTAACAGGAAGATTGCGGAATGCCGATATGCGAATTAAATCGCTTTCGCTAAAAGATGCTGAAGGAAAAGTAGCAGCAGTAATTCTTCAACTTGCTGATACAGAAGGCGTTGTAAGAAAAGGAATTGTTGAAATTGATAAACTTCCTTTGCAACAAGATCTTGCAAATATGGCAGGAACTTCTCGCGAAACAATTTCTAGAACTTTACATGCTTTTGCTAAAAAAGAACTGATTGAAATAGATGGTTCGAAACTTAGAATTCTTGATTACGAAAAATTCCAGAGTATGTTTGGATAAAAATGTTTAGAAAATATGATTTACATTCCCACACCAAATTTTCTGATGGAGAATATTCACCTTGTAAATTGTTGCAAATTGCTAAAAATAGAGGAATTTACGGACTTGCAATTACTGATCATGATACTGTTGATGGAATTCCTGAAGCAATTGAATGTGCTAAATCTATTAAAATGGAAGTAATTCCTGGTGTTGAACTTAGCACACGTTTGCAAGGATTAGAATTTCATATTCTTGGATTATTTATTGATTATCAAAATATAGAATTGTTGGAATTCCTAAACTCACTCAAAAATCTTAGAGTGGAAAGAGCTAAAAAGATTATTGAAAATTTACAATCATTAGGTATTGATATTTCATTTGATGAAGTAGCCGAAATTGCCAAAAATTCACCAATCGGAAGACCACATATTGCTCAAATTTTAGTTAAAAAGAAAATTGTTACAGATTTTTACCAAGCATTTCATAAATATCTTGGGGATTATGCTCCAGCAAATGAATTAAAAGTTGAGTTGCAAATTCCAGATGCAATAAAGTTAATTCATAATTCCGGCGGATTAGCTTTTCTTGCTCATCCAGGAAGAATAGATAAACCAATTCTCGATGAAATTATTGCTTTTGGACTTGATGGGATTGAAATTTGTCATCCATCAATGGGGAAAGCATTTACTAAAAGATATACAGAAATTACTAAAACAAATAATCTATTAAAATCAATTGGTTCGGATTTTCACGGCGGGGCAAAAGATGATTATGACACAATGGGGAAATATTTCCTTGCAGAAAGCGATATCCTTTACATCAAAAAGAAACTTAAACGTAAACATAGTGAAAAGGTAGCCTAGAGAGACTGTTTACTTTTTTAATATTTCGTTTTAATCATTTTTTTATTTTTGCATAATTTAGCAGAGGAAATATGAAATCGTCAAAAAATATAGGTTTTACTCTTTTACTAATTCAGTTGTTTTTACTCATATTTACAAATTTATCGTTTTCGCAATTTAACGAATGGAAAAATTATACTTCCCTAAATTCTACTTCGGATTTTACATTCTATGAAGATAATATTTGGGTAACAACCAATGGCGGTTTGTATAAATTTAATAAAACCGATAGTACATATTCAGTATTTAGGAAAACAGAAGGTTTAAAAAGTCAAGTTTTGACAGCAATTGCAATTTCAAATAAGGGAAATATTTGGATCGGAAGTCAAGAAGGGTACATTATCGTAATGAATCAAAATGGGGAAATATTGAAAAATATTTTCGACATCTACAATTTTGATAATGAACAAAAAAGGATAAATAGCATAAGAATTTCTGGCGATTCTGTTCTTGTAGCGTACGATTTTGGAATTTCAATACTTTCGGACAATTCACTCGAATTTATTGAAACTGCAATGAAATTTGGTGATTTTAATATGAAATCTAAAGTGAATTATGCTGAAAAAATTGATGGTAAAATTTGTCTCGCAAATGTTGAAGGAATTGCAATTCAGAAAGCAAATACATCAACAATTTCTGACCCAGAAAGTTGGGATTCTTTCCCAATTACAACATCTTCTTCTGCTCCAATTGCCTTTAAACTTACCAAGTTTGGCTCAAAAACTTATATTTCAACCGAAAATGGTCTTTACTTTTATGAAAATGGAATTGTAACATATTTGGCATTTTCTGGCTATTCACTATCTGATATTTCTGTTTATGAAAATGAACTTTATGTGGCAATTGGTAAGAAATTATACAAAATGCAGAATTCTGAATTTATAGTTGCTGAGCAACTGACAACTAATATTATAAAATTCAATTTGCAATCGGAGGAAAATTACTTTGCTACAAGCGAAGGTTTGTATTTCATAAATCCAACATTATCTGAAATAATTTTTCCTAACGGA
The DNA here is from genome assembly GCA_020722065.1 of Melioribacter roseus. Classification (GTDB taxonomy): domain Bacteria; phylum Bacteroidota; class Ignavibacteria; order Ignavibacteriales; family Melioribacteraceae; genus WGAL01. Next base: position 10,559 of record DYLK01000008.1, read on the forward strand.
CCAACTACAAATCTATTTAATAGCATTTCGGTTGATGGCGATGGAATTGTTTGGGTTGGAAGTGGCGATGATACTTTTGGGCGTGGAATATATAAATTTGACGGTGAAAATTGGACAATTTATAATAAATCCAACCAAGATTTTTATAGTAATTCTTATCATAATGTTTATGCCGCTAAAAGTGGCACAAAATATTTTAATAATTGGGGCTATGGTTTTACAACTTTGCAAAATGGTAACTTCAAAAATTTCACAACAAGCAACACAAGTTTAGTCGGAATTACAACAGCCCCAAATTTTCTTGTTATTTCCAATTCAAAAGAAGATAATGCTGGTAATTTATGGGTTCTGAATTATTGGTCAGCCGAACATAAACCTTTAAGCGTTATGAAAAGTGATAGTAGTTGGGTTCATTTTGAACCACAAAATATTTCTATTTCTGATGAAGATAGGTTCGATCAATTGATTATCGACCAAAATGGCACTAAATGGTTTGGGATGTTTATTGGGAATAATGGACTTTTTTATTTTAATGATAATAATTCGATCGACAATTTGAATGACGATACTTGGGGAATCTTAACAACTTCCGATGGATTATCTGGTCCAGTTATTCAAGCTCTTGCTTTGGATAATTATGGACAACTTTGGATTGGAACAAATTCTGGCGTAAATATCATATCAGACCCAAGTTATCCTGAGGTAATTTCAGAAGTTTATGCACTTAAAAATTTTAACGTAACTTCAATTTATGTCGATCCATTAAATAGAAAGTGGATTGGCACAAGTGACGGAATTTATTACGTATCGAGTGATGGATTTACCGTTTATGCTCAATTTGATTCAAAAAATTCACCATTAGCAACAAATTCAATTCTTTCAATTGGATACGATGAAAAAAATGGAATTGCTTATTTTGCATCGGATTTTGGAATGTCATCACTCTCAACCGAAGCAATTTTACCGAAAAGCACATTTTCAGAAATATCAACTTATCCAGCACCATTTGTGCTTTCCAAAAATGAAAATCTAACAATAGATGGTTTGATTGCTAATTCACAAGTTAAAATTTTTGATATTACTGGAAATTTAATTAATTCAAGTGAAGAAGGGACTATTTATTCGCCTGGTGGAAGAGTCGCGATTTGGGATGGGAAAAAAGCAAACGGCGAAAAAGTAGATAGCGGAATTTACCTTGTTGTTGCATATAATTCTGAAGGGAAAGAGATTTCTGTAACAAAAATCGCAGTACTAAAATAGATGATTTCAGTTCAAAATTTATCGATCCAATTTGGCGGGTATTCATTATTTGAAAATGCAAATTTTCAAATAAATCCAACTGATAGAATTGCTATTGTTGGCAATAACGGAAGCGGAAAAACCACTTTATTACGAATTATTGCAAAACAAGAACAGCCTGAAAGTGGAAATATTAGCATTCCAAAAGATTTTTCAATCGGTTATTTACCTCAAGAATTTTATGCTTTGCAAGGAAAATCGGTTTTTGAAGAAGTGAAATCTTCAGTTGTTCAGTACAATAAAATATTAATTCGCGAAGAAGAAATACGTAAAAAACTTGAACAAAATCCAAATCACGAAGAACAAAACAAACTAATTTTGGAATTTGGAGAACTTGAACATAAAAAAGAATTGATAGATTTTTATGAAATTGAATCAAGAATTAAGAAAATTCTTATGGGACTTGGGTTTTCAATCGCCGACTTTCACAAATTGACGGAAGAATTTTCTGGTGGTTGGCAAATGAGAATTCATCTTGCAAAATTGTTGATAGCCGAAAATGATTTGATAATGCTTGACGAACCGACAAATCATCTTGATATTTATTCATTGAAATGGTTAATAAATTTTTTGGAATCATTCAAAGGTGCTTTGTTAATTGTTTCGCACGACAAATATTTTGTAAACAAAATAACAAGTAAAACACTTGAAATTGCCAATCAAAAAATTTCCATTTATAACGGGAAATACGATAAATACTTAGTTTACAAAGAAGAAAAAGAAATTGAATTACTTGCAAACAAAAAAAATCTCGAAAAAAAACGAAAAGAATTAGAGAATTTTATTGAACGATTTCGTTATAAAGCTACAAAAGCAAAGCAAGTTCAAAGTAGAATAAAACAATTAGAAAAATTTGAAGAAATTCAAATTGATGAAAAAGCTGGAAAAATTAGATTTCGCTTTCCAGATTCACCAAAATCGGGGACAATTCCAATTTCTGTGAAAAATTTATACAAATCTTATTCTGATTTATCAGTTTTAGAAAACGTAAATTTTGAATTGCAAAAGGGTGAAAAAATTGGACTTTTGGGAATGAATGGCGCTGGTAAATCTACTTTTGCAAGAATTTTAGCAGGAATCGAGGAATTTGATTCAGGCGAAAAATATGTAAATCCACTTACAGAAATAGCCTATTTTTCTCAAGATGTAACTGATAATCTTAATTTGGAAAGTGATTTATTGGACACGATGCTCGAAGAAAATGAAGATTTCACAATTCCACAACTTCGCTCAATTCTTGGCTCTTTCCTTTTTACAGATGACGATATTTTCAAAAAAGTATCAATGCTTTCTGGTGGCGAAAAAAGTAGATTAACTCTTGCCAAAATGCTCTTGAGAAAATCAAATTTGTTAATTCTTGATGAACCAACAAATCATCTTGATATAAATTCTAAAAATGTACTTCAACAAGCGATTATTGATTATTCTGGTTCAGTTTTAATTGTTTCTCACGATATAGAATTTCTTCGTCCAATTGTAGGGAAAATTTTGGATTTTCGCGAAAGAAATGCGAAATTGATTTACGGTGGAATTGATTATTATCTTGAAAAATATTTTGACGAAAACGTAAAAAATGAGGCGAATAATACAGAAATAGATAAAAATAAAAAGAAATTACGAAAGCGAAATGAAGCGGAAATTCGTCAAAGAAAATATACAGCAACAAAAAAGATAAAAGCCGAAATTGAGCATATTGAAGAACTAATTTCACAATTGGAAGAAAAAATCAGGCAAAATGAATTAGAAATGATGAATCCCGAAAATTTCTCGATTGGCGAAAAAGTAAAATCTATTCAAAAAAGTTATTCGGAAAATAAAAATAATCTTGAACAACAAGTAGAAAAATGGGCGGAATTGAATTCAGAAATGGAAAAAATTATTAAAAATATAGAAGAAGAGTACAGCTCGTAATTGTTTAAAATAAAAAACCCGTCTTATAACAAAACGGGTAAAAATTTGACCTAATTTTAATTAAACTTATCTAACTTTTATCTGTTTTTCATTGATCATTTTCGCTAATTGAGCAGTTCCATTTTTAGCAATAGTTTTTAATGCACTTGTTGAAAGTTTAATTGTAACAAATTTATTTAATTCTTGTACCCAAATTCTTTTCTTTTGCAAATTTGGCAAAAATCTTCTGTTTGTTTTGTTATGTGCATGCGAAATACTACTTCCACTAATCGGTTTAACTCCAGTAATTTGGCACTTTCTTGACATAATTATCTCCACATAAAAATATTTTAAGGTGCAAAGTATAAGATAATTCCCATGAAAAAGCAAATTATTTACTAATCTTTATTCTACTTAAAATTAACTTAATTATTTGATTCACTTTTTCCTTATTTTTGAAATAAACAATTTGTAATATGGATTTATGAAAAATATTAGAATAATTTTATTTTCATCATTTTTAAGCTTTATCTTACTTTATCCACAAAACAAATCAATTCATCAAAAAAATTGGGAAGAAAAAAAAGCGGAAAAGTTAACCACTAACAAGGTTGAACCATTTCGGATATTTAATTCGAAGAATCAAAAATTGAGTAAAACAGTTTTTGGCTATTTACCAGATTGGGAATATGTTTCGCAATCAAGTGAATATTTACGGTTGGATTTACTTACTCACATCGCAATTTTTGGCTTCACAACCGATGGAAATGGGAATCTCGAAAATCCACTTGCCTGGCCTTGGACAAATTTAATTACCCAAGCACATAATTCCAATGTGAAAATGATTATGACAGTTATCTCATTTGATTCGGATATTATTCATCAAATTTTAGTTGATGAAAATACTCAAAGCAATCTGATTTCTAATATTATTTCAATTATTCAACAAAATAATTTAGATGGTGTAAATATTGATTTTGAAAATGTTTATGAAGAAGATAGAAATGATAATTTTGTGGGATTTTTGCAAAATCTAAAAAATAGTTTGGAGAATGATATTGAATTATCTTTCGCTTCTCCAGGTTGGAATTGGGGTGGGTGGAATTTTCAAGCAATTGCAGAAACGTGCGATTATCTTTTTTTGATGGAATATGATTATTATGGAGAATGGAGCGAATCTTCGGGACCAAGTGCTCCATTAATTGGCGATTGGATAAATATAACGCGATCTATAAATGAACAATACGCAAATATTGATAAATCAAAATTAATTTTGGGCATTCCTTATTATGGTAATCATTGGGAAACGGCTAATTTGGATGAAAATGCAGACATTTTGCGATTTATTAATTCACCGCGTTATCGAGATATAAAATCTGGGTTTGATTGGAATTCGAAAAAATGGTCAGATTATTTTTCAAATTCATTTTTCAGTTGGCAAGAAAATAATTCGCATCAAATTTGGTATGATTCCAAACAATCACTTGAAGAAAAATATGATTTTGCGATTTCTCAGAATATGAAAGGAATTGGGATATGGGCTTTAGGTTTTGATGGAAATAGAACTGAACTTTGGGATTTAATTAACCAAAAATTTGGAAATGGACAAATTCCCAAACCCGAACCACCAATTGCAGTTTTTATCAATCCAAATACAAAGCAATTAATTTTTGATTGTGATGATGAAAGTGCAACAAATTATTTAGTTTACTTTTATCAAGAAAATTCAGAAGTTGATTCGTTGGTAACAACTAAAAAAAATGTTGATATTTCTGGTATTTTACAAAACGAAGGGACGTATTATTTTTATGTAAAAAGTGCTAATTCAAGTGGAAATTCAAATAAATCGACGACAGTAGCAATCAAAAATGGTGAAAATTTTGAAAATCTGGTTATTGATGGATTTGATAATTATTATGGAAATAACAACAATTTTAACTATGTTGAAAAGTTTGGGAATTCTGCAAATTTCACTTTTGCAAGCACAAATAACGAAGCAGTAATCAGAAATTATTTGTCATTGGATGACTATATGCGGGTTTTTTGGTTTGTTGGTAACGAAGATCGGGGAACAGAAACGTTCAACTTTCTTGAACAACAGAAAATTTCAGATTATATCGAATTAGTACAAAATTTTCAAGGAAAACATGCAATTTTTATAAATGGTAGCGAAATTGGATACGATTTGGCGGATACTACAAATTGGGCAACATTGCAAGATTTGACATTTTTCGAGAATGTATTGGCTGCAAAATATGTTTCAGATTCGCCTTTTGATGAAATGAATACGCATTTTTCATTTTCAAGCACGGATTCAGAATTTAATTTGGGAGGAGAAATCTTTTTTGATGATGGAAATTACGGAACTTATTCTGTTTTATATCCCGATATTATTCAGCCAAATAACTCTTCGTCAATTTTTCAGATTAATGGAATAAGCTCAGAAAACGGAATTTGTGGAATTTCAAGAAAAAATGTTGATGAAAATTTTCATGCAAGATTTTTACTTTATTCAACAATCCCATTCGAAACAATTCGTACAGATAATGAAAGAGATGAATTTATTTCTGCATTATATCAATATTTTGATTTCCCAATTTCGGTCGAAGATAATACAGAAATTCCTTTAGAATTTAAACTTTCTCAAAATTATCCAAATCCATTTAATCCAAATACTACAATTTCATATCAAATCCCACAGAATTCGTTTGTAAATTTGAAAATTTATGATGTCTTGGGAAATGAAATTGCAACTTTAGTAAATGAGCAAAAAAGTGCTGGGAAATATAAAGTGAAGTTTGAATTGAAAAATTTGAGTTCTGGAGTTTACTTCTACAAAATTCAAGCAAATAATTTTATCGAAATAAAGAAAATGATTTTAATTAAATAAAATTAAAGCCACTCCTTCTTTTCAGGAAGTGGCTTTTGTTTTAATAAATTGTGAGTGAATAATATTTCTTCATATAAACAAAAATCAGATTTATCAGAAATAAAGACCAAATTAATTGCTAACTAAATGTCGTTTTATTTTCTGAGTTGTTGTTTTTTCAAATTCTTTTTCTCGGACAATAAATTTTTGTATTTTCTTAAAAGAAGCTAAATGTTGATTTGCAATTTCAACTTCTTCTTTAATCTTATTGTAAATAACATCTTCAGTTAACTTAATCCCAAAATTTTCGGCATATTCAATAAATTGCTCGGAATCTGGGAAAATTTGTGCAAGAATTATTTCACCTTGTTTTTCATCATTTGCTCCGACAATAACTGATTCAAGAATAAAATCACTTCGATTTAGGACTTCTTCAATTTCTTCTGGAAAAACATTTTTCCCACTTTTTGAAATAATCACATTTTTTTTGCGTCCGTTTATATGCAAAAATCCGTCTTCATCAATATAACCAATATCGCCAGTTTTGAACCAACCATCTTCAATAACTTCAGCAGTAAGTTCAGGATTTTTGTAATATCCCAACATAACGCTTGGAGCTTTTGCAAAAATTTCCCCGTGTCCTTCTTGATTTGGGTTATTTATTTTTATCTGAACTGAAGGAAGTGGTAAACCAGCGGCATCATCCTTGAAATCGTCAATTCGGTTCAATGTTAGAATTGGTGAAGTTTCAGTTAAACCATAACCTTGCAAAAATGAAAAGCCAAAATCACGCAAACCTTTTGCAACTTTTGGATCTGGAGCTGCACCGCCAGCAATAAAAATTCGAATAGAACCACCAAATTTTTCGTGCAATTCGGTAAAAATCTTGCGTTTTACATTGATTCCAAATTTTGTTAACAGATTCGTAGCTTTTTGCATTATTGGAACAACTTTTGATTTAACTTTATCCTCATTTATTGTTTTCATAATTCGTTTGAACATTTTGTCGTAAAGCAACGGGACACCAAGCAAAATGGTAGCTTTCACTTTCATCAAATCTTCTACAACTGTTTTAAGTGAACGCGAATAATGAACTGAACTTCCGCTGTAAAGTGGACAAAGCAAACCACAAGTACATTCGTAAGTGTGATGAATTGGTAAAACTGAAAGGAATCTATCAGTTGGATACATTGCAAGCATTCGAAGCATATCGTGAATGTTTGTCATTATATTTTTTTGTGATAACATAACTCCTTTGGAATGACCAAGTGAACCTGAAGTGAAGATAATTTCAGTCAAATTCTCAGCATCAATCTTCGGCAGATCTGCGATTTTTATACTTTCTGCTTGGTCAATCATTTCTTTCATCTGCAAAAAGTTGGGATTTGTTGTTTTGTCCATACAAATGAAATTTCTCACATTTTTTAATGAATTATGTTTTTCAGCAAATAAATCCTCGAAAGTTGAACTGAAAACAACTACTTTTGCTTCAGATTCATAAATGATGTTTAGAATTTCAGCCTCAGTTAGTGCTTTGTCTATTGGAACTACAACAAAATTCCAAGAATTTATTGCCAAATAAGATAATCCCCATTGGACACGATTTTCGCCAATGAGTGCTATTTTATCTCTCTGTGAAATTCCAAGATTTTCGATTGATTTCCCAAATCTGAAAGCAAAATCCATTAATTGATTATACGAAACAGATTTGATCGGATAATCTTTTAAGTCTTCGAGGGCAAGTTTGTCTCCAAATTTCTTTGCAGAATTAATCACCATCTCTTGCAGAGTTTCGTATTTATCAACTTCATTTAGTACTAAATTTTTCATATATTTTCCATTATTTTTAAATGAATAGTCAAAATTAACATATTATTAAATTATTATTATGAAAGAATATTTTGCCCCGATGCACACTGCTGAACATATTTTGAATGGATTTATGTCGAAAAAATATGGAAATGGCAGAAGTTTTTCAGCTCATCTAGAAAAGAAAAAATCAAAATGCGATTATCGTGGATTTACGAAAAATTTATCTCCCGAAGAAGTTCTTGAAATTGAAGAAAATGTAAATGCGGTTATTCGACAAAATTTAGATATTTCCGAAAAAATTATCACAAAATCCGAAGCTGAACAAATATTTGATATTTCCCGCATCCCAAAAGAAGATTTGCAAAATGAATTTTCTGTTCGCATTGTGTCAGTTGGCGATTTTGATTCTTGTCCGTGTATTGGAAATCATGTAAAAAACACATCAGAAATTGGAATTTTTAAGATTATTTCAACATCGTTTGAGAATGAAATTCTAAGGATACGCTTCAAATTAATTAATGAAAATTTGGTGAATTGATGATAATTGATTCGAAATTTTCAGAATTGGAATGTTTCGCTGGAATTGAAATTCCAATTGAAATTGTGGAGCAACAAACATTAATATCAGTTGAGTATTTTTCATTTGACAATCAATTGCATTTAGGTCAACTTGTTGTGAATAAATCACTTAGCGCTGAAATTCTTGCAATATTTAGGGAAATAAAGCAATTAAAATTCCCGATTGAAAAAGTAATTCCAATTTCATTTTATAATTGGGATGATGAAATTTCGATGCAAAACAATAATTCATCTTGTTTTAATTTCAGATTGATAAAAGGGACAAATCGTTTATCAAAACATGCTTTTGGGAAAGCGATTGACATAAATCCGATGCAAAATCCATTTATAAAACAGAATTCCATCGAACCAAAAAATGCAGTTTATGATATTACGCAAAAAGGGACAATTAGAGATAATTCGCAAATTGTTAGAATATTTTCTGATTTTGGTTGGGAATGGGGCGGGAATTGGACAAATTCAAAAGATTATCAACATTTTGAAAAAATAGAAACATAAATTAAATCAAGTTGTAAATTATCACATTAAAAAAAATGGTTAAAGTATGTTCAAATTCGTATTAGTCTTTTTATTAACAGTTGTTTTTGCAAACGCACAATCTACTGAAAATTGGGTAAAACTTATTGGCGGTGAAGAGAAACAGATATATTTCGACAAGAATAGTGTTCTGGCTGATTCTATTGAAATTAAAATAAGTGTTTCACAAAGTCATATTCCTGGGCTAAAAATTGAGACAATAGAAAAACCAATTTATCGTTCAGTAACTGAATATATCTTTAATCCCAAGATTATGAGATATAGCATTGCCACAATAACTTATTTCGATTCAAAAGGTAATTTTCTAAACAAATTTACTTACACAAATAATAGTGAAATCGAGACGTACAAATACAGTTATCCAATATTCGAAAATAGTTTAGAATCTCAGATTTTGAACACCATTTATTATTACTATCCTGAACTGAAAAGAAAATAGAAAGCATATTATAAAAATCATTCTATAAATAAGAATATTTCTATTATATCTTTAGTCGAATGAGTTAATAATTATGTGATAAGAAAAAGTCAACCTTTTTCAGGACGATACAAAAAGAGATAATTGAAAAATTGTAAACTAAGATTCAATTAGTAAGAGGGACAAAATAATAATTCATTCATTGGGGTTAATATATAGTGATTTGTATAGTAACTTTTTGGTTCATATACAAAAAACCGTCTTAAGTTAGACGGGATTTCTTTTTTTTTGGCTTAAAATTTTGTGCACCCTGCGGGGCTCGAACCCGCGACCTGATGATTAAGAGTCATATGCTCTACCAACTGAGCTAAGGGTGCGGTGCAAAAATAACTAAATGAAGCATACTATCAAAAAATTTTGTAGTTTGAAAGCAACAAATTCAAGAAATATGAAAAAGATTATTGTTTTAACTTTTATTTTATTAGCAATTATTAGTTGTAATTCTGAAAACAATCATAAAATTGAGAAGAAATCTGTCTCAAATATTATGGTTGATGAAATTGGGAATGAAGTTGAAATTCCAGAAAAAGGGAGCAAAACAATTTCGCTCGCCCCAAATTTAACGGAAATAATCTTTTTTCTCGATTTACAAAATCAATTAATAGGGAACACTTTATATTGCAATTACCCTTCACAAGCTGAGAAAATCGCAAAAGTTGGAGATTTACTTACACTCGACTACGAAAAAATTGTGGAATTAAAACCAGATATTATTTTGATGACAATCGAAGGGAATCAGAAAAATCATTATCTAAAATTGAAAGATTTAGGATTTGATATTTATGTTACAAATCCACGTGATTTTAATGGAATTTTCAAATCAATTATTGCCATTGGTAAACTTTTCGGAAAGGAAAAATTAGCGAGGGGAAAAGTTGATTCCCTGAACTCGATTGTGCAAAATGTATCAAAAATTAAAAATAATGGTAAAAAGGCAGTTTTTCTGATTTCCGTTCGTCCGTTTATTGCTGCATCAAAAAATACTTTTATTAATGAATATTTGCTAAAAACTGGCTTAGAAAATGGTGTGGTTTCTGATAAAATAAATTATCCTGTGTTAAATCCCGAAGAATTAATTCGCATAAAACCGCAAATAATAATTTTGCCTAAAAGTATGAAAAATGAGTTTGAAGCAATTCTAAATGAAAACGTTTTGCTTAAAAATGAATTAAAAACAACGGAAATTATTTCAATTGATGAAAATATTTATTTTAAGCCAGGACCAAGATTTGTTGAAGCACTTTTGGATTTTAGTAGAAAAATCAAATAATTAACCATTTTTTGGTAATTTTCAAATAAAAATAAGTTGAAAAACAAATGGGAAAAATCTTCCAAAGATTTCAGCAATTAACTAATTAAAATGCCTATAAAATCAAAAATGTTAATTGAAAATAATGCGTGTTTTATGGTAAGTTAATATATTTCCCATTAGAAATAAAATAAGGAAGACAAAAATGAAAAGGTTCATAAATCTATCAAAGAAATATCTGGTATTTGCTTCGTTGCTTGCATTTATCGCATGTTCAAAAGTTGCAGTAACTGGTCGCGAACAACTAAATCTTGTTTCTGATGCTGAAGTTTTAAGTATGAGTTACACGCAATACAACGAATTTCTGAAAACAAGTAAAATCAGTACCGATAAAAAAAATACGCAACTTGTAAAAAAGGTTGGGAATAACATTTCGAAAGCAGTAAATGAATATTTAGCACAAGAAAAATTATCAGATTTAGTAAAAGATTATAATTGGGAATTTAATCTTGTTGAGAGCGAAGAAGTTAATGCTTGGTGTATGCCTGGTGGAAAAGTAGTTTTTTATACTGGAATTCTTCCATACACTAAAGATGAAATTGGGATGGCGGTTGTAATGGGGCACGAAATTGCTCACGCAATTGCAAAGCACGGACAAGAAAGAATGTCGCAACAACTTTTACAACAAGTTGGAGCAGTTGCAGTTGCAGTTGCGGTTAAAGATGAAAGTCCAGAAGCACAAGCTGCGTGGATGGCGGCTTATGGAATTGGTTCGCAAATTGGAGTAATGTTGCCTTACAGCAGATTGCATGAAAGCGAAGCCGATCATCTTGGTTTAATTTTTATGGCTATGGCTGGTTATAATCCCGAAGCTGCGATTGAGTTTTGGACAAGAATGTCGGAATCTGGCGGGGCAAAGCCACCAGAAATTTTAAGCACTCATCCTTCAGATGAAAAAAGAATTGCTGATTTGAAGAAATTACTTCCTAAAGCAATGGAATATTACAAAAAAGGTAATTGAGTTTGAATTGGAATAATTTTATTCAAATTGCTGGAGTAAAATCTCTTCAAGAAGCTGAATTACTGATTTCAATTGGTGTTGAATTTATTGGATTTCCACTAAGATTGCCCATAAACAAGGAAGACACAACTGAAATTGAAGCTAAAGAAATAATTGCTCAAATCAGAAATAAATGCCACCCAATTCTGATTACATATCTTGGGAAGGCAAATGATTTGATTGAATTTGCAGATTTTCTTAATGTCGAAATTATTCAATTACATGGTAAAATTTTGCTGAATGAAATTCAAATTTTGCGGGAGAAGAAAAATCTGAAGTTGATTAAAAGTCTAATTGTTCGTGGTAATAATTTCACTGAACTTGTCTCAGAAATAGAGGAATATTCGCCATTTGTGGATGCTTTTATTACTGATACTTTTAATCATGAAACTGGGGCAAGTGGAGCAACTGGAAAAGTTCACGATTGGGAAATAAGCAGAAAATTGGTGGAGATTTCAAAAAAACCAATAGTACTTGCCGGTGGTTTAAATCACAAAAATGTAAAATCGGCAATTTTAACTGTAAAACCAGCAGGAGTAGATTCACACACTGGGGTTGAAGATTTTGAAGGAAATAAGTCTGAATTTTTGGTTAAAGAATTTTTGCAACAAGCTAAAAATGGATTTAAGGAATTAAATCCATTTTAACTTTTTTATTTAGTTTCTAAAACTTTTGCAATTAGTTTTTCAATTTGATTAATGTTCATTGGTTTGTTTATTACATAATTGACACCATATTTTTGCTTTTCTTCATTACTTATTTCCATTCCCCAACCACTTAAAACAGCAATTTGTTGTTTGCCATTGTATTTTTTCTGAATTTTTTCTGCTAACGTCCACCCAGTCATTCTTGGCATTCCAATATCGGTAATTATCAAATCGAACTCTTCATTTTCAATTTTTTCGAGAGCTTTGAAACCGTCTTCAGCCACTTTGCCAATATGTCCGAGAGTTTCAATTATTTCAAGTGCAATATCTCGAATTGTTTCATCGTCATCAACCCAAAGAATTTTGGCTTGCTTTAAATTTTTACTCGATTGAGTAGTTTCTTCAACATCTTGTTTTTTATCAATAATTTGTGAGTAATATGGAAGAATCACCTCAAAAGTTGTTCCTTTATTAATTTTGGTTTCTTTTACATAAATTTGTCCATCATGTTCTTTTATAATCCCATAAGAGCCACTTAATCCCAAACCTCGTCCAGGTTCATAACCTTTTGTTGAAAAGAATGGTTGGAAAATCCGCCTTTTTGTTTCATCGTCCATTCCAAGCCCAAAATCGCGAAAAGTTACGCAACCACCGTTTGAACAATCCGAAGTTTTAATTTCAATTGTTCCACCAGAAGGCATTGCTTCAATTGCATTTTTAATAAGATTATAAAAAACGGTTCTTAATTCAGAAGAATTTCCTCGCACAAATTTTTTGGAATTGTAACTTGTTTTGATTTCAAAGGAAATTCCATCTTTTTCTGCATTATCTTTCCAAAGTGGACGTGATTGTAGAATAACATCACTTACAATTGAACTCAAGTCAATTGGTTCAAATTCTGAACGGTTTTTTGCTTTTCCACCAAATTTTTGCATTAATTTTATTCGATTTGAAGCATCTATTGTTATTTGACGAATTGTTTCTATGTATTCACGGTCATTTTCTGAAAAATTACCTTTTTTAAGCAAAAGCTCAGTGTTGCTTAAAATTGATTGTAATGAATTATTGAAATCGTGAGCAACTGAAGAAGCCATTTCGCCAATTGCTCCAAGTCGTTGTATTTCTATAATTGCTGATTCTGCTTTTTTTCGGTCAGTAATATCTCTACCTAAAACAACTAAACCTTTTCTACTTCCATCTTCTTCGAAAACAGGAATTTTTATTACATCATAAATTTTAGTTTCTCCATAAACTGTTGGAATGATTTCTTCCCCTTTAGATAGAATTTTCTTTTCCCAAGCAATTTCGTCACTTTGCATGCATTTCAGAAATGATTCTTTATATATTGGAGAAGTAAATTCAGCTAAATCGGCATCTGTTTTTCCAAAATAGTTCACATTTTTTAATGCGAACAATTCTAAATCGGAATCATTTGCAATTAGCCATCTGCCATTTCCATCTTTAAAGCAAATTATATCTGGAGTTGCATTGATTAAAGTTCTTAGTCTTTGTTCACTTTCGCGTAATGATTCTTCATCCTTTTTTCGTAGAGTAATATCTTGATAAATCCAAAGATTTTCATATAAATTCTCAGCAATTTTTACTGGAATGTAAGTTCTCTCTAAAATTCTTCCATCAACGAGATATAAAATTTCATTTTGAACAATTTCTCTTTTATTTAGAATTTCTTCGATTCTTTCTATGAATTGGTTTGGGTTAATAAAAAGATTTTTGGATTGTTCTAAGGCTAATTTGCAATCGGAACCTTTTAAAGCAATTGGAGGCGCTTGGATATTAAAGAATTCGCAAAATTTGGTGTTTGTTTGCAGAATTTTTCTATCGGGAGTTTCAACTAATATTCCATCTGGTAAATTCTCAATTAATGCTGATATTCTATTTGAAACAGATTTATTTCCCGCTAAATTTGCTTCAAGTGAAATAATTTTTTTGTCTTTTTCTTCAATTATTGATTTTAAAACATTGATTTCATAAATCAATTCCGAGTTTGTTTTTCCTTCTTCTTGCATAAAAATCTGCCTTTTTTATGTTCGGATGAATATTGTAATATTGCTTTAATTTCTACTTTGTTAAAATATAAAAATACTTATCAATCTTGTCAGAAAATAATATTAAACTCTTAAAATATTTTTAATAAATAAATTAGCATAGTTTTTATACGAAACGGAAATTGCTTTAAGAAATTGAAAATAAAATTATTGATATTGATTATATTTGCCAATAATATATAATTTGTTGAGGTTTAATATCGTACAGAATAAAGAAATAAATGTTGTAGAAAAAGTTGTTTCGCTTGCAAAACGACGTGGATTTGTTTTTCAATCAAGCGAAATTTATGGCGGGTTGAACGGTTGCTGGGATTACGGTCCGCTTGGTGTTGAATTACTAAAAAATATTAAAGAAGAATGGTGGCGATTTATGACGTACCGCGATGATGTTGAAGGTTTGGATGCGTCAATTTTAATGCACCCAAAAGTTTGGCAAGCATCGGGTCATGTTGATAATTTTAGCGATCCAATGATTGATTGCAAACAATGTAAATCACGATATCGTTTAGACACACTTTCTGAATTAATAAACGAGAAGAAAAAGGAGAAAATCCTTCAGGAAATGAAAGGAAATTTGAATTCAGATAATTTGGCAAAATTGTTGCAACTTGAAGCAAATTCTGAAAATTTAGATAAACTTTATGAAGCAATTTTTGAAAACAAGGAACTTAGTGAATCTATTTTATCATTCATCAATTGTCCAAATTGCGGAACAAAAGGAAATTTTACAGAACCACGCAGTTTCAATTTGATGTTTAAAACTTTTGTTGGTCCAGTGGAAAGTTCTGAAAATACAGTTTACTTGCGACCAGAAACCGCACAAGGAATTTTTGTGAATTTTCTTAACGTTCAAAATGCAAGCCGACAGAAATTACCATTTGGAATTGCACAAATCGGAAAAGCATTCCGAAATGAAATAAATACAAAAAATTTTCTCTTCAGAACACGAGAATTTGAACAAATGGAAATGCAATATTTCGTAAAACCAGAAGAGGATAAAAAACATTACGATTATTGGAAAGCAAAACGGTTAGAATGGTACACAAATTTGGGAATTAGTTCAGAAAAGCTAAGATACCACGATCATCCAGCCGATAAATTAGCACATTACGCAAAAGAAGCTACAGATATTGAATATTTATTCCCATTCGGTTGGGGCGAAGTAGAAGGAATACACAACAGAACAAACTTTGATTTATCCCGCCACGAAGAATTTTCGGGAAAATCACAAAAATATTTCGATGAAGAAACGAAAGAAAAATTCATCCCATTTATAATTGAAACATCAGCAGGTGCAAGTCGCGGATTTATGATGTTCCTTATTGATGCCTACGATGAAGAAGTTGTCGAAGGAGAAACAAGAGTAGTTCTACGATTCCATCCACGAATTGCACCAATTAAAGCTGCTATTTTCCCTTTAGTTAAAAAAGATGGAATGCCAGAAATTGCAAGAGAAATTGAATCTGAACTTCGTCCATTTTTACGTGTATTTTATGATGATAAAGGTGCAGTTGGAAGAAGATACCGCCGACAAGATGAAGCTGGTACGCCATTCTGTATAACGGTTGATACTCAAACTCTTGAAGATGGAACAGTAACTCTACGGGAAAGAGATAGTATGCAACAAATTAGAGTTCAGAAAGAAAATATCCTAACAGAACTAATGAAACGATTAAAATAATATAAAATTATTTAAAAAAAGACAAAATATTCTTTTTTCTTGTAAATGAAATTTACTATTTTAGATTGTTATTTTTGATTGAAAAGTTTTATTTTCAAAGCAACTAATTAACTAATTAACTAAAACCGTAGGAGGTTAGATGGATGTACTCGTACTATCGCAATGGCAATTTGCGATCACAACCGTTTACCATTTCTTTTTTGTTCCACTTACTCTTGGATTAACTGTTGCTCTTGCAATAATGCAAACAATTTATGTTACAAGTGGTGATGAGGATTACAAAAAAATGGCAAAATATTGGGGGAATCTGTTCTTAATTAACTTTGCAATGGGAGTTGCAACTGGTATCGTACAAGAATTTCAATTCGGTATGAACTGGTCTGAATATTCCCGCTTTATGGGCGATATATTCGGAGCTCCACTTGCAATTGAAGCTTTACTCGCATTTTATATGGAGTCAACTTTCATTGGATTGTGGGTATTTGGTTGGAAGAGATTTTCGCCAAAAGTTCATCTTGTAACAATTTGGTTAGTAGCAATCGGTTCAAACTTATCTGCAATTTGGATTTTAACTGCGAACTCGTTTATGCAAGAACCAGTTGGATATGTACTTAATTCAACAACAAACCGTGCCGAAATGGTGGACTTTTTCGCATTAATCGGAAATCCACATTTATGGTTACAATTCCCACATGTTTTCTTCGCTGGAATAACCCAAGCTGCTTTTTTTATAATAGGAATAAGTGCTTGGCATTTTATGAAGAAAACAAAAAATATTACTCCATTCAAAAAATCTTTCCGTTTTGGCGTAATTTATGGTTTAGTTGGAGTTGTGATGGTTGTGCTTATTGGTCACGTACAAGCACAACATTTAGGACAAACTCAACCTATGAAATTAGCCGCAGGTGAAGCATTGTGGGAAACAGAAAGCCCAGCTTCATTTTCAGTTTTTTCGATAATTGATCAAGCTTCCCAAACTAATTCTGCAGAAATAAAAATTCCTGGATTTTTAAGTTTCTTGGCTTACAATTCATTTGAAGGAGAAGTAAAAGGAATTAAAGATCTTCAAGCAGAATATGAAACAAAATATGGTCCTGGTAACTACATCCCAAATGTAACAGTTTCATATTGGATGTTTAGAATAATGGTAATTGCAGCTGGATTAATGCTTTTAATTGCTTTAGTTGGTTACTTTAAATCTGGAAAATCAGAGATGGATTGTAAACCAATGGGCTTGAAATTATTCTTCTATTCCCTTTTCTTACCATATATTGCAATGGCATCTGGTTGGATTTACACAGAAATGGGACGTCAACCTTGGCTTGTGTTTGGTTTATTCAAAACTGAAGATGGTGTTTCGAAAGCAGTTGATTCTTTAGAAGCCACATTTTCATTAATTGGATTTACATTAATTTATGCAGTATTAATTGTATTTGCTGTAAAATTATGGAAAAAATATGCCTCGATGGATATGGAAAAAGTTTTTGATCACGAAACAATAAAAGAAGCATAAGGAGGTTAAATATGGACTTAAATATTGTTTGGTTTATACTTATCACTGTTTTGTTTGTCGGATTCTTCTTCTTAGAAGGATTTGATTACGGTGTTGGAATTTTACTTCCTTTTATTGCTAAAAAAGATGATGAAAAAAGAGTAATTATCAATTCTATTGGACCTTTTTGGGATGGAAACGAAGTATGGATGCTTACTGCAGGTGGTGCTATTTTTGCAGCTTTCCCACATTGGTATGCAACTTTATTCAGCGGTTTCTATCTTCCTCTATTTTTGATGCTTTTCGGATTAATCATCCGAGCAGTTGCATTTGAATTTAGAAGTAAAGAAGAAAGTTCAACTTGGAGAAATGGTTGGGATTGGATGATTTTCTTCGGTAGCTTCATTCCCGCATTACTTTGGGGAGTTGCAGTTGCAAACTTACTCCGCGGAGTTCCAATCGATGAAACAATGACTTACACAGGAGGATTTTTCAATCTATTAAATCCTTATGGATTAGTTGGTGGAATTACTTTTGTAGTATTGTTTATGTATCATGGCTCAATTTTTCTAACTCTTAAAGTTGGCGGTGAAATGTTGAACTCAGTGAAAGCTGTTGCAAATAAATTATATTTACCTACAGTTGTTGTTGCAGTTGTTTTTGTTCTTTATACTTTCTTTGAAGTTCAAGCTTTTCAAGCTAAAGGTTTAGCAATGTTGGCTCTTCCAGGTGTTGCAGCAGTTGCTCTATTACTTTCTGGCTTATTCTTAAAACAAGAAAAAGCTGGTTTAAGTTTTATTATGACTGCACTTACAATCGTTTTTGTAACAATTACTGCTTTTGTTACTTTATTCCCAAATGTTATGATTTCTTCAACAAATTCAGCTTATAATCTAACAATTTATAATGCTTCAGCTTCTCCATATACTCTTGAAGTAATGACAATTGTTGCTTTAGTTCTTGTTCCATTTGTTTTAGTTTATCAAGCATGGTCGTATATTGTTTTCAAAAAACGTCTGACAAAAGATTCAGAATTAGAATACTAATTCAATAGTTAACCTATTTTTATCCCAAATGTCCCTAAAAAAGACATTTGGGATTTTTATTTTAAACAGTTACTTTGTACAATAAAAATCTGATTTATGAATTTCGACAAAAAGTTACTTTTTCTACTTAAAAAAGCTAAAATTCCGTTTATTTTAACTATTAGTTTAGGAATTATGGTTTCTCTTGCCACAATTTCATCAACTAAATTGCTTGCAATAATTGTGAATAGTGTTTTTCTCGAAAAGAAAATTCTTCAGCAAGTTCTAAATCTGATTTTACTCTTTGCTATAGTAGCTTCAGCAAAAAGTATTTTGATGTGGCTGAAAACTTATTTTTCATTCAAAATATCTGAAAATATTAAAAATCATCTTCGCGAAATATTATCTTCTGCTCTTTTTGACAAAGGTCCGTCAAATCTTTCAAATGAAAAAAGTGGGGAAATTAGTAATATTCTTACTGAAGGAATTAACAAACTCGAAGCATATTTTAGCAGCTATTTACCACAAGTTTTATTTTCTACAATAATTCCAATTTTAATAATTGCTTTCGTCTTTCCGATTGATTGGATTTCTGGATTGGTACTTTTTGTAACTGCTCCGTTAATTCCATTGTTTATGATTTTAATTGGGAAAAGAGCTGAAAATTTGAGCAAACGTCAGTGGAAAACTTTGAATTTTCTAAGTTCACATTTTTTTGATGTAATGCAAGGTTTAACAACTCTAAAATTGTTCGGAAGAAGTAAATTTCAGACAAAAAAAATAAGTGAAATTAGCGAAGAATTTCGGCAAACGACAATTGGAGTTCTAAAAGTAGCTTTTCTTTCTGCTTTGGCATTGGAATTACTTTCCACGATTAGCATTGCAATGGTTGCTGTTGAAATTGGAATTCGCTTAATTTTTGATAAAGTGGAGTTCGTCGATGGATTTTTTGTTCTGCTTATTGCTCCAGAATTTTATCTTCCACTTCGACAACTTGGCTCAAGTTTTCATGCTGGAATTGATGGAGTTACAGCTTCAAAATCAATTTTTGCTGTGTTAGATGAGAATACAAAAAATATTAATGGAAATGTTGTTTGTAATTGGGATGAGGATTTTACAATAGAGATGAGGAATCTAAGTTTTAGTTACGATGGGAAAACAAATGTAATTGATAACTTAAATATCAAAATTAATTCTGGGAGTAAAATTGCAATTGTTGGAGAAAGTGGTGCGGGAAAATCCACTTTTTTTAATCTTTTGCTGAAATTTATTTATCCAAACTCAGGCGAAATTCTCTTCAACAACCAAAAAATTTCAGATCTCACAAAACAGAGTTGGTATTCTGGAATTACTTATCTTTCGCAAAAACCTTATCTTTTTTATCGAACAATAGAAGAAAATCTTAAAATATCTAACGAAAACGCAACTGAACAAGAAATTCGGCAAGCGATTGAATTTGCTAATCTTACTGAGTTTGTGAATTCTCTTCCAAACGGAATAAATACAATTATTGGTGAAAAAGGGATAAATTTGAGTAGCGGACAAATTCAGAGAATTGCAATTGCTCGTGCATTTCTTAAAAAATCTCGATTAATTTTACTTGATGAACCAACTGCAAATCTTGATGCTGAAATTGAAGATGAATTGCAAAGTAAAATAAATAAATTATCTGAAAACAAAACCGTAATTACAATTGCACACAGATTAAATACTGTAATTTCAGCTGATTTTATCTTCGTTTTTGAGAAAGGGAAAATTGTTGAAACGGGAACTCATCAATTTCTTTTGCAACAAAAAGGGAAGTATTTTGAATATTTTAGTAATTACAGAGGCGAATTATGAAAGAATTCATACGATTGTTAAAAATTGCTGAAAATTTCAAATGGATTATGGCTTTTACAGCTTTAATTGGATTTTTGACAATTGGAAGTAGCATCGGTTTATTGATGGTTAGTGCTTGGCTTATTGCGAAAGCTGCACTACATACACCGCTTGCTTTCTTGCAAGTGTCGGTTGTTGGAGTTCGCTTTTTTGGAATTTCACGTGGAGTTTTAAGATATTCCGAGCGATTACTTTCTCACAATACAACTTTCAAATTGCTCGCCAAATTCCGAGTTTGGTTTTATGAAGCTATTGAACCGCTTGCACCCGCAGGTTTGGCTAAATTTCGAAGTGGTGATTTGCTTGCACGAATTGTTGCCGATGTAGAAAATCTTGAGCACATTTATATTCGAATAATTTATCCACCAATTGTTGCAGTGGGAATTATCTTATTGATGTATTTTATTTTTGGATTTTTCAGCCCAATAATTTCTATAATAATTGTAATAACTTTGCTTTTAGCTGGAATATTTGTCCCGATTTTTACGAAAAGAATCGGAAGAAATCTCGGCAAGCAATTGGTGGAAACACGCACAAAGTTAAATATTCTAACAATTGATTTAACACAAGGTTTAACTGAATTGATAGTCTTTAACGAAAGAGAAAAATTTGAGAAGGAATACAAAAGAACAAGTAGAAAATTAAATTACTTGCAATTTAAAATGTTCTTTATTGATGGGTTGAATGAATCACTAATAACTTTGGTAATGAATATAAGTTTATTGTTTACAATGATTTATGCAATTCCAGAAGTAACAATTGGGAATTTAACAGGCATCAATTTAGCAGTACTAATTGTTGGAACTATGTCGGCATTCGAAGCAGTTTTGCCAATTCCAACAATGATTCATAATCTTGAAACGAGTATTTCTTCGGGAAAGAGAATTTTTGAAATAATTGATGAAAAATCAACAATTGATGAAACAGAAAGTAAAAAGGAAAATATTTCAGATTTTTCTATCAAATTTAATGATGTGAATTTCGGTTACGAACAAAATAAAATAGTTCTAAAAAATGCCAATTTTGAGATAAAAAGAAATGAAAAAGTTGTTATTGTCGGTCAAAGTGGTTCAGGAAAATCTACAATTATTAATCTATTATTTCGCTTTTGGGATGTTAATTCTGGGAAAATATTATTTGGTAATGAAAATGTGAAATCTATAAATCTTGATTATCTTAGAAGTAAAGTAGCGATAGTTTCGCAAAACTCACATTTTTTTAATGGGACAATCCTTCAAAATCTACAACTTGCGAAAGATAATTTAACTGAAGTAGAAATTCAGTCAGTTCTTGAAAAAGTGAAAATAATTGATAAAATAAACTCACTTCCTGAAAAAATAAATACTTGGGTTGGTGAAAATGGAATAAAATTAAGTGGTGGCGAAAAGCAACGTTTGGCAATTGCGAGAATGTTATTGAAAGATGCTGAAATTCTTGTTTTTGATGAACCAACCGCAAATCTTGATTCTCTAAACGAAAAATCTATTTTCGAAATGATTTTTGAAGTCTCAGCAAATAAAACATTAATTTTTATTACGCATAGATTATTGAATCTTGAAAAATTCGACAAAATTCTTGTTATGAAAGATGGTGAAATAATTGGCAATGGAATTCCATCTGAAATTATTAAAACTAACTCGCATTTAATAAAACTGCTTGAATCACAAAATCAGCATATATGGTAAATTCCTCAATTCTTTGATTCTGTAAATTTACAGTAAAAACAAAAAAACTTATTCAAGATTTATAAATACGAGGAACTCGGGAATTAATATTAGTTAGAATTTCATAAGGAATTGTATTTGCCCATTCTGCTAAATTTTCTGCTGTAATTTCTTGATCGCCCATTTTCCCGAGCAAAACAACTTCATCATTGTTAAAAGAAGAATCCCAATTAATATTCACAATTATCTGATCCATCGAAATTGTGCCAATAACATCGTATTTTTTATTGCGAATCAATACTTTTACTTTGCCACTCATTGAGCGAAAATAGCCATCGCCATAACCAACTGGAATTGTAACTGCTCTGATGTCATTTTTCCCAACCCATTTACCACCATAACCAACTGGATGATTTGCTTTAATTACTTTGAAATATACAACATGCGATTTCCATTCCAAAGTTGGTAAAACTTTCACTGATTTAACAACTTCATTACTTGGATAAACACCATAAAGCATAATTCCTGGACGAACCATCGAAAAGTTTGCATTTGGGTATTGTAATATTCCGCCAGAATTTGAAATGTGAATTAATGGGAAATTATAACCCATTTTGTTAGAGAAATTCACAATTTGAGAAAAACGTTCAATTTGTAAATTGGTATATTCTGAATTCTTTGAAGAAGAATCAGCAAAATGAGAAAAAAGTCCTTCGATTTCGATATTTGGGAAAGTAAATGCTTTTGTAATGAAATTTTCAGCGTTATAATAATGAACTCCAAGTCTTTCCATTCCAGTATCAATTTTAAGATGAACTTTTGCAGTTTTGTTCATACTTTTTGCAATTTCACTAATTTGCTTAATCTTTTCCAATGACGAAGCTGTGATAGTGAGTTTATTTTCTATAAAAAGAGGGATTTGATTTCCAAGAATTCCTCCCAAAACTAAAATTGGTAAATCGATTCCATTTTCTCGAAGCAAAATTCCTTCTTCTAAAACTGCCACACCAAGATAATCAGCATTAATTTCTTGCATTAATTTTGCAACTCTAATCAATCCATGACCATAAGCATTTGCTTTTAGAATTGGCATAATTTTACAATTGCCGACATGCTGTTTGATATTGAGATAGTTTTGTTTTAATTGTTCTAAATTAATCTGAACAAAAGTCGGACGTAAAACATTGTTTGTACTAATAGAAGGCAGATTTTCGGGTTTCATCTTTTAGGCAATCCCAAAAAAATTAATAAGATTTACAGAAATTACTGCTAAAAAATATGCTGAAAACGTGTAAATAAAAAATTGAAGAATAGGAATTCTCCAACTTCCCGTTTCCTTTTTAGTAATTGCTAAAGTTGACACACATTGCATTGCAATAATAAAAAATACAATTAATCCAATAATTGAAGAAGTTGTAAAAACCTTCGTTCCATCACTCTTTTTGGCTTTTTGCATATTTTTAAGAAGAGATTTTTGAATTGAATCTTCATCAGAAATATTTACTTGAAACATTAAAGCCATAGAACTTACAAATACTTCTCGAGCAGCAAAAGATGTAATAATTGCAACTCCTACTCTCCAATCAACACCTAATGGTGAAACAGCAGGTTCAAGGAATTTCCCAATATTTGAAGCATAGGAATTTTCAATTAATTCTTGCTCAAAACTGTCATTCTCGTTATAAATAGAATTATCAATTCCAGCAGGGAAAAAAGTTAATGCCCAAAGAATTACTGAAAAAATCATAATTATAGGTCCAGCACCTGTTATATATGATTTAGTACTTAAATAAGCATTGAAAAAAACATTATTCAATCTTGGAATTTTATAGGTTGGTAACTCAAGAATAAAAGATGAATGGTCTTGTTCGGTAATTACTTTATTCTTCAATTTATTGATAATTCCAGCTGCAACAAGTGATGAAATTATACTTAGTAAGTAAATTGAAGCTAAAATAATTCCAGCAGTTAAAGAACCTGTGGTTGGGACAAGAAAACCAATGAGAAGTAAATAAACAGGAATTCGAGCTGAGCAACTTAATAATGGTAAAATAAAAATAGTAAGTAATCTTTCACGTTTATTTGGAATTGTTCTTGCAGCCATAATTGCGGGAACAGCACATGCAAAACCAGAAACCATCGGAGCAAACGAGCGACCGTTTAATCCAATTTTAGAAAGAGGTTTATCAACTAACATTGCTCCGCGAGCTAAATATCCAGTATCTTCCAGAATACCAAGTATTAGGAATAAAATTAAAATTTGTGGAATAAAAACAGCAACAGAACCAAAACCTGCAATCAATCCATTTGCCAAAAGTTGAGTAAACCAATTATTGCCCCAAATACCTAAAATTGATTCAGAACTGAGAGCAAAAGCAGAATCGATCAAATCCATAATTGGTGAAGCCAACCAAAAAACTGAAGCAAAAGTAACTGACATCGCAAGAAAAAAAATCAATAATCCCCAAGTTCCATTTAAGAGAACAGAATCAATTTTAAGTGAAATTTCATCAGGTTTGTGAAGATTGTTAAAATCTTTTGTAATATTTTTTGAGTTGGTTTTGGTAGGGAAAAGGACTTTTTTTTCGATTTCTGAAATTCTGTTATATTTATTAACAAGTGTAAAAGTATCTTCAGAAATTTTGTTAATTACTCTTTTTTCAAAATTATTTTCAACTTCTGTCTTTATAAAATGAATAAGCTCATCAATTCCATTATCTTTAGTTAAATCAATTTTAAATACTGGTAAATTTAATTCTTCTGATAATTTATTTTCATCGATTGAAAAGTTTTTTCGAGCAAGAATATCATTCATTGTAATAATAACAACAACATTAAAATTTGCTTCAATTAAATCATTTACAAGAATTAAATGTCTCGAGAGTTGGCTTGCATCGATTGTTGTTATTATTAAATCTGGAGTTCCAAATTCAGGGTGTGAATAAATTCCTTCGATTGTAATTATTTCATCAATAGAAGTTGGAATCAGACTAATTATGCCAGGTGTATCAATTAAATGTGCATTAATTTCATATTTTTTATCGAAATCAGCAGAAAAATAATCAACTGTAGCACCAGGATAATTTACAGTCTTAATTTTTTGTCCGCTCAATTTGTTAAAAAGAGTGGTTTTGCCAGAGTTTGGAGGACCTACAAGTGAGATTGTAAACATCTATCTTATAATAATTGAAGAGGCTTCAGATTTTCGGATAGCAATTACAGTCCCTCGAATAGAAAAAGCAATTGGGTCATCAAACAAAGATTTTCCGATAACTTTAATTTCTTCGCCAGGAGTAAATCCAACTTCAATAATTCTTCTAGCTGATGGATGATTATAATCTATTCCCAAAATTTCAGATTGTTCACCATTTAATAATTGGCTTGCGTTTCTAACTTTCATAATATTTTATCAAAAAATTTAATTAAATACTTTTATATTTCGCTTATCTAAAATTAATCTAAATAAGGATAATAAACAAATATTTTTTATTTTTAATAGAACGTTGGAGAAAAATTGGACAAAAGAGAAGCACACGAAGCATTTTTTAGTTTTTTGAAACAAGGTTACAGAATTACCCCACAAAGATTTGAAATTTTAGATTTTGCATTAGATTTTGATAAACATTTTAAAGCTGAAGAACTTTTTGTGAAAATGCAAAATAGTGGTTCAAAAGTGTCGAGAGCTACTGTATATAATACATTAGAATTATTAGTACAATGTGAATTACTTTCGAGGAGAGTTTTTGAGCATAACATTACAATGTATGAATCGAACTTTCAAAGAAAACAACATGATCACATAATTTGCGAAGAGTGCGGGAAAATATGGGAATTTGTTGAACCAGAAATACAAGAAATTGTAAATAAAGTAGGGGAAAAATTTAATTTAGAACCACATAGTTATGTATTTAATATTTATGCAAAGTGTAAAAACCCAGAAAATTGTAAAGAAAAAACATCAGTTTAATTTTGTTTCTGTTTAAAACGTTTTTTAGTTTTTTTTAAACCTTTCTCAAAACTTGGTTCAAGAATATTAGTTGCCTACAATCCAAAAATCTACCAAAAGGATAATCTATCTCCCCGTAATGTTTCCAACTTCCTATAACTTGTTTGGCAAAAATTTGTTTAATCTTCTATTCTTCAATTACAACATTTTCTCCTTGCAAAATGAAATGCAATTTTGATTGAATAAATTTTGGCTTATTAACTCTAAAAAGTTAAAAACAAAAACAATTTTAGAAACTTTCTCGTTGAAACTTGAGAAATTATTCGAAAATAAGATAAATATTTGCAGAAATAGAAAAATTGTGTTAGTTTTGTACTCCAGAAATCGCCCCAAAAGGGGCGATTTTTTTTAGTACGAGACTTAAAATGACAGAAAAAGACAGATTATTCGAAAAAGTTCAAGAATTAGCAAAAGAAAATGATTTCTTTCTAATTGAATTCGTTTGGCGAGGTAGTGAACAAAACAGAGTTGTTGAAATATACATCGACAATAAAATTGGAGTTACAACCGATTTTTGTAGAACAATTTCCAGAAAAGTTGAAAAAATTATTGATGAGGAAAAATTAATTCCCTCAAAATATAGGTTAGATGTTTCTTCTCCAGGAATTGAAAGATCATTAATTTATCTTGAACAATACGAAAAACATATCGGTAGAATATTTGAAATAAGTTTGCTTGAAAAAGAAAAAGCTATTCAAGGAAAACTTATTAAAATTATTGGGAAAGAGATGTACTTTGAAGTGGATAATAACGAAATACTAATTGATTTTGAAAAAATAAAAAAAGCTAACTTAATAATTTCTTTTTAACGGAGGAATCAAAAAATGAATAGTTTGATTGTTGAAACTTTTGCACAAATGGCACGCGAAAAAAATTTAGATAAAGATGTTCTTGGCGGAATAATTGAAGAAATATTTGCTGTTTTAGTTCGAAAAAAATACGGACTTGATGCAAATTTTCAAGTAATTGTAAATATGAGCAAAGGTGATATCCAAATTTTCCTTGAAAAAGAAATTGTTGAAACAGTGGAAAATGAAACACTTCAAATTTCCTTTGAAGAAGTAGAAAAAAGAGGAAATGAAGATGAACTCGAAATAGGTGATATATATGTTGAGGAATTAAAATTAGAGGATTTTGGAAGAAGATTGATAAATCTTGCTCGACAAACTTTGAATCAAAGAATTCGCGAAGTTGAAAAAGACATAGTTTATAAAGAATATTATGATATGCTTGGTGAAATTATTGTTGGCGACATATATCAAGTAAGAAAAAATGATATTCTAATAAATCATAACAAACACGAACTTCTTATGCCACGTTCAGAAATGATTCCAAAAGAAAAATACCGAAAAAGTGAAACTATTCGTGCCGTTGTAAAAGAAGTAAATAAAACAAATCAAGGACCAAATATTATTGTTTCAAGAGCAGATAATACATTTTTACGTAGATTGTTTGAAATTGAAATTCCAGAAATTTATGATGCAATTATCCAAATTCACGATATAGCCCGTGAACCTGGAGAAAGAGCTAAAGTTTCTGTAGAATCGCAAGATGATAGAATTGATGCAGTTGGTGCTTGCGTTGGAATGAAAGGAGTTCGTATTCACGCTATTGTACGCGAACTAAATAACGAAAATATTGATGTAATTAACTATTCTTCAGATCCAGTTGTTTATATTCAAAGAGCATTAGCTCCCGCAAAATTAAAAGCAATCGAAATTAACGAAGCAGAGAAAAAATGCACAGTTTGGGCTGATAACGACCAAGTTTCTTTAATTGTCGGAAGAAATGGCGTAAATATTCGACTTGCAATGAAGTTAACTGGTTATTCTATTGATGTAATTCGGGAAGAAAAACCATTTGATGAATATGAAGACGATATTGAGTTGGTAGAATTAAGGGAAGAATTATCAAATGAAATTGTTGATTTACTAATTGAAAATCGTTTTGATACCGCTGTAGAAGTTTTAACTGCTGGAGTAGATGAATTAGTTCAAATAAATGGGATAACACATGAAAAAGCTAAAGAAATCATAGAAATATTAAAAGATCAGTTTGAAGAAGAATAAGGAGCAATTAATATATGTCTGAAAAACAACAAAAAATTAGGCTTTATCAATATGCAATGGAAATAAAAATTTCGACAGAAGTGATAATTGCTTATTTACAAGATAAGGGCTTCGGTAGAAAGACAAATATGACTCCTTTATCTGATGATATGCTTGAATTATTGGAAGAAAAATTTAAGAAAGAAAAATCTGACGCCAAAAAACATCAAAAAAAAATTGATGATTTCCAAAAGAATTATCAGAATAAGTTCTTACAAAAAGAAGAGAAAAAAGAAGTTCGCGAGGAACCAAAAGTAGTTGAAATTCAACAAGTTGAAGTGAAAAAAGATCAAGCGCAGAAAGCAGAAGAAATTACCAAACCTCAAGTTGAAACTAAAAAAGAAGAACCACAAATTGGTTTGAAAATTGTTGGTAAAATAGATTTAAGAGAATTTGAAGAAAAGAAAGCTCAATTCGAGAAGCAAGAGAAAAAAATACAGCAGAAAGATTTTCATCAACATCAACAGAAAAATATCCAAAATCATTATAAAAACGAACATAAAAATGTTCCACCAAAAAATGACTTAGATAAAGTTCAAGAAAAAAATGAAATCCCAAAAAATGAAATTCCAAAAGAGGAAATCAAAAAAGTTGAAGTAATTGAATCTGTAATTCCTCAAGTTGAACCGATTATTGAAGTTGTAAATGAAACTGTTGAACCTCAAAAATATGTAACTGCATCTGAAAAAGAATTAAATGAACGTGAAGTTGGTTTAAAAGTTCTTGGGAAAATTAATCTTGAAGATAGAAACAAGAAAAGATCTAAGAAAAAGAAAATTAAAGATGATAAAAAAGATTCAACTAATAAAACCCAAAATCAAACTACAATTCAAAATCAGCCAAAAGAACAACATCGTCGCCCGCAACACGGACCAAGTCAAGGTGGACAAGGACAATCACATAAACATAACGAAACCAAACCTTCGGTTCATAAACCAAAATCTGTTGTTGAGGATACAAAAGCAATTGACTTGAAAGCGGATTTAGTTGTATTCCCAAAAGATACTGATGATAATTCACCGAAAAAGAAAAAACTAAAAGTAAAAAAACGTAAAGATGAGGATACAGATACTTCGCCAAATAAGAAAAAGAAAAAAGTTAAAAAGTTTGAAATTGATAAACAAGAAGTTCAAGATACAATTAGAAAAACTATGCTTGCAATGGATGAAGAAAGTTCAATTGTAGATAGAGCGTTATTCCGTAAAAAGAAAAAGAAAGAGAAAGCTATAATTCAAGAAAGAATTATGGAACAAATGGAATTAGAAAAATCAATTATTAAAGTAACTGAATTTATTGCGGTTAACGAATTGGCAAATCTGATGAACGTTCCCGTTTCTGAAGTTATTCAGAAATGTATCAGTTTAGGTTTAATGGTTTCAATTAATCAAAGATTAGATTTTGAAACAATTGCAGTTGTTGCTGATGAATTTGGTATCCAAGTTGAATTACAAGAAGAACTTCAAGAAGATATACTTGCTGATTTTGATGATCCAATTAGTTCACTTGAATGGCGTCCGCCAGTTGTAACTATTATGGGACACGTAGATCACGGTAAAACATCATTACTTGATTACATTCGTCGAACGAACGTTGTTGCTGGTGAATCTGGTGGAATTACACAACACATTGGTGCTTACCATGTTGAAATAAGAGGTAAATATATCACTTTTCTTGATACTCCTGGACACGAAGCATTTACTGCAATGCGTGCACGCGGAGCTCAAGTAACTGATATTGTAATTCTAATTGTTGCCGCTGATGATTCTGTAATGCCTCAAACTATCGAGGCTATAAGTCATGCTCAAGCTGCCAATGTTCCAATGATTGTTGCAATAAATAAAATTGATAAACCAGGTTCAAACATTGAGAAAATTAAACAACAACTTGCAGATCGCGGTGTTTTAGTTGAAGAATGGGGTGGAAAATATCAAAGTGTTGAAATCTCAGCTAAAAAAGGCTTGAACATTGATGTCCTTCTAGATAAAATTTTAATTGAAGCTGAAATGCTTGAGCTTAAAGCTAATTATAATAGAAAAGCTCGCGGTTCTATAATCGAAGCACAATTAGAAAAAGGACGTGGCGTTGTTGCTACAGTGCTTGTTCAAAAAGGTACACTTCAAATTGGCGATCCTTTTGTGGCTGGAAATAATTTCGGTAGAGTTCGAGCAATGTTTGATGAACGAAATAATAAAGTGAAAAGTGCTGGACCTTCAGTTCCAGTTGTTGTTACAGGATTTGAAGGAGTTCCACAAGCTGGCGATCAGTTTGTAGTTGTAAATTCTGAAAAAGAAGCGCACGAAATTGCTTTAAAACGTCAACAAATTAAACGTGAACAGGATCAAAGACAAGTTCACATGATAACATTAGATGAAGTTGCTTCGCAAATTAGTAAAGGACAAATTAAAGACTTAAACATTGTTGTAAAAGGTGATGTGGATGGTTCTGTTGAAGCACTTGCAGATTCATTTATGAAATTATCAAATCAAGAAGTCCGTGTAAAAGTTATTCATAAAGGTGTTGGTGCAATTTCGGAAAGTGATGTACTTTTAGCTTCAGCCTCACAAGCAATTATTGTTGGCTTCCATGTTCGTCCGCATCTTGCAGCACGTAAGTTGGCTGAAACTGAAAAGGTTGAAATAAGATTGTACAACATCATTTATGACGCTATTGAAGAATTGAAATCGGCGTTAGAAGGTATGTTGCGTCCATTAATTTCAGAAGAAGTTGTAGCTACAATTGAAGTCCGCAATGTATTCAAAGTCCCAAAAGTTGGAACAGTTGCTGGTTGTTTTGTTGTTGATGGAAAAATAAACAGAAATGATAAAATTAGACTTTTCCGAGATGGAATCTCAATTTACGAAGGTTCATTGTCAACACTAAAACGCTTTAAAGATGACGTTCGCGAAGTCGAGCAAGGTTACGAATGCGGTCTAAATATCAATAATTTTAATGATATAAAAATTGGGGACACAATTGAAGCATATAAAATTGTAGAAACCAAACAAAAGTTGAAATAATGAGTATTCGAACACAAAAAGTTGCAAAATTAATAAAAGAAGAATTAAGTCAGATTTTTCTACTTAAAGTTGAAGATAATCAAACTGGACTAATAACAATTTCGAATGTTAAATTAACCCCGGATTTGAAAATTGCTCGAATTTACTATTCAGCTTATGAAAAACAAAAACGAAAAGCATTAGCTGAAAAATTAGAATCAAAGAAAATAGAAATAAGGAAAGATTTGGCAAGCAAAATTAAAAATATGCGATTTATTCCCGAATTAGAATTCTATTTAGATGATACTCTAGATTATGTTGAAGAGATTGAAATTCTTCTATCAAAAGTAAGAGAAAATGATAACAAAGAATAGCACTAATTTTTCTGTTTCTGATTTCCAAAAAGGGGAAAATGTTCTGATAAATAAGCCAATTGGTTGGACTTCTTTTGATGTTGTCAACAAAATCAAAAGAAATCTAAAATTAAAAAAAGTTGGTCATTCTGGAACTTTGGACCCAGCAGCAATTGGTTTGTTAATACTTGCAACTGGAAGTAAAACAAAAGAATTAGGAAATCTCCAAAATCTTGGGAAAACATATTCAGGAGAATTTGTCTTAGGGAAACGGACAAAATCTATGGACGGAGAAACAGAAGTTTATGAAGAAAAATCAACAGAAAATATAACAAATGAAATGATTTTTGCCGTTCGTGATTCTTTTATGGGACCCACATTACAAATTCCGCCGATGTTTTCGGCAATTAAGCATAATGGGAAAGCATTATACGAATATGCAAGAAAAGGCGTTGAACTTGAACGCGAAGCAAGAGAAATTACAGTAACTGAATTTGAAATTCTTGAAATCAACTTACCAATTCTAAAATTTCAAATTTCTGTTTCAAAAGGAACTTACGTCAGAGTAATTGCGGATGATTTCGGGCAGAAATTAGGTTGCGGTGCATATTTACAAAATCTAAAAAGAGATAAAATTGGTGAATTTTCATCTGAAGATGCTTTTGAAATAGATGAATTTTTAGCCCATTTCAAATAAAAGTAAAAAAATGAAAGTATTTTATAGTTTAGAACATATAGAAAAAAAATCAAATACGGTTTTAACAATCGGAACTTTTGATGGAATTCATAAAGGACATCAACAAATTCTGAAAGAAGTTACTGAAAAAGCCAAAGAATTTAATTGTCGGTCGTTTGTGGTAACATTTCACCCACATCCAAGATTTGTTGTTTCGCCCGAATTTAATTTCAAATTATTAACTACTATTGACGAAAAGCTCAATATTTTCGAATCACTTGGTATAGAAAATGTTCTTGTAATTGAATTCACAAAGGAGTTTTCACAAACAAGCTATTCTGATTTTATCGAAAAAATGATTTGCCAGAAAGTTGGTGTAAAGCATATAGTAATTGGATACGATCATAGATTTGGTAAAAATAGAGATGGAAATATTGAAAATCTTATGAATTTATCATCAAGATGCAACTTTTCGGTTTCGCAAGTAAGCGAAATCAATCAAAATCAGAAAACGATAAGTTCTACACTAATCAGAAATTATATTAAAAATGGTAAAATTGACGAAGCAAATTTATTACTCGGAAGAAATTACACATTTTGGGGAAAAGTAGTCCGAGGTTCGCAACGTGGAAGAGAACTTGGTTACCCGACTGCAAATATTCAGCCAGACGAGAAAAAAGTAATTCCACAAAGTGGAGTTTTTGGCGTAAAAGTTACAATAAAAGAAAATGAATATTTTGGAGTTATGAATATCGGAACGCGTCCAACTTTTGAAAATTTAAGTCAATCTATCATAGAAATCTTTATCTTTGATTTCAAAGAAAATATTTATAGTAAAAACATAAAAACCGAAGTTCTTTTTTATATACGTGATGAAAGGAAATTTGCAAATAAAGAAGAATTAATTAATCAAATTGAATTTGATATAAATTACGCAAAAAATATATTTTATAACTAATTAATGGCGGTAAATTCTGCCATTACATCGTAAACTAAAAAGGAGACAATATGTCAATCACAAAAGACGAAAAGTTAGAATTAATCAAAAAATTCGGCGAAAATGAACAAGATACTGGGAAAACTGAAGTTCAAATTGCAATTCTAACAACAAGAATTAACCAATTAACAAGCCATTTTTCAGTACATTCAAAAGACCACGCTTCACGAAGAGGCTTGTTGAAAATGGTTGGAAAAAGAAGAAGATTGTTGAAGTATCTTGCTAAAATTGATATTCTCAGATATAGAGAAATCTTAAAAGAACTCAACATTAGAAAATAAGAGGAAATTTAATGTACATTAAAAAAGAAATTGAACTTGGCGGAAAAACTCTAATCATTGAGAGCGGGAAGTTAGCCAAACAATCCAATGGTGCTGTTATGGTAACTTATGGCGAAACAATGGTTTTAGTTACTGCAGTAGCCTCGTCTGAAGCAAAAGAGGATATTGATTTTTTCCCCCTTTCAGTTGAATATCGAGAACGAGCTTTTGCGGCTGGTAAAATTCCCGGTGGATTTTTCAAACGAGAAGGAAAGCCAACTGAAAAAGAAATTCTCAGTGCAAGATTGATAGATAGACCAATTCGCCCCTTATTTCCAGAATATTATCGAAATGAAACCCAAGTTGCTGCATTTGTTTATTCGTACGATACAGAAAATGATGCTGATGTAATTGCGGCAGTTGGTGCTTCGGCAGCTTTAGTTTTATCAAATATTCCATTTTTAGAACCAATTGGTGAAGTGCGAGTTGGAAGAATCGAAGGAAATTTGGTAATAAATCCAACTGAAAGCCAAATTAAATTATCTGATATGGAATTAGTTGTTGCTGGAACTGCCGATTCAATTATGATGGTTGAAGGTGAAGCTAAAGAAATATCAGAAAATGAATTACTTGAAGCATTAATTTTTGCTCATCAAGCAATTAAAAAAATTGTTGAAATGCAACTTGAAATGCAAAAAGAAGTTGGCAAACCAAAAATGGAAATAATTCCACCTGTAATTGATGAAAATTTAGTTACAGATATTAATGCTTTAGCTTTCGAGGAATATAAAACTCTTGTTGCAACAGTTCTTGGTAAAGAAGAAAGAGCTGAAAAAAACAAGGAATTAAACACGAAAGTTCAAGAAGCACTAGCGGAAAAGTATCCAGAATCAGAAAAAATTATCGCTCAAGTTCTTCATGATTTAGAAAAGAAATTAATGCGTGAAAGAATTTTAACTGATGGATTAAGACTAGATGGTAGAAATACTACACAAATTCGCCCAATTACTTGTGAAATTGGTTGCATCCTTCGTACACATGGTTCTTCATTATTTACACGTGGTGAAACACAAAGTTTAACTACTTTAACTTTGGGGACAAAACGTGATGAACAAATAATTGACGGATTGAAAGAAGAATATACAAAACGCTTTATGCTTCATTACAATTTTCCTCCATTTTCTGTAGGAGAAATTGGGAAATATGCTGGTATTGGCAGAAGAGAAGTTGGACACGGAAATTTAGCTGAACGCTCGCTTAAAAACATTA
Organism: Melioribacter roseus; assembly: GCA_020722065.1. GTDB lineage: Bacteria > Bacteroidota > Ignavibacteria > Ignavibacteriales > Melioribacteraceae > WGAL01. The sequence goes on from DYLK01000008.1 coordinate 45,453, forward strand.
TTCCACCTGAAGGAAAATTTCCTTACACAATTCGTTTAAACTCTGATATTCTCGAATCGAACGGTTCATCTTCAATGGCTACTGTTTGTGCGGGTTCTTTGGCTTTGATGGACGCGGGTGTTCCAGTAGAAAAAGCAATTGCAGGAATTGCAATGGGATTGATTAAAGAAGGCGATAAATACGCAATTCTTACTGATATTCTCGGAAATGAAGATCATCTTGGTGATATGGATTTTAAAGTTGCTGGTTCGGTTGATGGAATTACAGGATTCCAAATGGATATTAAAATTCAAGGAATTTCGTATGAAATTATGCAAAAAGCTTTGGAACAAGCTCGAGTTGGAAGATTACATATTCTTGGTATTATGAACGAAACTATCGATAAACCAAAACAAAGTATTTCACAATGGGCACCTGTAATTGATAGTTTCTATATCAATCCAGAAAGTATTGGTGCTGTAATTGGAACCGCTGGAAAAGTAATTCAAAAAATCCAAAAGGATTTTAATGTCGAAATTACAATCGAAGAAGACGGAAAAGTAAATATTTACGGACCTCAGATGGAATCTGCTGTAAAAGCAAAAAAATACATCAAATTGCTTGTTGCTGAACCAGAAATTGGTCAAATATATACAGGAAAAGTTAAAAAAATTATGGAATTTGGGGCTTTTGTTGAAATATTACCAAATAAAGATGGTTTATTACACGTTTCGCAAATTTCACATGATCGAGTTGAAAAAGCATCTGATGTATTAAAAGAAGGTGATGAAATAGAAGTAAAATTGATAAAAATCGAAAAAGGTAAAATTAGTCTTTCTCGAAAAGTTTTACTTGAAAATCCCGACAAGAAAAAGCGAAAAGAAAATTCTGATAAAAATGAAACTGCAGAGTAATATCAAAAATCATTAAATAAAGAAAACCCGATTTGGTTGAATCGGGTTTTTTTGTTTAAAAATATAAAAAATGAGTTATCAGAAGTTAAATATTGAAAAAAAGTTGCTTTTAGCACCAATGACTGAAATTACAGACAAGCCATTTCGAAGTATTTGCAGAAATTACGGTGCAGCATTAACCTATACACAAATGATTAGCGCCAAAGGAATTGTTAAAAGAGAATTTGCAACGCTTCGTTTAGCTGTATTTTCGAAAAAGGAATTGCCAATCGGAGTGCAACTTCTAGGGAATGACGCAAATATTATTTCAGAATCAATAAAAGTTATAAAGGAATTTCAACCATCTACATTTGATTTGAATGCTGGTTGCCCAGTCCCAAAAGTTGTAAAATTAGGTTTTGGAGCTGCATTGTTAGAAAATCAGTTGGAATTAGCAAAAATATTACGCGCGATGAAAAAATCTGCTGGAGAAATTCCAATTTCAGTAAAATTAAGATTAGGATTATCAAAAAATAGAATAAATGAAAATCTTAAAATTGCTGAAAATGAAGGTGTAGATTTTGTTATAATTCACCCAAAATATGCGTACGAAAAAAGCGAAATTCAACCAAATTATGAAATATTAGCTGATATAAAATCGAAATTTAAAATTCCTATTTTTGCAAATGGATTTTTCTTTTCAGCAGAAGAATGTGATTCCATAATAAACAAAAATTATGTAAATGGAGTAATGATTGCACGCGGAGCATTAGGAAATCCATTTATTTTTAAGCAATTTGAGGAAATTAGAAAAGGTGAAATTGCAAGCGAAGTAACAATTCAACGAATATTTGATGTCTTGATTGAACATATTCGTCTAATTGAAATAGAATATGGTGAGAATATTACGGGTTTAAACAATGCAAAAAAGAATACAATTTGGTATTTTAGGAAAGTAAATGGAATAAAATATTTAGTCCCAAATGTTTTGAAAGTTCAATCATATTCTGGATTAATTAGCGTTGTTAAAAAACACAAGGAAGAGATAGAATCGGGTAAATTTGTATCGCTTGGCGATGCAAATGAAATTAATAAAATGTTTTTAAATAGAATTCTCTTTTGGTTGCTAAAAGAGAAAAATGAAAGTTTTGAGTAATTATGGCAAAAGAAATATTAATTAGCAGTTCTGCATTTCAAAACAGAGTTGCGATAGTTGAAGATGGAAATCTTGTTGACTATTTTATAGATCACGTAGAAAAAGGACGAATGGTCGGAAATATTTATCTTGGTAGAGTCGCAAGAATTTTACCTGGAATAAGAGCAGTTTTTGTCGATATTGGAATGAAGCATGATGGATTTTTACATTTTGCTGATATTGAAAAATTGAGCGATAGAGACGATAATTTTAAGGATGATGAAGGTGATGACGATATTCCAGAAGAAATTCTGGCAAAACGTGAAAAATTTAATTATTTATTCGAAAAACCACTTCTTCAAATAAAAGGTGGAGTTGAAACCCCAACTTTAAAAAGAGGTGAAAAAGTAATTGTTCAGATTATTAAAGAGCCTGTAAAAGAAAAAGGCGTTCGGGTAACTTCATCTCCATCACTTGCCGGAAGATTTACAGTGTTAGTTCCATTCGATAATCGAGTCGGAATTTCCAAAAAAATTACAGATTTTAAAGAAAGAAAAAGATTACGTAGAATTGCAAGAGAACTTCTTCCTGAAAATTTTGGTTTGATAATTAGAACCGCAGCAAAAGGGTTAGATGCTGATACAATTGGAACAGATATTAAATATTTAATGCGCGAATGGAAAAACATTGAGGCTGGGGCAATGGAAAAAACTCCGCCATCACTTTTACATAAAGATTTAAGTACAACAATATCAATATTCCGTGATTTATTTACACCAGATGTAACAAAAGTATTTATCGATTCCAAAAAAATTCACAAGGAAATTCGAAATTATATTAAAGCTGTTCATCCAGATTGGATTGATAAAATTGAGTTCTATAAAAGTAATTCGACAATATTTGAAGATTTCAAAATTCATGAACAAATTGATTCTCTGCATAGTAGAAGAGTTCCATTAAAAAGTGGTGGATATATAATAATTGAACATACCGAAGCAATGACAGTTATTGATGTTAACTCAGGTAAATATGCAAGAAAACGTGAACAAGAAAGTAATTCTCTTAAAACAGATTTGGAAGCAGCAAGAGAGATTACAAAACAACTCAAATTACGCGATATTGGTGGGTTAATTGTTGTAGATTTCATTGATTTACAAGAAGAAAATAATAGAAAAAAAATTTATGATGAATTGAAAAAGGAATTCAGAAAAGATAGAGCAAAAGTTGTAATTCTACCCATGACAGATTTTGGATTAATGCAAATTACTCGCGAACGAATTCGAGAAAATATTCTTCAATCAACACACGAAGCATGTCCATATTGCAACGGGACAGGAATCTTGCAGAAAAAATCCAACACAATTCACGATTTAGAAGATTGGATTAAACGACATAAAAACGAAGGAAAAGTCAGAAGTTTACGAATTAAAGTTTCACCCGCAATTTGGCATTTGTTAAAAGAAGGTGGATTAAAATCATTGATTATTAAATGGCAATTCAAATATTTATTAAGAATAAAATTGGAAATTGACGATACATTAAATCCAGAAGAATACACAATTTTCTCTTCAAAAGGTGAAGATTTAACAGAATTATATAATTAAAAGGAAAAATAAAATGAAATTTTTTATTGATACGGCAAATATTAATGAAATCAAAGAAGCGGAAGCACTTGGAATTTTGGACGGCGTAACAACAAATCCATCTTTGGTTGCTCGTGAAGGAAGAAATTTTATCGAGTTAATTAAAGAAATTACTGAAATTGTTGATGGACCGATTAGTGCGGAAGTTGTCTCTACTGATTACGAAGGAATTTTGAGAGAAGGTAGAGAATTAGCTAAAATCCATAAAAACATTGTTGTAAAAGTTCCGTTAATTAAAGATGGTTTAAAAGCAGTAAAAACATTTACAGAAGAAGGAATTAAAACAAATGTTACACTTTGCTTTTCACCATCGCAAGCACTTTTGGCAGCAAAAGCTGGAGCAACTTACATTAGCCCATTTGTTGGCAGACTTGATGATATTAGCACAAATGGAATGGAATTAGTCGGACAAATTATAGATATTTATTCAAATTATGGTTATAAAACAGAAGTGCTTGTTGCAAGCATTCGTCATCCATTACATTTGGTTGAAGCAGCACAAATGGGTGCAGATGTTGCAACAATGCCTTTTGAAGTTATTAATAAATTATTTAATCACCCATTAACAAATTTGGGGTTGGAAAAATTTCTTTCAGATTGGAAAAAGGTAGAAGGTAAATGATATGAAAAAAACAACTTTTAATGAAATGCATAAACTATCTGGAGCAAAACTTGTTGAATTTGCTGGTTATGAAATGCCAATACAATACAGTTCAATAATTGAAGAACACAAAGCAGTAAGAAATTCTGTCGGTGTTTTTGATGTTTCGCACATGGGAGAGGTTTTAGTTGAAGGTGAAAACGCACTAAACTTTGTTCAGAAAATTACCACCAACGATGCTTCGAAACTTACAAATGGGAAAGTACAATATTCCGCGATGTGTTATGAAAATGGTGGAATTGTAGATGATTTGCTCGTTTACAGACTTGAAGAAAATAAATTTATGCTCGTAATTAACGCTTCAAATATTCAGAAAGATTTTGAATGGATGCAAAAAAATAATAATTACGGAGTAAGTTTAAAAAACGAAAGTGATGAATATTCACTCTTGGCAATTCAAGGAAGAAATTCTAAACCAATTCTTGAAAAATTAGTTGGAAAAGAAATTGATTTGAAATACTATACCTTTTCTTTCTATCAACTTAATGGAATCGATTGTTTAATTTCACGTACAGGTTACACAGGCGAACTTGGATACGAAGTATATTTTAAAGGAAATATTGAACAAGCTGAAAAAATGTGGAAATCAATTTTTGATGAAGGAAAACAATACGGAATCAAACCAATCGGACTTGGAGCCCGCGATACTTTACGTTTGGAAATGGGGTATTGTTTATACGGAAATGATATTGATGAAACTACAAATCCAATTGAAGCTAATTTAGGCTGGATTACAAAATTGAACAAAGGGGAATTTAACGGTTCAGAAGTGTTGAATAATGCTAAAAAAAATGGAACTACAAGAAAACTTGTTCCATTGATAATTCAAGAAAAAGCTTTCCCTAGACATGGATATGAAATTGTTGATGGCGAAACTGTAATTGGGGTAGTTACAAGTGGAACAGTAAGTCCTATTTTAGAAAAACCAATTGCAATGGGTTACGTTCCTACAGAAAAATCATCAATTGGAAGCGAAGTAGAAATTAAAATTAGAAATAAAAACTATAAAGCAATTGTTACAAAATTACCTTTTGTGGAGACAAACATATAATGAAGGCAAATGTCCTATTTTCATTTCAAAATTTAGATGAATTATATTTTTCAGAAAAAACAGTTGTAATTGTTGATATTTTACGCTCCACATCAACAATTGTGTATGCGTTAAATAACGGTGCAAAGGAAGTAATTCCAGTTGCGACAATGGAATTTGCTCGAAAAATTGCTGGTGGACATAATATTCTTGCTGGCGAAAGAAATTCAAAAAAGTTAGATGGTTTTGAACTTGGCAATTCCCCAGTTGAATTTGTTCCAGAAATTGTTGAAGGAATGTCGATAATCTTTCTTTCTACAAATGGTTCAAAAGCAATTGTAAAAGCAAAATTTGCAGAAAATCTTCTAATTTCAACTTTTTTGAATTTGTTAGCAACGTCAAAAAAATTATTAGAAATTGGAAAAGATTTTGAAATACTCTGTGCTGGAAATTCAGGATTTTTCTGTATGGAAGACACAATTTTTGCTGGTAAACTAATTCGTGAAATTCAAAAAATAAATCCTGAATTAGAATTGACAGACTCTGCAAAAACAAGTATTATTCTTTCGGATGTTTATGGAGATGATATTTATCAGATGCTTACTGAAACCGAACACGGAAAAGAATTAGTTAATCTTGGATTAGAAAGCGATTTTGAAATAATATCTCGAGTAAATTCAATTGATATTGTCCCAATTTACGAATCAGGCTCAATAAAAGTGTTAAAATAAATGCGATTAAGAAAAGAAATAAAATCACACAAAGAAGATTCAACTCCAAAAGTTCAGGATTCAGAATTCTTTATTTCTCCTCAAAAAAAGAAGAAAATTGCTGGGCTTTTGGTTGTAATTTTTTCCTTTCTGATTATTTTAAGTATTATTTCGTATTCTCGTTACGACAAAGCTAATTTAAATTATACTTTTGGTGATTTTTTACGCATCTTTTCGCAGGAAGCAGAATTTATAACTCGTGTCGAAAGTACACATAATTTACTTGGTATTTTTGGTGCTTATATTTCAGATTTTCTCATTAATTCTACAATTGGAGTGATGTCGCTTATTTTCCCAATTTTGCTTTTTGTTTGGGGTGTAAGTATTGTAAAAAAAGATGCAATCAAGAATTCTTTGAAATTCTCGTATTTTCTTTTTTATAATGGATTATTGTTCTCGTTACTTTCTGGGGTGTTACGTTATTCACTAAAAATATTTCCTGATGTAAATGAACTATCAGGTAAAGTTGGACTTTTTTTTGGAACTGGAATAAGTAGATTATTTGGCGGACTTGGAGCAATTTTATTTATTATTACACTTTTTGTAATTGTTTGGGTCATTTATTTTGATTTCAGTTTTTCGACTATTTTTGGCAAAATTCTCGAAATTTTCGGAATAGAAAAATCATCTGAAGAAAATTCTGAAAAAAATAAAAATTCACAAGAAAGATCAGAATTAACACCGGAAATTGTTCTTCCAACCAATTCTAAACCTTACAAAGGAAAAACATTTATTACAACATTAACAGATGTAGGTGAAACAGAAGAAGAAGTTGTAGAAAACACCGAAAAAGAGACTGTAATTAAAATCAAAAAAAATGAAAACCGCTCAAATATCAAAAATAGTGAAGAAGAATCTCAAGAATCAGAAAGTGAAGAAAAATCTCGATTAACTGATAAAATAATAATTGAATCTGTTGATGAAGATGTCGAAAAAACAATGCCGGAACAGTGGGAAGAAAAGTTAAATTACAAATACCCAACTTTAGATTTGCTTGACGATGTCCCAGACGGAGAAGTTGAAATATCTGAAGAAGAATTAAAGAGAAATGCTGAACTTCTTAAAGAAAAACTAAAATTATTTGACATTATTATTGAAAAGATTGATGTTACTCCAGGTCCAGTTGTAACTTTGTATGAATTAGTTCCAGCGCCAAACGTTAAAATCAGCAAAATTGTAAATCTTGAAAATGATATTGCACTCGCACTTTCAGCTCGTGGAATTAGAATAATGGCTCCAATTCCAGGTAAAGGCGTAATTGGAGTTGAAATACCAAATGCAAAATCATCGCCAGTAACGGCAAAAATGATTCTTGGGCAAATGGATGTTAAAAAATATGAATTACCACTTGCTCTGGGCAAAACTATTTCAGGCGAAATTCATGTAACAGATTTAGCGAAAATGCCTCATCTTTTAATTGCTGGTGCAACTGGTGCAGGGAAAAGTGTTGGCGTTAATATGATGGTTACAACTTTACTATATTCTAAACATCCATCTGACGTAAAATTTGTGATTATCGACCCAAAAAAGATTGAACTTACGTTTTATAAATTATTAGCCAAACATTTTCTTGCCGTTTCGCCCGATATTGATGAAGATGTTATTACAACTCCACAAAACGCTTTGCTTGTGTTAAAATCCGTTGAAATTGAAATGGATAAACGATATGATAAATTGGCTAAACTCGGAGTTAAAAATATTGTTGATTATAATAATAAAGTAGCAAATCCAAGCACTTTGCCAAAAAATACTGAATCTATGAAGCATTATAAATTACCTTATATTGTTGTTGTAATTGATGAATTAGCAGATTTAATGATAACTTCAGGCAAAGAAGTGGAAGAGCCAATCACAAGAATTGCTCAGCTTGCGCGTGCTGTTGGAATTCATCTTATTGTTGCAACTCAAAGACCTTCTGTTAATGTTATTACAGGAACAATTAAAGCGAATTTCCCAGCTCGAATTGCTTATCAAACAGCTTCAAAAATCGATTCACGTACAATATTAGATGGAAAAGGAGCCGAACAACTTTTAGGTCGTGGTGATATGCTATTTCTTCCTGGTGGAATGCCAAAGCCAATGAGAATTCAAAATGCTTTTATTTCAACAGATGAAGTTGAAAAAGTAACAGAATTTATTTATAAACAGCAAGGATTTTCAAAACGTTATTTGTTACCGTCAATTTATGATAAGAAAAGAAAAGCAGATTCTAACTTTTTAACAGATATGGACCCGATGTTGCCAGAAGCCGCAAAAGTGATAATTCAAAGCCAACAAGGTTCAGTCTCGTATTTACAAAGAAAATTAAAATTAGGTTATGGCAGAGCATCTCGAATTATTGACCAACTTGAAGAAATGGGAGTTGTCGGACAACTTGAAGGAAGTAAAGGCAGAGAAGTTTTAATTTCAACAGAAGAAGAATTAGAAAGTATTTTAAGGTCGTTGTGATACAAAGATTGTTCATTTTATTTGTAATATTTTCTTCGAATATTATCCTATCGCAAGAAAATCCAATTTTTAATGGGATGAAAAGTAAATTCCAAAATGCTGAGAATTTCTCAATTAATTTTTCATCAGAAAAAGGAAATGGAGAATATTTTTTCATCAAACCAGAAAAAGAAGTTCTGATTTTTGCAGATAATTTAATTATTATCGAAAAAGATGAAGTTACAACTTTTAACAAAAAGCAGAATAAGCTGATTTATAGCAAAAAACAAAAAAGTATTGCTCCTTATTCGTTCAATAATATTTTAGGTTTGATAGAAAAGAATGTGAAAATTACTGAATCGAAGAATCAAATAGAACTTGATTTTTCGTCCAAAAAACAACCAAAATTTGAAAAGATAATCTTTAAACTCGATAAAAATCAATTGCCTGAAGAAATTACCATCGAAAAAAATAAAAAAAGAAACAAAATTTCGGTGAATAGAATTCAATTCAATTTGAAAAATATTCTATCAAAAATCAAAATTGAGAAAAACGCTCAAACAAAAGTTGTGGACTTGCGATGAAGATTAAAAAACACATATTTAATTGGATTTTTTCAGTTATCATAGCAGTGTTTTTCTTTACGATTGCTTTCAAAAATGTAGATTTTGACGAAATTTTGCCATATTTCTCTAAAATTGATTATCTATATTTAGTAATCTTTTTTATGCTCTACTTTTTTACAAATATTATCCGAACATTTCGTTGGAAAGTAATTATTTCAAGTGTAAAAGAAAATTCATCATTTTTAAATTTATTTACTTCAATGATGATAGGTTATGGAGTAAACTCAATTGTGCCTCGTTTGGGTGAATTTTATCGAGCATTTTTCCTTGCCAAGTGGGAAAATATATCTCGCGGAGCAATGTTTGGGACAGTAATTGTTGAGCGAATTATCGATTTAATTGCTTTGTTTTTATCCGTTTTACTCAGTATTTATTTATATGATGGCAATATTTATATTGATATTCCTTGGTTAAAAACAGCTTTAATTTGGACGGGAACTCTAACTTTAACTTTAACACTTTTCATAATTGTGTTAGTTGTTGCTGGAGAAAGGAGTTATAGTTTTATAATTATTTTAATAAGAAGATATTCACCAACATTTGCTCAACAAACTGAATCACTTTTTGAAAAACTTGTTACTGGATTTTCAAGTATTAACGGAAAACAAAATTTTATATACGTAATTATTTATACAATTATGATTATGTTTTTCTATGGATTAACAAGTTATGCTGGGTTTATGATTTTCCCAAGTGAATTGGCAAATGGAGGGACAATGAAAATCGCTTGGATTTTAATGACAATTAGTGCTTTGGGCATTGTTATTCCAACTCCAGGCGGTTTGGGTTCTTATCATGCTATTGTAATTTTTGTGCTTTCAACTTTATTTAATTTTTCAGAAGAAATAAGTGTTGCTTACGCAATCCTTACACACGCTGTTTCATATTTTGGGTTTATTATAATTGCAATTATTTCCTATATTTTTGTAAATATTCATCGGAAAAAGAATAATTTGCCAATTTATAATTTTTGGAGCGTTTGGAAAAATGGCGATGAATAAGTTCTTTTTCGTTCTTATAATATCTATAAATTCAATTTATGCTCAAGAAATTGAAAAAAAACAACTTGCAATCACTAGTGGAATGGGAATTGATTATTCTTACGTCCCGATGGTTGTAGATTACATAAATAATAATTATGCTAACGGAAAAGTACTTTCTGAAGTTAACACGGCAGTGGAATTTTGGGGAAGTATGAATTACCCAATTTCAGATAAATTTGATGTGGAACTTGATTATGCTTATAATTATTTCAGTTATTCAGATTTTTTATTTATGGGTTCTTATTACGAATTAAGCAAAACATCAAATATCATTTCTGGTTTAATTTTGTATAAAATCCCGATTTCTAACGTCATTTTTAGATTTGGCTTAGGCGGGAATGCAAATTTTGTAACACTTGAAGAGAAAGTTCTTCAGAAGAATTCTGGCTCGGCAATTGGATTTGGATTAAGCGGCAAGACTGAAATGTTAGTCCCATTTTCAGAAAATACATTTGCAAGTCTTTCGACAGTTGTTCGTTATGCTTTAATTGGCACAGCAAATTCGGATAATTACATTTTTTATGATGAAGTAACTGCTAAAGAAGTTGAGTTAAACTATCTTTCAGCAATTTTTAGAATAGGTTTACATTACAAATTTTAGGTTTATATGACAATATTTGAAGCAATAGTTTTGGGAATAATCCAAGGAATTACAGAATTTCTACCAATTAGTAGCACGGGACATTTAACGGTTGCTGCTCAGTTTATGGGTTTAATTTCTGAAGAAAATCCGCAACAATGGACTTCTTTTATGGCGGTAATTCAACTTGGAACTTTGGCATCGGTTTTCATCTATTTTTGGAAAGATATTTGGGCAATTTTAAAAGATTTTATCTCAAATAATATTATTACTCGAGTGGAATTCAAAAATCAAACTGAAAATTCCAAATTAGGTTGGTTAATTATTATTGGTTCAATTCCAGTAATAATTTTTGGTTTGGGTTTCAAAGATTTTATTGAAGGAGCATTTACAAAGGATTTGTATGTGATTTCAGCAAATTTGATAATTTTTGCAATAATTCTCGCGATTGCCGAAAAAGTAGGAAAATTTAAGAAAGAAATGAACCAAATTACTTGGAAAGATTCTTTAATAATTGGAATTTTCCAAACATTTGCTCTAATTCCAGGTGCGTCTCGTTCTGGTTCAACAATAACAGGTGGATTATTCGTTGGACTTAAAAGAGATACTGCAGCAAAATTCTCTTTTTTACTTGGAATCCCAGCAATTTTTGGAAGTGGTTTGCTTGAATTTTATCATCAAATGGAATTTATGAACTCGTCAAACGCAACAACTTTGGCAATTGCTACAATTGTTTCGGCAATAAGCGGCTATCTTGCAATTGATTTTTTATTAAAATTCTTGAAATCAAAATCTACATACATTTTTATTTGGTATAGAATAGCAATTGCAATTGTAATTCTGCTTTTAATTTCGAATGGATTAATCAACAAAGGATATTTATGAAAAAATTACTTCTTTTAGGAATTATTTTAGTATTTCAAGCATGTGCAAATTTTCAAACTGTAGATGAACAAAAAACGATAACTGACGAAAAAAAACAGGAGATACTTATGAATACAGAAAATGGCGGAAAACTTATCGCACAATTTAGAACAAATCACGGAGATTTTTCAATTCAATTGATGCCCGAAAAAGCTCCATTAACAGTTAGAAATTTTGTCGGATTGGCAGAAAAAAAATATTATGACGGAATTACTTTTCACCGTGTAATTGATAATTTTATGATTCAAGGAGGCGATCCAACAGGAACTGGCTCAAGTGGAGAATCAATTTATGGCGGAGCTTTCGGTGATGAATTTGACAAAGATTTGAATTTTACCGAGAGTGGAATTCTTGCTATGGCAAATCGTGGTCCAAACACAAATACAAGTCAGTTTTTTATAACACTTGTTCCAACTCCTTGGTTAAATCAAAAACATACAATTTTTGGAAAAGTTATTGACGGAATGGAAGTTGTCCAAAAAATTGGTAAAGTGCCAACAACAAAACCATTCGACAGACCAGTTGAAAAAGTAATAATTGAATCATTAACTATTGAAAAAGTAAAATAAAATTGGCAGAAAGCAAAACAAATCGTTCAATTGAAGAAGTTCTAAAATTTGCGGATAAAAAAAATCCATTCCCCATATATTATTTATTTGGGAAAGATAATTTTGAAATAAATAGTAAATCTCAGAAATTACAAGAAATATTTGCAGATTTGCTTGTCTCGGATTTTGATAAAGAAGTCTTTAATTTTGATAAAAATTCAACTTTATCAGACGCATTGTTTTCTGCTTATGCTTTCCCATTTGGAAGTGAAAAAAAGATTGTAATTCTCAATAATTTTGAATTTATTGACGAAAAGGACGAATTACTACCGTATATTGATTCTCCTCAACAATCAACAATTCTTATTATAACACATTTTAATTCCAATCTTGGAAAGTTTAAAATATACGATTCACTTCGAAAAAAAGGGTATCTGTTTGAAGCGTCGGAATTAAAATCTGCAGAATATCCAAAATGGGTTTTCAATTATTTTAAGCAGAATGGATTTTTGCTAACTGATGAAAACACTAACTTGATTCTTGAATTGGTTGGTGAAAACAAAAACTTAATTGCATCGCATCTCCCTAAATTCCAAGATTTTTTGAATGGAAGAACAAATATTACCAAAGAAGATATTGTTACTTTAATCGCAAAAACTAAAAAATACTCTGCATTTGATGTAATTGACGCAATTGCTATCGGTGATAAAAAAAAATCTTTGATAATTGGGAATAACTTAGTTCAAAATACAACAGATTTTGTTTTGCTTCTTGGAGCTTTAAATTCTTTCTTCACACAAACTGCGTTTGTCTTGGAATTTATTAAGCAAAAAAAATCAGATAACGAAATTATCAGTGTCGGAGGAATTTCTTACATGCAATTGAAGAAAATTAAGATGGCAAAGCAATTCCATAATGATAAAATCTTACGAAATGTATTTTCTGCTTTGATGGAGGCTGATGTTAAATTCAAAACAGGAAGCATGGAAACAAAATCTCTATTTTATATTCTAATTTCAGAAATATTTAATTTCAATTCAGTGGAACAAATTCATAATTAAAAGGTAGAAAGTTTGTTGAATCTCGATTACAAAATATTGAGCGATGAAGTGCTAATAAAAGATTTTCAAGAAAATGATAATCTTGATGCTTATCAAGAATTGGTACGAAGATACAAAGATCCGCTAACAAATTTTGTTTATAGATTTATTGGTGATAAAGAATTAGCTGTCGATATTGTTCAGGATACAATGGTAAAATTTTATCTAAAAAAAAATTCTTATCAAACGATTGCAAAGTTTTCGACATGGTTATATACAATTGCAACAAACTTGGCTCGAAACGAATACAAAAGGAAAAGAAGAAGAACATTCCTATCTTTGAATAATGACGATTCTGAAATTCCTTTGCAAGTTGAAGATGAAAAAATTCTATCACCCGAGAGAGAAACAGATAATAGTTTTATTGCTGAAGAAGTTCAAAAAGCATTACTTCGTGTTAAACCAGTTTATCGAGAAATGGTGATTTTACGAGACATTGAAGGTTTTTCATACGAAGAAATTGCTGAAATGAAAAAAACTTCACTCGGAACTGTAAAATCAAGAATTAACAGAGGAAGAAATCATTTGAAAATAATGCTACAGAAATACTATGAAAAGTAAAAAAATATCTGATAATGAATTACTAAACCTTCTTCAAGGTTTGCCAAAGGAGAAAGCTCCTGAAAATTTTGAATTTAACTTAATGACCAGAATTCAAAATAAACAATTTGGAAATTTACAAAAAGAGGAAAAATCAATTTTTTGGTGGATTGCGTTACCATCTGGAACTATCGTCATTTCAGCTTTCATTCTCTTTGCTGTGCTATTCAATAATTCCAAGCAAACTTCCAATTTTGTGAATAAAACTAAAACTGTTCAAGGTAAACATGACGTAATTTATGTTGTTTTGCCTGAAGAAAATCAAATTTCAGAAAGAAAATCAATTTCAAACGAGATTTTTGTAAAAATTACGAATTCTAATCTAAATTCTTCAAAAATCAATCAAGCACTTCCATTGATCTCAAAAAATAATGTTTCATTGGATGGTTATTTAGATAAACCAATTCCCAATTCATATAATGCAACTTTAGTAAGTAGTGGAAGTAGTACAGAGCCAGTTAGAAATTTTGTTACAAAACAATCAATAAAAGTGCAAAATGAAAAAGCTAAAAAAGATTCGATAAAAGCAAAAAAGAAATTAAAAACTAAATAAATTTGTTGTTTTTTGATGATTTATTATATTTGTATTCTTAAAAATTATAGGTAAAGGTGTTTATAATGAAGAACGGTATTCATCCTAATTATCAGACTTGTGTTGTAACATGTGTTTGTGGAAATACTTTCACAACAAGATCTACTGCTCCTCAATTAAAATTGGAAATTTGTTCAGAATGTCATCCATTTTTTACAGGAAAACAAAAAATATTAGATTCTGCTGGAAGAGTTGAGAAATTTAATAAAAAGTATGGTTTGAAAAACTAAGTTATAACAAAATACAACTTTTTGAAACCGTCTAATCTTTAAGATTTAGGCGGTTTTTTATTTTAAAAAATTCAAATTTTAGCAAATTTGGTTTACTATATTTCGTTATTATAAAATTAAGTGTGATGTTTTATGAAAATTTATTTCAGATTCCCGCAAGTTGCTATTTCTAAATTCAATCTTAAAAATTATATTCTTTCCTCTGAGAATGAATTACAACTTCGAGCAAATTTTAGAGAAATTGCCTTTTTAATAAATGAGAAACAAACGGAAAAATTATCTGCTGGGCTGTTATATTCTATAAATCTTCTTTCAAAAATTTACAAATATGTTTTTGAGTTTTATTTATCTGATATTGACAAAAATGTGCTTAAAAATCAATTTTCAACTTTTGCAAATACAATAAATGAATTCAGTTTTATGGAAATGCTAACTGATTTTTCAACAAAATTCCAACCAGAAGAAGTGATGTTAAACAAAATATCTTTAGAAGAATTTTTGTGGAAAAAGGAAAATGAGCGGTTTATGTATGAAAACGAAATGATTCAAACATTCATTTCATACTTAAATATTGAAAATCCAGCATTAAAAAACTTATCCAATATTATTAATTATCAATCACTTGCAAACAAAGAGAATTTTCATAAATACATTAATTTTAGTAAAGATTTTTACCGTAAACAGAAACCTATTAATAATAACGCGGATATTCTATCTTTTTTGCAAGAACCTATTTTGAAATTTCCAAATAATTTACAAGACCAATTAGAATTTATCCGAGATAATTGGAGAGCAATTCTTAAAGATAATTTTGATGTCGAATTTTTAAAAGCAATAGACATTTTCAAAGAAGAATACGTTTCTGCGAGTTTCGGGGTTGGTCAAAATCCAACATTTATTCCAAATTATAAAGGTGATAAATTTGACGAAAGTGCTACTATCGGAAAATCTGGATTTAATTATTCCAAATCAAGTCAAAGCGATTATTCCGAATACAAAGCCTTTACCGAAGACATTCATTGGATGCCAAATGTAGTGATGATTGCCAAAAATATTTTTGTTTGGCTCGACCAACTTTCCAAGAAATATTCTATGGAAATACGAACACTCGATAAAATACCAGATGAAGAATTGCGAATTCTTCACGAAAGAAATATTAATTCTCTTTGGTTAATTGGAGTTTGGGAAAGAAGTGACGCTTCACGAAGAATTAAGCACATTCGGGGAAATATTGATGCTGTTTCTTCTGCCTATTCTCTTTACGATTATCAAATTGCTCAGCAACTCGGTGGAGAATTTGCTTATCAGCAATTAAATGAAAAAGCGAAACGTTTTGGTATTCGTTTGGCTGCTGATATGGTACCAAATCACACGGGAATTTTTTCGAAATGGATTGAAGAACATCCCGAATATTTTATTCAAAGAACAGATTTACCTTTCCCTAATTATCGATTTACGGGTGAAAATCTTTCCTCAAATCCCGATTTACTTATTCAAATTGAAGATGGATATTGGACAAATTCCGATGCTGCTGTTGTCTTCAAATATCATAATTTTAAGAACGGTGAAACTAAGTATATTTATCACGGGAATGATGGAACAAATATGCCTTGGAACGATACGGCACAACTTGATATTCTAAAACAAAATGTTCGCGAAGCCGTAATACAAAAAATAATGGATGTTGCACGAAAATTTTCTATTATCCGTTTTGATGCTGCAATGACACTTACTAAAAAGCATTTTTCTCGACTTTGGTACCCACAACCAGGATTAGGCGGCGATATTCCAACAAGAACTGATTATTCTTTAACGAAAGAACAATTCGATGAACTTTTCCCAGTTGAATTTTGGCGTGAAGTTGTTGATCGAATTAACACTGAAATGCCTGAAACTTTACTTTTAGCCGAAGCTTTTTGGCTTATGGAAGGCTATTTTGTGCGTACTTTGGGAATGCACAGAGTTTATAATAGTGCTTTTATGCACATGTTTATGCTTGAAGAAAATGAAAAATATCATGGTTTGATTAAAAATACACTTGAATTTGAGCCTGAAATCTTAAAAAGATATGTCAATTTTATGAGTAACCCTGACGAAGAAACCGCAATAAAGCAATTTGGAACTGGCGACAAATATTTTGGTGTTTTATTAATGATGATTACATTGCCAGGTTTGCCAATGTTTGCTCACGGACAAATTGAAGGTTTTCATGAAAAATATGGAATGGAATATC
Source organism: Melioribacter roseus (assembly GCA_020722065.1). GTDB lineage: Bacteria > Bacteroidota > Ignavibacteria > Ignavibacteriales > Melioribacteraceae > WGAL01. Next base: position 62,467 of record DYLK01000008.1, read on the forward strand.
AGAGAGCATATTATGAAGAATTTGAAAATGAATATTTGGTAAATCGACACAAAGCTGAAATATTTCCAATTCTGAGCAAACGTTATATCTTTTCAGAAGTTACGCATTTCTGGTTTTATAATTGTTTTAACTCCAGCGGAAATGTTAATCATAATGTTTTTGCATTTTCAAATCAATTTCATAATGAAAAAGCTCTTGTTCTGTTCAACAATAAATATGATAGAGCAGAAGGAATTATTAATTTATCCTCCGCAAAATTAGTAGATGAAAATCTGAAACAAGTAACAATTTCTGAAGCATTAGAAATTCCAAAAGGGGAAAATCTCTTTGTGAAATTCAAAGAACTAATTGCTAATAAAGAATATTTATACTCAGTTTATGATTTTATAAATGGGATGAAAATTAAGTTGAATGGTTTTGAATATCGAGTTTTTACTAATTTTGAAATAATTTATGATGAATCTGGTATTTATCAGAATCTTTATTCAACTCTAAATAAAAATGGTGTTAATTCCATTCAATATGAACTTAAAAAACAATCACTTTCAAATATTCATCATGCTATAATTAACTTATTCGACTCTACCAATTTTGAACATATTATTTCAATAATTTCCCAAAATGAAAAAAGAACAGAAGAATTGGAGAAAGATCTTATAAATCTTGAAAATAGGTTCCATTTTATTGTAAGTGAAATTGTTCGCAAAATAAGTGGAAATGTAGCAAAAAACAGATATGAATTTGATTTTGATTTAACAATTCATGCAATTTCTAATCTTTATAAAATCCTTGCAAAAGAAGAATTTGAAATCGATTTTAATCTTAGAAGGAATTACAATTTAATGTTCGACCATAATTTCCGCAAAAATTTTATCATTTTTGTGATTCTTGGTGCCATTAAAGAAATTCAAGTTAAAACTGATTTCAAATCAATTTACGAAATTGAACCCGAAATATTGCTTTCAGAACCTTTCTACGCAATTTTTTATAAATTAGATTTATCTTCAGACGAAATTGATGAAACTAAACAATTAATCGGGATTTTATCTAAATATTGCCAAACTTTGTGCGAAATTCATCGAGAAAAGGGAATGAATAATTTTGATTTCAATGTTTTTGTTAATGAAATATTAAAAGCATTAGATTATGAAATTGTTCAGAATTTCTTGAAAGTTAATGATTACAAAGGAATAACTTACTTTAGAAAAGAAAATTTCGAAGATTTAGCAAGTTGGTTTTTCACAATCTATCTTGTGGAAAGCCAAAAATGGAGAATTGAAAACGAAGTTAAAAATCAAGAGATTGATTTGAATTTTAGAAAATCTATTAGAAAAATTGCTCAAATAATTGATATTTCGAACGAAAGCAAATATAATTTTATAATTCTAAAACAGAATATTGCGAAAATTATAAGTTAAAATAATCTCACATTATACTTTAACTCAATTCCGCTAAATTCTGGTTCGTAGCGACAAACGCCACCAATGCAAATGTTTCCTGCTTGTCGAGATCCCGCAAGCAGGGAAATCTCAGAATTATCGAACAAGTTATAACCAAATCTAATAAATCCCCAAAAATTCCTTACAATTTTATCTATTTCGGGTTCACGAGTTTCCATTTCGCCTACGAAAGACAAGCTGAAATCTGGGGAATTCATCCATTCCAAAGTTAAAACATCATCAAAATACTTTTCATCAGTAGATAAAACATTGCTTTGTTGATGTTCAACAACCGTTTTGATTGTGTTCACTTCATCGATAAAATATTTGAATTCACAAACGGGAGTTAAACTTTTTGTATTTGTAATTGCTTCCATTTTGTAACCAAAACCAAAAATTAAACCGAAAGAATTGCTTGTATTTTCAAATTTTGTAAAAACATCTTCTAATAATAATTCGCTTTCGGTAGTTGAATTACTAATCTTTTTGAAAAACGAATCTTTTTCGAGCGAATAAGTTCTTCCATAATTTACGGTTAATTTGTTTTCGTCATTCACCAAATAATCAGTAGAAATTTGAAAGCCAACTTCGTTATTTGGGTTTAATGAAAATGGATGTCGATTTAATAAAATGTAAGAATAATCAGTAGTTAATGATGGCGGAGTGTTGTAATTTATTGTTCCATCATAACTTGTTAACGAAAAATTATCATAATATTTGAATTCGGTAGAAATTGAAAAATCATTTATGTAGAAGTTCAAATTGGAATAGATTGCTTTTCCAACGTAATTTTCATTGAGATTTTCTTCTAATTGTGAATTCTTTTTAATTCCATATTCTGTGTAAATATCAAAAACGTCAAATTTATAGGCAAATCTTCCAGAGAAAAGAGTAGTTGGTTTAATTTCTTCGAAATAAGGCTGATTTGAAACAACCGAAAACCCAAGATTTAACTTATCAATTCCTCGAAATTCAGCATCGAAGCCTCGCAAAACATCTTTGCGTTCTGCTTTAGAATTTTCCGCCATTCCAGAAACGGCTTTCAGTCTAAAATTATTGAAATTTACTTCAAATTTAATTCCTTGAAGATTATTATCAACTCTCACATTTCTATCTTCATAAATTTTAAGTAATAAACCGCGACCAAATGTTGTGTAATAATTCCCAATTATTGTATTAATTTTGCTTTTTTTCTCACCGATTTCATATTCTAAATACTTAAAGGAAATATCGGAATAGTTTACTTTTCCCCTATTTATTGCTGGGTTAATATCATTTGGTTGGAAAACCTCATAACGCAAGCCAGTTTTGAAATTCTCGTATGAATAATCAAGGTTAAACCAATTTTCTAATGTTTGTCGTTGCAATTCATTATCGTAAGAAAATTCCAACTGATTAGAAAGTGAAATTCCGCTTGGTAATTCAATAATTTGTCCGAAAGTTGTGTTAATTAGCAAAATTACAAATAATAGTATTTTCTTCATTATTTCATCTTTAATAATTTTTTAATATGTTCTTCAATTTGTATTTCATCACCTTTCTTAAAACCAGAATGACTATAAACAATCTCTCCTTTTGAATTAATTAGGAATGTATGCGGAACGGTTTGCACGTAATAATCGCGAGCAGTTTGGTTTTCAGAATCTAAAAGTACTTGGAATTTGTAATTGTTTGAGCGAACAAATGGTAAAACTTTCGACATACTTTTTTCGTTATCTACTGAAATTGCAAACATTTGTAGATTGTTAGATTTATACTTTTCATAAATTTTATTATAAATTTTCAATTCTTCCATGCAAGGTTTGCACCAAGTTGCCCAGAAATTAATTAATATCGGACCTTTTCCAAGAAAATCTTTCAATTCTACGAATTCGCCACTTAAATTTTCTAATTCAAAATTTGGAGCTTTTGAACTTTGATTTTGACTAAAAACGCTCAAAAATCCTAAAAACAAAATAAAAATTGCTTTTTTTATCATTATTAAACCATTGTTATTAATTTATTTACTGATTACTTAACTTAATTTTATTTCAACAAAATCATTTTTTTTATTTCACTAAATCCGCTTGAAGTTTTTAATTGATAAAAATACACACCACTTGGTAAATCATTTGCGATAAATTCAACTTCATAATTGCCAGCAGATTGAGGTTCGTTTATCAATTCTGCAACTTGCTCGCCTAAAATATTGTGTACTGTGATTTTTACGATACTACTTTCTTTTATTGAATATTTTATAATTGTACTTGGGTTAAATGGATTTGGATAATTCTGTAAAAGAGAAAAGTTTGTAGAAATATTTTCGGAAGTTATGTCAGTAGCTGTAACTTCGACTGAAAAATTTACTAATTGAGAATCAGCAAAATCTGCAACATTTCCAAAACGGAGATTGATATTGCCGTTTCCTGGGAAATTTTGTGGGAAAATGTGAAGTGAAACTTCGCGACTTTCTCCAGCCGAAAGCGAACGACTTCCGAAAGTTTGCGTTGTTGCTATGCTATCCAAAGTTGGGGAAAAGCAAAATTCGAAACAAAGTGATGAACTCCAACCAGGCTCAATATCATTCAAAGTTCGTTTTACGTATAAATCCAAATTATTATCTGTCAGATTTGTGAGTAAAATGTTAAATACAATTTCGGAATTGACTGTATCTGAAACTTCGTTTGTTTCATACTGAACAGAAAAAGTTTGGGCATAAAAATTTGATGCTAAAAGAAGAATTGCTATAAATTTCATAAAAATGTCCTTATTTAATTAAAATCATTTTTTTGATTACACAAATTACCACTTTGCAATTTATAGAAATATTCGCCACTTGGCAACTTTTATGTATTGAATTTTGAGACTGTCACATTTTTTGTGTATATGGTATAAAACTTTTTATAGACCTAGAAAATTATTGAATTACTATAATCCAAATGAATTATTATTCAATAATTTCCCTTAACTTTGTAGCACTTGTTGGTAGAATCTACGTCTTGATGATAAATTAATTTCCACCATACATTCAATAGTCAATTTATTATATTTGAGATAAATAAAATTATACTATGGATTATAGAGACACCATTTATATATCAGTAGCTGAAAAATTGAGTATTTCAAAAGCTGCAAATGAATTAAATATTAGTCAGCCAGCTGTTACACGACATATCAAAGAATTGGAAGAACGCTACAAAACGAATCTTTTAGAGCGAAAAGGCAATAAAATTTATTTAACCCAAGCTGGTGAAAAAATTTATAATGCTCTAAAAGAGATTGAACAAAAGTATCGAAATATAGAGTTTGAAATTGGAAAAATGCACGATAGTTTTTCGGGTGAATTTAAAATTGGGGCAAGTTCAACAATCGCACAGTATGTAATTCCCAAAGTAATAGCATCCTTTCACAAGCGATATCCAAAAATTCAGATTTATTTAATGAATGGCAATTCATTTGAGATGGAAAAACTTTTGCTCGAAAACACTATTGATATCGCCTTAGTAGAGAACCAATCTTCCCAAATGGGTATCCATTATAAAAATTTTATTGATGATGAATTAATTGTAATAACTGGACAAAACAGCATTTATGCAAAACGTAAAACCATCAACAAAGATGATCTATTTCAAATACCAATTGTATTGAGGGAACAAGGTTCAGGTACTTTGGAAATTATAAAGCAGGTTTTTTTACAACATTCTATTAAAATTGAAAACCTTAACACTATCATTCACTTGGGAAGTACCGAATCAATTAAAAATTTTTTACAGGATTTTAATGGATTGGCTATTGTATCCGAAAAGTCAGTTCAAAACGAATTATATCTTAAAACACTTGTGAGGCTAAATATTTCTGGTGTTACCTTTTTACGAAAATTTCGCATTGCATATAAACAAGGGCATAAAAGTCAGCAAGTAAAATTGTTTGAAAATTTTTTATCTAACTATAAGATATAGTTATACATCATAAGTATTTATTATTTGTCATAGTTATATCAAGGCCATATTTTTGTCAGCAAAAAATAAGGTATTAGTATGACTAACATAAAAATATTTAGTGATCTTGGTGTAATAGTGAAGAAATTTCATAATGCTAAGAGACTTTATACAATAATTATTTTACTCTGTTTTTTGCCGTTTGTCTCGCCAGCTATAGCTTTAATGGCTGGATTAATTCTTTCAATTATTGGGATAAGACACGAAAACATACATAAATATACATCAAAGCTATTGCAGGCTTCCATTGTTTTAATGGGTTTTGGAATGAGTTTGAGTGCCGTTATTTCTGCTTCAAAAACTGGTTTTATTGAAACAGTCATTTCTGTAATATCAGTAATGTTAATCGGGGTTTTGCTTGGGAAACTACTTAAAGTTGAGAAAAATATCTCCTTGCTTATTGCATCTGGAACAGCAATATGTGGAGGAAGCGCCATTGCCGCAGTTGCTCCAATTCTTAATAGTAAAAACTATCAAACTTCGTTTGCACTTATCGTTGTTTTTGTGTTAAATGCTGTCGCTCTGTTTTTGTTCCCTTTCATTGGGCATAATTTAGGATTAAGTCAAGAAGCTTTTGGAAACTGGGCTGCAATTGCTATTCACGATACGAGTTCGGTAGTGGGTGCTGGTGCAATTTATGGTGAAAAAGCTTTGCAAGTAGCAACTACGGTAAAACTTATCCGAGCATTGTGGATTATTCCGCTATCAATAGTTATTGCATTTATGAATAAGAATGAAAATAAAAAATCAATTAAGTTTCCATGGTTTATTTTGTTTTTCATTCTTGCCATTTTTTTTGCTAATATATTCCCTGAATTTCAGTCAAGTTATGAACATTTTAATTGGTTAGGGAAACGAGGAATGATAATAGCACTATTTCTTATTGGCTCAAATATCACAGTAAGTGAAATAAAAAAATCAGGCACTAAAAGTTTTGCACTTGGAATTATTTTATGGGCAGTTATATCTGTTGGTTCATTATTTCTTATAACTCAATAGATAATACAAATTTTTATTAAATAAAAAAAGTACTTTTATAATGCTTCAAGTGGAAAAGGGATTTCATAAACTTAGTAAATAACCTTATTTCTGAAATTATTTTAATTTTTGGCAATCCAATCCAAATTGGAGATGTAATTAAAGTTGGTGAAATTCCATTTCCACAAGCATATATTTATATTAAAGAAATTTCCTCGCAAGCTAAATCATCCATGAAAAGCATTACCAAACAAGCAAACTCCAATTGAAAAAATAGTAGTTTTATTATTTTCTCTTAAATTATTATTACAAAAAGAATTATTTACCAAAATTGGGCAAATTTTAAAACTATTTATTTTCCTGAAATGCTTTAAATTATGTGGAATTAATATATTTCTATTTCTATATATTATTTTTTTCAGATTATGGAAAATCTATTGAATACTATAAATAAAAATAAAGTAACAAAGAAAAACTGGGGAATTTTTAAGAAAATATTATATTCTTTCCTCTTCTTTTCAATTTTGCCATTAATAACATTTGCTTTAATTACTGCTTTTCTTTTCAAAGACAGCAACGAGCAGATATTAAACGATACACGTATTTTAATTGATAAAAACATAGAAAAGAATTTGATGATTCAGGCAAAACAGATTAGCAGAAAAGTTGAACATTTTTTACGAAACCGCGAATTTGATTTACTTGAATTATCAAATAGTGAATTAACTGAATCGTTTTTATTAAGTTATTCTCAAAGTAAAACAGCACAAATTTGGAATAAAACTATTAACCCAGAAGATACTATTGGTGTTTGGAGATTTATTCCACTTTATAAAGAAATTGAATATGTTGATAATAATGGAAATCAAATTATTAAAATAGTTGATGGCAAAGTTATTCCAAATTGGCAAAAGCGAAACATTAGTAACCCAATAAATACCACATATTTTTCTGAGAACTACTTTGAACTTTCAAAAAACCTCAAACAAAAAGAAATTTATGTTTCGCATTTAACAGGATTTTTTGTTTCCAGAGAAGAGTTTAACAACGATCCCAGAATAAAATATAACGGTATAATACGGTTTACTACTCCAGTTTTTAAAAACGGAATTAAAATTGGATTACTTTCACTTGGATTAAATCATGAACATTTAATGGAATTTACTCAACATGTTGTTCCAAATAGTCCCGAAGAAAAGCTGTTTTCAGATTATAATTCAGGAAATTATGCTTTTCTTTTTGATGACGAAGGATGGATTATCACACATCCAAAAATTTGGGATATTCGTGGAGTTGATGGAACAGGAAAACTTGTTCCTGCCTATAATTCAAAAACTTCTCAAGAAGATATTAAAAAAGGGCGAATTCCTTTTAATCTAGATTCATCTGCCTTTATTCATCCAAATTACCCAATTGTGTACCAAAATGTATTAAATAAAAAATCTGGCAGAGTTATAACTAAAAATGTTGGTGGAATTCAAAAAATAATGGTTTACTCTCCAATATTTTACGACAAAGGTGAATATAAAAAACATGGAATTTTTGGTGGAATAACTGTAGGAATTGAAAATCATAAATTTTTGGCTAAATCGTCCGAAATTAAAGATTTAATAAGTGAAACTTTTACACAATATTTTGACAATATTTTATATGTAATTCTGGGTTCTATTTTCTTCTCATTTATAGTTTCATATTTCTTTTCAAGAAATTTTACTAACCCAATAATAACACTAACCAAATTTTCAAGCGATTTGGCTGACGGAAAATTAAATCAAAGAATTAACTTTAACCGAAACGATGAACTTGGTTCGCTTGCAAATTCTTTTAATAAAATGGCAAATGAACTTGAAAAAGGGCGTAACGAGTTATTAAACTCAAATATGGAATTGGCTCAATCAAGAACTGATATCGAAAACTATGCGTTAAATTTGGAATATCAACTAAATGTTTTAAAAAGTATTCAATCAATTAGCAACACAATAGGATTAAATTATCATTTAGATACTGTCTTAAAAACTATCTTAAATACATCAGTTAATAACATGCAATTTGATAGAGCAATACTTTATTTAGTTGATGAAAACAAAGAATTTCTTGAATTTAAAGAAATGTGTGGATTTAATGATGATGACCTCTTTTCCTTAAAAAATAATAAATTTAATTTAGACAATAAAAATTTTATTGAAACAACTGTTTTCCAAAATAGAAAAATTCTATTTGTTAATGATTTTGAAAATTTTAAAAAGGAACATAATAACCCCAATTTAATTTCATCATTCGGAAATAGTAATACATTTGTTTTTATTCCATTATTTGTCCAAGAGAAAATAATTGGAATTTTGGGTGCCGACAAAATTTTAAAAAAAGAAAATATTTTAGATAATGAAATAAATTCATTACAAATTTTGGCAAACCAAGCTTCGCGTGTTATTGAAAATTCTAAACTTTATTCCGAAATAATATCGCAAAGAAATTTTGTGAACGATATTATTTCAAATATGATAAATGGTGTTATTTCAACCAATGGGAATGGAATTATTACTTCAATAAATATTGCCGCTCGCAATATTTTAGAACTTCCAACGGATGAAGAATTAATTGGTAAAAATATTTGGGAACTTTTATCGCAAAAAGAAGATTTTAGAAAAGAAATTTTTCAAAGCTTAAACTCAACTGGTCAATATAAAGGATATGAGGTTGAACTAAATCTTAAAGAAAAAAAGAAATACTTAAATGTAAATGCTTCGCGTGTTTATAGAAATAATGTGCATACAAGCTCAATTATAATTGTGGAAGATGTAACCGATAAAAAGATTTTGGACGAAGAATTTAAAAAAATTGATAGACTTGCTTCACTTGGCAGATTTGCAGCAGGAATTGCTCACGAAATCAGAAATCCACTTACAGGATTATCTCTATTTTTAGATAATTTGCACGACCAAATCTCATTAATTGATCCTTCAAATTCTTCATTAATTTCAAGTGCTTTAAACGAAATTGAACGTTTAGATAATTTGGTAAATGAAATTTTAGATTATTCTTATCCAAATAAAAACAAATTGCAAAATGCCAACATTAACAACATTATTAATAGTATTTTGTTGTTACTTAACCAACAAATTAAAAAATCTAATATTGAAGTTGAAAAACATTTTGAAGAATCAATTATTGAAGTTTCCATCGATTCCGAAAAAATTAAACAAGCATTGCTTAATATTATACTTAATTCAATTCAATTTATGCCAAACGGCGGAAAATTAACTATAGAGACAAAGTTTTTTATAAATAGAAATGGGAAAGACTATGTTTCTATAAAAATAACAGATACTGGAAAAGGATTCAAAGAAAATGAAATTCAAAATATATTCGATCCATTTTATTCGGGAAGAAAAGAAGGTACTGGATTGGGTCTTGCAATTACTCATTCAATAATAACCGAACATAATGGAACAATAATAGCAAAAAACGGCAAAAAACAAGGTGCCGAATTTAAAATAATCATCCCAAGCAATAGAGAAATATGACATCCAAAAGAATTTTAGTTATTGACGATGAAGAATTTATAAGAGTTAATCTTAAAGACATTTTTACATCGGGAAAATACACCGTTGATGTTGCAAACCTTGGTAAAATTGGATTGGAATCAATTAAGTCTAATCATTACGATTTAGTCTTTTTAGATATTAATTTACCAGATATGAACGGAATTGAAGTATTAAAGGAAATTAAAATTATCGAGCCAGACTTATTTGTAATTATTATAACTGGATTTGCTTCTGTTGAATCGGCTGTTAATGCAATTAAACTTGGTGCATACGATTACATAAAAAAGCCCTTTAAAGCAGATGCAATTAAACTAATTACTAAACTTGCTCTCGAAACACAAAATTTAAAGAAAAAAGTAATTGAGCTCGAAAAGAAGCAAAAAGAGCGTTCCGATATAAGTTCTATTATAGGGTTTAGTGATGATATTGTAAAGCTAAAAAGCTATATTGAACAAATTGCAAAATACGATTCCGAAACTGTACTTATAACAGGCGAAAGTGGTTCGGGAAAAGAACTTGTTGCTTCTGCCATTCATAATTTAAGCCCAAGAAGTGAAAAATCGTTTGTTGAAATAAATTGTGCCACAATACCCGAAAATTTGCTCGAAAGTGAATTGTTTGGGCACGAAAAAGGTGCTTTTACAAATGCAATTAATAAAAAAATAGGACTTTTCGAAATAGCAGACGGTGGTACTCTATTCTTGGATGAAATTGGAGAAATGAGTCTTTCACTTCAAGCTAAACTTTTAAGAGTGTTAGAAAATAAAAAAATTAGACGACTTGGTAGCACAAAAGATATCGAAATAGATGTTAGAATCATTGCAGCTACAAATAAGGACTTAAAAATTGCAATTGAAAATTCATTATTTAGGAATGATTTATATTATAGGCTAAATGTATTAAGAATAAATATTCCTCCTTTACGAAGCAGAGGGAACGATATTATTTTATTAGCAGAATACTTTATGAATATATTTAAGAAAAAGTTTTCAAAATCAGTACAAGGTTTTAGTGATGAAGCTAAATCTGTTTTGCTAAATTATAATTGGCCTGGGAATGTTAGAGAATTACGAAACGTAATTGAAAGAACTTGTATTTTGCATAATGAACAAATAATTGATGTTGAACATATTGCTGCTGATTTTATTGGTTCAACACGTCCTTTAAGTTTAAAAATTTGTGATGATGATTTTGACCTTACTCAAGCAAGCTATGAGGATATTGTATGTAATATTGAACATAAAATAATTTCAAAAGCCATTTCTATTTCCGATGGGAACATTTCTCAAGCAGCAAAATTATTAAAAATTCCTCGCGAAACACTTCGTTACAAATTATCTAAATTGAACATTTCATAATTCAAATCTCTCTTTAAATTGGTGAAAAATGACCAATATCGGTCATTTTTCACCACTAACTTCAAATTAAAATATAATTTTATCTCCATTTAATTACATAAACTAATTTTTAATCATAATTTTATTTGGCATTTCATTTGAGTATAAAAAAGCCGAAACTAAACTAATAATTAAACAAAAGGAGTAAAAAATGAAAAAAACATTTTCAACCATTTTGGTTTTAATGTTGCTTGTTTTTGGAAGTGACTTATTCGCTCAATTAAAAATTTCTGGAGACGCACGTTTCCGCCCACGCTTAAATATTGACGATAAAACAGAAGCTGGTGGTACTGTTTCAAACGATGTTTATTATATGTACAGAGTTCGTTTGAATCTTAATTGGAATCTTGGTGATGGTTATTTCTTGCAATCAAGATTAGGACACAATGGAATTGCTGGTTATGGTGTTTTCGGTAAAGGATTAAGCCCAGATCTTTTAGGAACTTACGACAAAGATTTTGCTGAATCATCAAGAAGAATGAGTGTTGACGTAATGCTTCTTAATGGAGGATTTGCAGGTGATAATTATGGTTATAAATTGGGTTTATTTGAAGCTGGTTCTTACAATAATCCAATTTTTGATGTTCATTATTATGCTAAATCTCTAATTGATATTCCTTTTTTCATCTTTAATAATGATGGATTAATGGGTGCAAGTGCATATTATAAAGCTGGAGCTGGCAAACTTACTCTTGGTGCATTTTATGACAATGCTTTCGGTAAATCAGTAGAAGACGCCGATGGGAATGAAGTTTCCAATCAAAATGACCAATATACTTTTTACGCTGATTATAATGTAAAATTAGCCGATTGGTCTTTTCAACCAATGGCAATGATGACTGTTGCGGATTCTGCTGCTGCTCCAATGACTTTTGGTGCTAATATTACTTCTCCAAAATTAGTTGGCGATTTAGCTCTTGGTTTATCTGCAATTTATTCAAGCAACTCGGTTAAACAAGCTGAAACTACTTACATTGACTATGGTAATGTTGGTAATGAATATACCGCTTGGAAAGTTAGAACAAAAGTTGCTGGTAAACTTGGTGTTGGAAGTTTATATGCTTACGTTGAATTGGCAAATAGAAAAGATACTTTTGATGATGCTACAACCCAAAATAATGATTTCTTATTCTGGTGGTTAGGTTATACAGTTACCGTTTATAAAGGCGAAGCTGGCTCATTTAGCGTTACTCCAACTTGGAGACATATTTCTACTGATGTTGATGATGTTCACACGCAATCACGTGAAAAAATTGAAGTTAACTTCGATTTCAAATTTTAATTCTATATCGAGAGAGAGATAAATGTTTAATCCAAAAAAAATATTAGTTCCAACAGATTTTTCTGAATGTGGTGGAAGTTGTTCGATGATGGCGGTTCAAAAAGCCGTCTCTCTCTCGAAACAATTTGGTTCAGAAATTATTTTTCTTCATGTAATTTCTGAAGATCCTTACAGAAAGCCTCTGTTCTTTCTTAATGATGAAAAGATTACAGAAATTCTTAACAAGATGAAAGAATCTTCTTTTTTACAATTAGAACAAATCGTTGATAATTATGCTTCCGATATTAAAGATAGATGCAAAGTTGTTATACGAAATGGTAAACCAGCAAACGAAATTTTAGAAGAAGCAGATGAATCAGATGTTGATTTAATTGTAATTGCTACTCGCGGGTTAGGGAATATTCATACTACATTATTTGGAAGTACAACAGATAATGTAATAAGACATGCTAAATGTTCCGTATTAGTATCACGTAAAACAAATAATAAAAATTAACTAACAAAGGAAATGAAAATGAAAAAAATTAAAAACATAGTTGTTGTTTTTGCTTTAGCAGCACTAATTATTCCAATGGATTTATTCTCTCAAGTTTATAAATTTTCTGGCGGTCCATCTGGCGGTACTTTTCAATATTATGCTAGTGCAATTTCCACAATTGCTAATAAGAGTAATATAAAAGTTTTAGCTGCATCTTCTGGTGGTTCAATAGAAAATATTAGAACTTGCAATACTGGTAAATCAAGTTTTGGTGTGGCTTATTCTGGAAATGTTTATGACGCCTTAAATGGTAAGTTAAACCAAGATAATAACAAATATAAAGATGTTCGGGCACTCGGTTTCTTTTTTGGAGCACCTGGACAATTAATTGTAAAAAAAGGTTCTGGCATTAAATCGTTAAAAGATTTAGCTGGCAAAAGAGTAGGAATTGGTAATGCTGGTTCTGGTGCTGCCGCTAATGCTGAATTAATGTTCAAAAAAATAGGTATTTGGGATAAAATAAAAGTTGAACACTTAGGATATAGAGCAGCCGCTGACGCTTTCAAAAATAACCAATTAGATGCTTTTTGGGTATTTGCTGGTTTCCCCAATGCTGCTGTTCTTGAAGTTGCTTTGCAACAAGAAATTCAAATACTTGATATTTGGGATGAATTAGAAAAAGCTGGCTTCTTTAAGGAAAACCCTTATTTCTCAAAAGTTGTAATTCCTGCTAAAACTTATAACGGTCAAGATAAACCAGTAAATTCATTTCAAGATGCTGCTCTTTGGATTGCAAATAAAGACGTTCCAAATGATGTAGTTTATAAATTGTTGAAAACTATTTATAGCAAAGAAGGTTTAGCAGCTATGGTTGAAGTTCATAAATCTGCAAAAGAAATGTCTATAGCTGGGGGACTTGATGGAATTGTAACTCCATTACATCCAGGCGCTGCTAAATTTTGGAAAGAAAAGGGCGTGTTAAAATAATTTAAATCATTCTATTTTAGCCTAACATAGCGTTAGGCTTTTTTATCAAAAGAGAAAACTATGTACGAAAATCTTAATAAATATGAAAAGGTGGTTTTTAGTGCCCTTTCTGTATTTTTAGTTATATTTTATGTCGTTTCTGCTGTCTGGGTTCCAGCACCTACTGAATATCATAGAGGTATTTTAGTATTAGTTACTTACATTTTAGTATTTCTACTATATAAATCTTCAAACCCTGTTTTTCGAGTTTTAGATTATTTGTTAATGTTTGCAGCAGCAGGTTCTGTTATTTATTGGATTTATAACTACGAAGCATTAAACTATAGAGCCGGAATGGAAACTGAACTTGACCAATATGTTGCAGTTGTTGGTGTTTTAATAGGAATTGAAATTGCAAGAAGAGCTGTGGGTTTTGTCTTTGTTCTTATTGGTGCAGTAATGCTATTATACGGAGTTTATGGTGAATATGCTCCTGAAATATTTATGCATCCAGGCGATACATTCCTTGGTGTTTGCACAACAATTTTTTTCCGTGAAGATGGCGTTTTTGGAATTATGGCTAACGTGCTTGCTACTTATGTTTTATTGTTTGTTCTTTTTGGTTCATTTTTAGAGCAATCAGGTGCCCAAAGATTTTTTATAGATTGGCCAATGGCTGCAGTTGGTCATAAAACTGGTGGACCTGCAAAAGTTGCTGTTATTGCTAGTGCATTATTTGGTTCAATTTCTGGAAGTGCTGTTGCAAATACAGTTTCAACTGGAACTTTCACTATTCCATTAATGAAAAAAGCCGGCTTTAAACCTCAAGTTGCTGGAGCCATTGAACCCGCCGCTTCATTGGGTGGTATGTTTATGCCTCCAGTTATGGGTGCTGGTGGATTTATTATGGCTGAACTTACAGATACTCCATATTCGCATATTATGCTCGTTGCTCTATTCCCTGCAATTATGTACTTTTTTAGCGTATTTGTTATGGTTCACTACGAAGCTAAAACGCATAAAATAATAGGCATTAAAAGTGAAACCTCGGCAATGGAAGTATTTAAAAGAGAATGGTACTATGCGATTCCTCTTATAGTAATAACAATTTTAATGCTTGTGGGATATTCGGCAGGATTTTCTGCTGTAGTTGGTATTTTAAGTACTATCGGTGTTAGTTGGGTAAATAAAGACACAAGAATTGATTTTAAAGGTTTTATTGAAGCATCTCGCAAAGGAACAGAAAGTAGTTTGAAAATTGGTGCAACTGTTGGTATAATTGGAATTATTATTTCTATGTTAACCTTTTCTGGTTTAATTTTAACTTTTGCCGATATTGTAATTGAATTAGCTGGTGGAAGTTTAGCGTTGACAATTCTTTTTATCGCACTTGCTTCATTAGTTCTTGGAATGGGTGTTCCTGTTACTGCCGCTTATTTAATTACTGCAGTAGTTGCTGTGCCTGCATTAACACATCTTGGAGTTAATCCTATTGCAGCACATATGATTGTTTATTGGTTAAGTCAAGATTCAAATATTTCACCCCCAGTTTGTATTGCTGCTTTTGCCGGTGCAACAATTGCAAACGCACCTATGTGGCCAACTGCATTTAATGCATTTAAATTTGCTAAATTCTTATATGTTGGACCATTCTTGTTTGCTTATATACCTGCATTCAGTTTGAATGCAACTTTACCAGAAATTATTATGTGGTTTGCAATAATTACTGTAGGTAATTATTTGATATCCTACATTTTAAGTTTTGCTTGGGTTTATAATTTAAAGGAAAAATATTTCCCAGCAAAAGCATAGAGAATATATTTTAACAAAAACCCACAATATCGATTGTGGGTTTTTTTATCTCTTTTAATAAATTTTTAACTTTACAACAACATAATTATACAAGGTTTCATCAACAACCTTGTGAAACTTGACAATACTTTACTTCAATAACATTAATTTTATTGTTTGCACAAAACTTCTACTTATCAAGTTAGAAGTATCAAATTTTAGTTCATAATTAAATTTAAACCTCCAAGGTTTTTTATAACCTCGGAGGTATGATTTTTTACTTCAAAAGTATCATTTTCTTTGTCGCACTAGAACTGCCACTTTGTAATTTGTAGAGATAAATTCCACTTGCCAAGTTAGAAGCATCAAATTTTACCTCATAATTACCTGCACTTTTATTCTCATTCACCAAAGTAGCCACTTCATTTCCAAGAATGTCATAAACTTTTAATGTTGTTTGTAGCAAAGAATTGTAATCTGTGTTTTGTGGAATTGAATATTTAATTATCGTATTTGGATTAAACGGATTTGGATAATTCTGTGAAACGTAGAATTTTGTTGGAACGAAATGTTCATCTCCAATTGGAATTCCGTCCAAAACGTCAAACCAAAGTAATGAATTTTTTATCAGACTTATTTGTGCTTGTGTTGTACTTACTAATTCCAAACCAATCCCTAAATAAACAGTTTTATAATTTTCTGTTTCATTTCTAATTCCACCATATTTTGAGGTATTTGTATATTTAATAAATCCAGTGGAATTACTTCCGTTAACGCGAATTTCTTCTGGATAACGACTATAAAGTGAGCGAATTGAAAAAGATAATCCATCTGAAATTGGGTCTCCAGCTATTCCAGTCATAGAATAAACACCAGAATTATCATTCACATAAGTAGAACCAAGATAATTTTTATAGAAATTTTGAGCATTCAAAAAATTACTACTTCCGCTTGCGTCAAAAATATCCCAACCAATATCTTGCCCAGAAATAAACAAATTTCCGCCGTTATCTAAATATGGAATTAGAAAATCGAGATCACTTTGTGTAATTGCAGGAAATCCCCAACCCGAATTCCAAAATATGGCATCAAAATCATATTCTAATAATTGTGTGCTAAGTGTGGAAAGAAAAGCACGATCGAGATTTGTAAATTCAACATTAGAACTATCTAACGCAGTCTCAAAGTAAGTTTCGTAGTTTTCACCACCATCAGCATCAATTAATAGAATATTTCCATTTGGCAACATTCCAAAATAATAAGCAGAATAACCGTAAAAATATTCATCATCAAGGTTTTGGGCAATTAAACTTATTGTTCCGTTTCCTGGATTTTCATTTGTTGTTAATTCAGTGTTAAACAATAATGTATCGCCAGGTTGTAAAATTGTTTTTATTGAATCTGTATTTATACCATCGGACAAAAGAGAAAAATTCCAACCTTCAGCAAGTTCAATTTCGGGTAAAATTCTGATATTCAAGGAATCTAAGTTGTTATTGATAATTTGAAATGATTGTGTTACAGTTTGATTTTCTGAAAGAATTTCGGCATTTGCTCCATCTGCATTAATGATAAAAGTAGGTAAATTAATATTTGATTGAAATACTTGTTTAGTATTATCATCCTGAATCCAAGCGATTACGGCAATATCATCCAAATTCCAATCTCTGCTAATTTCAGCTGAAAAAGAATAATCAAGAGTGTCATTTTCGTCAAGTTGAATATTTTCTCCGTCAGTTGAAGGTAACATTTTTCTGAAAACATCGTTAAATTCCTTTTCGCCGTTTGAACCTGGAGCAGTTGCATATACAATTCGTCTTTCAATAATTGCAACTCGCAATTTTAAGTTGTTCGATGAAATTGCAGAAGTTGAAATTATCCGAACATTTACATCGTAATTTGGAGAATTTACTGCACCAGAAACAGTAATCCAAATTGGGGAACTGTTTTCGTTGTCAATCAACATTTCGTTCCTAAGTGAAACTGCACTACCAGGAACGCCTTTGAAAACGCCATTCATCGCGTAACCTGGAACTCCAGTAATTCCATAGTAACTGATTCTATTCGAACTTTCTATAGTATTGTGTTCGTACATTGGGTCGTATCCTGGCCAAGAAGCGTGATAGCGAACAGAAATTACACCTCCAAAATTTGTAGAAATAAATTTTTGTAATTCTGGATTTGCCTGAGCACAAGGAGCACAACTTGCATTTGTGGCTTCTTCAAGAAGGGAAATTCTTCTAAATTGAGCGAAATTTGTTACAGCAAAAAATATAATTATAAGAAAAATCAATTTTCGCATAGTTTATCCTAATTTGATTTACTGGAATTGTAAATCTCTTTCGTTAATGAATTTTGTATTAGACCAATAATGTGTATGTTATCTTCGTTCAAACCCGCAAGTTTTTTTGAAAAATTTAATGTGAAATTTGGCTGAGAAATGTAATCGTTTAGTGAAAATCCATTTAAACTTGTTAGTGATTCGAAAACTACATCGTAAAAGATAGTCTCGCCATTTGACCCAGGTGGAGTAGTAAATTCCACAACCTTTTTTACAACATAAAGATGTAAAATTAAATTCTGGGAATTTATTTCTTCAGAATTCAAAATATTAATTTCAACTTGAGTTTTTAATGTATCGAGATGATAATCTTTATTTACCGAAATTTCTATTGGACTTTCGATTAAAAGCTGATTTTCAATTGCATCTATTATTTCAAGCGAGTCAGTTGAAATTGGATGAATATTTCCATCAACAATTGTTGTTGGGGCAAATAAAACATTGTAAAATGATATTCTTTCATCAAATAAATTTTGGTTTGCTAAGTAAAGAGGATCATTTGGAGACGGGAAATTTGTGGAAAATCGTAAAACAATAAGCTGATTTTCATCGAAACGATGTTTTAGATTCTTAATTATTTCAGATGAAATTACACAAGGATCGCAACTTACATTGGCAAAATCTTCCAAAATTACTGTTTTTGTTGTTGACCCAAAGAATAAAGAGATTTCTGTTGTTTGGTTTGAATAAATTTCGACTGATTGAGTGTCAGAGAAAATTCCATTATTTTCCAAAAAAATCTCATGAATTCCAGCAGAAATTTCAAATTCCGCTGGAGTGGTAAATTCAGAAAGTACATTGTCAATATAAATTTTACTTGGATTTAAATTTGCTGAAACAGATAAAATTCCATTCCCATTTTCTGAAATTGTTGGGGGATTTGTTTGACATGATAAAAGAAGTGCTAAAAGTCCAATAATAATATTTGTAAATCGCATTTTACCTTTTTAAAAAATGATAATGAATTTATTCTTTTTATTATTTTTTGCAAAAATAATTATAAAAAAAGGGAAATTATGAACGATTTTGCCAATCTTACACAATCTGAAAGTTTATTAAAAACAATTGAAATTTACCTAATTAAGTACGGAAGGGAATTTTTATCTGCCGTAATTATTATTCTAATTGGGATTTAGATTACCATAATTTTAGTAGCGAAGGTTCTGATTAAGATGGAATTACAATTCCATCTTAATCAGAGTGATGTCAATCTTTTCTACGAAAAGTAAAAAAATCCCGCTATAAAATTAATAGCGGGATTACAAACTAAAACTCGTCTTTTATTACCAATAGAGCGATAAATCCAAATATTCCAGTAAGAAAAACATAAACAGCATTGAACAATTTTTGTGATGTCTGTTTTTGAGATTTCCGAATTATTAAGATAGCAATAGCAAGTATTGAATTCAAAAAGATGAAATTCCAACCACTGAATTCAAAGTAAAAGTCTATGAATAAATTCTTTTCGTTTTCCAAACTAAGTTGGAAAGGGAAGATATATTCAGCAATTTTTCCAATATCTGATTTTCTTGAATTAACCCATTTTTCAGTATAAGTAGAAATCAGTTTATAATTTCTATCTGTAGCATAAGAAACAACCGAATTGTCGTTATAAATACTTATTGTTCTATAAAAAATATCACCTTTTAACTCAAATTTACTTTTCGTTAAATCAAAATCTTTAACAGGTAATTCAATTATTTTATAGTTATCGTAAGAAATGAGAGCAATTTTGTGATTTTTCGTAAAGATTATTCCATGAAATTCTTGTAATGGAAATTCACGTACTAAAATGTGTTCTATTTCGTAATCATTTGGGACTGCAATTTTTTTACAGAAAGGTTTATTTTCAATTCTATTTATGTGGAAAACATCACCAGAATTATCAACTAAAAAATAACCTTCATGGTATGGTTTTCGCGTACCTGGTTCACCAAAATATTTTTTAGCAGGGAAATTAAACCCAGATTTTCTTAATTCATCATCAAATAGTTTACTCATTTTCTCATTTATTTTATTCGTTTGAGCATCAAAAATCTCAAATTTGTCAGTTACTCTAAAAAATTCTTGAGGTGAAATTAGTTGTGGACCATTTGGTTTTGCTTCAATAAGTGGGAAAAGGTTAATTTGATAAAAATAAACATCTTCTGGACTAATTGAAAAGTAAATATTATTTTCTTTAATTTCTTGAAAATTAACTGGTTTCCCTAGTATTGTGTCTGGCATTTCTTGACGAAAAACAAGTTGACGATAATTCATATATGGAGTATTTCTTTCAAAAACTTCTTTTGTAATTCTTTTGAATGTTTCATCATAATAAATTACATTTTTATCAGTTAGCTTGTGCATCAAAAATTGCTTTGTAATCGGACTAAAAAAAACTCTTGGAATTGGAACATTTTGCTCGAAAGAAATCCAATAATATCTTGGTAAAAATATTGATAACACAATTGTAATTAGAAATATTAAAAGAATAGAAGAGATAGTTGAAAGTCTTTTCATTTTAAACCTCTCTTAAAACGGTAACCAGAATTAATAATAAGTGTGCTAAATAAAATAACAAATAAAAAGACTGGTATTATTATTTTTATATAGGCATTGTGGTTCATACTGAGAAAAAATTGCGAAATTAGTAAAACTGCGAAAAGAGAAATACTAATTCTTCTAACCCAAATTTGTTCAATTATTACTACTGAAGCAAAAAAATAAACTGCATATCCTGCTGTAAACCAAGGAAGTAATGTAATAAATAATGTATTCGTTATATCTGGTGGAAAATAAGAAGACGAAATAGAAACTAAAATTAGATAAAAGAATAAGAAAAGAGCAGTAAGTAGAGAAAATCCGTAGAAAACCATAAATAGAAGAGTTTTAGTTTCTTCAATTGGAAGATGCAGTGATAATTTTAATCTTAAATTCTGAATTTCGGGTACGAATTGAGCAATTCCGAGAATCAAACCAATTACTAATGGGATGTAACGAAATTGCGAATAAAACAAATAATTCTTAAAAATAATGTAATTCCATAATTCTTTTAATGGATTAAATTCCACAAGTAATCTTAAATTCAAAAAAATTGAGAGAATAATTCCCAATCCAATGGCAAGTGAAACTAAATATGCCCAACGAATTTTTATCCATTCTTTATAAGCAAGAGAAAGTAGCATGTTTTTTCCTTTTAATATTTTCCAGTTAATCCAATAAATGAGTCTTCAAGGTCGAGGTGAATTTTAACGAAGTCTGAAAATTCAACTTTAAGTTTAGTTAAATGAGCTTTCACTTCTTCTTCACCTTTGAAAGAGTAAACGGTCATTTTATTTCTGATTTGTTCAAAATTAACAATTATATCATCCTTAACAAGTTCAACTTTTTCGGTAGTTTTAAAAGTAAAACCAGAAAAAGATTGTTTTAGATCTTGAATAGAAACTTGAGTTACAACGCCATTATAATCCATAATAACAGCATCATCCAAAAAGCCATCCAAATCTTGAATAATATGCGAAGTAACAAAAATAGTTTTTCCTTCTGCTTTAGAATACTCTTTTAGATAATCCAAAAACAATCGGCGGTAACCAGCATCAAGTCCCATTGAATAATCATCGAGAATTAACAAATCGGGGTCTTGAGCCAAAATTAAACCAAGTGCCACTTGCGATCTTTGTCCACAAGACATTTTGGATAGTTTTTGGTTTTGATTTACTTTCAGTTTCGACATCAATTCAAAGTAAATATCTTTTTTCCATTTTGGGTAAAATCTCGAGTAAAATTTTTCTATTTGAATAATATTCATAAACGAATATTGAACGTGTCCTTCAATAAGAAAACCAACTCTCGCTTTTGTCTCGGGGGAAAGTCTATATGATTCTTCTCCAAAAATAGTGCAAGAACCAGATTTTGGTTTAAGAAATCCTGTTAAAATATTGATAGTGGTAGTTTTACCAGTTCCATTTTTGCCAAGCAGACCAAAAATTCTACCTTCTTTTAAACTAAAATTAAGGTTTTCATAAACCTTTTTTTCGCCATAATAATGTGTTAGATTTTTTATTTCAACTACATTTTCCATTTTCACCTAATCGATATTAATTTCTGAAAACATTTTAACTTTGCCAACTGCTTTTACTTTAAATGGATTCGGGACTTCTTTTGTTGAACCATCTTTAAAGTGAACTTTAAGTTTTTTACTTTCTATTGCAATTTTTACTGAATCGAGTGGAGTTATTGTTTCATCATAGAAAAGCAAGCCGGTTGGGACTTCAAAATATCGAGTTGAAAATCGTTTAATGCCTTTCCAATTTGAAAGATGACTGGTTAAATACGGCAATCGTGAAGTCAATTTTGATTGTGCTGCATCTTGCATAGGAAAAACGAATACTTTAAGTTTTGATTTGTTGGTTTTTTTGTAACCGTTAAATTTCATATCATATTCTTTAAAAAGTATTTTCTGAAGATCATTTTTTGATATTTTGCCTAGTAATTTTGGTTCACCTTCTACAGAAAAATTCATTTCTCGAGTAGTTTGGCTTCCATCTCTAAGTTTGATTTTAACTTCATCTTTTTCAATAGCTTCTACAATTTTTGAAATATTTATGGATTTTTCATCAAAATAGATTTTTGCAATTACTGGCTCACCGAATAATGTTTCGTAACCATAAACAGCTTTGCTTTCAAAAAGTGTGTAGGTTAGATTTGTTTGGTCGATATTATCGAAAAGTTTATCAATATGTAATTCAACAACAGAAATTGAATCAGATTTTAGCTTCCCAATTGGAAGTATAAGTTGTTTAGTTGGAGTGAAAATCGCTTCTTTCAATTTATTTAGTGAAATTTCATCTGGATTGTAGTAAATATTTACATTGTGCGAAGTTGCAAAAGCATCTAACCCATAAACACCTTTAATTTCCGAAATTCGATTACGAAATGAAGATGCACTTCCGAAACATTTAACGGATTTTATGTTCGTTTCAAATATTCCCAAATTTGCAACTTTTCCGTGATTTCCCCATTTTTCAGATAATGTTGCCAATTCAAAATAGCTTGAAAATATTAAACTCGCGGCAATTAATACAACTACTACAATTGGAGCTAAATATTTTGTGGATTTTTTCCCACTGACGGTTAACGTATTTTTAACTGGGCAAGCATAAACGCAATCTGTACAAAGATGACAATCAACATGATTTACAGTTTTATATTCGGAAACTTTAATTCCTTCAGGACATTTATCATCACAAATTCCGCATTTAGTACAAGTGTTTTCTTCACGTTTAATTTTTGGAAGAGCGACTCCAAAAGCCCGCATAAATGTAATTTCAGTAATAGCACCTATTAAAATTAAAGCAACCACAAGCCAAAGTAAATCTAAATTAGCTCCCAATAAATTTGCAATTACATAAACTATAATTACAGCTAAACTGGGTAAAAAATTATTAAAAATATTTGTTATTGCTCCAAGTGGACAAAGATATTTACACCAAAAAAGTCTAAAAAATATTGACCCAAGAATGGTAATTACAAGTGCAGGAATTGCATAATACAAGACTAAATCATTGTTATCAAAGCCTGTTGCAATAGAAAAAAATGGGTCGAAAGTTTTGCAGAATAATTCACTGCTTGTCATTGTATAATAAAGTGAAAAATATAATAACGCATATTTTAAAACACGAAAACCCCTATCTAAAAAATTGGGTAAATTAAATCTCAAGTGAAATTTTTCACCAATTTTTCCAAGCCATTCCGAAATAGAACCAATCGGACAAAGATAGCTACAAAACAATTTACCAAAAATAATTGCAGCTAAAAGTAAAGTAACGCCTAAAAATATTTGAGTTTCACCCATTTGGCAGGAAAGACTTCCAAGATTCATCTTACTTAATAAGGCAGATAATCCACCAAAAGGGCAGTATGCTTCGAAATCTGAAATATAAGTATCATCAAAATATGGACGGAAGCCAACATAGAGTAGTAGTAAAAGAATTATTAATTGGAAGCTAATTCTAATAGTATTTGTATATCTAAATTTTTTCTTTAAAGGTTTAAATTTTATCATCATTCACTCACAAAAAAAGCCTTCGGAAAAACCGAAGGCTTTAATATTAATTAATTACTTCATCAGAATCATTTTCTTAGTAGCTGAGAAGTTACCAGATTTTAGTG
>DYLK01000009.1 GCA_020722065.1 Melioribacter roseus
CCCAATTTGTTCCATCCCAGTATTCATTTAAAGACCAAGTCATATTTCCGTTGGAATCATAGGTGTAAGTTTCTCGATGATAATTCTCCCAATTTGTTCCATCCCAAGTTTCAGATAATTCCAAAGTCATATTCCCGCTGGAATTATAAGTATATGTACGTCGCTCATAATAATACCAATTAGTTCCATTCCAATATTCACGTAAATAATAAATCATATTTCCGTTGGAATTATATGTGTAAGTTTCTCGTTCAATATTTTCCCAACTTGTGCCGTCCCAATTTTCATATAATTCCGAAGTCATATTTCCATTGGAATTATAAGTGTAAGTATATCGAGATGAATTTACCCAACTTGTGCCATCCCAATTTTCATGCAACCAAGAAGTCATATTTCCGTTGGAATCATAGGTTAAAGTATGACGCTCAGAATTTACCCAACTTGTGCCATCCCATTCTTCCCATAACCCAGAAATCATATTTCCGTTGTAATTATATGTGCCTCGCCAATAATTTACCCAACTTGTCCCATCCCAATATGCATATACCCAAAAAGCCATATTCCCATTGAGATCATAAGTAAATGTGCCTCGAAAACCATTTACCCAACTTGTCCCATCCCACCATTGATATAACCTAGAAGTCATATTTCCGTTGGAATCAAATTCATATTTATATTTTTCAACTGTGCTATCCTCAGATGTTGCAATTGCACTATCAACTACTTCATAAGTTGCTAACACATTCTTTATGGCATTTTGTTTTAATTTGCCATTCAAAAAAATATCTTTTGTTAAAGTTTCATCTGGAAAGTTGACATTTGGGTTGTGGGGAATTCTTTTTATTCGTTCTAAAACATCTTCTTGTTGTGAAAAGATATTTGTTGAAATGAAAAATACTGTTACAAATAATAAAAACGTTTTTGTTAATTTCATTTTGCCTCTTCTCCTTAAATTATAAATGTTTTATAATTGATAAGATAAATAATTATCGATTAAAATCAAAGTTAGTTGATATTAGTGTAATGCCACCATAAAAGCAAGATAAAAATCAGAGAAAAAGTATAGTGAAAAATCATACAACATTTTTATAATTACTCAATTTGCTCTTCTTCAACTAAAAATTCAAGAAAAAAGTAAAAATTATTTCCGATTTTGCAACCCGAAAAAAAGAAATATCAATAAATATTTTATCATTACTTAAGGAAAAATATATGGAGTTTATAAATGATTTGCTTTGGTTACTTGAGCCCGAAGGAATTAAATGGTTAATTACGGTTGGAGGTTTACCGATAATATGTTTCATTATTTTTGCTGAAACGGGATTTTTTGCTCTATTACCAGGCGATTCATTATTAGTTTTGTCGGGAATATTTGCTGCAACTCCATCTTCTGACGGAGGGACACTTTTGCCGCTGAGTTTTCTTTTGTTTATTCTCCCAATATTTGCAGTTCTTGGCGACCAAGTTGGATTTTGGTTAGGGAGATGGGTAGGAAGAGCGATGTATAATTGGAAAGATCGGTATGTTCTTGGAATTCCAATATTTAAGGTTGCATATTTACATAAAGCCGAAAAGTTTTATCAGCGTTGGGGAGTTTTTGCAATTATGATTGGACGTTGGGTCCCGATAGTGAGAACTTTCGCTCCAATCGTGGCGGGAATAATTAGAATGCCGATAAAGAAATTTCTTACTTTCAATATTTTAGGTGGGTTTACTTGGGTTTGGAGTATGGTTTTAGCAGGATATTTTTTAGGGAATTTTACAAAAACGCAATTTGGTTTCGATTTAGCACATCATATCGATAAAATTGCAATTATTGTAGTTTTACTATCGTTAATTCCAATATTCTATACAATTTGGAAAGAGAAACAACTAGCAAAGCAATCTGAAAAAAGTGATTTGTAGAATAATTACAAAAGTGTTTAAAATAAAAATCCCGATTCATAAAATCGGGATTTTAGTTTTTAAACTTTACTTCAATAAATTAAATGAAAAGAGGTGCAAGAACAAGAGTTAATGTACTCAATAATTTAATTAAAATATGTAATGAAGGTCCAGCAGTATCTTTGAATGGATCGCCAACCGTATCTCCAACAACAGAAGCTTTGTGAGGTTCTGATTTTTTACCACCAAAAGCGCCTGTTTCAATGTATTTTTTTGCATTATCCCAAGCACCACCACTATTATTTAAGAAAAGAGCAAACAAAATACCTACGATTGTACCAACCATCAAATAGCCACCAACAACTTCAGCGCCATTTGCAGCGTTAACATTTGTTTCTCCACCATTAAAATAATAAAGCCAACGGAAAACTAAGCCAACACCAAGTGTCATAACAACGATTAACAATCCTGGCACAACCATTTCTTTAAGTGATTGTTTTGTTGCAATATCAACGCATTGACCGTAATCTGGTTTCGAAGTTCCGAGCATAATACCAGGATTGGAACGGAACTGGTCGCGAACATTATTAATTATTGAATAAGCGGCTTTTCCAACAGCTTTAATTGCAAAAGATGAAAATAATAAAACTAGCATGGCACCAAGTAAAGCTCCAACAAATACTTCAGGTTTGTTTAGATTTATTTGTCCATCAAAATTTGGTAGATAAAGTTTTACTTCATCAAGATAAGCTCCGAAAAGAAGGAAAGCTGCCAAAGCTGCCGAACCAACTGCATAACCTTTTGTTAGTGCTTTTGTTGTATTTCCCACAGCATCAAGTCTATCAGTTTTTACGCGAACTTCTTCAGGTTGTTGGCTCATTTCAATAATTCCACCAGCATTATCTGTAATTGGTCCAAAAGTATCCATCGCAAGAATATATGCTGCAGAACCAAGCATTCCCATTGTAGCGACTGCTGTTCCAAAAAGTCCACCATTTTCTAATTCAGATGAATTTCCAAGAAAATAAGTTGTAATGATACCAAAAGCAATTACAAGAGCAGGTAATCCAGTAGATTCCAAACCAATTGCGATACCTGAAATTATATTTGTAGCTGAACCAGTTTGTGAAGATTCTGCAATAGATTTAACAGGTCTGTATCGATATTCAGTATAATATTGAGTTATATAAACAAATGCTAAAGAAGTTAGAATACCAACTATTCCCGATAAGAAAAAGTTAAAATAGTAAATTCCCAATAGCCACTTTGAAGCCACAAAAAATCCAATTGCAACAATTGAAGATGTTACATAAAATCCGCGATTAAGTGCTTTCATTGGGTCTTCAGTGTCGTTTGTTCTGACAACCATAACTCCAATAATTGAAGCTAAAATTCCAAAAGCACGAGCAACTAAAGGAAAAAGTAAAACACCAAGCAAAGATAGGTTTTCATTAACAAATAGCATTTCATTTGTATTGTAAAGTCCTGCGGCAAGAATCATTGCTCCAATATTTTCGGCAGCAGTTGATTCAAAAAGGTCGGCACCACGACCAGCACAATCACCAACGTTATCTCCTACTAAGTCAGCAATTACAGCAGGATTTCTTGGATCGTCTTCTGGAATTCCTGCTTCAACTTTTCCGACTAAATCAGCTCCAACGTCAGCGGCTTTTGTGTAAATTCCACCGCCAAGTTGAGCAAACAAAGCCACGAAACTTGCACCAAATCCATAACCTACAATAAGTAAAGGAATTTTTGTAACATCTTCCGTTACTTGAAAAGATTGTGCTAAAAAGAATAAACCAGCAACACCTAATAAACTCATAGCAACAACAAAAAATCCAGAAACAGCACCACCACGCAAAGCAGTTTGTAAAGCCCCATTCATATCTTTCATTGCAGCTGCAGCAGTACGGATATTTGATCTAATAGAGACCCACATTCCCATGTAACCAGCAGCTATTGATGAGAGTGCTCCAAACATAAATGAAATTGCTGTCCACATTGCCAATTGTGCTGGCGAAGTTGGGTCGTGTTCGGTAGGTGTTCTAACTAAAGCGTAAAGAATGTAAATGAAAGCTGCCAAAGCAATCGCCAAGTATAAAATGGTTTTATTTTGTCGATTCATAAACGCTTCGGCACCAGATTTAATTGCATCGGAAATTTCTCGCATTTTATCATTTCCTGTGTCTTTTTTCAAAACATCTTTAGTAAGATACCAAGCAAAAAGTAATCCGAGAATGCTAAATCCGAAAATTAACTGAAGTTCCATGTTTTACCTCAAATAAGATTAATTGATTAATTAGTAAAAAATTATTTTCAATATCCTTAAAAGTGAATAAAGAATTCATAAAATTTTAATATTTCATAAATTTTGAATTAATTCTATTGTTTTATTAAATATTTGTAAAAATTTAACTTCGTAACTTAACAATCGACATAACATCTGACAAATTATTTTTTTAATAATCATATATTATCAAAAAATGAATATTTTGAAATTATTCAAACTTTAAGATGTTCACCTTCTGACTTTGCTACAATCGCGGCACAAACGGTATCGCTATAAACATTTACAGTTGTTCGCATCATATCAAGAATTCTATCGACAGCGAGAATTAAACCAATTCCTTCTAAAGGCAAACCAATTACTGAAAGTACCATACTCATCATTACTAATCCTGCCATTGGAATCCCCGCAGCGCCAATTGATGATAACAAAGCCGCAGAAACCATCAAAAATTGATTTGTAAAGCTAACTTCAACTCCATAAGCTTGTGTAATAAACATTGCCGCTACAAGTTCATATAATGCTGTTCCATCCATATTTATTGTTGCACCAAGTGGAATTACAAAACTTGTTATCTTTTTTGAAATTCCGACTTTATGCTCAATTGCTTCCATTGTTAATGGCAAAGTTGCGTTGGAGGAAGCTGTTGAAAATGCAGTTAATAACGGTGCCGAAAGTGCTTTATAATGTGCTTTTGGACTGATTTTCCCGATTAATTTTAACATTAATGGTAAAGTAAAAAAGGCGTGAAAAAATAAAGAAATAACTACAGTTAGCATATACAAACTTAAACTTGTTATTACGTTCCATAAATTACCATTTAATGATTGTTCTGCAACAACTTTTGTTACAATGCCAAATATTCCAATCGGAGCGAATTTTATTACAAGCATTGTAATATTCATCATAATATCAAAAATACCGTTAAAGAAGTTGTTGATAGTTATATTTTGTTCCACTTTCAATTTTGTGATGAAATATCCAAAAATCATCGCAAAAAAGATAATACTTAACATACTTGCTTCAGTAAATGCTTGAAAAATATTCGTTGGAATTATATTCAAAATTGTTGAACCAAATGTATTTTGTGCTTGTTCTAAACCTTCAATTGATTGTGAAAGTCCTAAATCAATTCCTTTCCCTGGTTGAATTAAATTAACAAACAATAAACCAGTTAAAATTGCAATTAGACTTGTCGTCAAATAATAAAACATTGTTTTAGCTCCAAGTCTTCCAAAATCTTTTGCTGAACCAATATTAGAAACACCGACAACAATAGAACTGAAAACCAAAGGAACCATAACCATCTTAAGTGAATTAAGGAAAAGTGTCCCGAGCCAAGAAATATATTTAACTGACTGTGGTAGTAGTATTCCAACAATAATGCTACAAATGATAGAAATTAAGATTTGCCAATGTAATTCAAGTTTTTTCATTTTGACCTCAAATACTTAAATTTGCTAAAATTTCGTCACAAACTGCATAACCAATTTTAGTTAATCTCAAATGGGTTTTATCTCGAGAAATCAATTTTTGTGAGATATATTGTTCAATTTTACGTTCATTTTTTTTTAACCAATCATTGCCATACTTTTCTGATAGATTTTCCAACCTGATACCATCACTTCGCAAACTGAGCATAATAAATTCCTCTAATTTGTTCTCTTCAGTCAAAAATTCATATCCAGCGGGCTGAAAATTATTTTCATTTGCTGATTTTAAATAATAAATAAGCGATTTGAAATTCCACCACCGTTTTCCATCTACAAATGAATGAGCCGAAGTTCCAAAACCCAAATAATTTTCGTGATGCCAATATAATTTATTGTGAACAGATTCAAATTTTGTTTTAGCAAAGTTTGAAACTTCATATTGCTTAAAATCATTTTCTTCTAAAAAATTTTGTGTGAAAAGATATAATTCGGCATCGTGATTTTCTTCGCCAATTTGCACTTTCCCTTTTTCAACCATTGCATTTAGAATCGTTCCATGCTCAAGAATTAAGCTGTAAGTTGAAATGTGTTTTATTGGCAATTTTACTGCAATTTCGAGATTTTTTCCCCATTTCTTGAGTGTTTGATTGGGTAAATTAAAAATTAAATCCAAACTGATGTTTTCAAAACCAATTTCTCTTGCATTTTCTATTGTAGCAATTGCTTGCTGTTTACTGTGAATTCGTGTTAAAAATCGTAAATCTTCTTCATCGAAAGATTGAATTCCAACGCTAATTCGGTTAATTCCCATTTTAAAAAATGATATTAATTTTAACTTGTCAACTGTGCCAGGATTTGTCTCGATCGTTATTTCTACATTTTGGGAAACTGAAAAATTCTTATAAATTGTTGTAATTATTTGATTTATGAATTTTTCATCTACAAGTGATGGCGTTCCACCGCCGAAAAATATTGATTCAATAATATGGTTTTTAGAATATTCTTTTGCCCGAATTTCAATTTCTTTTTGAATAGCTGAAAAATATTCATCAACGTTCTTAAAATTGATAATTGAGTAAAAATCACAATAAATACATTTGTGTTCACAGTATGGAATGTGAATGTAAAGACCAAGTTTTTTCACGATTTTGTAGCGATATTTAATAATTCCTTTGCGTTTTCTATTGCCGAATCGCTAAGTTTTTCACCACCTAAAAGTTTAGCAATTTCAATAATTCGCTCATTTTCGGACAATTTTCTTATTTTGCTAACAACTCTTCCATTTTCATTTTCTTTGTTTATAGAAAAATGGGAATTGCCAAAACTTGCAATTTGTGGTAAATGTGTGATTGCCAAAACTTGATGAGATTTTCCAAGATTTTTCATCTTTTTGGCTACTTTTTCGCCAATTCGTCCGCTAATTCCAGTATCAATTTCATCAAAAATAAGTATTGGAATAGAATCTTTTTCAGCTGCGGCTGACTTAAAAGCAAGCATAACTCTTGAAATTTCACCACCTGAAGCAATTTTTGCTAAAGGTTTTAAATCTTCGCCAAGGTTGGTGGAAATCAAAAATTCAACTAAATCAAAACCATTTTCGAAATAATCGAAATTATCACCATCATAAATTATTGTGTTTGGAGAATTTATTTCATTTTGTGTAATATTAATTTGAAATTTAGCATCAGGCATTCCAAGTTCGGATAAAGCATCTTGAATTTTAGGAATTAGCTTTTCGGCAGCTTTTTTTCTTTGCTGGGAAATTTCAAAAGCTAAATCGCCGAGTGTGAATCGCAAATCGATAATATCGCCAATCAAATCGTCCATTATTTTTCTATAATTTTCAGCATTTTGGATTTGGTCGTGAATATCTTCTTTATAGAGAAGAAGTTCTTCAATGGACATTTTATATTTTTTTTTGATTGTTGTAATTTCAGAAAATCGGTTTCGCACTAATTCAACATCATTTGGGTTTAAATCTATCTTAGAATTGTAATTTCTTGAAAAATTTGCAACTTCTTCAACTGAATTTAACGCACTTTGAATTTCTTTAAGTTGAATTTCAAAACTCGGGTCAATTTTAGCAAGCGATTCAATTTCTTTTTCTACCCAAGCAAGTTTATCGAAAATAGAATCTTCGCCATCATAAACTAATTCGGCAATTGCTTTTGTTGTATTAAATAAATATTCGGAATTTTCTAAAATATTTAGCTCATTTTCAGTAGAAACATCTTCACCAATATGAAGATTTGCATTGATAATTTCTCTTCGCTGAAACTGATAAAGCTCAATTTTTTCGCGAATTTCTTTATCTTTTTTTATGTAGTTCGCTAAATCTTTCTTTTTTTGATTCATTATGGCAAGCTGATTTTTGTATTCCACCAAAGTATCGGTTGAATCTAAAAATTGGTCTAAAAATTCAATGTGTTTTTGATTATCTAATAACGATTGATGTGCGTGCTGTCCATGCATATCAACAAGTAAATCGCCAATTTCTTTAATAATCTGCAAATTAACAGGAGAATCATTTATAAAAATACGGTTTCCTTTTTGTGAAATTTCTCGCCTAATAATGATTTCATCCTCAAATTCAATTTCATTTTCAGATAAAATTCCGATTAGTTTTGGATTTTGTTTTATAAGGAAAATTCCCTCTACAATTGATTTAGTTGCACCTTTTCTAATTACTTCGGAACTTGCTCTTTCGCCAATTAGCAATCCCAAAGCACCAACTAAAATTGATTTCCCCGCACCAGTTTCACCAGTAATAATATTTAATCCGTCAGTAAATTCGACTAAAATATTTTCAATTAAAGCGAAGTCTTTAACAAGTAAACTTTTTATCATAAGGTTTGGTTAAGTTCATTATTATTAATTTAATTTTGTTTGCTTTGCAAATTTAAGTAAAGTTTATAATTCTTTTAATTAAAGCAATTTGCAAATAGATTTAATTTCAGTGAATAAATTAACTAATTGGTATAACTTATTGAAAAAAATAAATTTGCTCTTTGCTAAGTGTAACAAAATCTTTAAATTTCAAATATAAACTTCCACAAAAAATTTTGCGTAATGAGAAATATTATACAGATTCTAACAAAAATTAGTCTTCTCTCTCTACTTTTAGTTGTTGATGGATATTCTTCATCACCAAGTGACTCGCTTTATTATCAAAAGAATCCTGTTTATAAATATCAAGTTGAACTTTTTAAGTTAAATAAGTTGAAAAGTGCAAAAATTGTGATGTTTGGCGATTCTCACATTCAATCTGGTAATTGGAACGAACTTTTAGGAATCAATGAAGTTGTAAATCGGGGAATTGCCGGAGATGATACGCAAGGAATGATTGCACGAATTCAAAGTGTTTTAGATTTACGACCAAAAGTTGTAATTATTGAAGCTGGAATAAATGATGTTTACAATTGGGTCCCAAATGAAGTTATTTTGGACAATCTGAAGCAAATTGTAAGCAAGTTAAAAAAAACTGGGTCACAAGTAATTTTACAATCTATTTTCTATTCGGCAAAACTTTGGGGCGAAGATTGGATAAAACGAAATCGCCCTGATTTAGATGTCCCAAAGTACAATAAGGAAAGAAATAAGAATATTGATAAATTAAATGCACAAATCAAGCAATTAGCACAAAAAGAAGACGTTATCTTTCTTGATATTAACCAGAAATTATCAAATAAAATTTATTTAAAAGACGAATACACCCGCGACCAACTTCACTTAAATGCAAATGGGTATAAAATTTGGAGTGATTTGTTGTTAATAGAAATTAATAAACTTAAACTCAAAGAGGTTTTATAATGGACAAAATGAAATTCCGAAAGAAATTAAAAACTTGTAAAAATTATATAAAAAATCCAATTTATATAACACTATTCACCCTATTTTTCCTTTCTTTAGGATATTTTTTACCTGATACTATGGTTATTTCTAATATTGAGATAAAAAAAGTAGATATTTTTTCAAAATTACTTGAAGAACCAAAAGAGGAAAAAATTGATGATGAGGATTTTTTCAAATCATCAAATTATCAACTCAATTCAATTGAAAACCAAGAGAAACTTGTTCAGCCGGCATCAATTTTAACAATTTGGGAATCTTCAATTTCTCCAGCAGGAAATTCAATTGGCGAATCTGTAGAAATTCTAGGAAATACTAAACAACTTAAAAAATTTGTTGATGCATTGAATAAAAGTAAATCACAAAAAATTAGAATTGCACATTTTGGCGACTCAATAATAGAAGGTGATTTAGTTACTTCCCAAATTCGTGAAGAATTACAAGCAAAATTTGGTGGTTTAGGCGTTGGATTTCTTCCAATAACTTCACAAGATGTAACTTTCCGTCAATCGATGAACATTAGTTTCGATAAAAATTGGAAAGATTACGCAGTTTTCACATCAAATCCTGAAAATATTCCAGTTGGTTTGAGTGGTGAAGTTTTTGTCCCTTTCAAAGATGCCACTGTAACTTACAAAACTGCACAATATATTCGCAGACAAAAATCATTTTCTGAAGCATTTCTTTATTATATTCCAACAGGAAGTTCGACAATAAAATATTCAGATGGCAATAAAGAAAAATCTATTAAAACTAAAAAATCGACAAAACTTGTTGTTGAAAAACTTGATATCTCAAAAAATTCAAGAGAATTAAAAATTTCAGTTAATGGAAATTCTGGTTATTACTATGGTGTTAGTTTAGAAAGTGGTAACGGAATTTACGTTGATAATTATGCTTTACGAGGAAATTCTGGAGTAGCTTTAAACAACATTCCTATGGAACAACTTCGTCAGTTTAGTTCGGCGTTAGATTATGACTTGATTTTACTTCAATTTGGCGTAAATGCTTTGAACAGAAAAAATGATTATCAGTGGTACGAAAAGGAAATGATAAAAGTAATTGAAAATTTGAAAAGGGCATTTCCTAATGCTGGAATAATTTTGATAAGTGTTCACGATAAAAGTAAAAAAGAAGGTTCAAAATTTGTTTCAGAACCTGGCTTAAATAAATTGTTGAAAGCACAAATGTCTATCGCAAAAACATCAAATATTGCTTTTTGGAACTTGAATAAAGCAATGGGCGGTGAAAATTCGATGCCAAAATGGGTTTCTTCAAATCCACCACTTGCATTTATGGATTATACACATTTTAATGATTTAGGAGCTAAAAGGGTGGCAGAATTATTTGTAGAAGCATTATTAAAGTTGAAATAATAATGGAAAATATTCTTACAAATTTCTGGAATCTATTAGCATATAATTCTACAGAACCGCTGTTATTTAATAGTGGATTTTTTCTTTATTTTTTCCTTTTTTCGATAGTATTTGCATATTTTTTTATTGACTATAAACAAGCTAAAGTGATTTTTTTAACAATTATGTCACTTTACTTCTATTACAAGTCAAGTGGAATTTACTTTTTACTACTAATTCTAAGCTCATATATTGATTGGATTGCCGGAGCTTATATAAGTCGGAGTAACAATAAAAACTATCGAAAGATTCTTTTAATTGTTAGTCTTACCATGAATTTGGGAATTCTTGGATATTTTAAATATACAAACTTTTTCCTCGACACATTAAACGCTTTTTCACTCGGGCATTTTGATTTACTTGATATTTTTCTTCCTGTTGGAGTTTCATTCTTCACATTTCAATCAATGAGTTACACAATTGATATTTATCGAAATGAACTTCTGCCAGAAAAGAAATATTTGGATTTTTTATTCTTTGTTTCATTCTTTCCACAACTTGTTGCCGGACCAATTGTTCGAGCATCCGATTTTTTAAAGCAAATTCCAATTCGCCCAGTTCTTACAAAAAAAGAAATTGGTTACGCTCTATTTTTAATTATGGCTGGTTTGCTAAAGAAAGCAGTAATTGCAGATTATATAAGTATAAATTTTGTTGATAGAGTTTTCAGTTGGCCTACTCGTTTTACTGGAGTTGAAAATCTTATGGCGGTTTATGGTTACGTACTTCAAATTTATTGTGATTTTTCTGGATATTCCGATATGGCAATCGGTTTGGCTTTAATGTTGGGATACAGATTGACAATAAATTTTAACGCCCCTTATAAATCATCAACTATTACTGAATTTTGGAGAAGATGGCATATTTCTCTTTCAAGTTGGCTACGCGATTATCTTTACATTTCACTTGGTGGAAATAGAAAAGGGAACACGCGAACTTACATAAATTTGATGTTAACAATGTTGCTTGGCGGTTTGTGGCACGGAGCTGCGTGGCGATTTGTTTTCTGGGGATTTATTCACGGATTTTCACTTGCAATCGAAAGAGTATTTCATATTCCTGAAAAGATGAAAAAGCAACCTTGGTACATTAAGTTAATTGGTATTGTTGTTACTTTTCATATTTGGGCATTTTCGATGATTTTCTTCAGAGCTCAAAGCTTTCAATCTGCTATGGATATTTTGACCCAAATATTCACATATTTCCATCCTGAAGTATTTTCTCAATTTATTTTTGCATATCCAATTGTTGTAGGTTTATTTGTTATCGGAATGATTTCACACTTTATTCCAGCAGCATTTGAAGAGAAATTACAGATATTTCTCGCAAAATCACCAACTTATGTGCAAGGATTTCTTTTAGCAATTATTATTTGGATAGTTGTCCAATTCCAATCTGCAGATATTCAACCATTTATTTACTTCCAATTTTAGCATAAAAAAACATTCGAAAAAAATCTTTCTCGAATGTTTTTAATTTTGTCGTATTCTACCGCAAATTATTCTACTTTTACCTTCATAACTATTTTTGTAACATATTCAAATGAATTTAAAGCAATTCCAGGCTTATGAACATCATTTGGGAAAAATATTGCAAACTCATTTCTTTTCAAATTAAATGAACAATATTCTTCCTTAAAAAACATAACATCTTTTTCTTCTGAATATTCTTCACTTGGCTTTTCATTTTCTAATAAAAAATGACCAATTTTCTCATTCCCAATAAGCATTAATTGAATGTCTATATACTTTTTATGAGCTTCAAGTTTGCATTCTTCAGAAGATTTGGTTTGATACTTATTTACAAGCATTATAACTTTATCTTTGTGTATTTCGTACTTACCAGCAGAAAAAGTATTCAAATCATGGGAAATTAAAAAATCAATTGCAGAGGCAATATTTGGCGAAATTGATTTATACTTTTCAATATTTATGAAATTATCGTGAATCATTATATACTATTTTTTGCGTTTTCTTTCTCTAGTTGAATTTTCCTTTTTACGTGAACCGAAATCAGATCGTTTTGAACTTCCAAAAGAGCTTTTTGAACGACTTCGTCTTTTTTCACCACTGTCGCTTCGTCCAAATCTTTCTCGACGATCACCGCTTCTTTCATCTCTTGAATCACGTGAACTTCTTGAATCTCGACTTCCAAATTTTTTGTCTCTACTTCCGCCTCTGCTTTCACGTTTGTCGCCAAAACTTCGTTTTTCGCGTTTTTCTCTTCCACTTCTACCATGTCTTTCTCGAGGCGAGCCTTCCTTGTTTTCGGCAATTTCAACATTAATTTTTCTGCCTTTCATCTTTTGATTTGTAAACGCTTTTAGAATTTCGTCAACATAGCGGGAATCGGCTTCAAAAAATGAAAAAGTATCTAATAACTCAATGCGTCCAATTTCCATATTTTTAATCCCGGTATAATCGAGAATCATTCCGATCAAATTAACAACTTTTATATTGTCCATTTTTCCGACATTGATAAAAAATCTTGTCATTTCCTGAGCAAATTCAACCTGAACTTTTGTCCTTTTCTTTGAGTTTTCTTTTAAACCATCTTTTTTAGATTTTTCAGATGGAGAATCAAGTTCAGCAGAATTTTTATAATATTCTAAAAATCGGTTAAATTCTACAGAAATGAATTTTTTGATAATTTCTTCTTTATCGAGCCATTCTAATTTTTTCATGATTTGTGGTAAATAAGGTTCAATTTGAACTGTATCAACTTCAACTTTTTCCATTCTATCTACTAAATGATAAAGTTGTTTTTCGCAAATATCGTTTCCAGAAGGAATATTTTTAAAATTAAACTCTTTTTTCATCAGTTTCTCAATTTCTTTTAATTTCCCTTTTTCCTTCAAATTAGCAATTACAATTGAAGTTCCACTTTTTCCAGCTCTTCCTGTTCTTCCGCTTCGATGAATATAAATTTCAGCTTCGTCAGGTAAGTTATAATTGATAATATGAGTTAAATCATCAACATCTAAACCTCGAGCAGCAACATCCGTTGCAACAAGTAAACGAATATTCTTTATTCGGAATTTATTCATAACAGAAGTTCTAACTTGTTGAGCCAAATCGCCGTGCAAAGAATCAACATTGTAGCCATCTCTCATTAAACTTTCTGCAATATCTTGAGTTTCTTTTCTTGTTCTACAAAAGACAATTCCATAAATATCTGGATAGTAATCTACAATTCGTTTTAATGCTAAATATCTATCTTTTGCGTGTACTAAATAACTTTCGTGAACAACGTTTTCAGCACCAGAATTTTTAACTCCAACTGTAATTTCCTCAGGATTTTTCATATAATTGCTGGCAATTGCACGTACTTCATTTGGCATAGTTGCAGAAAAAAGATAAGTTTTGCGATTTTCTGGAAGAACTTTTAAAATTCCTTCAAGTTCATCACGAAATCCCATGTTTAACATTTCGTCGGCTTCATCAAGCACAACTGTTTCAACATTTTTTAAGTCAATTTCACCACGAATTATTAAATCTAACAATCTTCCGGGAGTTGCCGAAAGAATTTGTGCGCCTTCTTTTAATTGGCGAATTTGGTGTAAAATACTTGCTCCGCCAAAAACGGCGGCAATTTTAACTTTTTGTTTATATTTTGCATATAGTGTTAAATCATCAGCTATTTGTAAACACAATTCGCGAGTTGGTGCTAAAATTATATGTTGAATTTTTGTTTTTTTAGCATTTGTTTTTTGAAGCAAAGGTAGTCCAAAAGCTGCTGTTTTACCTGTTCCTGTTTGAGCCAATGCAATTAAATCTGGGTTACTTTCGTCAAGAATGTATGGAATTACTTTTTCTTGAATCGGCATTGGTTCAATAAAATTTAATTCTGAAATTGCATTTATTATCTGTTCATCTAATTCTAAATCAGAAAATGTCATATTTATATAGTCCTATCTATTTTAAAAAAATACATTACAATGTAATGAAGAAAAAAATGGAAAGTGCGATTTATTTGGAAAACTGCAAAAAAGACGAAGTTTTTGAGCATTTTTAAGAAGTATATTAACAGTTTAATTTTTGTGTAGAATTATTCCGTTTACAAATTCAGCTTTTTGGATTGTCTGTCCGTCTTCGGAATAACGAAAATATGCCCCATGTAGAATATTATTTTTGTACGAAATAAATTCTTGGATTTGTTCATTTGGATAGAATTTTTTTGCAATTCCATTTCTTAGATTATTTTCAAAATTTTCAATTTGCTTAATTTTCCCATTTGGATAGAATTTTCGTTGTTCTCCGTCAAGTTGTCCGTTTGAATAATTTAAGATTTTGCACAAGTTTTGATTTTCATCGTAAAATTTTTGTTCTCCTTCCAAAATTCCAAGTACGTAATTTTCTTCTGAAATTAAGGACCCAAAGTTATTAAATACAAAATGTTTTCCGTCAATTATTCCATTTACATATTTTGTGATTTCAGCTAAATAACCACCGTTGTGAAATCTAACAATTGTGCTATCCAAAATATTATTCTTATAATTTTCAATACTTTGTTTGAAGCCAGAATTATAATAATTTTCAGAAATTCCAAAGAGTTTGCCTTCTTTAAACTTTTTGATATTACTTAAAGTCCCGTAATCACCATAATTTATAAACTTTTCCTCAATTTTTTCTAATCTTCCTACAATGTCATATCGAATTCGCTTTACAATCTGATTATCAATATAAGTATCAATTACTTTAATTTTACCATCGGGATAATACAAATATGAAATTCCATTTAGTTTATCATTCGAATAATTTGCTTCAAGTGCCACTACATCAAAATCGTAGTAAACTTTGCTAATTCCTTCCAATTTACCTTTGACAAAGTTTTTTTCAACTTCAATTTTGCCATTTTCAAAAAATGTTTTACTGATTCCGTTTAATAAATCGTTTTCGTAAAGCCATAATCCTTGTAATTTCCCAGATTTATAATAAGTCGTTGAAAAACCGTCTCTTTTCCCATTTTTATATAGTGGTTCTGACCACAATTCCCCCGATTCATAATACCATTTTTGTTTCCCTTCAATTTTTCCATCAATATAAAACCATTCCATACTTATTTTCCCATCGGGGAAATACCAAATCGACTTTCCTTGTTCTTGCCCATTTACAAAATTCCATTCTTTCCAAAGAGTCCCATCTTCATAAAATTCCTGGAATAATCCATTTAGAACACCGTTAGAATATGTTCCAATAGTTGCAATTTTTCCATTTGGATGATAAGTTTTTCTTTCTTCTGATTGTTGAGAATAGATTGCTGTAAAAAGTAGAAGAAGTATGAGTATATTTTTCATTAATTAATAATTTAAAATTTTGGTTGCAAATATCTTAATATTTATCATCAATTTCACTCAACTTTCAAATCTCAAAAAATCAAATAAATTAGAAGCAATGTTTGAAAATCAAGAAAAAGGGAATAACAATGATTTTTCAATAAGATTTTATATGTATGTTTTTTACAGCCCGACCAGATGGATCAATCATTTCGGAAAGTTGTTTATCCCAAAGTAAGGCGGTTTCTGTGCTGCACGCTACCGATTTCCCACCTGGGACACACTTCGCGGCTGAATCAATTGGGTAGAATTGCGAAAATATATTTCTATAAAAATATGCTTCTTTATTTAGAGGTGTGTTTATAGGGAATTTGAAATGAGCGTTCTCCAATTCTATATCACTGACTTTTTTGCTTGTAATTTCCTTTAGAGTATCAATCCAATTGTAACCAACTCCATCAGAAAATTGCTCCTTTTGTCGCCAAACTAATTCTTCAGGAAGATAATCCTTAAATAATTCGCGCAGAATGTGTTTTTCAATTTTTCCATTTCTGGGTAATTTATCTTCTGGATTTATAGACATCGCTACATCAATAAATTCCTTGTCAAGAAATGGAACGCGAGTTTCAACTCCCCAAGCTGCCATTGATTTATTTGCTCGAAGACAATCATATTTATTTAATTGCCCAAGTTTTCTCACAGTTTCTTCGTGTAAAGCCTCAGCATTTGGAGCTTTGTGGAAATACAAATAACCTCCAAAAATTTCATCAGAACCTTCGCCAGAAAGAACCATTTTTACACCCATAGAACGGATTTTTCTTGCCATTAAATACATTGGAGTTGCGGCGCGAATTGTTGTAACATCATAGGTTTCAAGGTGATAAATTACATCTGAAATAGCATCCAAACCTTCTTGAATTGTAAATTTAAAACTGTGATGAACAGACCCAATAAAATCTGCAACTTTTTTGGCTGCATCCAAATCTGGCGAACCTTCTAATCCAATTGAAAATGTGTGAAGTTGAGGCCACCAAGCATCTTTTAAGTCATTTGTTTCAACACGACGAGATGAGTATTTTTTGGCTATCGCCGCAATTATTGATGAATCTAACCCGCCAGAAAGTAAGACTCCGTATGGAACATCTGACATTAATTGTCTGTGGACAGCGTCTTCTAAAGATTTTTTAAGTCTCATTTTATCTGTAATTGCATCTTTCACATTTGAAAATTCCGACCAATCTCTTTTGTAATATTTTACAAATATTTTTTCTTTACTGCTATAGAAATGTCCAGGAGGAAATTCGTCAACTTGATTACAAACATTCATCAAACTTTTCATTTCAGAAGCGACATAAAAATTACCAAATTCATCATAACCAGTGTAAAGTGGAACTATTCCGATGTGATCACGAGCAATTAAATAGGAATTATCAGAATTATCATACAAAATGAAAGCAAAAATACCATTCAATTCATCTAAAAAGTTTGTACCTTTTTCAAGATAAAGAGCATTAATTATTTCACAATCAGAATTTGTTTGAAATTCATAGTTGTTTGTAAGAGTTTTTTTCAATTCTTTGTGATTGTAAATTTCACCGTTTACTGCAAGTACTAATCGTTTATCGCTGCTATATAGTGGTTGAGCTCCATTTTCAACATCAATTATTGCCAATCTTTCATGAGCAAGTATTGCTTTTTCAGATGAGAAAATCCCAGACCAATCGGGACCGCGATGTCGTTGAATTTTCGACATTTTTATTGCTTGTATTCTTAATTTTTCATGATTTGATTTTATATCTAAAATGCCAAGAATTGAACACATATATTCTCCAAAAATATGGTGGTTAATAATTCGAGAAAGAGTTTTTCTTTATAGTGCAATATAAGATTTCATTTTTTGTTTTTGAAATAAAACATATTTTTGCTTTCAAAAATTTGGAGTTTATGGAAAATTTTAACGGCTTTATGTCGCTACTTTGGGCAAGCATTGAACTTTTACTACTTGTAAATGTTTTGATTTTTGCTGAAAAAAATAGAATTAACAAGATTGGATTTGTTTTGATTGGTTTACTTTTCAGTTATCAATTTACAGAAACAATGATTTGTGCTTTTGATTTCAACTCTTCTTTTACAATTTTGATTGGTTATATTATCATTTCGTATCTTCCACCAGTTGGGTTATTATTAGTAATGGAATATTTCAAACTGACTAAAAAATACAACTTCATTATGTTTTTGCCTTTTATCGTAATTAACATCTATTATATTTTTAATTATCAGTCGTTTTCGCTTGTTGGTTGTACTCCATTTATTGCTGGATATAAAAACGAGTTAAGTAACATTTATGGCTTTTTCTATTATGCTGAAATTGCAGTAATTCTATTTATTTTGAAAGATAACTACTTCAAAATACCAATTGAAAAGAAAAAGGAGTTTTATTCTTTGGCAATAGGATTTTACATTTTTGTATTACCCTTTTTTGTGATGTTACCGTTTATACAGGATTATAGTTCATATTTTGAATCGATTTTATGTAAATTTGCCATAACTTTGGCAATCCCGTTATCATTTTTTTTACTAATTCATAAAGAGAAAAATGGAAAAAATAGTTAATATTTATGTAGTAATTGAAAATGGATTTGTTGTAAATCTATTTGCGAAGGATTACATGAAAGATGGAGAAGATAAAGAAAAAGTGGAATTCCTATTTGAAAATGCTGAAAATGATTTTGCAACCGCAATAGAATATGGAGCTGCGGTTAATAAAAACGGCGAATTTTTAAGTTATAAAAAATTTAACAAATTAGAAAAACGGGGAATGCACTTCCAGCTATTTCATCATATTTTTGAGGAATTAGAAATGGGAGATTCGCCATTAATTTGTGTAACACCAATTGTAGATGGAAAAATATTATCTAAAAAGTAAAATCATATTATTAACTTTGTAAAAGT
This sequence comes from Melioribacter roseus, assembly GCA_020722065.1. GTDB lineage: Bacteria > Bacteroidota > Ignavibacteria > Ignavibacteriales > Melioribacteraceae > WGAL01. The sequence continues at coordinate 19,099 of DYLK01000009.1, forward strand.
TAACTTTGGAGAAATTTTATGGCAAGAAAAGATTATCACGCAGGCGAAATAAGTATAATCAGTACAGATGTAAAAATTGAAGGAAAAATTACAAGCAAAGGAAATGTAAGAGTTGATGGTTCAGTTGTTGGAGATATTTTGGTTGATGGAAATTTAACTTTAGGTGAAACATCGCAAATAACTGGCGATGTAACAGCAATGAATTTAATTTTAAGCGGCGAATTACACGGTAAAGCAATTGCATCTGAAAAAATTGTTTTGGAAGCGAAATCACGATTAACTGGAGATATACAAGCTAAAAAATTAGTTGTGGAAGAGGGAGCTTTTTTCGAAGGAAGAAGTTCGATGACATTCACGACAGAAAAATTATTTAATTAGTGTGGAAAAAGAAAAAGAAAAATCGATTGCCAAACTTAGTAAAGCTTATCAGGAAGTCGGTGTTTATCTGGGTTTGGGAACACAACTTGCTGCAACTATAATTTTAATGTCGTTGGCAGGTTGGTGGTTGGATGAGCATTTCGACTCGAAGCCGATTTTTCTGATAATTTTTGCGTTTCTAGGCGGATTTGCAGGAATCTATAATTTTATAAAAGCAACATTAAATGCAAATAAAAAGAAGAAATCTGATAAATAGTATTCTTTTCGCAAATTTAATTGCAATTGTAATATATCTCGTTTATTATTTTGTTATGCAAATAAAATCTGAACAAATTATAGAATATTCAAAACCATTTTTATTAGCCTTTGGAATAAATATCTTGAATTTGATTTTGGCTATGTCTCTTTTTTCCATTTCTCAGAATAAAAATAATAGAACATTTCTAATATTAAATCTTGGAGGAATGGTGTTTAGAATTTTCCTTTTAATAGTTTTTGTTGCAATTTTTTATAATTTCTTGAATATTGACAAAGTTGCTTTTATATTTACTTTCTTTATTTTTTACTTTATTTATTTAATAATTGAAATTAGATTTTATTCGAGAAAAAATACGATAAATTATGGCGTTAGCAGAAGTTAAAGAAGTAGCAGAACACGTGGCAGAAAAACACGGAGATAGTGGCGGAAGCTGGATTATTCATCATATTTTGGATAGCGATACATTTTTCGGCTTATTTCCATTGCCAGATTATTTGACAAATCACGTAATGTTTATGTTGATTGCTTCAGTTTTGCTAATTTTTGCACTTTCGCGAGCAGCGTCATCTTACAAAAAGAGTTTTGTACCTACTGGATTTACAAATTTAATCGAAATCTTCATCGTTTTTATTCGTGATGAAGTGGTAAAGCCTACAATCGGAAAAGGATATGAGAAATTTCTTCCTTTTTTGCTGACTATCTTCTTTTTTATTCTCACAGTAAATTTTTTGGGTTTAATTCCAAATGGAAGTACGGCAACGGGAAATATTGCAGTAACATCTGGTTTGGCTTTAATATCGTTTTTTATGATTCAAGCAGCAGGAATTAAGAAAAACGGACTTTTAGGATACTTTAAGGGATTAATTCCACATGGAATTCCCGCATTTGTTTTACCTGTTATGATTGTAGTTGAATTACTCGGCTTACTAACAAAACCATTTGCATTGGCAATACGTCTTTTTGCAAATATGACAGCTGGTCATGTGATTATTCTTTCATTAATTGGGTTAATATTTATTCTAAAAACAGTGTTAGTTTCACCAGTTTCAGTTGGGTTTGCACTTTTTATATATTTATTAGAAATTTTAGTAGCATTTATTCAAGCATATATTTTTACAATTCTGTCTTCCTTGTTCATTGGAATGGCAGTTCATCAAGAACATTAATAATAAAAAAATAAATCTTTGGAGGATTTAATGGAATTAGCAGCATCAGCATATGCTTATTTGGCAGCAGGCATCGGAGCCGGTTTAGTTGTAATCGGTGGTGGATTAGGAATTGGAAAATTAGCTAGTTCAGCGATGGAAGCAAGTGGACGCCAACCAGAAGCGGCAAGTGATATTAGAACATCAATGATTATCGCAGCAGCGTTGATTGAAGGTATTTCGCTTTTCGGTCTTGTTATTGCAATTCTTTTAGCTCTTAAATAGCACTGAGTTTTTCTCAGCATAATTAAGGAAAACAAAATGTTTTACAAAACATTATTATTATTATCTGAAAGTGGTACTGGTCCGCAAAGTTGGCTTTTGGATGTAAATCCAGGTGTTTTACTTTGGACAATTATCATTTTCACTTTTTTACTTCTTATTCTTAAGAAAGTAGCTTGGAAACCAATTCTTAGTGCTTTGGATGAACGAGAAAAATTTATTCGTGAATCAATTCAAAAAGCAGAAGACGCACAAAAACAAGCAGAAGATATGCTAAAAGCAAACCAAGAAAGGTTAGCCCAAGCTGAAGAAGAAGCTCAAAAAATCATCGAGCAAGGAAGAGAATATGCTGAAAAAGTAAAAGAGCAAATTCTTTCTGAAAGTAAAGATGAAGCAAGAAAAATGATTAGCGAAGCACAGATTATTATTGAAAGAAAGAATCAAGAATCTTTTGCCAAACTGAAAACTGAAATCGCCGACATTGCAGTTGGGGCTGCCGAAAAGATAATTAGAGCAGAACTTAGTGCTGAAAAGCAAAAAGCATTAGTTGATTCTTACATAAAAGAATTAAATCAAAATTAATTATGAGTAATTACAGCATAACATCGAGATATTCGTTAGCTTTACAAGAAATGGCTGAAGAAAAAAATATTTATTCGTCAGTTGTAGAAAATGTTGAGCTTGTTTTTGCTTCCTTGCAAGGTTCGCGTGAGTTAAGAAATTATCTTTCAACTCCAATAATTAGTGAGCAGAAGAAAATGGAATTACTTGAAGCAGTTTTCACTAATTATATTTCTGAAGATGTTTTAAATTTTATGAAATTCGTTGTTAAAAAGGGAAGAATAAATCTATTGAAAGATATTCTATCCGACTTTTTAAAAAAACGAGATGAGAAAGAAAATATTACTGATGTAGTATTAAAATCTACATATAAACTTGATGAAACACAATCAGAAGTTGTTAAAAATCAACTTGAAAAATTTTCTGGGAAGAAGATAAGATTTTCAAACCGAGTTGATGAATCAATAATTGGCGGATATATCGCTGAAATAAATGATGTTATTGTAGATGCTTCAGTAAAACGTCAGTTAGAAAAAATTAAAAATACTTTAATAAATGAATAGAATTAAAAGGTTTTAAATATGGCGCAAGTTAGACCAGATGAAATCTCTGCGATTTTGAGAAAACAGCTTTCTGGATTTGATTCAGAAATTGATATTTACGAAGTTGGTACTGTTTTACAAGTTGGAGATGGTATTGCTCGAGTTTATGGATTATCGCAAGTTATGGTTTCAGAACTTGTTGAGTTCCCACATCAAATTATTGGAATGGTACTTAATCTTGAAGAAGATAGCGTTGGCTGTGTTCTTTTTGGAGATTCTTCAAAAATTCAAGAAGGCGACAAAGTAAAAAGAACACATCGTTTAGCTTCTTTTCCTGTTGGTGATAAAATGATTGGTCGAGTTGTCGATCCACTTGGACAACCAATTGATGGAAAAGGGAATATTGATGGTACTGAATACAAACCAATTGAACGTAAAGCACTTGGTGTAATTGCTCGTCAGCCTGTAAAAGAACCACTTCAAACTGGTATTACTGCTGTCGATGCAATGATTCCAATTGGTCGTGGACAGAGAGAATTGATTATTGGTGACCGCCAAACTGGAAAAACAACTGTTGCGATTGATGCAATTATCAACCAAAAATACACACATTCTGATGAAGCAAAAGCTGTTGGAATAGAACCAGTATTTTGTGTTTATGTTGCAATTGGACAAAAGAATTCAACAATTGCACAAGTTGTTGCTAAATTACAAGAACACGGCGCTATGGAATATACAACTGTTATTTCAGCCCCAGCATCTTCTCCAGCTCCAATGCAATACATCGCTCCTTATTCTGGTGCAACTATGGGAGAATTTTTTAGAGATAGCTCAAGACACGCACTTGTTGTTTATGACGATCTTTCAAAACAAGCAGTTGCTTATCGAGAACTATCATTATTATTAAAACGCCCTCCTGGACGAGAAGCTTATCCTGGTGATGTTTTTTATTTACATTCAAGATTACTTGAACGTGCTTCAAAAATAAATGATGAATTAGGAGGAGGCTCATTAACTGCTCTTCCAATTATTGAAACACAACAAGGAGACGTTTCCGCTTATATTCCAACTAATGTAATTTCAATTACTGATGGACAAATTTATCTCGAACCAAATCTTTTTAACTCTGGTGTTCGCCCTGCAATAAATGTTGGTATTTCAGTTTCCCGAGTGGGAGGAAATGCACAAATAAAAGCAATGAAAAAAGTTGCAGGAACTTTGAAACTTGATTTAGCTCAATATCGTGAACTCGAAGCATTCGCAAAATTCGGTTCTGATTTAGATAAATCTACCCAAAAAACCCTTGCAAAAGGTGAAAGGTTAGTTGAATTATTAAAACAAGGTCAGAATGCTCCAGTTCCAGTTGAAAAACAAGTTATTTCAATTTATGCTGGTACAAAGGGATTTTTAGAATCAATTAAAGTCTCTGATATTAAACGTTTCGAAAAAGAATTGTTGGAATATATCGAAATTAATAATACTGATATTTACGAAGCAATTAAAAAAGAGAAAGCATTATCAGATACAACAACAGAAAAAATTAACCAAGTTTTAACAAAATTTGTAGAAAAGTTCAAGTAGAATTCTAAATTATGGCAACTTTAAGAGAGATAAAACAAAGAATTAGTGGTGTAAAAAGTACACAAAAAATTACAAAAGCTATGAAAATGGTAGCTGCATCACGATTACGTCGTGCTCAGGAAAATATTATTAAAGCAAGACCTTATGCTCAAAAAATTTCTGAAGTTTTATCCGATTTAGTTTCCTCTACTTCTGATATGCAAATACCTTATTTTAAGAAAGTAGAAAATGCAGAAAAAATAGCTATTATTGGCATTACTGCAGATAGAGGTTTGTGTGGTAGCTTTAATGTAAATATTATAAAAGCTATAGAAAATGAAATTCAACAGAAATATTCAAATCAAAACACCGTAGGAAATGTATCCTTATTTTTAATTGGTAAAAAGGGATTTGAATATTTTAATCGACGAAATTATAAAATAGATGAAAAACATCTCGGTATATTTTCGGACTTAAAATTTGAGTTCGCAGAAAGATTTATTACAAATCTATCAAATAGATTTATAAATGCTGAATTTGATAAAGTTATTTTAATATCAAATGAATTCAAATCTGTAATGCAACAGAATCTTGTTATCAAGCAAATATTACCAATAACTTCTGTTTCAACAGAATCTACTAAAACAGAAATTACTGATTACATTTACGAACCAGAAAAACAAAAAATATTACAAACTTTAATTCCAAGTTATTTAAACTCACAAATCTGGAAAGCACTATTGGAATCTTATGCTTCGGAGTTGGGAGCAAGAATGACTGCAATGGACCAAGCTACTGAAAATGCAAGTGAAATGATAAACGGGTTGCAATTAAAATATAATAAAGCAAGACAAGCATCTATCACAAAAGAAATAATTGAAATTGTTTCTGGTGCAAACGCATTAAGCTAAAAGTTTGATAAATCCAATTATTTCATTATTTTTATTACCTAATTTGAAATGCTTGAAGATTTAACTCTAAAACTTGAAAATGTGTTAAAGAAAGTTACCGGACAAGGTAAACTTTCTGAAGAGAATATATCTGAAACACTTCGTGAAATTAGACGTGTTCTTTTAGATGCTGATGTTAATTATAAAGTCGCTAAAAAATTTATTGATGATGTAAAAGTTGATGCTCTTGGGAAGGAAGTTTTAACTTCTGTTACTCCAGGTCAGCTTATTACAAAAATAATTTACGATAAGTTAACGGACTTACTCGGTGGCAATAATAAGGAATTAACATTAAACCCGACTGGAGTTACTATCATTTTGATGGTAGGTTTGCAAGGATCGGGTAAAACAACTTTTGCTGGTAAATTAGCAAAATTTTTAAAATCTAAAAAACGTAATGTTCTTTTAACTGCTGCTGATATTTACAGACCTGCTGCAATTGACCAACTTAAGATGTTGGGAAAAAGTATTGATGTTCCCGTATTTTCAATTGACGGAAGCAAAGATGCTGTAAAAATTGCTGAAGAATCACTTAAATATGCTAAAGAAAATCATCTAAACACTATTATTGTTGATACAGCGGGACGTTTACACGTTGATAAAGAATTGATGGATGAAGTTGTTAACATAAAAAAAGCAATAAATCCTACAGAAATTCTTTTCGTTGTGGATTCAATGACTGGTCAAGATGCCGTAAATTCTGCCAAATCATTTCATGATGAAGTTGATTTTGATGGAATTATTCTCTCGAAAATGGACGGAGATACTCGCGGTGGTTGTGCTTTATCAATAAAGGCAATTGTTGATAAGCCTATAAAATTTTTGAGTATTGGTGAAAAATTAGATGAAATTGAAGTTTTTTATCCTGAAAGATTAGCTTCAAGAATTCTTGGAAAAGGCGATATAATTTCGTTTGTTGAGAAAGCTCAACAACAATTTGACGAAAAAGAAGCTCAGGATCTTGAGAAAAAACTTTTAGAAAATAAGTTTGATTTGGAAGATTTTCTTAAACAAATTAAAATGATTAAAAAAATGGGTTCATTACAATCATTAATATCAATGATCCCAGGTGTTAATAAAGCTCTAAAAAATCAACAAATTGATGATAGAGAATTAGTTAAAGTTGAATCAATAATTCAATCTATGACTAAAAAAGAACGAAAAACACCAGATATTCTCAATGGAAGCAGAAGAATGAGAATTGCTCGCGGAAGTGGTAATTCAATTCAAGATGTAAATAGATTACTAAAGCAGTTTAAAGAAATGCAAAAAATGATGAAAATGTTAAAAACGCGCGGTGGCGCCAAAAATATACTTAAGAATTTTAGATAGAAAATATATATAAACTAGGAGGATAGCTACTTTGGCTGTTAAGTTAAGATTACGTAGAATGGGAAAGAAAAGACAACCAATTTATCAAATTGTTGCTACTGATTCTAATTCCCCAAGAGATGGTCGATTTATTGAAATTATTGGTTCTTATAACCCAAAAACAAATCCAGCAACTATTGAAGTTAATGAAGTTAGATCACTTTATTGGTTGGGGGTTGGTGCACAACCAACTCAAACTGTTAAAAACATTTTAAGCAAAGAAGGAATTATTCTTAAAAGAGAATTAGCAAAACGCGGTTTGACTGAAGATAAAATTACAGCTGAAATGGATAAATGGTATGCAAATCGTACTGAAAAAATTGCTAAAATTGTTCTAAAAAAAGAAATTTCTAAAAAAGAAGAAACAAAACAACCAATAAAAGAAGAAAAATTGGAGGAAGTAACTGGCGCCACTTCCGAAGAACAAAACTAATTTATTTAGTTTTTGTTAAAAAAGAGCGTCTTTTAACAAATTCTTGGTATTCTGATGAAAGATTTTATGGAATTCGTCGTAAAGCATTTAGTTGATAGTCCTGATAACGTTAATATTGTCGAGACTAAGCAAAGTGAAAAATCGGTTATTCTAAAACTTACAGTTGCTCATGATGATATTGGTAAAGTTATAGGCAAACAAGGCAAAACCGCTCAATCTCTAAGAACGCTTTTAACAGCAGTTGCTGCAAAAGACGGAATTAAAGCAACATTAAATATTGTTGATTAATTTATTGCAGTTTGATTGATTTATTCCTTATTGCCCAATTTATTTCTGCTTACGGTGAAAAAGGTTATCTTTCTTTAAAATCATTTTCAGATTTTGAAGAAAATTTTTTTTCTTTAGAATATGTTTTTGTTGATGTCTTTGGTGGGTTACGTAAGTTTTTCATCGAAGATGTTCTTAAGAAAAATGAAAAATTGCTTATTAAATTGAAAAATTTCAATTCAAATAAAGAAATTGAATTTCTATTTGGCAAGAATTTATATATTGAACAAACACAGACAGCAAAACTAAAAGAATCTGAATATTATATTCATGATTTAATTGATTGCAAAGTTATTTATAAAAATATGTTCTTTGGCATTGTGACTGACATCTTTGTACTAAAATCAAACGAAGTGCTTGTTGTAAAAACTCAAGATAATCCCGAATTCCTAATCCCTTTTATCTCGGATTATATAAGCAATATTAATCTCAATCTAAAGCAGATCAATCTAATTAATTTGGAAAATCTGAATGAGAATTGACATTATTTCCGCCGTTCCAGATTTACTTTCTTCGCCGCTAAATACTAGTATTATTAAACGCAGCCAAGATAAAAAACTAGTTGAAATATTTGTACACGATATTCGAGATTATGCAACTGACAAACACAAAACAATTGATGATAAGCCATTTGGCGGTGGCGCTGGAATGTTGTTAAAACCAGAACCAATTTTCAGTTGTATCAAAAAATTGCAGAGTGAAAGAGAATATCAACATATTATTTTTACAACACCTCGTGGTAAAATTTTAGAACAAACTGATGCAAACCGATTTTCACTTGCAAAAAATATTATTATTCTTGCTGGACATTACAAAGGAATTGACGAACGAGTTATCGAAGAATTTGTAACTGATGAAATATCTATCGGTAAATACGTACTAAGTGGTGGTGAATTACCAGCACTAATTATGGTTGATGTAATCGTAAGAATAATTCCCGGAGTGCTGAACGACAGCGAATCGGCTTTATTAGATTCGTTTATGGATAGCGATAGAATTGAACCGCCATTTTATACACGTCCAGCAAACCTAAATGGGAAAAATGTTCCTGAAATATTATTATCTGGAAATACAAAAAAAATAAATGAATGGAAAGAAGAGCAGTCGCAATTATTAACTAAAAAATGGAAAAAAATTAATAGATTGGAGTAACTATGGATAGATTAACCGAAATACTAAATAATCAGAGATCAAGTGAGTTTCCACAATTCAAGTCTGGAGATAAAATAAACGTACACGTTCGAGTTGTTGAAGGAAATAAAGAAAGAATTCAGCAATATCAAGGAGACGTAATAGCAATAAAAGGTAGCGGAGCTGGAAAATCTTTTACAGTTCGTAAAGTTACTAACGGTGTTGGAGTTGAAAGAATATTCCCATTCAATTCACCAAAAATTGCTAAAATAGAATTAGTTCGTGAAGGAAAAGTTAGAAGAGCAAAACTATATTATTTACGTAATTTATCTGGAAAAGCAGCAAGAATTAAAGATAAAAACATTCACTAAAATTATTTTGATTTTCATTTAAGCCTGCTAAGTCAGGCTTTTTTTATTGATATGATACAAATAGCAAGCTCAGATAATATTTTCACAAGATTACTTTTTTCTGCAATCACAAATTCAGAAATTAAAGTAACATTTATGCAAAACAATTCGGTACAAAAAGCTTTTTCAGAGAACTTGTATGATTTGTATTTGTTACCAAGTTTAGAAATTACACATACAAATAATCTTTTTGTTTCACAAAAAATCGGTATTGCTTTCGATGGATTTTTATCACCAGATTTCATTTATTATTCACAAAGCGAAAATCTCAAAAAGATGAATCTTATTGGAGATTATTCGATGAATGAAGTAATTCTGCCAAAAGTTGTTTTTCGTGAAGTTTTTGCTAAAGAAATTGAAATAGAAATTGAAAAAAATATTAATCCTAATGAAAATTTAATTGTTTGTGGAAATTCAAATTTTAAACAAAATAAATTTGAAAAAGGAGATAGTCTTTCTGAACTTATTTCAAACTATTTGGAAGCACCTTATCTTAAATACATATTTGTTTCAAAATCGAAAGAACCGATTGTAAAAATTAATCAATTTGCAGAAATAGTTGCTGAAATGGAATTTGACGATATAGCAAAAAATAAATATTTTCTTGAATTTTCTGAAAACGAGCTTGATATTATTAAATCTGAGTGGAATTCAATTTATTTTAGATTAACAGATTTAGAAATAGATTCATTTGATGAATTTCGAAAAATTCCATTTTATTACGGTTTAGTTGATGAAATGAAAGAAATAGCTTTCATTTAAAAAATAATTTTAAATGGCTTGCATAATGAAAATCAATACCTTATTTTTGTTGCTCTTAAAATAAGATTGTAATTTGAAAATTTGATTATCGGGGAGGCGCCAAAGCTGGAGAGTTGGGGCGGACTGTAAATCCGTTGGCTAAGCCTGAGGGGGTTCGATTCCCTCCCTCCCCACAGTGTTCTTTATTTATTATCGACTTTTAATGTCGAATTAAGGTTACGCTAATACCGAATTTACGCTTTAGCGATAAATAATCGGGAGTAATTCGAAAGACGAAATATCGATTCTCTTAAACTAAAAAAGTTTAAGCGGGAGTAACTCAGTTGGCTAGAGTCACAGCCTTCCAAGCTGTTGGTCGCGGGTTCGAGTCCCGTCTCCCGCTCAATTTCCCTTAGAATTTTCCCATTAGCAGATAATAATTTTTTAAGCTGACGTAGCTCAGTAGGTAGAGCACATCCTTGGTAAGGATGAGGTCACCGGTTCAATCCCGGTCGTCAGCTCTACTTTAAGTTTTAATATGAAATTTTGGAGATAAAATGGCAAAAGCAAAAAATGCTCGAGTTAGAATAATTCTAGAAAGTACGGAAGGTACTGGTTACAGATACACGGCAATGAAAAACAAAAGAAATCAACCTCAACGAGTTGAACATAAAAAATATGATCCTGTAGCAAAAAAACACGTAATTTTTAAAGAAACTAAATAATATTGATACGTCAGTAGCTCAATTGGCAGAGCAGCGGTCTCCAAAACCGCAGGCTGGGGGTTCGACTCCCTCCTGACGTGCCAATTAACAAAGGTTTAAAAATGATAGACAAAATAAAAAAATTTTTTAATGATGTTATTAAAGAAATGAAAAAGGTAACTTGGCCAACTAAAGCAGAGCTGCAAGAATCAACAGTTGTTGTAATTGTTGTAAGTATTCTTTTTGCATTTTTTACATACATAATTGATATTGGATTAGTGCAAATATTAAAAGGAATATTTTAATTGGAAAATTCTGTTGCAAAATGGTATGTGGTTAGAACTTTTTCAGGACATGAAAATAAGGTAAAGGGTCTAATTGAATATGAGCTAGCTGATAGAGAAGATCTTAAAGACAGAATTTTTGATATTCTTGTCCCAACTGAAAAAGTCTTTGAAATAAAAGATGGTAAAAAGAAAATTAAGACTAAGAACTTCTTTCCTGGATATATTTTACTTCACGCGACGATGGATAATAAAGTATATGATTTTGTTTCAAACACTCAGTCTGTTATGGGATTTTTGGGAAATAAAAACAAACCAGTCCCTTTAACACCTGATGAAGTCAAAAGAATTGTTGGCAAACTTAAATCAGATGATGAAACAGAACGTAATGAAACAATGTTTAGAGCGGGTGATTTTGTAAAAATTATTGATGGTCCCTTCAAAAACTTTAGTGGATATGTTGAAGAGATTAATGAAGAAAAAATGAAAATTAAAGTTATGGTTTCAATATTCGGAAGAAAAACTCCGATAGAATTAGACTTTTCACAAGCTGAATTAGAAAAATAAAGTAAATAAAAGGTTTAACAATGGCTAAAAAAATTACAGGTTATATCAAACTACAAGTTCCTGGCGGAAAAGCAAATCCATCTCCACCAATTGGACCAGCTTTAGGTCAAAAAGGTGTAAATATCATGGAATTCTGTAAACAGTTTAATGCTAAAACTTCAGACCGTGAAGGTTTGATAATTCCAGTTGTGATAACTGTTTATGCTGATAAATCATTCACATTTATAACCAAAACTCCACCTGCGGCAGTTTTGATCAAAAAAGCAATTAACCTTCCAAAAGGCTCGGGCGAACCAAATAAAACAAAAGTTGGGAAATTGACTCAAGACCAATTAAGAGAAATTGCTGTAATGAAAATGCCAGATTTAAATGCAAACGATGTTGACCACGCTATGAGCATTATTGCAGGAACTGCAAGAAGTATGGGCGTTGTAGTTGAAGGATAAATTAGATAAAAATAAAATTTTGGTAAGATAATATGAAAGTTTCTAAAAGAATTAAAGCAATACGAAAAGAAGTTGATTTCAAAAAAGAATACGAATTAGATGAAGCAATTCAAACATTGCAAAAAGTATCTAAAGTGAAATTTACTGAATCTTTAGATTGCGCTATTAAATTAGGTGTCGATCCACGTCACGCTGACCAAATGGTTCGTGGTACGGTTTTACTTCCGAATGGGACTGGTAAAGTGGTTAGAGTTCTTGTTATTGCCAAAGGTGTTAAAGCCGAAGAAGCGTTAGCAGCAGGAGCCGATTTCGCTGGATTTGAAGAATATCTAGAAAAAATTAAGAATGGCTGGACAGATGTTGATGTTATAATTGCCACCCCAGATTCAATGGCAGAACTTGGTAAATTGGGTAGAATTTTAGGACCTCGTGGTTTAATGCCAAATCCTAAAAGTGGAACTGTAACCATGGATGTTTCAAAAGCCGTTAAAGAATCTAAAGGTGGTAAAATTGAATTCCGTGTTGATAAAGCTGGAATTGTTCATACTTCTGTTGGTAAATTGAATTTTGAATCAAATAAGCTAAAAGAAAATTTAATTGCCTTCTTAACAATGATTATGAAATTAAAGCCTTCATCTGCAAAAGGTCTTTATGTAAAGAGTTTATATCTTTCTTCAACAATGGGACCTGGTTTGAAATTAAATAAAGAAACAATATCAATACTTAAATAAGAAATTACGCACTCAATATATAGCTTCAAAAGAAAAAATAACAAGGTGTTTAAATGAATAAGACTGAAAAAGCAGATCAAATTGCTCAAATTAAAGAGTTGCTTCAAAATTCCTACGCTGTTTATTTAGTCGATTATGCAGGCATTAATGTTGAAGATATTAACAACCTAAGAAGAGAATTCCGCAAGGAATCAGTTACTTACAAAGTTTTCAAAAATACTTTGGTTAAGAAAGCAATGAATGAAGTTGGTGGATACGAATCAATTTCTGAGACACTTGCTGGAATGACTGGATTTATTTTTACAGGTGAAAATTTTGTTTCGCCAGCAAAGATTATCAAAAAGTATTATGATGATAAAAAGAAATTGGTATTCAAAGGTGCAGTTATCGAATCAACTTTCTATGGAAGTGAAAAATTAGATGTTCTTGCTTCCATGCCATCTAAACCAGAAATTATGTCAAGCATTATTGGCAGCATAGCACAACCAGCAACAGGTATAGTTGGAGTACTAAATGCAGTAATGCGAGATTTGGTAAGTGTAATTGATGAAATCAGCAAAAAAGAAGCTGCTTAAAAAAGAAAAAATTATTAAAGGAGATTTATAAAATGTCAGAAAAAATTGCTAAAATAGTAGAAGAAATTAAAGCTCTAACATTAGTTGAAGCTGCAGAATTAAAAAAAGCATTAGAAGAAGAATTTGGTGTAAGTGCAGCAGCCCCTGTAGTTATGGGTGGTCCAGTTGCAGTTGCAGCAGCTGCCGAAGTTGAAGAAAAAACAGAATTTGATGTTGTTCTTACAGTAGCTGGTGAAAAGAAAATCAACGTAATTAAAGTTGTAAGAGCACACACTGGGTTAGGCTTAAAAGAAGCAAAAGATTTAGTTGATGCCGCTCCAAAAACTGTTAAAGAAGGTGTTTCAAAAGACGAAGCAGCAAAAATTAAAGCTGAATTAGAAGAAGCTGGCGCAACAGTAGAACTTAAATAGTTCACAACATAATATATTTTCATAGTGATAGGATGGCAAAGTTCGTCCTATCACTATATAATTTTAAAAAGTAATCCAAATTTTTGGAGGTTAGGATTGAATAACATAAAAATAAATCCGTTAAATAACAGAGTAACTTTCTCAAAGATTAACACTGTTTTAGAACAACCCGATTTATTGGATGTGCAATTAAAATCGTTTGAAGATTTCATTCAACTTACGGTTAAACCAGAAGAAAGAACTAATACTGGTTTAGAGCAAGTTTTTAGATCAAATTTCCCAATTTTTGATAATAAAGAATTTTACCGTTTAGATTATTTAGGCTATTTTGTAGAAAAACCACGTTATTCTATGGAAGAATGCCAAGAAAGAGGTTTAACTTATAATGCAACACTTAAAGCTAAACTACGTCTTTCAACAAAAGATGAAGAAACACAAGAATACGTTAATAGTATTGAACAGGAAGTATATTTAGGCAATATTCCTTTTATGACTCAAAGAGGGTCATTTATCATAAACGGAGCTGAAAGAGTAATTGTAAATCAATTACATCGTTCCCCAGGTGTTGTTTTTCAAGAGTCAACTCATCCGAACGGAACACCAATTTATTCAGCTCGAATTATTCCATTTCGCGGTTCTTGGGTAGAATTCGCTACCGATATACACCACGTAATGTATTGTTATATAGATAGAAGAAAGAAATTTCCAGCAACAACTTTATTAAAAGCACTAGGATATGTGGAAGATGAAGTTATATTAAATTTATTCAACCAAGTAATTGAAGTTAAAAAAGTTGAATTAGATAACGAAACTCACATCGGAATGCTTGCTTTATATGATGTTATTGATGAACTCACAGGTGAACTTCATGTAGCCAAAGGTGAGGAAGTAACAGAAGAAATCATTGAATTGATCAGAAATTCTTCAGTTGAATCTGTAAAACTTATTACTTCAAAAACTACTTTTGAACAAGATTTAATTGTAAATACATTAATAAAAGATACAGCACAATCTCAAGAAGAAGCTCTTTTTGCAATTTACCGTCAGTTAAGAACTGGCGAAGCTCCAGATATTGATACTGCAAAAGGACTTATTGACAAATTATTCTTCAATGAAAAAAGATATGATTTAGGTGAAGTTGGTCGTTTTAGAATGAACAACAGATTAGGAATAAACATTCCAATTACAACAACAATTCTTACTATTGAAGATATTATTTCCATCATGAAAAAAATTATCGAACTAAAACGTGGTGAATTGCCAGTGGATGATATTGACCATCTTGGGAATAGAAGAATTAGAACAATTGGTGAGCAATTAAGTCAGCAATATAATGTTGGACTTGCAAGAATGGCAAGAACAATTAAAGAAAGAATGAATGCTCGCGATACCGAAAATATGCAACCACTCGATTTGGTAAACGCTAGAACAATTACTAGTGTCATTAATGCATTTTTTGGAACAAACCAACTTTCTCAATTTATGGATCAAACAAATCCACTTGCTGAAATGACTCACAAAAGAAGAGTATCAGCATTAGGTCCTGGCGGTTTAACAAGAGAAAGAGCTGGTTTTGAAGTTCGTGACGTACATCATACACATTATGGCAGACTTTGCCCAATTGAAACTCCCGAAGGTCCGAATATCGGACTTATCTCCTCTTTAACAATTTATTCAAGAATTAACAATTATGGGTTTATAGAAACACCATATCGCAAAGTAGAAAATGGAAAAGTTTTAAATAGGGTTGAATATTTAACTGCTGATGAAGAAGATAAATATACAATTGCTCAAGCAAATGCTCCATTAAACGACCAAAATAAATTCGTTAACGAAAGAGTAAAATGTCGTCTGAAAGGAGAATTTCCAGTTGTTGTTCCAAGTGAAGTTGACTACATGGATGTTGCCCCATCTCAACTTGTTAGTGCTGGGGCATCACTAATTCCATTTTTAGATCATGATGATGCTAACCGCGCTTTGATGGGTTCAAACATGCAACGTCAGGCAGTCCCACTTATGGTAACTGAAGCTCCAATTGTTGGAACAGGCATGGAATACAAAATTGCACACGACTCCCGTGCACTAATTTTAGCTGAAGGAAATGGAGTAGTGGAGTATGTTGATGCTGAGAAAGTTACAGTTCGCTATGATATTGATCCAAATAGTATTGAAGCACTTACTACTTTTGAAGATACTCAAGTAAAAGAATATAAACTTGTAAAATTCTCAGGTTCAAACCAAGAAACTTGTATTAATCAGAGACCTGTTGTAAGAATGGGACAAAAGGTTCAGAAAAATGATGTTTTGGTTGACGGACATTCGATGCAAGGTGGAGAATTAGCCCTTGGTAAAAACGTATTTGTTGCGTTTATGCCTTGGCGAGGTTACAACTTTGAAGATGCTATTATTATCAGTGAAAAATTAGTACGCGAAGATGTTTTTACTTCTATTCACATTGAACAATTTGAATTACAAGTACGTGAAACAAAACGTGGACAAGAAGAATTAACTCGTGATATTCCAAATGTTAGTGAAGATATGACTAAAAATTTGGATGAAGATGGAATTATAAGAGTTGGAGCAAGCGTAGTTGAAGGTGATATTCTTATTGGAAAAATTACACCGAAAGGCGAAAGCGATCCTACCCCTGAAGAAAAATTGCTCAAAGCAATATTTGGAGAAAAAGCTGGTGATGTAAAAGACGCATCCAAAAAAGCCCCTCCAGGATTGAAAGGCGTAGTTCTTAAAACAAGATTATTTAGTAGAAAGAAAAAAGAAGGTGATTCTAAAAAAATCGAGAAGAAGCAACTTGATGAACTTGAAAAAAGTTTAGAATCAAAAAGAAATCAAATTTATAATAGTATGGTTTCCAAATTAACGAAATTAACAATTGGGAAAAACACACTTGGAATTCGTGATTTGGATGGTTCTTCAATAATTCGAAGTAATACAGTTATTAAAAGCGATACTTTTCTATCATTAGAAGATGTTTCAAAGTTAGATTATCGTCAAAATTGGTTTGATGATTCAGAATTAAATACAAATATCAGAATATTATATAAAAACTACTTTTTTGCAGTAAATGATATACAAGAAGAATACAAACGAGATAGATTAAAAATTATTAGCGGCGATGAACTCCCCCCAGGAATTGTTCAACTTGCAAAAGTATATGTTGCTAAAAAACGTAAACTGCAAGTCGGCGATAAAATGGCTGGTCGTCACGGAAACAAAGGAGTTGTTGCTAAAATTGTTCCCGTTGAAGATATGCCATTTACTGAGGACGGAACTCCCGTTGATATAATTCTAAATCCACTTGGTGTGCCGTCTCGTATGAACATCGGACAGATTTACGAGACTGTTCTTGGTTGGGTTGGGAAAAAATTAGGATACAAATTCGAAACACCAGTTTTTGATGGAGCTAAATTCCACGAAATTGAAAATTGGATAAACGAAGCGGAAATAGGCGAAGGTAGTAAATCCACCTTATACGATGGTAGAACTGGCGAAAAATTTGACCAAAAAGTTATGACTGGCTATATTTATATGCTAAAACTTGGTCACATGGTGGACGATAAATTACACGCTCGAGCAACTGGTCCTTATTCCTTAATTACTCAACAACCACTTGGTGGAAAAGCTCAATTCGGCGGACAAAGATTCGGTGAAATGGAAGTTTGGGCTTTAGAAGGTTATGGAGCGTCACATATTCTTCAGGAAATTTTAACGATAAAAAGCGATGATGTTTTTGGCCGAGCAAAAGCATACGAAGCAATTGTGAAAGGTGAAAATATTTCAGAGCCAGGTGTTCCTGAAGCATTCAACGTTTTAATTAAAGAACTTCAAGGTCTAGGACTTGATATTAAATTAAGATAATTTTTCTACAAGGAGAAAAAATAGATGCAAGTAAGCAAGCAAGAAGTTAAAATAAAATCAATAAATAATGTTGTTATTAGCTTAGCAAGTCCTGATGATATTTTATCTAGATCAAATGGAGAAGTTACAAAGCCTGAAACGATCAATTATCGATCGTTCAGACCAGAAAAAGATGGTTTGTTTTGTGAAAAAATATTTGGTCCAGTAAAAGATTGGGAATGCGCTTGCGGAAAATATAAGGGTGTACGTTACCGTGGTATAGTTTGCGATAGATGTGGTGTAGAAGTTACACAAAAAGCAGTTCGTCGCGAAAGAATGGGTCATATTGCTTTAGCAGTACCAATTGTTCACATTTGGTTTTTTAAAGCACTCCCATCCAAAATTGGAAATATCATAGGTTTGAGCACTAAAGAACTTGAAAAGGTAATTTATTACGAATCATATATTGTTATTAACCCAGGTCCAACTGGCGTAAAGAAGAAAGATTTACTCTCAGAAGACCAATATTATGAAATTCTTTACACTTTACCTGAAAATAACGATGTACTTGATGATAATGATCCAAACAAATTTGTGGCTAAAATTGGTGGAGAAGCAATAAAAATTCTTCTAAAAGAAGTAGATATTGATAAAACATTTGATGATTTGAAAGAAAAATTGAAATCAGAAACATCACAACAAAAAAAAGAAGATCTTTTAAAAAGACTTAGAGTTTTTGAAGCTTTTAAATCAGAAGAAGATAAAGTGCCAAATCGTCCAGAATGGATGGTAATGAACATAATCCCAGTAATTCCACCTGAACTTCGTCCACTTGTCCCATTAGAAGGTGGAAAATTTGCAACAAGTGATTTGAATGATCTTTATAGAAGAGTAATAATTAGAAATAACAGATTAAGAAGATTAATTGATATAAAAGCTCCCGAAGTAATTTTAAGAAACGAAAAAAGAATGCTTCAGGAATCAGTTGATGCACTTTTCGATAATTCAAGAAGATCATCTGCAATACGAAGTGATGGAAATCGTCCACTAAAATCACTTTCTGATATGTTGAAAGGAAAACAAGGTCGATTCCGTCAGAACTTACTTGGTAAACGTGTTGATTATTCTGGTCGTTCAGTAATTGTTGTTGGTCCAGAATTAAAATTACATCAATGCGGATTACCAAAAGATATGGCAGTTGAATTATTCAAACCTTTCATTATTAGAAAATTAATGGAAAGAGGCGAATTTAAAACCACAAAAAGTGCAAGAAAAGCAGTTGATAGAAAAGATCCGATAATTTGGGAAATTCTTGAAACAATAATTGATGGACATCCAGTTTTATTAAACCGTGCTCCAACTTTGCACAGACTTGGTATTCAAGCATTCCAACCCGTATTGATTGATAGTAAAGCTATTCAGTTGCATCCAATGGTATGTACAGCGTTTAACGCCGACTTTGACGGTGACCAAATGGCAGTTCACGTACCACTTTCATTTGAAGCACAACTTGAAGCTTCATTATTAATGCTTTCAAGTCATAATATTTTATCACCACAAAACGGAAATCCAATTGTTGTTCCAACGCAAGATATTATTTTAGGAATTTACTACTTAACAAAAATGAAACCAAACGATCTTGGCGAAGGTATGATTTTTGCCGATGCTCAAGAAATTCAAATAGCTTTAGATCAGAAAAAAGTTGGACTACATGCAAAAGTTAAAGTTAGAATAGATGGAAAAATCATAGAAACAACACCAGGGCGAGTAATCTTTAATAGTATTGTTCCAAAAGAAATGGGCTATATTAATGAATTATTGATTAAGAAGTTTTTCAGTAATTTTATTTATAAAATGTTTACCAAACTTGGGAATGAAGTTACAGCAATTTTTCTTGATAACTTAAAAGATTTAGGTTATACTTTTGCTACAAGAGCAGGTGTTTCAATCAGTTTTAGCGATATGATTGTTCCAAAAGTAAAAGAAAAATTAATTAAAGAATCAAATGAAAAAGTAAGTGTTATATATCAAGAATATGAAGAAGGTTTAACAACTGATACTGAAAGATATAACAGAATAATTGACGTTTGGACTCATACTTCAAACGATGTTTCAAAAGCATTAATGGACGAACTTAAAAAAGATCGCGATGGATTTAATCCACTAAATATGATGGTGGATTCTGGAGCGAGAGGTTCACAAGAACAAGTACGACAACTTGCTGGTATGAGAGGTTTAATGCAAAAACCGCAGAAAACTTTGTCAGGTCAATCAGGTGAAATCATCGAAAATCCAATTATTGCAAACTTTAAAGAAGGTTTGTCAGTTTTGGAATACTTTATTTCAACACACGGTGCTCGAAAAGGTCTTGCTGATACAGCTCTTAAAACTGCGGATGCAGGTTATTTAACAAGAAGATTAACAGACGTTGCACAAGATGTAATTATTTCAGAAGTAGATTGCGGCACAATCCGTGGAGTTCACATTTCTGCTCTTAAAGATGGTGAAACGGAAAGAGAACCTTTAGCTGAAAGAATTATAGGTCGTGTCGCTCAAGAAGATATTTATGACCCAGTTACTGAAGAACTTCTTGTTGCTACTGGTGAAATCATTGAAGAAGAAGCAGCCCGAAAAATTGACGAAGCAAGTTTGGATTCAGTTAAGATTCGAACAGTTTTAACTTGCGAATCTCAAAAAGGTGTTTGTGCTAAATGTTACGGAAGAAATCTTACTACAGGAAAGTTAGTAGAAATTGGTGAAGCAGTAGGAATTGTAGCAGCCCAATCAATCGGTGAACCAGGTACACAGCTAACACTTCGAACTTTCCACTTAGGTGGTACTTCATCTCGTATTGCTTCGCAATCTCAAGTTGAATCCACACATAACGGACGTGTTGAATTTGAAAGATTGAAATATGTTGATTACGAAAAAGAAGATATTTTTGGTGATAAAACTAATGTAAAAGTTGTTATCGGAAGACGTGGTGCAATCAATTTATATGATAATGATAATCGACAAATTAAACGATTCGATGTGCCTTATGGGGCAGAATTACTTGTTTCTGATGGGGATATGGTAACATTAAAACAACCATTATATAATCACGATCCATATAACACGCTTATTATTTCAGATATAAGCGGAGAAGTTAGATTTATTGATTTAGTTGATAGCATTTCAATAAAGGAAGTTTCAGATTCCCAAACAGGACACGTTGCTAAAGTTGTAATTGAATCGAAAGATAAAAACTTTACCCCTTCAATAATAGTTACTGATAAAGAAGGCAATGAAAAAATTTATAATATGCCAATTGGTGCTTATCTAAACGTTGAAGAAAATGAAGAAATTCAAGCTGGTACTATTTTAGCAAAAATTTCAAAAGCTACATCAAAAACAAAAGATATTACAGGTGGTTTACCACGAGTAACAGAATTATTTGAAGCAAGAAGTCCGCACGAACCTGCAGTTGTTTCAGAAATCGAAGGAGTTGTAAAATTCGGTTCAAGAAAAAGAGGCTCGCGAGAAATTATAATTGAAGCATTTGACGGTTCAATTCAAAAAGTATATAACGTCCCTTACGGAAAACATATTCTTGTTCAGGAAGGAGATGAAATATCAGATGGAGAAAAAATTACAGATGGACCAATTGATCCACATGATATTTTGAAAATCAAAGGTCCAAATGCAGTACAAGAATATTTAGTTAATGAAATTCAGGAAGTTTATCGTTTGCAAGGTGTTAAAATAAACGATAAACATATTGAAGTAATAGTAAAACAAATGTTGCAAAAAGTTAAAATTCTTTCTTCAGGTGATAGTAAGTTTATAGATGAAGATTTAGTAAACAGGACACATTTTAATAACGAAAACTTAAGACTTCAAAACTTAGTTGTCGTTGAAGAAATTGGAGATTCTGATTTAAAAGTTGGACAACTTATAACAAAATCAAAAGCCCGTGAAATATCATCTTCCTTAAAAAGAAAAGAATTGAAAGATATTGTTGTTCGTGAAACTATTCCTGCAACAATGGATAATATCTTGCTTGGTATTACTGAAGCAGCTTTAAAAACTGAAAGTTTTATTTCAGCAGCATCTTTCCAAGAAACGACAAAAGTTTTAACTAATGCCGCTATTCAAGCAAAAGTTGATAACTTACAAGGATTAAAAGAAAATGTTGTTATGGGACATCTAATTCCAGCTGGAACAGGATTAAATAAATTCAAAGATATATTAATTGAATTGCAAGATTATTCAGAAGAAGAACCAGTTGAAGAAGAATCTGCAATTATTACAGATAATTTTGATGAATTATAATAAAATGATAAGCTAAACTTGACAATTACTCACAATATCAATATATTGTGGGTCTGAAAATTTTGAAAGTATTGGAGATTTTATGCCTACAATTAGTCAATTAGTTAGAAAAGGCAGAAAAAAGATAACATTTAAGAGTAAAGCACCGGCTTTAAATTCAAATCCTCAAAAAAGAGGCGTTTGCACAAGAGTTTATACTACAACTCCTAAAAAGCCAAACTCAGCTCTAAGAAAAGTTGCAAGAGTGAGATTAACTCATGGTGTAGAAGTTACAGCTTATATTCCAGGTGAAGGTCATAATTTGCAAGAACACTCAATCGTTCTGATTAGAGGAGGTAGAGTTAAAGATCTTCCAGGAGTAAGATACCATATTATTCGCGGAACACTTGATGCATCTGGTGTTTCAGATAGAAAACAAGGTAGATCTAAATACGGAACCAAAAAACCAAAGGCTAAGTAGAGAATATGAGAAAGAGAAGAGCTGAAAAGCGTTATATTAAGCCAGATCCTAAATTCAATGACAAATTGATTTCAAAATTTGCAAACTATATTATGTACGACGGAAATAAAAATAGTGCATTAAAAGTAGTTTATGAGTGTTTCGAAATAATCGAAGCTAAAACAAAAAAAACAGCTTTAGAAACTTTTAACAAAGCAATTCAAAATGTACAACCAATGGTTGAAGTTAGAAGTAGAAGAGTAGGTGGAGCAACATACCAAGTCCCTATGGAAGTTAGACCAGAAAGACGAGTAGCCTTAGCACTTAGATGGATAAAAACATACTCACGTGCAAGAAAAGATAAATCAATGGCATTAAAATTAGCTGCAGAATTAATAGATGCATCTAATAATCAAGGCTCATCTGTTAAGAAAAAAGAAGATACACATAGAATGGCAGAGGCAAATAAAGCTTTTGCTCACTTTAGATGGTAAGGTTTAGTTTAAATGGCTAAAAAAAGAGTTGAAATAGATAAAGTTAGAAATATTGGCATCATGGCACACATAGATGCTGGTAAAACCACAACAACTGAAAGAATTTTGTTCTATACAGGGAAATTACATCGAATTGGTGAAGTACATGATGGTGCTGCAACTATGGACTGGATGGAACAAGAAAAAGAACGAGGTATTACAATCACTTCTGCTGCTACAACAGCTTATTGGAGAGATCATGAAATAAATATAATAGATACTCCTGGGCACGTAGATTTTACAGTAGAAGTTGAAAGATCTTTAAGAGTTCTTGATGGCGCTATCGCTTTATTTTGCGCCGTTGGTGGTGTGGAACCACAATCTGAAACAGTCTGGCGACAAGCTGATAAATATAAAGTCCCAAGAATTGCTTTTATAAATAAAATGGATAGAATTGGTGCTGATTTTTATGCTGTTGTTGACTCAATAAAGGAAAGATTTGGAGCAAATGCTGTCCCGATAAATTTACCAATCGGTTCGGGCGATATGTTTACAGGTGTAATAGACTTGCTTGAAATGAAAGCAAGAATGTACCATGATGAAACTCAAGGTGCTACCTTTGAAGATATTGATATTCCTAATGATTTGATTGGAATAGCCAATAAATATCGTACACTAATGCTTGAAGCAGTATCTGACTCAGATGATACTCTTCTTATGAAATATTTAGAAGGCGAAGAAATTACAAAAGATGAAATCATTAAAGCCTTACGGCAAGCTACTATAAAATTAGATGTTGTTCCAGTGCTTTGTGGATCTTCATTCAAAAATAAAGGTGTTCAAAAATTACTAGATGCAGTTGTTGATTTCTTACCATCTCCTACTGATACTGAAGAGATACCAGCTACACAAATTTATAGAGAAGATGAAGTATTTATCAAACCATCAGTTTCATCAGAACTAACTGGATTAGCTTTTAAGATTATGACTGATCCTTATGTAGGTAAATTAACTTACGTCAGATTGTATAGCGGTATGCTCAAAACTGGTTCATATATCTATAATTCAATCTCTGATAAAAAAGAGAGAGTTGGTAGAATATTACGAATGCATGCTAATTCAAGAGAAGATCTTGATGAAGCAAGAGCTGGAGATATTATTGCAATAGTAGGATTAAAAGCAACAAGAACAGGTGACACACTTTGTGAAAATGATAAAAACCCTGTTATGCTTGAAAAAATGACTTTTCCAGAACCAGTAATTGAAGTTGCAATTGAACCAAAATCTAAAGCAGATCAAGATAAACTTTCGGATGCATTAGTAAAATTATCTGATGAAGATCCTACATTTAGAATAAAAGTAGATGACGAAACAGCACAAACAATAATTAGTGGAATGGGTGAACTTCACTTAGAAATTCTAGTCGATAGAATGAAAAGAGAATTTAAAGTTGAAGCAAACATCGGTAAACCACAAGTTGCATATAGAGAAACTATAACAAAAGCCGTTAAAGCCGAAGGTAAATTTGTTAAACAATCTGGTGGTAGAGGTAAATACGGTCATGTTCTTGTAGAACTTGAACCAAATGAACCAGGTAAAGGATTCGAATTTATCAACGCAATTGTTGGTGGAGCAATACCTAAAGAATATATTACTCCCGCAGCAAAAGGTATGGAAGAAGCAATGAAGAACGGTGTTCTAGCTGGATATCCTTTAGTTGATATCAAAGCAACACTTTATGATGGTTCTTTCCACGAAGTTGACTCTGATGAAATATCTTTTAAAGTTGCCGGTTCAATGGCAATGAAAGATGGTTGCAGAAGTGCTAAACCAATATTACTTGAACCAATGATGTCAGTTGAAGTTACTACTCCAGAAGAATATCTTGGAGATGTAATGGGTGACTTAAATTCAAGACGTGGTAAAATAGAAGGATTTCTTGCACGTCGAGATGCTCAAGTAATTAAAGCACACGCTCCATTAGCTGAAATGTTTGGTTATGCTACAAAATTACGTTCTATGACACAAGGTAGAGCAATCTACTCAATGCAATTTTCACATTATACTCAAGTGCCTCAAAGTGTGGCAGATGAGATTATTAGCGGTAAATAAAATAAGTAATAAAAAGTTAAAAGGAGAATTCAATGGCTAAAGAAAAATTTGATAGGAGTAAGCCTCACGTTAACGTCGGTACTATTGGACACGTAGACCACGGGAAAACAACCTTAACAGCAGCAATTACAATGGCACTTGCTAAAAAAGGTTTATCAGAAAAAAGAACATTTGACTCAATTGATAATGCCCCAGAAGAAAGAGAACGCGGTATTACAATTGCAACTGCTCACGTAGAATATTCCACAACTAAAAGACACTATGCTCACGTAGATTGTCCTGGTCACGCCGATTATGTTAAAAACATGATTACTGGTGCAGCTCAAATGGACGGGGCAATTCTTGTAGTTGCAGCAACCGATGGACCAATGCCACAAACAAGAGAACACATTCTACTTGCAAGACAAGTTGGTGTACCTAAAATTGTAGTATTTTTAAATAAAGTTGATATGATGGATGATCCTGAACTAATCGAACTTGTTGAAATGGAATTACGTGAATTGTTAACACAATACGAATTCCCTGGAGATGAAATTCCGATAATTAAAGGTTCTGCATTACACGCTCTTGAAGCAGCAACAGCTGATGCTCCTGCTACAGACGAAAGATATAATTGTATTTGGGAACTAATGGATGCAGTTGATAACTATATTCCTGAACCTGAACGAGAAAAAGATAAACCATTCTTAATGCCTGTCGAAGACGTATTTTCAATTACAGGTCGTGGTACTGTTGCTACTGGTAGAGTAGAAAGAGGCGAAGTAAAATTACAACAAGAAGTTGAACTTATTGGTCTTGGAACTCATAAGAAAACTGTTGTTACTGGCATAGAAATGTTTAGAAAAGAACTTGATTCTGCAATAGCTGGTGACAATGCTGGAATTCTTCTACGTGGTGTTGATAAAAAAGAAATTCAAAGAGGAATGGTTCTTGCTAAAACAGGGTCTATTACTCCTCATACAATATTTGAAGGTGAAGTTTATATTCTTTCAAAAGAAGAAGGTGGACGTCATACTCCATTTTTTAACAATTATAGACCACAATTTTATTTTAGAACTACAGACGTAACTGGTATTGTTGAACTTCCTGAAGGACGAGACATGGTTATGCCAGGTGATAACGTAAAATTAAAAGTAACACTAATTTCTGAAATTGCAATGGAAGAAGGATTAAGATTCGCTATCCGTGAAGGTGGAAGAACAGTTGGTGCTGGCGTAGTAACAAAGATATTTGCATAAAAAATTAAGATAAATAATTAAGAGGAAGATTTTATATCTTTCTCTTATATTTTGGAGAAAGACTATCGTGGCTGGACAAAAGATTAGAATTAGATTAAAATCATACGATCATCAATTGATTGATAAATCGACAGATAAAATTATTAAAACTGTTAAAATGACAGGTGCAATAGTTTCTGGACCAATTCCAATGCCAACTAAAAGAAGTGTTTTCACAGTTTTAAGATCACCTCACGTTGATAAGAAATCAAGAGAACAATTCGAAATTAGGTCACATAAACGTATTATTGATATTCATAACTCAAATAATAAAACTGTCGATTCGTTAAGTAAATTAGAAATACCTGCTGGTGTTGACATTGAAATTAAGTTATAGGCGAGGATAAGAAAAATGCCCGGTTTAATTGGTAGAAAAATAGGTATGACAAATTTATACAATGCTTCTGAAACAAGCATTCCTGTTACAGCGGTTGAAATTGGACCATGTACAATTACTGACATCAAAACAAAAGAAAGAGATGGTTATACAGCTCTTCAACTTGGATTTGGTTCAGTAAAAGAAAAAGCAGTTAATAAAGCACAATTAGTGAATTTTAAAAAGAACAATGTTCAACCTGTAAAATATCTTAAAGAATTTAGAAATTTTGATATTACTCAATATAAAGTAGGTCAAGTAATTACTGTTGAAACACTTTTTAAAGAAGGTGAAAAAGTTTCAGTAATTGGTATTTCTAAAGGAAAAGGTTTCCAAGGCGTAATGAAAAGACATGGCTTTGGTGGTGTTGGTGGTAGAACGCACGGTCAATCTGATAGAGAAAGAGCTCCAGGTTCAGTTGGTGCAAGTTCCTATCCATCTAGAGTTCTAAAAGGAACAAGAATGGCTGGTAGAACTGGTAACGATAGAGTAACTGTAAAAAGTTTAGAAGTTATAAAAATCTTACCAGAAAAAAATATCATTTTTATAAAAGGTGCAATACCTGGTGCTATTAATTCAATTGTCGAAATTAACAAATAAGAGATTGAAATGAAATTAGATGTTTATAAAATAGATGGTTCTAAAAGTGGTGAAACTGTAGATTTAGCAGAAAATATTTTTGCTGTGGAACCAAATGATCATGTTATTTATTTAGCTGTCAAAGCTTATTTGGCTAATAAAAGACAAGGGACAAGTAAAGCCAAAGAAAGAAGTGAAGTTTCTGGTGGTGGAAAAAAACCTTGGAAACAAAAAGGTCGAGGTGGGGCAAGAGCTGGTACATCAAGATCACCTCTTTGGGTTGGTGGAGGAACAATATTTGGACCTAAACCACGAAATTACAGACAAAAATTAAATAAAAAAGTTTTAGTTGTGGCAAGAAAATCTGCTTTAACTTATAAAGCACAAGCAAATCAAATAATTGTAGTTGAAAATTTTGATTTTGATGCACCTAAAACAAAAGAATTTAACAATATTCTTAAATCATTGAATATTAACAATAAAAAAGTTCTTCTACTTACTGATGAAAATCGCACTAACATTTATAAATCTGGTAGAAATATTGAAAAAGTCAATATCCTTGAAGCTAAAAATGCTTCTACCTTCGATTTAGTGAATAATCAAGTACTTGTTATTCAATCTGGTGCTATTCAAAAAATTGAAGAAATATTAAACTAAGGTTTAAATAATGGCACGTACAATTTTAATAAGACCGTTACTTACAGAAAAAATTAATAGCTTAATGGAAAAAAAGAATCAATATGGTTTCATTGTCGATTTTACCGCTAATAAAATTGAAATAAAAAAAGCCGTTGAAGAAAAATTCTCAGTTAAAGTTACTAATGTAAATACTATTAAGCACAAAGGTAAAGTTAAAGCACAGATGACAAAGAAAGGTCGCTTTGTTGGAAGAACTTCTAAATACAAAAAAGCAATCATTACTTTGGTTGATGGTCAAAAAATCGATATAGTTGGCGAAGTATAGGATAGTGGAGATTTTAAATGGCAATTAGAAAATTAAAACCTAATACACCTGGGACGAGATATATGTCGATTTCCACTTTCGAGGAAATCACAAAAACCACTCCTGAAAAATCACTTTTAGCTCCAATTAAAAAGAGTGGTGGTAGAAATAATCTTGGTAGAATTACAACTCGTTTCAGAGGTGGTGGACACAAAAGACAATATAGAATTATTGATTTTAAAAGAAATAAATTTGATATACCAGCAAAAGTTGCATCTATTGAATATGATCCAAATAGATCAGCGAGAATAGCGCTTCTTTTTTATAACGATGGAGAAAAAAGATATATTTTAGCTCCAAACGGATTAAAAGTTGGTGATACAGTTATTTCTGGTAATGAAGTTGAAATCAAAGTTGGTAACTCTTTACCAATTAAAAATCTACCACTCGGAAGTATGCTACATAACGTAGAATTAAAACCAGGCAAAGGTGGTCAATTAGGTCGTTCAGCTGGGACTTCTATTCAACTTATTGCCAAAGATGGACAGTATGCAACACTTAGAATGCCTTCTGGTGAAGTTAGAATGGTAAGTTTAGAATGCCGTGCAACTTATGGTGTTGTTAGCAATTCAGATAATTTTAATATAAGTGTTGGAAAAGCTGGTAGAACACGCTGGTTAGGTAAACGCCCACATGTTCGTGGTGTAGCGATGAACCCTGTAGATCATCCAATGGGTGGTGGTGAAGGTAAAACTTCAGGCGGGGGTCATCCAGTTTCACCTTGGGGTCAAAAATCTAAAGGTTTGAAAACTAGAAAGAAAACTAAAGTTTCAGATAAATTAATAGTTAAGAGAAGAAAATAGGTTGAGTTAGGATATGCCAAGATCAATTAAAAAAGGTCCTTTTGTACATTACAAACTCGTTAAGAAAATTCAAGAAATGAATGAAAAAAACGAGAAAAAAGTTATCAAAACCTGGTCAAGAGCTAGTATGATTTTACCAGATTTTGTAGGTCATACAATTGCTGTACATAATGGAAACAAAATGATTCCAGTTTATATTTCTGAAAATATGGTTGGTCATAAACTTGGTGAATTTGCACCTACAAGAATTTTTAGAGGTCATCCTGGAACCAAAGCTGAAAAAGCAGCTAAGAAAAAGTAAGCACTAAGGATTATGAATATGGAAGCTAAAGCAACACATAAATTTATTAAAGTATCACCTCGAAAGATGAGGTTAGTTATCGATTTAATTCGCGGCAAGTCAGTTGATGAAGCTGTACAAATTCTACATTTTCATCCAAAACATGCTTCAAATTATGCAGAAAAAGTATTAAAATCAGCTGTAGCTAATCTTATCAATAAAGAAGATGGGAAAAATATTAAGTCTCAAGATTTATATGTAAAAGAAGTTTTTTCTAATGCAGGTCCAGTTCTAAAAAGGATTTCAGCTGCACCAATGGGAAGAGCTTACAGAATTAGAAAAAGAACGAATCATTTAACAATTGTTGTCTCTACAAGAGCAAATTAGGAGGATTTTTTGGGTCAGAAAACAAATCCTATAGGTTTTAGAGTTGGAGTTATTAGAGGTTGGGATTCAAATTGGTTTGAATCCAAAAGCTATAAAGAAAAATTGCTTGAAGATAGAAAAATAAGAAACTATATCAAGCAAAGACTTAAAAAAGCTGGAGTATCTAAAGTACTTATCGATAGAACATCTAAAAATCTTTCGATAACAATATTTACTTCAAGACCTGGAGTAGTAATTGGAAAAAGCGGTAAAGATATTGCACAACTCGAAGAAGAATTAAAAAATTATCTTACAAAAGATGTGAAAGTTCAAATATCTGAAATTAAAAGACCAGAATTAGATGCGTATCTTGTAGCTGAAGGAATTGCTCAGCAATTGCAAGGAAGAATTTCATTTCGTCGTGCAATGAAATCCGCAATTAGCACTACTATACGGATGGGTGGAAAAGGAATCAGAGTAAAATGTTCAGGTCGTTTAGGTGGAGCTGAAATGGCTCGTACTGAACAATACAAAGAAGGTAGAATTCCACTGCATACATTAAGAGCAAACATTGATTATGCAACCGCTACTGCTCAAACAATTTATGGAGCGATTGGAATTAAAGTTTGGATATTTAAAGGCGAAGTTTTTGGTAGAATAAGTGAATAAAAGTACCTGGAGATTAGATTTATGTTAATGCCGAAAAGAGTTAAGTATAGAAAATCACATAGAGGTAGAAGAGCCGGTAACGCTCAACGCGGACATCGAGTTGCTTTTGGAGATATGGGATTAAAGGCAATGGAAGCTGCTTGGATTACATCACGTCAGATAGAATCTTGTCGTATTGCAATTACAAGAAAGATGAAAAGAGATGGTAAAGTTTGGATTAGAATATTTCCTGATAAGCCAGTATCTAAAAAACCACTTGAAACAAGAATGGGTAAAGGAAAAGGAAACCCAGAATTTTGGGTGGCAGTAGTAAAACCAGGTAGAATTATGTTTGAAACTTCTGGTACAACAAAAGAATTACAAACCGAAGCCTTGAGTTTGGCATCATATAAGTTGCCAATTAAAACTAAAATTGTTTCAAGACCAGATTACTTATAGGTAAGAGGTAAAGATGAAGATTTATGATATAAAAGAAATGAGTTCTGAAGAAATTATTAAGAGAATTGCCGAAGAAGAAAAGAATTTGGTAGATTTAAGATTTCAAAATGCATTAAAAAATCTTACAAATACTGCAAAATTGAAAAACACAAAAAAGGATATTGCCAGAATGTACACAATTCTTCGCCAACGTGAATTATCAGGAACAAAAGCCAATTAAGTTAGGAGAAATTAAGTAAATGCAAGAAAGAGGAACAAGAAAAACAAGAGTTGGTGTTGTAGTTTCAACAAAAATGGATAAATCCATAGTTGTTCTAATTGAAAGACGTGTAAAACATCCTATTTATAAGAAATACTTTACTATTTCTAAAAAGCTAATGGCTCATGACGAACAAAATCAGTGTGGAAATGGTGACACAGTAAAAATTATGGAAGTTCGTCCTTTAAGTAAACATAAAAAATGGACTTTAACAGAAATTATTGAAAAAGCCAAATAGGATTCAGTAAGGAGTTTATTAGATGATACAACAAGAAACAACCTTAGTAGTTGCGGATAATTCAGGAGCAAAAAAAGTTGCTTGTATAAAAGTTTTAGGTGGAACAGGCAGAAAATATGCTTCTGTTGGCGATATCATTATTGTAGCCGTAAAAACTGCCATTCCAAATGGAAACGTTAAAAAAGGTGAAGTATCAAGAGCTGTAGTTGTTAGAACAGCAAAAGAAATAAGAAGAAACGATGGTTCATATATCAGATTTGATGAAAATGCTGCTGTTTTATTAAACAACCAAAACGAACCTCGTGGAACACGTATTTTTGGACCAGTTGCCCGTGAATTACGTGATAAACGATTTATGAAAATTGTGTCATTAGCACCAGAAGTATTATAAAAATTAGGTTGGCTATGAAAGTTAAAAAAAATGATAATGTAATAGTAATTGCTGGAAATAATAATGGAAAAAAAGGGAAAGTACTTAAAGTATTCCCAAAAAAGAACCGTATTATTGTTGAAGGTGTAAACATCAGAAAAAGACACACAAAACCAAATCAACAATATCCAAACGGTGGAATTATTGAAAAGGAATTACCAATTGATGCATCTAACGTAATGCTTGTAGATCCAAAAACAGGTAAACCAACACGTGTAGGTTCAAAAGTTGTTTTAGATGAAAAAACTGGTAAAAAGAAAAGTGTTAGAATAGCTAAGAAAAGTAATGAAGTGTTGTCTTAATTAGGATTTGAAAGAAAATGGCAAAGAAAAATAATGAAACTAAAGTAACTAATGAAAAAACTCAAAAACAAGAGAAAGTTACTCCAAGATTATTTACAAAATACAAAACAGAAGTTATAGCAAAAATGCTTGAGCAATTTCAGTATTCTAATGTAATGCAAGTTCCAAAACTTGAAAAGATAGTTGTAAACATCGGAGCAGGAGATGCAGTTCAAGATGCTAAAATTTTAGACGAAAGTGTTACAGCAATTGAAACAGTTACTGGACAAAAGGCACAAGTAAGACTTGCGAAAAAGTCAATTTCAAACTTTAAATTACGTGAAGGTATGAAAATTGGCGCAAAGGTAACTTTGAGAAGAGAAATTATGTATGAATTTCTTGATAGATTAATTTCACTCGCTTTACCACGAGTAAGAGATTTTAGAGGAGTTTCTGATAAATCTTTTGATGGACGAGGAAATTATACTTTGGGAATCAAAGAACATATAATTTTCCCAGAAATAAACATAGACAAGGTTAATCGTGTCTTAGGTATGGATGTAACATTTGTAACATCCGCAAAAACAGACAAAGAAGCTTACGAATTGTTAAAAGCATTCGGCTTTCCATTCAAAAAGAAGAATTAATTAAGGTAAGTTATGGCAAGAAAAGGACTTATAGCAAGACAAACCAAAAGAGAAAAGCTTGTTGCAAAATTTGCTCAGAAAAGAAAAGAACTAAAAGAAAATGGTGATTATGAAGGATTACAACAATTACCAAAAAATTCTTCTGCAGTTAGATTAAAAAACAGATGTTCAATTACAGGTCGACCAAGATCTTATTACCGCAAGTTTGGTGTATCAAGATTAATACTTAGAGAAATGGCTTTAAGTGGTGAAATTCCTGGATTAAAAAAATCAAGTTGGTAAAAGAGATTTTAGGAGAATTATAAATGCCAGTTACAGATACAATTGCAGATTACTTGACAAGAATAAGAAACGGTGTTAACTCAAAAAAGAAATTTGTAGAAATTCCTTCATCAAATATGAAAGTGAACATTACAAAACTTTTGAAAGAAAACAATTTTATTAAAGATTACGAAGTAATTGAAGATAATAAGCAAAACATATTAAAAGTTTACCTTCAATACATTGACGGAGAGGCTTCAATAAAAGGATTAAAGAGAATAAGTACACCAGGTTTACGCCAATATGGTGATACTAATAATCTTCCTCGTGTAATCAATGGATTAGGTATCGCAATCATATCAACATCGAAAGGACTTCTTACAGACAAGCAAGCGCGTAAAGAAGGAATTGGCGGTGAAATAATCTGCTATGTTTGGTAAAATTTAAGAGGTAGAAATTGTCACGAATAGGTAAAAAACCGATAGATATTAAAAAAGTTAAAGTAGAACTTAATGACAAGTTAATTACTATTAAAGGTAATTTAGGTGTACTTTCTATGAAAGTTCATCCAAATATCGATGTGAAACTTGAAAATGATGCAATTTTAGTTACTCGTCCCGATGATACAAAACAAAATAAAGCTTTGCATGGATTAACTAGAGTTTTAATTAACAATATGGTTAATGGTGTAACAGAAGGTTTCACAAGTATCCTTAAAATTGTTGGTGTTGGTTATAAAGCTGAATTAAAAGGAAAAAACCTATTATTAAATATTGGTTATTCTCATCCAATACTTTTTATTCCACCAGCAGAGATTAAATTAGAAGTTCCAACTCCAGATGAAATTAGAATATTTGGAGCAGATAAAGAATTAGTAGGTAATATTGCCGCAAAGATAAGATCTTTCAGAAAACCTGAACCATATAAAGGCAAAGGTATAAAATACAATAATGAAGTTATTTTACGTAAAGCTGGTAAAACCGCAGGTAAATAATTTACGGAGACTATGAAAAATGAATAGAAGATTAGCTGAAAGAAGAGAAAAAAAATTAACAAAAGTAAGAAGTAACGTTCAAGGCACAAGCCAAAAACCAAGATTAAGCGTGTTTAGAAGTGCAAAACACATCTATGCTCAATTAATAGATGATGCAAATGGAAAGACATTAGCAGCAGTTTCAACAAAAACAAAAGAGATTCAAGAAGAAGTAAAAAATGCCAAAACAAAAACTGAAAAAAGTTTGGTAGTTGGCGAACAATTAGGTAAAATTGCAGTTCAAAATGGTATTCTATCTGTAGCTTTTGATAGAGGTTACTATAGATTTCACGGTAGAGTAAAAGCTTTAGCCGATGGAGCTAGAAAAGCAGGTTTAAATTTTTAATTGAATTTAACTGCCGGATCGTCTAATGGTAGGACTACGCCCTTTGGAGGCGTCTGCAGAGGTTCGAATCCTCTTCCGGCAGCAAAATTTTGAAACATTGGAGAACACATTGAGATTTAAAAAAGTAACTATACTAGAAGGTTTAAAAGAAAAAGTTGTTACTATCAACAGAGTAGCAAAAGTTGTTAAAGGTGGACGTCGTTTCAGTTTTAATGCTATTGTAGTTGTTGGTGATGGAAGTGGACACGTTGGCGTAGGCTTAGGAAAAGCTAATGAAGTTACTGACGCAATCGCAAAAGGTATTGACGATGCAAAAAAGAATGTTTACAAAGTTTCTGTGATAAAAGGAACAATCCCTCACGAAGTTCTTGGTAAATTCGGTGCTGGTAAAGTTCTTTTAAAACCTGCTTCGCCTGGTACAGGTTTAATTGCTGGTGGCGGGGTAAGAGCAGTATTAGAACTTGCTGGAGTTCAAGATGTTCTTACAAAATCATTAGGTTCAAGCAATCCCCATAACCAAGTAAAAGCAACATTATACGGCTTATTAAACCTTGTTGATGCCAATATAATGGCAAAAAGAAGAAATATGACTGTTAGTGAATTATTCAAAGCGTAGATAAGGTTGTGCGATGACAAAAAAATTAAAAATAACACAAACAAAAAGTGTAATTGACAGACCAAAAACTCAAAAGCTAACTATTGAAGCTTTAGGATTAGGCAGACCAAATTATACAACAATTAAGAATGATACACCACAAATTCGTGGCATGATAAATAAAGTATCACATTTAGTAAAATTTGAAGAAATTGAAGTAAGTGAGTAGAAAAATGGATATTTTAAGTAATTTAACTCCGGCAAAAGGTTCAGTAAAAAAACGAAAAAGAATTGGTCGAGGTGAAGGTTCAGGTCACGGTGGACAATCAACACGAGGTATGAATGGAGCTCGCTCACGTTCAGGTTACAAAAATCGAGCATGGTTTGAAGGAGGGCAAATGCCTCTTCAACGAAGAGTTCCAAAACGCGGTTTTAAAAATATTTTCAAAACTTATTTCCAGGTAATTAATTTAGATAGTCTTCAAAAATTATCAGATAGTGGTAAAATTGAAGATGGCAAAATTAATGCAGTTGTACTTTATGAAAACGGCTTAATTTCTAAAGCTAATTCTCCGTATAAAATTCTTGGTAGAGGAGAATATTCAGCTAAATTAACAATAGAAGCTCATAAATTTAGTAAATCAGCTCAAGAAAAAATTGAAGCTGCAGGCGGTTCAATAAAAGAGATTAAAGATTAATGGGAAGAATACAAGATACATTTAGAAATATTTTCAAAATTCCAGAACTAAGACAGAGAATTCTCTTTACACTTGGATTATTGATTATTGTTAGAATTGGTGCTCACATTACCTTACCAGGAATTGACCATCATATTTTAAGTCAAGCAATGGAAAATAGAACAACCGATAACCTTTTTGGTCTTTACGATTTGTTTGTTGGTGGTGCTTTTTCTAATGCTGCCATTTTTGCACTTGGAATTATGCCTTACATCAGTTCGTCAATTATTATTCAGTTAGGTGGTGCTATTATCCCTTCGATTCAAAAACTTCAACGCGAAGGTGAAGAAGGCAGAAAGAAAATAACCCAATATACAAGAGTGGGAACTGTATTTATTTCAGCTTTTCAAGCTTGGGGTGTAACAATACATCTAAAGAATATTAATTTTAATGGTTTATCGATACTGCCTCCTGAAGTGCAAGGTTTGTTCTGGACATTTTCAACCATTGTCTTACTTGTCGCTGGTACTATGTTTATGATGTGGTTAGGTGAACAAATTACTGATAGAGGTATTGGAAATGGAATATCATTAATTATTACTATCGGTATCATAGATCGTTTACCTTATGCACTTTTAGATGAATATCGCCTAATTAGTGCTGGAACTAGAAATTTGGTTATTGAAGTTATTATCTTTTCACTATTATATTTTATTATTGCTGGTATCGTACTTGTAACACAAGGAACACGTAGAATACCTGTTCAATATGCAAAAAGAGTAGTTGGCAATAAAATAGCTGGTGGAACAACGCAATATATTCCACTTCGAGTAAATACTGCAGGAGTAATGCCTATTATTTTTGCTCAAGCAATTATGTTTATTCCAAGTACTATTTTATCTTTTTTCCCAGATAGTGAATTTTTACAAACTGCTGCAGGATATTTTCAATATACTTCAATTACATATTCTATTATTTATGCTTTAATGATAATATTTTTCACATATTTTTATACAGCAATTGCTTTTAATCCACAAGATGTCTCTGAAAATATGAAAAAACAAGGTGGTTTTATCCCTGGAATAAGACCGGGGAAACAAACTGCTGAATTTATTGATAATATTTTAACTAAAATTACATTACCGGGTTCAATATTTCTTGCAATAATTGCAATATTACCTGCATTTATTTCAAAATTAGGTGTTTCTGGTAGCTTTGCAAGTTTTTTTGGTGGTACAAGTTTATTAATCGTTGTAGGTGTTGCTCTCGATACCTTACAACAAGTTGAATCTCATTTATTAATGCGTCATTATGATGGATTTATGAAATCGGGAAAAATAAAAGGTAGAAGATAAGGTCATACCTTGATTATAATCAAAACAAAAAAAGAAATTGATTATATTAAAGAAAGTTCTTTAATTGTTGCTAAAACTTTACAGTTATGTAAGAGTTATGTGAAACCAGGAATCACAACTCTTGAATTGGACGCTATTGCTGAAGATTTTATCAGAAGCAATAATGGTATTCCAGCTTTCAAAGGATATTCACAAGGTTATGGAATTCCTTTTCCTGGAACAATTTGTTCTTCAGTTAATGAAGAGGTAGTGCATGGCATACCTTCAAATCGAGTTCTGAAAAATGGTGATATTATTTCCATTGATGTAGGAGTTAAGAAAAATGGCTATTTTGGTGATGCAGCTTTAACAGTTGCAGTTGGTGAAATATCTGAAGAAAAAAAACAACTCATGGAAATAACTGAAAAATCACTTTATAAAGGAATTGAAGCTGCTTGTGTAGGAAATAGAATTGGTGATATTTCAAATGCAATCGAAAAGTTTATCAATCCTTATGGTTATGGAATTGTTCGTGATTTATGCGGACATGGAGTTGGAAAACATCTTCATGAAGATCCACAAATTATGAATTTTGGAAAAGCAAATTCAGGACCAGAAATAAAAGAAGGAATGACAATAGCTATAGAACCTATGATAAATTTAGGTACATGGCGAGTTAACGTTCTTGATGATGGTTGGACAATAGTTACAAAAGATAATCAACCATCAGCCCATTTTGAGCATACAATTGCAATAATAAATGGTAAAGCAGAAATTTTAAGTAAAATATAAAGCAGCATTGGATTATATGGCAAAACAAGGTGCAATAAAAGTAGATGGAGTAGTTAATGAAACACTCCCAAATGCTCATTTCAGAGTAAAACTCGATAATGGTCATGAAATTATTGCTCACGTTTCAGGTAAGATGAGAATGCATTTTATAAAGATATTAGTTGGTGATAAAGTTGCAATTGAATTATCACCGTATGATTTAACAAAAGGTAGAATAACTTACAGGTATAAGTAATGAAAGTACGTGCATCAGTTAAAAAAATTTGTGAACATTGCAAAGTTATAAAAAGAAATGGCGTTGTAATGGTTATTTGTAAGAATCCTAAACACAAACAAAGACAAGGCTAAAATCAGGAGGTTATGAATTGGCTCGTTTAGCAGGAATAGATTTACCAAAAAATAAGAAAGCCTTTATCGGGTTAACATATATCTTCGGTATTGGGAGAACAACTTCATTCAAGATATTAAACCAAGCAGAAATTGACCCAGATAAAAAAGTTAACGAATTAACAGAAGAAGAAATTGCTAAAATACGTGAAATCATCACTACTGAAATAAAAGTAGAGGGTGCACTAAGAAGCGAAATTAATCAAAATATTAAAAGATTGATGGACATTGGTTCATACAGAGGTTTAAGACATAGACGAGGATTACCTGTTAGAGGTCAAAGAACTCGTACTAACTCAAGAACTCGAAAAGGAAAGAGAAGAACAGTTGCTGGAAAGAAAAAAGCACCTGGTAAAAAATAATTAATAGTTGAAGGAGTTTAGTTTGGCTAAGACTACGAAAAAGACTAAAAAGAAAGTTCATGTTGATGCGACAGGCGTTGCTCATATAAAAGCTTCATTTAATAATGTAATTGTTTCAATTACTGATATTTATGGAAATACAATTTCTTGGTCATCTGCTGGTAAAAACGGATTTAAAGGATCAAGAAAAAATACACCATTTGCTGCTCAAGTTACAGCTGAAGCTGCAGCAAAAGAAGCGTTTGATATGGGTTTACGTAGAGTAGATGTTTTTGTAAAAGGACCTGGTACTGGTAGAGAAGCAGCTATTAGGGCACTTAATACAGCAAAAATTCAAATTATGTCAATAAAGGATATTACACCAATTCCACACAATGGTTGTAGACCACCTAAAAAGAGAAGAGTTTAAGTAGGAGATTAAATGGCGAGATATACTGGTCCCGTTTGTAAACTATGTAGAAGAGAAAAACAAAAATTATTCTTAAAAGGAAGTAAATGTACTTCAGAAAGATGTCCATTGGAAGTTAAGAATTATGCACCTGGACAACATGGTACAAGTCGAAAAGGAAAATTCTCAGAATATGGTGTACAATTAAGAGAAAAACAAAAAGTAAAAAGAATTTACGGAGTTCTGGAAACTCAATTCAGAACATACTTTGAAAAAGCGAACCGTCAAAAAGGTGTTACAGGCGAAAATTTAATAAAAATTCTAGAAAGAAGATTAGATAATGTTGTTTATAGGTTAGGTTTTGCTCCGTCAAGAAAAGCAGCAAGACAAATAATTCTACACAAACATTTTCTTGTAAATAATGTTGTAGTAAATATCCCATCTTTCCTAGTAAAACCTGGTGATATTATTAGTGTTAGAGATAAAAGTAAACAATTAGACATTATACACAATACTTTGAGAAGAACAAAAGAAGATGCTTATCCTTGGTTAACAATTAATAAAGCAGATTTATCAGGCGTTTTTAATGAACTTCCAAGTAGAGAAGATGTTAAAATTGATGTAAATGAACAACTAATTGTTGAATTGTATTCTAAATAACAATAATTAAGAGGAATTAGATGAGTCTATATGAAATTAGAATGCCCGATGGTGTTATTTTAGAAGATGCAACAGCAACCGAAACTTACGGTAAATTTATTGTTCAACCTTTAGAAAGAGGTTTCGGACAAACTTTAGGAAATGCTTTCAGAAGAGTTCTGCTTTCATCATTAAGTGGTGCAGCTTTTACTGCAATTAGAATTAATGGTGTTTTGCACGAATTTAGCACCATCCCAGGAGTTGTTGAAGATGTTACAGAAGTAGTTCTTAATCTTAAAAAAGTAAGATTTAAAATTCTCGATAAAAATGCGTCAAAATTTGACGTTACTTTTACAGGTCCACTTACAATTACAGCAGGAGATTTGAATAAATTCTGCCCGAATATTGAAGTGCTAAATAAAGATAGTCATATTTTAACTATAACAGATGATATTAAATTTTCTATGGAATTACGTTTTGGAATCGGTAAAGGTTATGTCCCTGCTTCCGAACAACAAATTACGGATCAAACAATTGGTTTAATTGCAATTGATTCTATCTTTTCACCAGTTGAAAAGGTAAACTTTAAAGTTGAAAATGTTAGAATTGGCGAAAGTAAAGATTTTGAGAAATTAACATTAGAAATTACTACTGATGGTTCAATTACTGCTGAAGAAGCATTATCGAATGCAGGAAATATTTTGAAAGAACATATCAATATGTTTATTCATTTTGATGTTGAACGAGAAGAAGAAGAAGAAGAAATACAAGTTGTTCATGATCCTGAATTTGAAGCAATTCGTAAAAAATTAACTACAAGTGTTGATGATTTGGAATTGAGTGTTCGTTCTCATAATTGTTTGAAAACAGCTAATATCAAAACGCTTGGAGAACTTGTAGAAAACGATGAAGCAGAATTATTAAAATTCCGCAATTTTGGAAGAAAATCTCTTTCAGAAT
Source organism: Melioribacter roseus (assembly GCA_020722065.1). GTDB lineage: Bacteria > Bacteroidota > Ignavibacteria > Ignavibacteriales > Melioribacteraceae > WGAL01. The sequence goes on from DYLK01000009.1 coordinate 59,519, forward strand.
TATCAGAAATTGTAAAATCATACAATCTTGAATTTGGTATGGATGTTGAAAAATATCTTAATCCAAAAGAAGGTGAAAATTAACGTTTAAAAGGTTAGATTATTATGAGACACGGTGTTAAAGGTTTTAAATTAGGTCGTACTGCAAGTCATAAAAAAGCAACTTTGCGTATTTTGGCAACGGCTTTACTTAAACATAAAAAAATTAGAACTACAATTACAAAAGCAAAAGCAACAAGACTTTTTGTTGAACCCATAATTACTAAGGCTAAAACTGATACAGTTCATTCGCGTAGAATTGTTGCCGCCGATATTCAAGACAGAAAGGTATTGCAAGAACTATTTGGTGAAATTGCCCAAAAAGTTGCTAATAGAAATGGCGGTTATACTAGAATTGTAAAACTTGGTACACGTCCAGGTGATGCTTCAGAAATGGCTTTTATTGAATTGGTTGATTATAATCTAGGAACACAAGTTTCTGAAAAACCAAAAAAGCAAAAAGCCGAACCAAAAGATACTTCAACTGTCGAAGATAAAAAAAATGAAGAAATAGTGGAAGCTGAAGTTATTGAAGAATCGGCTCAGGCAGAAGATAGCAAAGTAAATCCTAAAGTTGAATCTGCTGAAGAAACAACCTCTACTGAAGATAAAAAAGAAAACTAATTTTAAGATTAAATTATCTTTTTAAAGAGTAATCCTAAAGGGTTACTCTTTTTTTGTATTATGGAAGTAAAATTCGAAAAATCCGTTCATCTAATCAAACAACTTCCAGAAGTTGGTAAACCAGAAATTGTTCTTTGCGGAAGATCGAACGTTGGAAAATCAAGTTTTATTAATTCATTTTTTAATAGAACAAAATTAGCCCAAACCAGCTCGAAACCAGGCAAAACTCGTTCATTAAATTATTATAATGTTGATGATAAAATTTATATTGTCGATTTACCGGGATATGGTTATGCAAATGTTTCTAAAACTGAAATTATTCGTTGGAAAAAGTTAATTGAAGATTATTTTGCTGAAAAAAGAAATTTTTTAGTTGCTTTTCATTTTGTTGATTCGAGAATTGGAATCACTAAACTTGATTTTGTGCTCAATTCATTTTTAGTTGGAAACAATATTCCCTATATAATCATTTTATCTAAAATTGATAAACTGAAAATGAGCGAAAAGACAAGCATAAAAAAAATAGTATTACAACAAATGGAAAATCGCATTTCCCCCGATCAGATTTACGAATATTCTTCAACTAAAGGAAATGGCAAAAAGAAATTGTTAAGTTATTATAATTCCTTAATTTATTAATGTATTTATTTAAAAGATTTATTATAATCAACCTTTAAAAAATAGTTTTTAGGCACACTCGATTGAATGATAAAATTAAAAACCGAACTTTAGTTTTTATAGTTTTTTTGGTGATTTCTATTCCAATTTTCCTAACTAATAACTTTATAATTGAATTAATTTTGGTTACACTTCAATTAATTTACGTAGGTTTAACTATTTTCCTTCGTGATACCTTTCTTTCTGACCCTTCTTTTCGAACAACTAAAGAAAATCTCGACAGAATATCTAAAACTTTTCAAGAAAATAATAATCAATCTCCATTTGATAGTGATAATTTAGATGAAGGATTTGATCTAGTTGATAAAAATCAAAAGGTGGAAGTTTCGGATCCAGATATAAATTCCTATCAAAATGGGAAAATGGTGGATGTTAGTGTAAAAACTCGTGAAGAATATGTAAAGATAATTAGCAAAAGATTTATTCATGACGGAAATAAAGATCAAGAATTTAGGCTAGTTCTAGAAAGATTTCTACAAGTTATAAAAGAAAGTCTTGGAGTTTATTCTGCCACTTTTTTTGTATATAATCATCAAGCTAAAAAAATAATATTAAAAGATTATTACCCAAAAACAGTAGATATCTATCCAATAAAATTTGATTTGGGAAATGATATTGTAAGTAAAATTGTAAAGGAAAAATCTCCAAAATTTCTTATAAATATTTCTCAAGTTGTTGAATCTGATAATCTTGTTTATTATAAAAATACTCAAGGAATTAAAAGTTTCTGTGGGGTTCCATTTGAATTTGATGATGGAACTATTTTCATCCTTGCTGTAGATTCCAAAAATGAAGACCAATTTGGGAACGAATCAATTGTAAATTTGGGAAGGTTTATTCATTTAATATATTACTTTATTTATATGTTTAATGAATATAACAATGAAACCAATCTTGAGAAGAAAGTAACAGAATTAAGTAAAATGGTCTCTCACACGCCAAGTATTTCAAACTATGAGAATGTAAAAAAATATATTGAAGCAAGTATAAAAGGACTACTTGATTGGAATATGATAACACTTTCTTTAATTGATCAACTAACAGGGGTAGTAAAAACTGTTTTTATTGATTCAAATAAAGATACTTTGAAATATATTGGCGAAAATTTAGAACTTTCGCAAAAATCAATTGCTGGGACAGTGCTTATTAATAAAAAAGAAATTTATATACCCGATCTTTCTATTGAAAAAAGATTTAGATTCCGTGAAGGAGAAGATATTCAATTGAGCGGAAGTTTTGTTGCAATTCCATTAGTTTATGAAAATTCGATTTTTGGTGTTGTTACTTATGAATCGCTTGAAAAAAATAAGTACACAGAAAACGATATTGAATTTGCCAAAAATTCCACTAAACTATTATCATTTATGTTGAATGTTTATTTAGTTATCGATTATCTTAAAGAAAGAACAACTCTTGACTATGAAACACTATTCCTTAATAAAAATGAATTTATTCATCAAGTAAAAAATGCTTTTGCCCGAGATAAATACTCAAATACAATTGGTACAATAGCATTAATTAAAATAGATAGTGTTCAAGAAAATTCCCTTTTTGAATCAAGTACTTTGCCCGTTGTTTCTCAAGTTCTTACTAAAATGATTAAAAATTCTACAAAACCGCTTACTCTTATTGGCAGATTAGACAGCAAATTATTTGCAATCTATTCATTTAATTTATCAAGTAGCGAAATGTTAATATGGGCTGATCAACTTCGAAGTAATGTTGCAACTTACGAATTCCCATTGGACTCAGCTCTGAAAAATCAGACAATTTCAATTGGAATTGCTTCTAATATAAATTATGAAGAATTTGAACAAGTTTATAAAATAGCTGAATTGGCATTAAAAAAAGCTTATTCAGAAGGTGGAAATAAAGTTGTGAGAGCAAACTAATGAATAATTTTGTGGTAATAATTTTAGATGGGGTTGGAATCGGAGAATGTCCTGATTCTTATAAATATTCTGATGAAGGAAGTAACACACTTTCTAATATGGCGGATTTTATTGGTGGATTAAATTTGCCAAATCTTGAAAAATTGGGACTTGGAAATATTCATCCAATAAAAGGAATTAATCCAGTAAAAAAACCACTTGCTTCGTTCGGTAAAATGCAAGAAACGGCAGTTGGTAAAGATTCAACTTCTGGTCATTGGGAAATTAGTGGATTAAATGTTGATATGGATTTTGCTTATTATCCAAACGGTTTCCCCAAAAAAATAATTGATGAATTCATAGAATTAACAGGAGTTGGTGGAGTTTTGGGCAATAAATCTGCTTCTGGAACCGAAATAATTGCAGAACTTGGCGATGAACACGTTCGAACTAAATTCCCAATTGTTTATACATCAGCTGATTCTGTATTCCAAATTGCAGCCCACGAAGATGTGATTCCACTTGGAATGTTATACGAAATTTGTACTATTGCACGAAATGAAATCTTTGTCGGAAAAGATTCTGTTGGTCGAGTGATTGCCCGTCCATTTGTGGGAACTACTGGGAATTATACTCGCACAACAAACAGACGGGATTTTTCTCTTTTCCCACCAAAAGATACAATTCTTGATTACATTCAAAAAGAAGGTTTAGAAACAATTGCGATTGGAAAAATTAATGATTTATTCGCTCATCGTGGAATAACTTTAGGTATAAAAACGAAATCAAATCTCGAAGGAATTGAACAGATTCTAAAAAACACAGCAAAAAAACAAAAAAGTTTCATCTTTGCCAATTTAGTTGATTTTGATGTTTATTATGGACATAGAAATGACCCAGTTGGATTTGCTAAAGCACTTGAAGAATTTGATGAATATTTGCCAAAAATTTTGGAAAATCTCGATGAAACTGATGCTTTGATTATTACAGCAGATCACGGAAACGACCCAACAACACCAAGCACAGATCATTCCCGTGAATTTGTTCCAATTTTATTTTACCGAAAAGGAAAGAATGGAATTAATTTAGGAACTCGACAAACTTTTGCAGATGTTGCACAAACAATTGCACATTTTTATAAAATAAACAATGATTTAAATGGAATTAGCTTTCTTTATGGATAAGAAAAAAAATAACGAACTATCTCAAAAAATTGCCGAAGTTCAAAAAATTCCATTTGAAGTAGCTTTGAAATTGATTGAAGCTAAAGGCAAAATAAAGAATAATAAATTTGAAAAAGATTGAATTTTTAGTTGAAACCGAAATTTTACTAAATCATCTAACTTGGCGATTAGATGGACTTTCAGATTTAGAAAAAGCACTTATTAAAGGTGAAGTTTTCACAACAGTTTTAAACTCGGCAGAGTTGATATCTCTTATGAATTCAGAAATTGATAGAAAATTAGCAATTGATGTTTTATCAGGAATTCACGTTCTTGGATTACCAGCGAGATATTCGCTACATGTTAGCGAGTTTTTTGATAAAACTAAAAATATAAATGATTCTATGTTTTGTGTAACTGCTAACTTAAATAAATTACCGATTTTAACTAAGAATTTGCAGAAATATACAAATTGTAATGTTGATTTAATTTCAACAGAAGAATTGGAGAATTTATGATACTTGGAAAAGTTATAGGAACAGTTTGGTCAACTAGAAAAGATGAAAATCTTGTTGGCTCAAAATTTTTAATTGTAAGAGAATTGAAATTAGATTATTCTACAAAAGAAACTTTTCTTGTTGCAATCGATTCAGTCGGTGCTGGCGTTGGCGAAGTTGTATTAGTCGCTCAAGGTAGTTCGGCACGACAAACAAAAATTACTAAAAATAAACCAGTAGATTCAGTAATTATGGCAATTGTGGATAAACTCGATATTGCTGTAAAAGATGAATTATTGAAAAAAGTGGTTGCATAAATGCGATTTGGACAAGTAATCGGAACAATTTGGGCGACCAAAAAGTATGAAACATTGCAAAGTTACAAAATGCAGTTATTGCAACCGTTAGATTTTACGTACCAAAAAATTGGAGATCCAATAATTGCTATTGATACAATTGGAGCAGGACCAGAAGAATTTGTCATTTATGCAACTTCCAGTGAAGCAGTAATTCCTATGAAAGTTGACCACGCACCAGTTGATGCCTCAATTGTTGGAATAGTTGACAGTGTTAATCTTGAAATAAAAGGAGATGTGAATTGAAAATTACAAAGCAATTTACCAACAGAGAAAGTCAGTCGCTTGATAAATATTTACAAGAAATTGGAAAAGTTGACTTGCTAACACCTGAACAAGAAATTGAATTAGCGATTGAAATAAAAAAGAACAATCAGTACGCATTAGAAAGACTTGTCAAAGCTAATTTACGATTTGTAGTTAGTGTGGCAAAACAATATCAAAATCAAGGATTATCACTTGGTGATTTGATAAATGAAGGAAATCTTGGGTTAATAAAAGCCGCAAAAAGATTTGATGAAACTCGCGGATTTAAATTTATTTCCTATGCAGTTTGGTGGATCCGGCAGTCAATTTTACAAGCACTTGCAGAACAATCAAGAATTGTTCGTTTACCTTTGAATCGAGTTGGAGCTTTAAATAAAATTGGAAAAGCATATAGTAATCTTGAACAAGAATACGAACGCGAACCAAGTGCACAGGAATTAGCAAAAGAATTAGATATGGATGTAAATGAAGTTGCTGATACTTTAAAAATTTCTGGTCGCCATGTTTCAATGGATGCTCCGTTTCAACAAGGAGAAGATAACAGATTACTTGACGTTTTGGCAAACGAACATCAACCAGCCCCAGACCACAAGTTAATGGAAGATTCATTAAAAGATGAAATTGATAGAGCTTTATCAACATTAACAGAAAGAGAAGGTGAAGTAATCAAATTATATTTTGGCTTAAATTCCGAACATTCGCTTACTCTTGAAGAAATTGGGGAAAAATTTAATTTAACTCGAGAAAGAGTACGACAAATAAAGGAAAAAGCAATTAGAAGGTTACGACACGCTTCGCGTAGTAAAAATTTAAGAGCATATTTGGGCTAATTTGAGACCAAAAATTGTAATATTATTTTTGTTGGGAACATCCTTAAGTCTTTTTACTTCAGGATGTTCAGCAACAAGCAAAATGCAGAGATATAAACAAAAAGAAAATGAAGTCCAACAATTGGATTCAAATGTAGTTCGTTTTACTGCCCAACAAGATACAACATCCCAAAAAATTGAACCAGAAGAACAACCAGAATTTGATGAAATTCCCACTGAAGATATTAAAATTGATAAACAAAAATTTGCTGAGGAATTTGCTAATCTCGAGCAATCAAACATTCCACTCTCTACAAAGGAAAAAATTCTTCTTGAAATTATTAAATATTTGAAAACTCCCTATAAATATGGAGGCAAATCAATAAATGGAATGGATTGTTCAGGATTTACATCGAGTGTTTATATGAATTCCTTAAATTTGACTTTACCACGTTCAGCTCGTGAACAATTTCAAATTGGTGAAAAAATTGGGAAAGATTCTTTAGCATTTGGTGATTTAGTCTTTTTTAACACTTCTCGGAAAGTAAAACCAGGTCATGTGGGAATTTATATTGGAGATAATAAATTTGCACACGCAAGTAGAAAAAAGGGAGTTGAGATTACTTCACTTGAAGAAAAATACTACAAAATACGATATATGGGAGCAAAAAGAATTAATCAATTTGAAGATTAACAAATGCAAAAAAAAAAAAAAAAGTGAATTTTACTGAAGTTAACTTACTAAAATGAAAAATGATTTTGGAAAGATATATTTCCTTGAATATATTTGATTAATTAAAGAAAAAAGTTCAAATATGGTTGATTTAACAGATTACAAACGTTTCGCGAAATACTTCGCTATTTTCATTTTAACTTACGTGTTTTTTGTGGATTGGGTAATTCCTTCAAATTATTACATTCCTTCTACTTATTTTGTTTTGGAATCGGCATACACAATGTTTGTTGACTATAAATTCCTGAACGCAATTGGTTTAACATTTGCCACAACACTTTTTGTCCCATTGGGTGGATTTGCGTGTTTTTTGATAACAAGATACGGAGTTATAAAATTTGCACTTCGAAATAATTGGAGTAGTATTTTAACTCTAACTTTTCGGGTAATTCCTTACATAATGATTCCATTTCTTTTTACACAAATAGTTGGAAGTTCAATTATCTTTCAATTTTTGTTTTTAATGATTGTAGGCGGAATTGAACAAAAAATCTTTTTGTTTGACATAATTTCTAAACTTGACCGAAATTTTATTTCTGCTGCAAAAAGTTTGGGTTTAAGTGATAAAGAAATTTATCGCGATATGTTAGGACAAATGCTTTTGCCTTATGTATTTGGAAAAATTCACTACCTATTCCTTTCAGCTTGGGGTTATTCAATGGTTTTCGAGATTATCTCAGGAAATTACGGATTGGGAACTTTGCTAATAAAATCATTGGAATTTCACGATATGGCAATGTTGTTTTTGATATTTCTTGTAATTGTAATATTAATTTATTTAAGCGGTTTAGCTTTCAAATTAGTTGAAAAAAAAGTTATTTATTGGATACCAGATGAAATCAAATAAAGTTTTAGAATTAACCAGATTAACAAAAGATTACACAAACGAAAATGGCTACAAGATTCGATTATTTGAAGAAATGTCATTTGATATTTACGAAAATCAATTTACTACAATTATTGCTCCAGTTGGTTCGGGAAAATCAACGCTTTTACGAATTCTTGCTTTTGTTGATACTGATTTTGTAGGTGATTATCGCACATTTTCTGAATCAAGAGTTGTTCTAATTCCCGATACTCCAACTTCATTTCAATGGCAAAATGTTTATGAAAATATAAAATATATCGGGAAAAATTTATCAGATATAGAAATTCAAAAAATAATTGATAATGTCGGTTTGACAGGATATGAATCACAATATCCACATCCAAGTGCAGTCGGTTTTCGGCTGAGAATTTCTATTGCTCGTGCATTAGCCTCAAACGCATCTGTAATTCTACTTGATAATGTTTTCCACCTTATAAAAGATTACAAAACTAAAATAGATCTTTTGCAATTATTGTGGAAATTGGATAAAATTTACGAGAAAACAACGTTTGTATTTGCTACTGATGATATTTCTGAAGGAATATTTTTAGGTGAACAAATTCTGCTTATGAATAAATTCCCAGGAAAATTGGTGGAAATTATTGAGAATAGTAATCAAGAAGAACGTAATGAAGATTATTTTCTAAATGCTGACTTTTTGAATCTAAGAAATGAAATAGAACAAAAAATGAAAGTAGCTTTGAATCAAAAAACATTAAATATTACGGCTTAGAATGAACGAAAATCTTGAAAAACTATATAATTTAAGAGAAGAAGCACAACTCGGCGGTGGCGAAGATAGAATTAGAAAACAACACGAAAAAGGGAAATTTACAGCTCGCGAACGAATAAATATGTTGCTTGACGAAGGTTCGTTTGATGAATCTGATATGTTCGTTACTCACCGTTCTTCAGATTTCGGACTTGAGCAACAAAAATTTCTTGGCGATGGAGTTATTACAGGTTTTGGAAAAATTAATGGGAAATTGGTTGCTGTTTTTAGTCAAGATTTTACCGTTTTTGGTGGTTCACTTTCTGAAGCACATGCCGAAAAAATCTGTAAAATTATGGATTCTGCAATGAAATTGGGAATTCCAATAATTGGATTAAACGATTCTGGCGGGGCAAGAATTCAAGAAGGTGTTGTTTCACTTGGCGGATATGCCGATATTTTCCTTCGAAATACACTCGCTTCTGGAGTTGTTCCGCAAATTTCTGCGATTCTCGGACCAAGTGCGGGCGGGGCAGTTTATTCGCCAGCAATTACCGATTTCATTTTTATGGCTCGAAATTCAAGTTATATGTTCGTTACAGGACCAAATGTTGTGAAAACTGTAACTCACGAAGAAGTTTCATTCGAAGATTTAGGCGGTGCCGATACTCACGCAAGTAAAAGTGGCGTTGCACATTTTGCCATGGATAACGAAGTGGAAGTATTCGAAGGAATTCGCAAACTAATGAGTTTTATTCCGCAAAATTGGAAAGACAAACCACAAGATAAATTCTTTGATTTCTCACAAAATTATTCAGTTCCAGAATTGAACGAGATTATTCCAGATAATCCAAACAAACCTTATGATATGAAAAAAGTTATCAAACTATTGGTTGATGACGGTGAATTTTTTGAAGTTCATAAACAATACGCAGAAAACATTCTTGTCGGATTTTCGCGAATAGGTGGAATGTCAATTGGAATTATTGCAAATCAACCTGCTGTTTTAGCTGGAGTTTTAGATATAAATTCATCTAAAAAAGCTGCTCGATTTGTTCGTTTTTGCGATGCTTTCAACATCCCTCTACTTGTTTTGGAAGATGTGCCTGGATTTTTGCCTGGAACCGAACAAGAATGGAATGGAATTATTAGTAACGGAGCAAAACTACTTTTTGCTTTCAGCGAAGCAACTGTCCCAAAAATTACAGTAATTACAAGAAAAGCTTATGGCGGAGCTTACGATGTGATGAATTCAAAACATATTCGTGGTGATTTCAATTTTGCTTGGCCAACTTCAGAAATTGCAGTAATGGGACCAAAAGGTGCAGTTGAAATAATTTTTAACAAGGAAATCAAAAATTCTGAAAATCCAGAAGCCAGAACTGAAGAATTGATTGAAGAATATCGCAAGAAATTTGCAAATCCATTTATTGCAGCCGAACGCGGTTATGTAGATGACGTAATTGTTCCATCTGAAACAAGGGTGCGATTAATTAATGCATTCCAGACTTTGAAAACAAAAGTTGATGAAAATCCCAAAAAGAAACATTCTAACATTCCTTTGTAAATGATTTTTTAGGAATTTCATCTTAAAATTAAGATGAATAAAGCAATAAAATTTATATTGAATGAAACTTTGTTTTCAATAAATATTAATCCAGCAACAACTTTGCTCGATTTCATTCGAAATGTTGCTGGTTTGAAAGGAACTAAAGAAGGTTGCAGAGAAGGTGATTGCGGAGCTTGTGCCGTTCTGATTGGCAAAATTGAAAACGGAAGTCTAAACTATAAATCCATAAATTCTTGTCTTTTTCCAATTGCAAATGCTGGAAATTCACACATTGTAACAATTGAAGGCTTAAATCAAGTTGAACTCAATCCAATTCAAAAAGAATTTAATGAAGAATCGGCAACTCAATGTGGATTTTGCACTCCTGGATTTATCAATTCACTAACTTCGTATATTATTGAAAATCAACATCTTACCAAAAAAAATGCTGAAAATTCAGTTGCGGGCAATATTTGCCGATGTACTGGCTATTCCTCAATAAAACGTGCGATTGAAAATATAGTTGAACATTTTAATTCTCTAAATTCACCACAAAATGATAGAATCCCGTGGCTTGTCGAAAATGGGATTTTGCCAAAATATTTCTTGGAAATTGAAAGTCGATTACAGCAGATTTCTGAAAACAAAAACGAAATTGAAATAAAGAACACAATAAAAATTGCTGGTGGAACAGATTTGTTTGTCCAAAAACACGAAAATCTGCTCGAAAATAATGTTACATTTCTTTCAAAATTAAAATTGAACTTTTTTGATGAGAATGAAAAATTGGTCGAAATTGGAAGTGGAACAACAATTGAAGAATTCCGAAATTCCGATTTTATATCTGAATTTTATCCAAAATTGAAAGAAAAATTAGAATTATTCGCCTCGCCGCTTATTCGAAATTCGGCGACAATTGGTGGGAATTTGGTAAATGCTTCGCCGATTGGCGATATTTCCATCATTTTGCTGGCAATGAATGCAAAAATAAAAATTAAGCAAAACGAAGATTTTCGAATTATTAATCTAAATGAATTTTTCAAATCTTATAAAAAAGTAGATTTAGCAGAAAATGAAATTATTTATTCAATTCAAATTCCTAAACAAGAAAAACCATTCTTATTCAATTTCGAAAAAGTTAGTAAAAGAATTCACCTTGATATAGCAAGCGTAAATACTGCAATTCAAATAACTTACGAGAATTATTCTATTAAAACTTGCAAAATTTCCGCTGGTGGAATTGCCCCAATTCCAAAATTTTTGTCAAAAACTTCAGATTTTTTATGTGGCAAAAACATCACAATTGAAAACATAAAACTTGCCACAGAAATTGCTCAAACGGAAATCTCACCAATTTCTGATATTCGCGGAACAGAAAATTACAAACGCTTGCTACTTCCCCAATTGATAAAATCGCATTTTATCGAATTATTTCCCAAAATTATTGATGTGAGGAATTTGATATGAAAAATTTTGACGCTATAAATCACATAAAGGGGAAATCAATTTATATTGATGATTTTGTGCTTCCGCAAAATGCACTTTTTGCTTCAGTTTTCTTTTCGCCAATTGCACACGGAAAAATCATTTCATTCAATCTCGAAAAAGCAAAATCTATTGATGGAGTTGTGGCAATTTTGTCTTCGAAAGATATTCCTGGCGAAAACCAAATTGGTGGAATAATTCAAGATGAAGTTCTTTTGGCTGAAAATGAAGTCCATTTTATTGGAGAATCAATTTTTGTAGTAGTTGCAAAAAGTTTGGAAATTGCTCGAAAATCAAAGAAATTGATAGAAATTGAATTCGAAGAATTGCCTGCAATTATCAATGAAAGAGAAGCTTTTGCAAAAAATTCATTACTCGCTCCGCCTGTAATTTTTGCGAATGGAAATATTGAAGAAGGATTTTCAGAAAGTGATTTTATCATTGAAGGAAGTTTTTCATCTGGTGGACAAGAACATTTATATCTCGAAACACAAGGTGCGTTTTCAATTCCACAAGAAGGTGAAAGGATAAAAATTATTTCATCAACTCAAAATCCAAGTGCAGTTCAAAAACAAGCCTCAAAAGTTTTAGGAATTTCGATGAACAAAATTGAAGTTGAAGTTTTGCGACTTGGCGGTGGTTTTGGTGGAAAAGAAGACCAAGCAACTCCGTGGGCGGTAATTTCTGCACTTGCTGCTCGAATTACAAATTCTCCTGTAAAATTGGTTCTTTCTCGACAGGAAGATTTACTTGTTACTGGAAAACGTCATCCTTATTCAAGCGATTTTAAAATAGGCTTGAACAAAGATGGGAAAATTTTGGCTTACGAAGTTACTTATTTCCAAAATGGTGGAGCAGTCGCGGATTTATCAACTGCAGTTTTGGAAAGAACACTTTTCCACGCAACAAATTCATATTTCATCCCAAATGTAAAAGCAACTGGAATTAGCTGTAAAACAAATTTGCCTCCAAATACAGCATTTCGTGGTTTTGGTGGACCGCAAGGAATGTTTGTGATTGAATTTGCAATCGAACAAGCTGCAAATAAAATTGGAATTCCAAAACACGAAATTCAGAAGAAAAATCTTTTAAAAGATGGTGATGAACTGCATTATGGACAAATTGTCGAAAATTCCAATTCAGAAAGTTGCTGGCAAAAAGCTGAAATTCAATTTAATATTGAAAATCAAATTCGAGAAATAAAGCGATTCAATTCCGAAAATCAACTTTATAAAAAAGGATTTTCGTTTATGCCGATTTGTTTTGGGATTTCTTTTACAAGCACATTTTTGAATCAAGCAAATTCTTTAATTCACATTTATCACGATGGAAGCGTTTCCATTTCTACGGCTGCTGTGGAAATGGGACAAGGTGTAAATGCTAAAATTGCAATTGCTGCGGCAAAAACTTTTTCGATAAATATCGAAAGAATTCGCATCGAAACCACAAATACATCACGAAATGCAAATACTTCTCCAACTGCCGCAAGTAGCGGTGCCGATATGAACGCAAACGCAACAATTTTAGCCGCAAAGGAAATTCTTGCGAGATTAATTGAATCTGCACGAACTGAATTGAATGCAAATCCCACAGATTTGATTGAAATTATAGATGAAATTGTGTTTGTAAACCATGAAAAGACAAATCTGACTTGGGAGAAATTGATTTGGCGAACGTATTTTAACCGAATAAATTTATCGGCACACGGTTTTTATGCAACTCCAAATATTCATTTTGATAGAAAAACGAACAAAGGAAAGCCGTTTGCTTATCACGTTTATGGAACTGCTTTTACAATTGCCAAAATTGATGTTTTACGTGGAATTTCAAAAATTGAATCCGTGCAAATTGTTCACGATTTTGGGAAAAGTTTAAATCCCGAAATTGATTTGGGACAAGTAGAAGGTGCGTTAGTTCAAGGAATTGGTTGGGTTACTATGGAAGAATTACAATATTCTGAAAATGGCAAATTGCTTGCAAATTCGCTTTCAACGTACAAAATTCCAGATATTTATTCTTCTCCCGATAAAACTGAAGTTGTGTTTCTCGATAATTCCGAAAATCGATTTGGACCGTTAAGTTCAAAAGCAATTGGAGAACCGCCATTTATGTATGGAATTGGAGCGTTTTTTGCAATCAAAAATGCAATTGAAAATGCCAAGCAAGAAAAATCGAAAATAAATTCATCTCCAATTACAAATGAAAAAATACTTTTAGAACTTTACAACGAAAGAAAATGAGAGAAATCGATTTTTGGCAAAAAGTTCTTGAAAATATTAATCTGAAGAAAAAGATAATTCTCTTTTTTGTTGCAGATTCGCATTTTGCTTCGCCTGGAAGAAAAGGATTCAAGATGTTTTTGAACGAAGAGGGAAATTCGTTTGGAACAATTGGTGGTGGAATTATGGAATTTAATCTCATAAATGAATTTTCAAAACGAATTATTATTGATGAAAATGTTGCAGAAATCAGAAAATTAGTTCACAATCCAAATTCTGAATTGGAAAAATCTGGTTTAATTTGTGGTGGAAATCAAACAATTGTAATTAAATCTTTTACAAATCAGGAATTACCAATCATACAAGAAATCATTGAGTATTATCAAAGTCAAAAATCTGCAATTCTGAGAATTGAAAGAAATAATGTGATTTTAGTGAAAAGTAAATCAAACTCTGATAATTATTTATTATCAAACGAAACTGAAAATTGGATTTACGAAGAAAATATTGGGATTCTTGATACAATTTATATTGTCGGTGGCGGACACGTTGGTTTTGAAATTAGTAAAATTATGAATGCACTTGGCTTTTTTGTCGTAATGTTTGACGAAAGGGAAAATCTCGAGATTATTCAAAACAATAATTTTGTCGATAAAAAGATATTTTGCAAATTCTCGGAAGTTGGAAGATTTATCCGCGAAGGTGAAAAATCCTATATTGTTGTAGTTTCGCCAACTTTCGAAAATGATTTAGCTTCGCTAATTTCTGTTGTAAATCTAAATTGTAAATATCTTGGGTCGATGGGAAGTGAAGGAAAAATCACCAAAATATTCAGAAAATTGCGAGAAAATGGAATATCTGACGGAAAAATTGCCAAAATTCATTCACCAGTTGGATTACAAATTTCAGCACAAACTCCATCTGAAATTGCGGTTAGTGTGGCTGCCGAAATAATTTCAATAAAACATAGATAGAAATTATAAATTTTTAAAAATCTTATTGTAATTTTGTTACGAGTTTTCAATTTTTTCAAAGAGTAAAAATTTATGACTGAATTCTTAAATTCTGAGATATTCCAACTTGTTGTCATCCCAATTCTGATAAGTTTTGCAAGAATAATTGATGTTACACTTGGTACAATTAGAACAATTCTTGTTACAAAAGGCAACCGATTTTTAGCCCCAATTCTTGGATTTTTCGAAGTTTTGATTTGGTTGATTGCAATCGGACAAGTGATGCAAAATCTCACAAATTTTGTTAATTATTTTGCTTACGCATTCGGTTTTGCAATGGGAAATTATATCGGAGTATTAATTGAAAGCAAATTGGCAATGGGAATGGTAGCTTTGCGAATTGTTACAAAAGTTGAAGCTTTTAAATTGATAGAATTTCTGAAAGGAGAAAATCTTGGAGTTACAGTTTTTGATGGACAAGGTGCGACTGGACACGTTCACATGATTTTTACTGTGTTAAAACGTTCCTCGATGCCACGAATTATTAATTACATTCGAGAATACAATCCAAACGCATTCTATTCAGTTGAAGATATAAAATTTGTTTCGGGCGGAGTTTTCCCCGAAAAAATTCTCTGGTGGAAACCAAAATCTTTTTCTCCAACAAACAGAAAATAATTTATTTTATTAATAAGTAATTACTGATTACTAAATAGCAATAACCGATTAAAAATTTATGATAAAATTAAAAGAAGTTACAATAAACAAATATAAAGTTTTCACTGAACCTCAAACTGTTCAGATTGAAGATGATATTACGGCAATTGTCGGTTTGAATGAATCGGGTAAAACTGCATTCCTTGAAGCACTTGCTAAATTAAATTATTTTGATGAAGACCCAAGTTATCGATTTGATGCTTTGAACGATTTCCCCCGAAGTGAGCTAAAAAATTACGAAGGGAAAATTGAAGATATTGAAGTGCTTTTATGTAAATTTGAAATTACACCTGAATTCGAGCAACAAATTGCAACAGAAATCGGCTCGAATACACTAATTTCACCATATTTTTATTTTGGGGCAAGATACAACAATTGGCAAGTTTGGCGTGATTTTGATGTTGATGTGCGGGAATTTTTAATTCACAAGTTGGCAAAATTGGCAAACGAAAAATCAGTCGCAAGTTTTATAAAACGAGTTGATAATTTTGAGGATATTCCTAACAAAATAGACATTATTGAAAATCCGACTATACAAAAATTTGTTATGGATTTATATAATAGCATTTCGGCAAATAGTTATAATTGGGATGATAATCTAAAAGGCTACATAGCAAAAAAGTGGTTCAGACCAAATCTTCCAAAATTTTGGTATTTTGATGATTATTATTCCCTCCCATCAAGAATAAACATCAATCAACTAAATTTCACTGCATCTGCAACTGAAAGTCAGAAAACCGCGACTGCATTGTTTAAATTGGCAAAAATTAACATCGCAGAAATTCTTCAAACAGATAATTTCGAACAATTTATTGCTGAATTGGAAAATACTGCAAATATTGTTACAAAAAAGATTTATCAATATTGGTCAACAAATAAAAACTTGGAATTGGAATTTGAAATAGAAATCGAAAAACACACCAAAGAAAGTGGAAGATTTTTCAAGACAATTGAAGAATACGAAGAAAGATATTTGAATATCAGAATTAGAGATAAATACGATAGAGTTTCACTTCCACTTGAACGAAGAAGTAGAGGTTTCAATTGGTTCTTTTCGTTCATTGTTTGGTTTAGTCAGATTGAAAATGAAAATTCGAACTATATTCTATTGCTCGATGAACCAGGTTTAAGTTTGCACGCTGTTGCTCAAACAGATTTATTGAGATTTTTAAGAAAACTATCTAATCAATACCAACTTCTCTTTTCAACACATTCGCCTTTTATGATAAATAGCGATATACTTCCAAAAGTGCGAACAATTTCTATAAATGAAAAAGAAAACATAATTTCTAATATTAATGATGAAACTGACAACAACACACTTTTCCCAACACAAGTTGCAATTGGTTACGAAATTGCACAAAATTTAATGATTCACCAGAAAAATTTGCTTGTTCACCAAATTTCAGATTTCATGTTGCTGAAATCTTTCTCTGATTTCTTGCAAAAGCAAAATAAGACATCACTTTCCAAAACAATTGCAATTTCACCAATTGGCGGACTTTCAAACGTACTAAAATTTATACTTTTGATGAGTGGCTACAATTTAAATATGAAATTTCTTGCTGAAAGCTGCAACATCACAAATACAGGAACCAACACAATATCTGAAATGAAAAAGAATATCAATTTTCTTTCAATTGAAAAGATTATTGAGTGCAACAAACCCGAAATCTCACTTTTTGACTTATTTTCAAAAGAAGATTTCGAAAAACACTTTTCAACTGCACTTGAAATATTGGAATTCGAAGAAAAACCATATCTAAATGGGAAAACAATATCAGAAGAAAAAATATTTGAGATAATAAGCAATTTGCTTGCCCAACCAATTACTACAGAGCGTTTTTCAGAAGAAACATTATTGAATTTTGAATTACTTTTTGAACAAATCAATAAGGAATTCGAAGAACAATATCGGTAATCTCTTGAACTTGTAAACTTAAAATTAACTACTAATTAAGTAATTAGATTTTTTATTGCAGTCAGCTTTAACTTGAACTGTTTTTTTGTGTGTTTTAATCTTGAAAATCCTATAATCCGATTAATCATAGTTCAGACATCTTTAATTTTCAATTGTCAGACGTCTGACCTACCGCGAACAATCATCTAATTAATCTTTTCACTAATTACTACTTTATTTGATAATTCGGCAATCCGATAATCCACTAATTCATAATTAAGCAGATATTCAACAATGTGTAACTTCGTGAAACAAAAAAACAACACAAAGTTACACCAAGATTCTCAATTCATAATTTTTAGTCTTTAATCAACAATCCTTAATATTAACCTAAAAGATTTGTTTCGTGGTTAGGAAGTTCTTCAACGGAGCGGAGTTTCCCTTCGATTGTACGTGATTTTTTTGAGACTTCATCAATTGTATTGCTTGCTTCTTGCAATTTCTTGTGAGTTTTGTCGAGCAAATCGCCAAACTTTCCAAATTCAGCTTTCACAGTGCTAAGCAATTTCCAGACTTCACTTGAGCGTTTTTCGATAGCAAGTGTTCTAAAACCCATTTGAAGAGCATTTAAGATTGCTGTCAAATTTGTTGGTCCAGCAATTGTAACTCGATTTTTATTTTGTATGAAATCTGCGAGTCCTGGAATTGAAAGGATTTCGGCGTAAAGGCTTTCGATTGGAATAAATAAAATCGCAAAATCGGTTGTATGAGGCGGATCAAGATATTTATCAGCGATTTCTTTCGCAGAATTTTTAATAGAAGTTGCAATACCTTTTCGAGCATTTTCAACATCATCTTTATTAGCTAATTCTTGAGCTGTGAGTAATCTTTCAAAATCTTCTTTTGGAAATTTAGAATCGATAGGAAGCCAAACAACTTCATCCTCAGTTTCTTTTCCTTTAGGTAATTTTATAGCAAATTCAACTGTTGCCGAGCTACCTTTTTTTGTAGCAACATTTTTTTCATATTGATTTGGAGTGAGAAGTTGTTCGATTAAAGTTCCAAGTTGAAATTCGCCCCAAGTACCGCGAGTTTTTACGTTTGTTAAAACACGTTTCAAATCGCCAACACCAACTGCCAATTGTTGCATATCGCCCAAACCTTTGTGAACTGCTTCAAGTCTTTCACTTACAATCTTGAATGATTCGCCTAAACGTTTTTCCAATGTTGAGTGAAGTTTTTCATCAACTACAACTCGCATTTCATCAAGTTTTTCGGCATTCTTAATTTGTATCTCTTTCAGATTATTATCCACTTTCACTTCAATTTTGGATAATCTTTCTTCGTTATCTTTATTTAGTTTGCTAATTCTTTCTTCAAATTTTTCGAAATTCGAAGCGTTTTTTGAAGTGAATTCTTCAAAACGATTATGTTGTTGCTCTCTGAAAAGAGAAAAAGATTCTCTCAATTCAGTGCGGTGTTCTTTTGATGATTTTGCATTTTCTTCGCGATTCATTCTAAATTCTTCTTTTATCAATCTTTCAGTTTTTGAAGATAGATTCTCAAAAAGTTGTGTTTGTTGAGCAAGAAAATCTGTATTTGAGTCTGAATTATTCTTTAGAAAAAGGAAGACAATTCCAATTAAATTGAAAATGCCAATTATTATTAATGCTATTTCCACAATTTCTCCGTACTTAACATTTTTTTTTGAAAGAACAAATTAACTTTTTTTCGCTAAATTAAGCATCGTTAAAATGAAAAATGATGTTAGTTTTTTATATATTTTTAATTAATACAAACGAAATTGATTAAGAATTTTCTTGATAAATTGATCCTAAACACAATAATTATAATGGTGAAAATATGCCGAATGAAAGTAAATCGAAGAAGATTGTAAAAATTATTCTCACAATAGTTGTTGTAGTTTTTTTAATTTTAAGTTCAATTGGGATTATTGGTTATTTTATGCTAACTGGAACTTTACCTCAGTACGATGGTGTAGTTTCTGTTGATAAAATTAAAGATAAAACCGAGATTTATCGTGATTCATTAGGAATTCCTTATATAAATGCAAAATCTGAAGAAGATGCAGCTTTTGCTTTGGGCTACGTTCACGCACAAGAAAGACTTTTCCAAATGGATTTATTTCGCCGAGCAGTTCAAGGAAAACTAAGCGAAGTGATGGGCGAAAAAACCATTGAATTTGATAAAATGTTTCGCACTTTTGGATTTTATAGAAATAGATTTGAATATTATAATTCTATTGATGAAAGAACAAAAAAAATGCTTTTAGCTTATTCTAATGGCGTAAATGCATTTATTAAAAATGATGATAAAAATTTTCAGATTGAGTTTACTTTACTTGGTTACGAACCAGATTTGTGGAAACCTGAAGAAAGTCTTCTGATTTCAAAATTATTGGCTTATCAATTAAATATAAGTTGGATGACAGATATTACTTTTTCCGCAATTGTTCAGAAACTTGGGGAAGAAAAAGCAAAGTTATTTTTACCAGATTTCCCAGAAAATTCCCCAACAATAATCCCAAATTATATTGCAAAAACACGGGCAATTCCAACCGAATTTCTCGCAATAAACAGAGAATTTAGAGAATATTTTGGTTTTGAGGGAAATCATATTGGTTCAAACAATTGGGTTATAAATGGGAAAATGTCAGCAAGTGGGAAACCAATTATTGCAAATGACCCACATTTAACACACCAAATACCAAATCAATGGTTTCTTGTCGTAATTAACTCGCCAACGTGGAAAGTTGCTGGAGTTACAATTCCTGGGATTCCTGGAATTGTAATCGGCAAAAACGATAATATTTCGTGGGTTTTAACAAACGTAATGGCAGATGATTCTGATTATTATCTTGAAAAAATTAATGAAACAGAAACAAAATATTTTCTAAATGGGAATTGGGAACAATTAAAATCTGTGTTCGATACTATTAAAATAAAAGATGCAAATCAAGTTGTACATAGAACTTTATTAACTCACCGCGGACCAATAATATCTCAAATACATTATGCAAAATCTCGTAAAAAGGGAATTCCACCAATTAGCATGCACTGGGTTGCAATCGATAAATCTGATGAATTAACTTCATTTTTAGAGATAAATAAAGCCAAAAATTGGGATGAATTCCAGAAAGCAGTTGAAAAATTTTCAGTTCCAGGACAAAATTTTGTTTATGCAGATAAAGATGGAAATATTGGTTACCGTGCGGGCGTAAAATTACCAATCAGAAGTAAGAATAATCCAACATTTTTATTTGATGGAACAACAACAGAAAATGATTGGTTGGGATTTGTGCCTTTTAACGAATTGCCACAACTTTTTAATCCAACACAAAACTACATTGCAACAGCAAATAACAAAACTGTAAAGAATTTTAATTATCATATTTCAAATTTGTGGGAACCGCATTCGCGAATTCAAAGAATTGACGAGTTGTTGAAATCCAAGCAAATTCATTCTGCAAAAGATTTTATGAAATATCAGAATGATGTTATTTCACCTTATGCACGCGAAGTTGCTTCTGTTTTGATTGATACTCTGAAAAATTACAAATCAAAAAATAATAATGAGAAAATAGCTTCTGAATTAATGCGGAATTGGGATTTTAAAATGGATAAAAACGCTCAAATTCCCGCAATTTTTGAAGTGTTTTTGAATGAATTGATAAAAAATTCTTTTCACGATGAACTTGGCGATGAACTTTTTACAGAATACATCACTTTGGCGAATGTCCCTTACAGAAAAATTATTGAAATTTTGCCAGATACAAACAATATTATCTACGATAACACAAAAACACAAAAAATTGAAAATAGAAATATGATTTTCATTAAATCTTTCCAAGATGCAATTGTGAATCTTGAGAAAAAATTTGGAAAAAATATTGCGGATTGGACTTGGGGAAAACTTCACCAAATTCATTTCAAACACGCTTTTCACGGCACTTCAGATATTTTAGATAATTTATTTGATGTTGGTCCTTTTGAAATTGGTGGGAGTGGAACTACTATTTTTAACACAGAATATTCATTCAAAAAGCCTTTTGAAAATAAATTAGGTCCTTCAATGCGATTTATTTACGATTTTGCCAATCCCGATAAATTTTATTTCGTACTTCCAAATGGACAATCGGGGAATTTTATGTCGCAGAATTATCGAGATATGACAAATTCGTGGTTGAATGGAAATTATTATGAAATATCGACAAATTTTGAAGAAATTCGTAAAGCAGATTTCAATTATTTAGTATTACAACCAAGAGAATAACCAATGAAAGTTATAGAACATCTTCAAAATAGAAAGGATACGGTAATATCGTTTGAAATAATTCCACCAAAACGTGGAGGAAGTATTCGTCAACTTATTGATGTTTTGGACGATTTGAAGAAATTCAATCCACCGTTTATTGATATTACAAGTCACGCCGCCGAAGTTGTTTACGAAGAAACAAAACAAGGCGATTTCAAAGTCCGAGTAAAAAGAAAACGTCCTGGGACTTTGGGGATTTGTGCGTTAATTCAACATAAATATAACATTGATGCTGTCCCGCACGTAATTTGTAATGGATTTACAAAAGAGGAAACAGAAGATTTTTTGATAGAATTACATTATTTGGGAATTGAGAATGTGCTTGCGATAAAAGGAGATGATGCCGCATTTCAAAAACCGATGACATTCGGACGAAGTGCAAATCATTTTGCGGTTGATTTGGTAAAGCAAATTTCGAATATGAACAAGGGAATTTATCTCGAAGAATCACTTTTGGATGCATTCCCAACAAATTTTTCTGTCGGAATTGCGGGTTATCCCGAAAAACATTTTGAAGCCCCAAATCTAAAAACTGATTTATCATTTACTTCCGAAAAAGTAAAAGCTGGCGCTGATTATATCGTTACTCAAATGTTTTATGATAATCAAAAGTACATTTCGTATGTAGAAGAAGCCAAAAAAATTGGAATAAACATTCCAATTATTCCAGGCATAAAAATAATTACATCGAAAAGTCAGATAAAATCAATTCCAAAGAACTTTTTTATCGATGTTCCAGAAGATTTGATTGATGAAATTTTGCAAGCTGACGAAAAAAATGTAATGGAAATTGGCGTTAATTGGGCGGCAAAACAAGTTGAAGATTTATTAAACAAAAACGTTCCTTCAGTTCATTTTTATATTATGCAAAACGCAAAACCAATTAAATTATTAATGAAAAAAATCGGATACTAAATGCAGTTGCCAAGACCAAATTTTCGAAAAATTAAATGGGGAGTTTCGGGTTGTGGAAAAATTACCGAAAATAGTTTTGTCCCCGCAGTTCATAATTTAAAAAGAAGTCAGATAACATCAGTTTATAGCAATTCTATTGATAGGGCAAAAAGAATTGCGACAAAAAGTTTAACAGCACAAGCATTTGATGATTTTGATGAATTTCTGAAAAGTGATTTTGAAATATTATATATCGCAAGTTCAAATGAATTACATTACGAGCAAGCTATTAAAGCAGCAAAAGCTGGCAAACACATTCTTTGCGAAAAACCAATGGCACTAAATTCCAACCAAGCCAAAGAAATGCTTAAAGTTGCAAATGAAAACAATGTTTCATTTAGGATGAATTACATTTTTCGATTTCATCCGCTCATTCAAAAAGCAAAGGAATTGGTAGATAAATCTCTTTTAGGAAGCATTGTTTCAATTAATGGTAGTTTCAATATTCACATTCCCCCCAGCACAAATTTCCGTTTTGATGCTCAAAAAGGTGGCGGAGCTTTGTTTGATTTAGGAACTCATTTAATTGATATTTTGCGGTATTTCGGTGGTGAAATTTCAGAAATAAAAGGAATTGTAGAAAAGGAAATATACAAATCGGATGTTGATGATTTTGTGTCGGCTATTATAAAATTTGAAAAAGGTTATTTTGGATATTTTTCTGCTTCGTTTAATACATTAAAAGCTAATAATAGAATTGAGATTATTGGACAAAAAGGAACAATTACAATAGAAAATTTAGTTGGAAAGCCAATTGGAGTTGCAAAACTAATTATTGATATTCACGGTGAAAGACGAAAAGTGTTTCGCAAAAAAGTAAATAGATTTTTAACGATGATGAAACAAGTTCAAAAAAGTTATCTAAAAAACACAAAACCACTTTCAACTGGCGAAGATGGTTTAATTAATCTGAAATTAATGGAAAAATTGGTAGAAAATGCAAATTCGTGAAGAATTAGCAAAATATTGCAATAAAGTTTACCAAAGCGGTTTTGTTGCCGCTTATGATGGAAATCTTTCTGCACGTATTTCCGAAAACCGAATTTTAATAACACCTTCAGCAAAATCAAAAGGAGAAATAGAACCACAAGATTTTTTGGAGATTGATTTAAATGGAAATTTGGTGAATGGAATTGGTAAAATATCGACAGAAAATAAAATTCATCTTCTCGTTTATAAAAGAAGGAAAGAAATAAATTCCGTAATTCATGCTCATCCAACTTTTGCCACAATTATTGCAAGTTCGCAAGTTGAAGTAAATCAACCAATTCTACCGGAAGTTTTGTTAACAATCGGTAAAATTGCAAAATGCGAATATGCAACTCCTTCAACCGAAGAATTGCCTAAAACTATGCTTCCATTCATCGATTTTGCAAATGCTTTTCTATTAAGTAATCACGGTGCTGTTACAATTTCAACATCAATAAAAGATGCTTTTTACAAAATGGAAAAGTTAGAGCATTTTGCTAAAATTCTGTTCCATCTTGAGTTATTGAATAAAAAAACTTTAATTAGCGAACAAAAAATTCAAGAATTATATGCAATTGCAGAATCAACTTACAATATAAAAATTAATGAAAATAATAGGTTTTAATGAATATGTCAGAAGTTACAGTAGGTTTGTTATTGGGAGGAATTTCGAAAGAAAGGGAAATTTCATTGCAAAGTGGGAAAGCGATTTATAATGCACTTTTGGAATTAGGTTACAATGTAATTTTAATTGATCCAGCATTAGGAAAAAATCAACACAATTCAATCGAAAAATATTTCACAGCAACAATAGAAAATCATTCAAAAGAGAAATTTTTAGAGACTTTTTCCGTTGAGATGTTCAAGTACATTGAAGTTGTATTTATTGGTTTGCACGGAACTTTGGGAGAAGATGGAGTTGTGCAATCGCTATTAGATTTGCTTGGAAAACCCTATGTTGGTTCCGATGCAATTTCGAGTGCAATAAGTATGGATAAAATGATTTCTAAAATATTAATGGAAAAAAATGGTGTAAATGTTCCAAAAGGTTTTCTGGTTAAAAAAAATCATTTTGAATTTGAAATGGTTAAAAAAAGAATTGAAATAGAATTTTCCTTCCCAATTATTGTAAAACCATCTGATCAAGGTTCAACAATTGGACTAACTGTTTGCAACAAAATTGATGAAATAGAATCAGCTATAAATTTGGCATTTTCGGTCTCAAGTTCAGTTTTAATTGAAGAATTTATAAAAGGAAGGGAATTTACGGTTGGATTTCTTGGAGAAACAATACTTCCCGTTTTAGAAATAATTCCAGAGCACGGACTTTATGATTACGATGCAAAATATAATTCGGACAAAACGCAATTCATTGTTCCCGCAGATATTTCAAAACAAGTAGCCGAAAATATGCAAAATCAAGCAAAACTCGCATTTCAAGCACTTGGAAATAGAGATTATTCTAGAGCAGATTTCATTTTAACTGAAGATGGAAAAACTTATTGCCTGGAAGTTAATACTTTGCCTGGTATGACAAGTCATAGTTTAGTTCCCAAGATGGCAGAATCAATTGGAATTGATTTTCCACAACTAATTGATAAACTAATAAATTTTGCAGTAAATCGATGAATAAGAAAATAAAATTCATACTATACTTTTCATTTTTTTTACTTGTTATTGGATTTTTGATTATAAATGAATCTGGTTTTATTGAAAGATTTAAAAGAGAAAGTCAGCTTAAAACAATTCAAATTCAGATTGATAGTTTAAAGAATTTATCAGATTCGCTTCAAAATGAGGTCGATTCGTTAAAAACATCAAACAAAACAATAGAAAAAGTTGCCAGAGAAAAGTATAATTTCAGAAAACCAAATGAAGTCTTATTTGAAATAGAAGAAAAATGATGAGCGAATTTCCCCAAATTCCACTTGCAGAAAGAGTTCGTCCCGAAACGTTCGAATATTTTTATGGGCAGGAACATTTAACGGCAAAAGGCAAACCAATACGAAAAATGGTTGATGAAAAATCAATTCAATCATTTGTACTTTGGGGACCTCCGGGAACTGGAAAAACAACAATTGCTCGAATTATTGCAAAAAATACTGATGCTGAATTTTTTCAGATTAACGCAGTTTCTTCAGGAGTAAAAGATATTCGCGAAATAATAGAGATTGGGAAACGAAATCTTGATTATTTCAAAAAAACTATCCTTTTTATTGATGAAATTCACAGATTTAATAAAGCACAACAAGATTCTCTACTTGCATCAATAGAAGCGGGACAAATAATTCTAATTGGAGCAACAACTGAAAATCCTTCATTCGAAATAATTCCAGCCTTGCGTTCACGAATGCAAATCTATATTCTACAAGAACTTGGAAAAGATTCACTACTCAAAATATTAAACAATGCAATTGAAAAAGATGAATTTGTAAAGAATCTGAAAATTTCTGAAATTGATAAAAATTTTCTCCTTTTTCTTTCTGCTGGTGATGGAAGAAAATTACTGAATATTTTTGAAGCCGCTTTGCTAAGTGAAATAAAAAATGAAGAAATTCACCTTTCTAAAGAAGTATTATCAAATATTTCTCAATCAAAATTTTATAAATATGACAAAGATGGTGAGGAACATTACAATATAATTTCGGCATTTATAAAAAGTATTCGTGGAAGTGATCCAGATGCTGCAGTTTATTGGCTTGCTCGAATGCTTGAAAGTGGCGAAGACCCAAAATTTATTGCTCGACGTATGATAGTTTTAGCTTCCGAAGATATAGGGAATGCATCACCAAATGCATTAGTTTTAGCTGAGGCAACCTTTTCAGCTGTGGAAAAAATTGGAATGCCTGAAGCACGTATTATTTTGGCTCAATGTGCAACCTATTTGGCTTCATCACCTAAAAGTAATTCATCCTATTTGGCAATTTCTAACGCAGAACAATTTGTTCGAACAAACGATGATTTCCCCGTTCCGTTACATCTGCGAAATTCTCCAACTGAACTTATGAAAGAAATCGGTTATGGTAAAGATTATAAATATGCACACGATTTTGCTGGGAATTTTGTTGAACAAGAATACTTACCTAAGGAAATGAAGAAAAAACAATTCTATTTCCCATCAGAAAATGGACAAGAAAAGTTATTTAAGGAAAGGTTAGCATTTTTATGGAAAGAGAATAAGAAATACTCCTGACTTTGACAGTTTAAAAATGCAAAATATGTAACTTGTTATATATCAATG
>DYLK01000045.1 GCA_020722065.1 Melioribacter roseus
ATAAGAAAGATTCTTCACTTCGTTCAGAATGACATTTTGGACTTTGAGAATGTAGAAAAAGTATGAATTATTATTTATCAGATTACTATTTTTCTGGCATTTGTTTATTCATACCTTCGAGGAACAAGTACCTCGAAGGAAGACAGAACTAATCTTGGAAATCCTAAAATCAGATAAATCTGTTTAATCTGTGATTCAGACATCTTTAATTGTCAGACGAGGACGTTTGAATTACCGCAATTTTATAGATTTAAACTTAGTTTTATGTTCATCTTAAATAAAAATTTACTTTTTGAGATGAATTTTCGCTTCATTCCAATATTTATCCATTTCTTCAAGATTTGATTCGGTGATTTTTTTCCCATTTTCTGCTAATCTTTTTTCGATATACTGAAAGCGTTCAATAAATTTTTCATTAACTCGCCGCATTGCATTTTCAGGATTAATTTTTAAGAAACGAGCATAATTAACTAACACAAAAAGTAAATCGCCAAATTCTTCTTCTGTATGAAGAAAATCACCACTTTTTTCGGCTTCCTTAAATTCGGCAAATTCTTCTTCAACTTTTAGCCAGGCATTCTCTTTCTTCTTCCAATCAAAACCTACTTTCGATGCTTTTTCTTGTAAACGAAAAGCTCGTAATAATGCTGGTAAATGTTTCGGCATTCCTTCTAAAACTGATTTTCTTTCTGTTTCTTCGAGTTTGATTTTTTCCCAATTTTGTTCAATTTCTTTACTTGAATTTACTTTTACATCGCCAAAAATATGCGGGTGGCGACGAATTAATTTCTGCGAAATTCCATTAATTACATCTGAAAGTGTAAATTCACCCTTTTCTTCAGCAATAGCAGAATGAAAAACAACATGCAAAAGTAAATCACCTAATTCTAATTTTAATTCATTCCAATCTTGATTATCAATCGATTCAACAACTTCGTAAGCTTCTTCCAATGTGGCAGTTTTAATTGAATCGTGAGTTTGTTCTTTATCCCAAGGACATTCCAAGCGAAGTCGCTTCATAATCTGCCAAAGTTCGTAAAAATTTTCTTTTTCCATATTTAATCTTTATTTGAGTTGGCAATTATAAAGAAATTTTTTGAATATTCTTATTTTGCATAAGTCAATATTAATTATTAAGGAAATTCAATGAATTACGAATCAAAAATTTCAGAAATGGGTTTTTCTTTACCCGAAGCACCAACTCCGCTTGCAGCTTATGTAGCTGGAATTAAAAGTGGGAATTTAGTTTTTACAGCAGGTCAAGTTCCATTAAAAGATGGAAAAATTGCTTTTCAAGGAAAATTGGGAAAGGAAATTACAGTTGAAGATGGACAAAAAGCAGCTCAAATTTCTTGCTTGAATTGCCTAAGTGTTGTAAAAAAGCAAATTGGCGATTTGCAAAAAGTTAAACAAATTCTTAAAGTTACAGTGTTTGTTGCAAGTTCCGAAGGATTTACAGATCAACCAAAAGTTGCAAATGGAGCATCTGAAATGCTTGTGGAAATTTTTGGAGAAAAAGGAAAACACGTTCGAAGTGCAGTTGGAGTTAGCGAGCTTCCGCTGAATTCCGCAGTGGAAATTGAAATGATTGTAGAATTTGAAAATTAGGGAACAATTTGAAAAATACTGATAACAATTCAACCAATTTTTATAATTTCATTTTAAATGTTGTAATTTTTTTGCTTTCGGCAATTGTTATTTTTTTACTTTATATTTTTGTGGCTAATCTTACTGGAGCAAGTGCTGAAGAAAAAAATCAAATTAAAGAAGTTTACGTTCCAAAAGAAATGCTTCAAATTGAGATTCTAAATGGTTGTGGTGTTCCAGGTTTAGGGGAATTTTTTACAGATTATCTTCGTGCTAAAAAAATTGACGTTGTTTCATCAAGCAATTATTCTAATTTTGATGTTGTTGATTCTTTTATTATTGATAGAATAGGAAATCGCAAAAAAGCAGAATATATTGCATCACTTTTGGGAATTGATACCAGAAAAATCATCACAATGGAAAATGAAAATTACTTTTTGGATGCTTCCGTTGTTTTGGGGCAGGATTATAATAAATTAAAACCGTATAAATAAGGATTCTAATGATAGGTAGAGAATTGGCGGAAAAAATCGCCGAATTGATTGCATCAAAAAAAGGTTACAATATTAAAATTATAGATTTACATAAAATTTCGTCATTCACTGATTATTTTGTTATTTGCTCAGCAGATTCAGATATTCAAGTAAAAGCAATAGCAGATGAAGTTGATAATGAATTACGCAAATTAGGTGTAAAACCTTTGCATTCCGAAGGAACAATATCAAATTCGTGGGTTTTGATTGATTATGTTGATGTTGTAGCTCACATTTTCAAACACGAAACAAGATTGCATTATAGTCTCGAAAAATTGTGGGGCGATGCTCCAATTGTAGCTGAATATGAAATGAAACAAGAAAATGGAGAACAATTTTGAAAGAAGTTTTAACAAGTCTTTTTGAAGATTTAGCTTCCAAACTTTATTATCTAAAAGGGAAAAAGATTGTTTTTTCGCAACCTAATAATCCTGAACACGGCGATTTTGCAACAAATATTGCCCTAACTTTATCAAAAGAATTAAAGAGAAATCCACGCCAAATTGCAGAAGAAATTATCAACAATTTAGAAATTGATAAAAATATCATAGAAAAAGTTGAAATTGCTGGTGCTGGATTTATCAATTTTAAGTTCACTAAATTTTTCTTCTCAAAAATTATTAATAAGATATTTCTTGAAAAGGATAATTTTGGGAAATCTACTAAATTTCAAGGAAAAACAGCAATTGTTGAGTTCGTTTCAGCAAATCCAACTGGACCACTAACCGTTGGTCACGGAAGAAATGCTGTTATTGGCGACACAATTTCCACACTTCTTGAAGCAGTTGGCTACAAAGTTACTCGCGAATATTATTTCAATAACGCTGGCAGACAAATGCGAGTTTTGGGCGATTCTGTTCGATTGAGATATCTCGAAATTCTCGGGCAACAAGTTGATTTCCCTCAAGATTATTATCAAGGTGAATATATCAAAGAAATAGCACAACATATTTTTGAGGAAAAAGGAGATTCGCTAAAATCTACTGAAGATGTTACTTTTTTCAAAGATAAAGCCGAAACCGAAATTTTTGTAGATATAAAAAACACTCTTAAAAACACAAAAATTGAAATGCAAACGTATTTCAATGAAAATTCTCTTTATGAAAATGGTAAAATTGACGAAATCTTGAAAATATTTGAAAATAAAAATGTTTCATATAAAAAAGATGGAGCAATTTGGCTAAAACTTTCGGAATTGGGAAATGAGCAAGACAAAGTGATTGTAAAATCAACTGGCGAACCAACTTATCGCTTGCCCGATATTGCTTATCACACAACAAAGTTTGAAAGAAATTTTGATTTAATCGTAGATTTGTTCGGTTCCGACCATTCTGCAACTTATCCAGATGTTCTTGCTGGACTAAAATTCCTTGGATATGATACTGAAAAAGTAAAAGTGCTAATTCATCAATTTGTTACAATTCTTCAAAATGGCGAAGTTGTGAAAATGAGCACCAGAAAAGCAAATTTTATCACTTTGGATGAATTAATAAATGAAGTTGGAAGTGATGTGGTTCGATATTTCTTCATTATGAGAAATATTTCGAGCCATTTGAATTTTGATTTGGGAATCGCAAAAAAGCAATCTGATGAAAATCCAGTTTTTTATTTGCAATATGCACATGCTCGAATTTCCTCAATTTTAAGAATGACAGAAACACAAGATTTGCATTCTTCAACAGACAATTTGCATCTTTTAGTAAAAGAAGAAGAAGTAAATTTGATGAAAAAACTCTCTCAATTTGAAAAAGAAGTTTTGAATTCGGCAGTAAATTTTGAACCGCATAAAATTGCTACATATTTGGAAGAACTCGCTTCGTTTTTCCATAAATTTTATACTGAATGCAGAATAATTGGAACAGAAAAATCGCTTGCCGAAGCTCGAATTTCATTAGCAACGGCGACGAAAATTGTTATTAAAAACGGACTTTCGTTACTCGGGATTGAAGCTCCCGAAAGAATGTAAAGTTCAAAATT
>DYLK01000046.1 GCA_020722065.1 Melioribacter roseus
TTGAATAATGGAAAGAATTTGGCTTTAGCCTCATTTGAGAATTATTTATGTGGCTGAAGCCAATTTTTATATTTTCTCTCTATCAGATATCTAAAGTGAATTGCAAAGTTTATTTTTTAAATTCTGAATCTCAACCAAAAAATCTATTATTTCCCTTTTGATTTCATTTGAAAGAAAAATCCGACCGCAATCAAAAGAATTGTTCCTAAATTCCCAATCCAAACTAATGAGGTTGCGGTTCGATAAGATTCTGGTTCAAATGAAAATTCAATTTCATTTTTACCTTTTGGAACTTGAATTGCTCTTAAAAGATGGTTTACTTTAAGAATTTCAGTTTCTTTACCATTCACTTTTGCTATCCAACCTTTTGGATAATACATTTCGGCAAGTACAAGTAATTGATTTTCATCAGAATCGGTTATAATTTTCACCAAATTTGGAGTGTATTCTGAAATCGCAACATTCCCTTTCCCGCTAAAAGATAAATTATTTGGTTGATTCGTAGCATAAACCACAGAATCTGCTGAAAAATTTGGTTTGTTAATATTTGCAACTACTTCTTTTTCCGACTTTACAACTACAAGATTCTTCGTAAAATAGGCTTTTGGCAACGCATTTGGATTTTCGTACAACAATTCTTTCCTTGCTTGGTCAACAGCACGCAATGTAAAATTTGTATCTGGCAATTGTTGATTTAAAATTATCCATTTTCCACTCAACATATTTATCAAATTCCAGTTTATTCTTGTTTCATCGCTTCCTTTGAATAGCGAATGCTCAAAAATATCCTGAATCGCTTGCATTTTTATTGCACTATAACCAGTTATTAATGGATAAAAGTAAGCATAATAATTACTTGTAAAATCATTCCCAATTACAATTGCTCGGTATTTTTCGACTGTTTTACTATTTTTTAGATAATTTGTAATATGAGTTGGTTGAAAAGCACTTTCTTCCAATTTATCAGGATTTTGTAATGAAATTTGATTATATGCTTTAATTGAAATGTTTGATATTTCGAGAACTGAAATAACAAGAACAAGCAAAACAAACAATATTTTATCAATTTTATTAAAGATAAAAAGGAAAATTGCGGCTGCAATTCCAAGTGTGAAAATCATAATTTTATTCAAATCGGCTAAAAGTAATTCAATTCTTATTTCTTTTAATGCGTTCAAAGTGTTTGCATCATAATTTTGTTGCTCACGCAAAGTTGAAAATTGAAATGATTCATAACCAATAAAAATATAAACCAGACTTAAAATGGCTAATCCAACTATTGCTGAAATAAATTTCAAATCTTCCTTTTTGTAATTCTTAATTAATCCTTGCAAACCAAATCCAGAAAGAAGCAAAATTGCGATGAAAGTTACATTCAGAATCATTGATGGAGCTCGGAATTTTGAGAAATAAGGAAGATAATTGAAAAATAATTCGTAAAAAGACGGGAAGTTTTTCCCAAATGAAAGTAGAATTGAGAACAACACAAAAATTGCCAGACCAATCACAAATTTGGATTTCTTATAATAATAAACGCCAAAAATTGCAAAAATGAATAAAGTAATTCCAACAGTAGCATAATTCCCGTTTGAAGGTTTATCGCCCCAATAAGTTGGAATTTCTCTTCCTTTTAGTTGCGGATATTTTTCGCCATCATAAAGTTCGTTTGATAAACCACCAGAAAAATGAGGAATAAAAAAATCCATTATTTCGTTTGGGGAAAACGACCACATTGTTGCATAATCAAAACTTACTCCAGATGTTTTTTGTTCAGTGGAAGTTTTATCCATTTCCAAAGCATTTCCACCTCGAGTAGAATATTTTGAGTATTCATTTGTTGTAAAAAGTGGTTGTGCGGCTGTTAAAAATGTAAGGATCAAAGCAACTGAAAATTGAGCAATCAAAAGACCAAAATCTTTGTATTTCTTTTCAAACAACATTTTGATAGTTGGATAAATAAAAACAACAAACAAAATCATTATTCCATAGAAAACAATTTGAAAATGGTGAGTTCTATTCAACATTGCAAAAAAGAAAGCAAATATTCCAGCTGAAAGCCACGTTTTTTTGTCAAAAAAGTAAGTAAAGCTTAAAATAAAAGATGGTAAAATCATTATTGCACGCAATTTGGAATTGTGTCCAGTTCCAACCAAAGCCTGCCAATCTGGCAAAAGAAGAAAAACAATTGTCGCAATTACAGCAATGTACCAATCAATTTTCTTGTATCGTAAAAGAGCATAAAATCCAATTCCGCCAAGCAAGAAATACCAAAACACCCAATAAAAAACAGAATCGAGCAAAGTAAATAAAGTATCGAAAGAGATAATCTTTGGTGTAATTCTCGAGTAAATTGGTTCGCCCATAAAAATATTAGGATTCCACAAAACTTGTTCGCCAGTTTGCTTTTGGAATTCATTCCATTGGTGAGTTTGTCCAACACTCGCGAGATAATCGCTTCCTAATGGACGAACATTATCAATTTGATATGGAAGATAAAGCATCAAAATTGGCAAAAGAATTAAGATAAACGCAATTAATTCCTTATAATTTCCATTCAAATTATCAAGAAAATCAACTTTAGATTTAGTTTGAATTTTAGGTTCTTGTTTTATTTTGCTCATAATATTCTCTTTTTTGTCAGTAATCAGTTTTAACAATTTACTATTTACTATTCACTATTCACTATTTACTGATTACTGTTTACTGATTACTAAATCAAAAGAAAGTCCATATTCTTGTAATTCTTTTAGAACTGGAATATAAATTTCTTTTGCTGTTGGAATTTGTACACCTTTTAGTGTTAATTCACCTTTTAAAATCATTTTAACTGCAATTGCAGCTGGCGTTCCAACGGTTTTCGCAATTGCTGTAAATCCATCAATTTCGCCATAATCCACCATTGTTGAAGTGTATTTTTTCTTTTCACCATTTGGGAATTTAGCTTCAATTTCGTGCATCAGAATTACCATATCTTGTTGATTTTTTGGCATTTCCAGCTTTTTGGAGAATAAAATTACCAAAACATCAGCTGCAGTTTTAGGATTTCCACCAATAATTTCGTCCGAGAATAAGCCAAGCCAAGTTAGTTTTTTCATTACTTCGCCAGTTTCATTTAATCCCAAACAAGTAGCAGTTCGCTTTCTCACATCAATTCCAGTGGTTTTTGATGGCAAAAACATTTCTGTAAATTGTTGGTAACTCATTTTAGCAAGATTTGGAATTATAATCGTACTATTTGTCATTCCGAGTTGAATTATTTGGCGAAAAACTTCGGCGTAACCTTTATAACGCAAAGTTGCTCGAACCATAGTTTTCACAGTTGGGACGCCAAAAACATCAATGTAACTAATTGAATCGCGATTTGGATAAGCTTCAAACGAACCAAGATTTTCGACATCAACCTCCCAAGTTCGTCTAAAAATTTCATATTGCGAAAGCACTTTTGGATAACCATTTTCAAGAAAAATTGCTCCAGCCGAACCAGAAGTGGCAACATTAAAAGGATTCCAAGTTATGTAATATCCCAAAGGATTTAGATTTTCAGATGGTTTTGGAATTGCACTTCCATAAGAATAAAAAGAAAGAATTTCACCATTTTCAGATTTAATTTTTTCTACCAATTCCATAGCGGACATGTGGTCAATTCCAGGATCAAGTCCCATTTCATTTAAGTTGATTATATTTTTAGCTTTCATTTCAGCATCAAGATTTTTCACTCGCGGGTCAGTATAAGATGCGGTTACTAAATTCTTTGCGTGATTTACACAATCCAGCGCAATTTGATATTGAAAAACTGGAGCGAGTAAATTCACAACGATATCGGCAGATTTTATCAATTCATTTCGCAAATTTTCATCATTTACATCAAATTCCACAGCTTTTCCATTTGGATGATTATTTAACCTTTTCTGTGCCAAAACTAAATCTTTATCGGCAACCGTAACAAACCACTCGTTTTTTTGTGCTTCTTTCAATAAAAATGAAATTAAAAATGGAGCACTTTGACCAGCTCCAAGAACAAGAATTTTTTTCATATTTTCCTTATAAAT
>DYLK01000047.1 GCA_020722065.1 Melioribacter roseus
TGTAGGTATATACTTTGAAAATTTACAAGTTTTATCTTGATATTCAATTTACAAACGACACATTTTTACCCGAAATAAAAGCAAGTATGTTTCGCGGACTTTTCGGCAATGTGTTCAAAGATTCCGTTTGTATTATTCACGGCGAAAAATGTGAAGATTGCATACTAAAATCACAATGCAGCTACTTTAACGTATTCGAAACTGAAATTACGGAACACCAACTTTCGTACC
This sequence comes from Melioribacter roseus, assembly GCA_020722065.1. Taxonomy (GTDB): domain Bacteria; phylum Bacteroidota; class Ignavibacteria; order Ignavibacteriales; family Melioribacteraceae; genus WGAL01. The sequence continues at coordinate 232 of DYLK01000047.1, forward strand.
TTCAAAAAGTACTTAAAACACCTCATCCGTACGTTATTAATTCGCATACAGTAAATAAAACAAATTATCAAAAAGACGAAATAGCAACGCTTGAAGTGATAATTTTCGAAAACTATATAAAACTACTTCCATTTTTTGTACATACATTCATTAAAATGGGAGAAAAAGGTTTAGGCGTAAGAAGAAATAAATTCAAACTGATAAATGTAAATTCATTACAAAACAATTACACAGCCGAATTAATTTATAACATTAACACAAAAAAGCTAAAAACCGATGTTCTCCCTTTTGATATTAACCACAATCTGAAAATTCCCGCAACATTAAAGTTAAATTTTGTTACGCCAGTTCGTTTGCAAACACAAGGAATAATTACAAACAATCCCAAAAAAGTTACAAATGAAGTGCTAACTGATATATTTTTAAGAAGATACGACATAATTAATCATTTGTTCTCAAAAAACGAACCTTTGAACTTTACACAATTCCAAAACACAATACTAATACAACAAAACAATCTAATATTTAAAGACTACAAACGTTATTCCAACCGACAAAAAACTAAAATGGATTTTGGTGGATTTGTCGGTTTGATGAATATTGAAGTACAAGACGAGCAAATGCTAAAAATTATAGAAACTTGCCAACACATAAATATTGGCAAAAATACATCCTTCGGATTAGGAAAATTTGAAATTAACTATGAACTACATAATAACATACGATATTCAAAAGAACAAAGCTCGGAAGAAAGTTAGTGATTTACTCGAACAATTCGGTATAAGAGTACAAAAAAGTGTTTTTATTTGCGAAATAAATAAAATACAACTTGATAGAATAAAAACCGAAGTCGAAAAACTAATCAAAAAGAAAACAGACTCCGTAATATTCTTTTACAATTGCAATTCTTGTAAAGAAAAACGAATAATGCTCGGAACTCCATTTTTTGAACTACAATCCACAATTCTTGAAGTTTGATGCAAACAGAATTCCAAAATATTTTTAATAATCAAACATTCAAAAAAGCTTGGGATATTATTTCAGCTAAAAATTCCAAACACGGAATTGATAACGTTACCATTGCAGAATTTAAAGCCGAATATCAAAAAAACATTCAAGAAATTACCGAGCAACTTTCACAAAACAAATACATCCCCGAACCTTATCAAAAAATACTTATTGCAAAACAAAACGGTGGTTTCAGACCAATTGCTTTGCTTACACTTAAAGATAAATTAATTCAAATTGTGGTAAATAATGAAATATCTGATAAAATTGATAAAACCTTTTGCAATACAAGTTACGCTTATAGAAAAGAAAAAGGACACGGAAAAGCAATTAGAAGAGTTAAAGACTTTCTTGCTCGCGGTTTCAATTTTATCGGAACAGCTGATATTGATAATTTTTTTGACACAATCGACAGAAAAATTCTAACCGAAAAACTAAAAGATTATATTGATAGCCAATTAATAACAAATCTTGTTACAATGTGGGTTGAAACAGGCGTTTTTTACAAAGAAAAATATATAAATAAAAATGTTGGAATTGCCCAAGGTGGCGTAATTTCGCCATTACTATCAAACATCTACCTCGATGATTTTGACAAAACCCTCCAAAAAGAAAATATCCCAAATGTTCGATATGCTGATAATATAGTAATCTTTGCCAATAGTAAAGAAAAAGTGCAAGAAAACTTAATCTTCATTCAGGATTACTTAAAAACCAAATTAAAACTAAAACTGAACGATAACCCAAAACCAGTAGTTGAATACAGCGAAGGATTTACATTTTGCGGAATCCATTTTGTTGACGGAAAATGTATAATAGACAAAAGTAAATTCGACAAAATGAAAGTTAAAATATCCAACATAATTTCAAACAATTCGCTAACTACTCTCCCAAACTTAATAAAAGACCATTTTGAAGGAATAAAACGATATTACTTAAATTTTGATACTGAAGAACAATTATCTGAACTTGCCGAACATTTTATCCAAAAAATACTTGAACGATATCAGATAGAAAAGGGAAAAATATCTCTATCAAAACTAAAAGAAATTGTAAATCAAATAAATTTTAAGGAAATATTGCCCAAAAAAACAAATAGTTATTTTATAGATATTATTAATAAATCACTCAATTTTAACCAAATAACCGAAAAAACAACAAACACTATCCGCAAAAAAATTGAAGTAAACAGCCGTAAATACAAAAAAATATGGTACCAAAGTGCAAACGTAATAATATCAACACCAAACTCAACAATCGGAAAATCAAAAAATACTTTGGTAATAAGAGCCAACGGAAAAATATTAAATCAAATAGTAACTGATAAAATACAGAACCTAATTATTGCAGCAAAAGGAGTAACAATTTCTTCAGACATTGTCGAAGTACTATCAGAAAAGAAAATAAGAGTTGATTACTTCGATTCACTTGGAAAACCTTTCGCAAGCATAATTTCATCAGCAACACCTATATCCGAAAACACAAACAAACAAATTAAATTCCTTCAAGAAGGAAAAACTCAACAACTAATCAAAACTCTGATAATCTCAAAAATTAAAAATCAAATCTCAGTTTTAAGATATTTTTATAAAAGCCGAAAAAATTCACTAAATACAGATATTTGGAACTCAGAATTAAAAAATCTTGAAAAATACATAAGTAATATAGAAGAACTGACAGAAGAAAAAGAAATTGACGACTTCAGAAACAAAATAATGGGATACGAAGGAATTGCAGCAACTTCTTATTGGAAACTATTTTCAACTCTAATTCCCGAAGAATATAACTTTAAGGAACGAGAACACAAATCAGCACAAAACACAATAAACATAATGCTTAATTATGGATATGGAATTCTTTACACAAGATTACTAACTTCAATAACATTGCAAGGCTTAAACCCAAATCTTGGATTTCTACATAAAGAACAAAATGGAAAACCTGTGCTTGTATTCGATTTAATAGAAAACTTTCGAGCACCAGTTGTAGATAGAACTATAATAGCCTTTATTTCGAAAGCAGGAAAACTAAATCTAAAAGAAAACAACTTCCCTGACGAACTGAAATCGAAAATTAGCAAAAAAATAATAATGCGATTAGAAGCTGATTTTTATTACAGAAACGAACTAACATCATTAAATAAAGAAATTTTAAACCAAGCCAAAAATCTTCGTAAATTTATAAGTAACGAAATAAAAACATTCAAACCATTTTTGGCAAAATGGTAAAAAATTGTTCTTTGACATACTGATTGATCCCATAAAATTTGGGAGAAACCCTTTTTTATATGAGAAATTTTTAAAAAGCCAGAAAAAAAAGCTAAGTTATTAAAAAATGGCAACTTAACTTAAGTCAATTAAAAAATGCAAAAAACAAAAAAAATTCTCAGATTAAAAATTACATGCCCAATTCAGGTTAATCTGAGAAAAACAGAAAAATATGTTTTGAAAATAGCTCAAAAACAAAACTTTATTTTTAAAATTTTCGCAGATTGACAAAACACGCAAAAACAAAGTTAATATGAGAAAAAAAAATATTGCGAAAATGAAGCAAAAACAAAATAAATAGCAAAAAAAGAGCAGAAATTTCGTCTATGTATATTGTAAAAAAAACGTTGAAATGAGAAGTTTTTAAGTAAATTTGGCTAAACAATTGCAAATAAACAAGTTACTTAAAAAATTGTTTTACAGAAAAAAATCTTATTTTTGCTAAGTCCTTATAAATATGCTATTTAGAATTACATTCCTTGACCAAAAGGATTGAGAC
>DYLK01000028.1 GCA_020722065.1 Melioribacter roseus
TGAACTAATATCCCGCCAACAATTAGGAATAATCCCAAAATTGATGAAAAAAGAATCGTTTCTTCTAAAAACAATGATATAAAAAGCATCGATAAAAATGGTGAAAAATAAGCAATTGCTGATGTTTTTGCTTTATCGGAACTTAGATTTAGTGCCTTTAACCACAGCAAAAAAGTTATTCCCATTTCAAAAAATCCAATATAAATTGTTGCTAACAAATAGTTTAATTTGGGAAAAGTAAGCGAATCGAATGCAAGAATATATAAAAATGTAAAAATGTTTCCCCAGAAAAATGCCGAGAATAGTTTGATTTCATCTTTGCGGGAATCTTTAATATTTAATATCCAAAAAGTTGCCCAAATTAATGAACTTCCAACCGCAAGAATTGTCCCAAAAACATTATGAAATTGAAACCCCAGAATATTTCCATGCGTTGCAATAACCAAAACTCCCGAAAAAGAAATCAACAAACCCAAAATTGTAACCCAACTAATTTTAGTTTTTAAGAATATTGATGAAAAAATTGAAATTGCAATTGGCCAAGTATAATTTAATGGCTGAGCTTCTTGTGCTGGAAGAATATCATAAGCTTTAAAAAGAACTAAATAATATAAAAATGGATTAGTAAACCCGAGAAGAATATTTCTAAAAAGTGTGTTTTTCTCAAAAAGTACGTTTTGCAAACTGATTCTTTTTATTTTGAGTGCAATCGAAAAAATAAATGTACTTGTTAAAGATGAATAAAAAAGTAATTCTATTGCACTAACTCCTTGTAATGCAATTTTAAAAGCAGTTGCAACTGTTGACCAAAGCAAAACTGAAGTAATTGCGAAAAAAGTTGATTTTGTATGAGTTGTCAAACTATTTCCCTGTCAAGTTTTGAGATTTCGAAATAAATAGCAATTGCTTTTGGTAATAAAGATTATTCACAACAACAAGCGATAATTTTGTGCCAATCTTAAGTAGCTCAAAAACATCAACTCCAACGCAATAAGCTACCTCAGTAATATAAAATGACGAATTTTCTTTATTATGAATAACTGTCATAATAGAATTAACCTTTTGTTTACATAATGATAATAAAAGATAATGTATTTTTATAATTCAAATTAATGTAAATAATATGGAAATTATGAAAAGAATTATTTTGCTTTTAATGCTTGTATTTTCGGTTGCTTTTTCACAAAATGAAAATTCAAAATCTGATATAAAACTTGTTTTGCAAATTGTGGTTGATCAAATGCGTGGCGATATTATTAATAAATATAAAGAAAATCTTTCGAAGAAAGGTTTTAACTACTTAATAGACAATGGAATGAATTTTACAAATACTCACTTTATTCATTCGATAACTAAAACGGCTCCAGGACACGCATCAATTGCAACTGGTTCTATTCCCGCTTATCATGGAATTGTAGGGAATGATTGGTACGACAGAAATTTACACGAATTTCAATATGCATGTCAAGATGATTCTGCTCATTTGCTCGGAGAAAAAACAAGTCTCGGTCTTTCTCCAAAACAAATGATAGGCTCAGCGATTGCTGATGAAATTAATCTTTCGCAAAATGGGAAAGCTAAAATATTTGCAATCTCTATTAAAGATAGAGGAGCAATTTTTCTTGGTGGACATTCGGGGAAAGCATTTTGGTATTCAAAAAGTAGCGGAAATTTTGTTAGTAGTGATTATTATTTTGAAGATTTACCAGAATATGTAAAATCGTGGAATTCTAAAAATTTGGTTGAAGATTACTATAAAAAAGGTTGGAATTTGTTAATTGATAAGAATAAATACAAATTCAAAGATTTAGATTCCAATTCGTTCGAAAAAACAATTCCCGAACTTGGATATACTTTCCCGCATTCATTCGACAATATTTCACTCGAACAATTTAAGAAAATAATCGCATTCACACCTTGGGGCGATAGATTAACTTCAGAATTTGCTAAAATGGTCATTTCTGCCGAAAAACTTGGACAAACTGAAACTACAGATTACTTGTCTATCAGTTTTTCTTGTACAGATTATATCGGACATCTTTTTGGTCCACAAACTTTAGAATACGAAGATCAGATTGTAAACCTTGATTTCACACTTTCTCAACTTTTTGAATTTATTGATGAAAAGATTGGATTGGACAAGGTTTTAATTGTTGTTACCGCCGACCACGGAGTTTGCGAAGCTCCAGAATTTCTTGAAACTCAGAACATTCCGACAGGAGTTTTAGCTGTTTTCCCATTCATAGAAAAATGCAATAATTTTGCACGCGAAAAGTTCAATTTCGATTTCGATGTGGTTTTTGCACTTATTCCGCCATACATTTACCTTGATGAAGAAAAAATCAGCAAAACAAATGTAAATCTTTCGGAAGTTGAAACCCAGTTAGCTGCTTTATTGGCAAAAGAAGAAGGAGTTTATCGCATTTTTACGGCAACTGAGTTAAAAAATGATAATCTTAAAAAAGATTTTGTTTCATGGAAAGTTCAGAATTCATACAACGAAACACGCTCGGGAAATTTATACATTGTTCCACTCCCAAATTGGTTTTTAGCCTACAAAATTGAAGAACGAAATCAAGTAGCTGCAACACATGGTACTCCGTGGGATTATGATACGTTCGTTCCATTAATAATTGCTGGACCAAAAATTCCACATGGTTTTAATTCTACTCCAGTTGGTCCTCACGATATTGCGCCAACAATTGCGGATTATCTGAAAATCAAAATGACTACTGGAAATGTTGGGAATTCTCTTCTGCCCAAATTGGTAAAATAATGGACAACGAAGATTCACTTGATAAAAGAGAATTACTAAAACCAGACAAAATGATTAATTTATATGCCCGCGGTGCATTTCCTATGGCAGATGAATTTGGAGAAATTGATTGGTATTTTCCGCAAATTAGGACAATCATTCAGCTTGATAATTATAACATTCCACGTTCCCTCAAAAAATTTATGAAAAACAATGAATACGATATTAAATATTCATTTAATCCGATGGAAGTTGTAAAAAATTGTGCAAATCGCTCAGAGACTTGGATTTCCGCAGAGCTAATTTCGGCTTATCAGAATTTATTTAATTTGGGACATTTACATTCAGTTGAAGTTTACGAAGCAGATGAATTAGTTGGCGGATTGTACGGCGTTACTTTCCGCGGTGCGTTTTTCGGAGAATCTATGTTTTCCAAAAAGCCACAAACATCTAAAATTGCATTGGTAAAATTACTTGAGCGTTTGGTTGAAAAGAACTTTGTCCTTTTGGATGTTCAATATATAACACCTCATTTGGCAATGTTTGGGGCGACAGAAATTTCACTTTTTGATTATGAATTTCTTCTCAACCAAGCATATAAAAGATTTGTATTTTTTTAAGATATATAAATAAAAAAGCCCGAAATTTTGCAAAATCGGGCTTTTGAATTAAAAATAATTATAATTTCTATTTGTTTTGTTGTGCTATTAAGTTTAAGGCACTTCCTGCTTTGAACCAAGCAATTTGATTTTCGTTCATTGTGTGGTTTAACACTATTTCGTGTTTTGTTCCATCTGAATGATTTACAACAAGTAATATTTTGCTTCCTGGTGCAATTGATTTTACGCCAACCAAATTAAATTTATCATCTTCTTGAATTAAATCGTAATCGGCAGGGTTATCAAAAGTAAGAGGTAACATACCTTGTTTTTTAAGATTCGTTTCGTGAATTCTTGCAAAACTACGAACAACAATTGCTTTTCCACCAAGATGGCGTGGTTCCATTGCTGCGTGTTCTCTACTTGAGCCTTCTCCGTAATTTTCATCACCAACTACAATCCAGCTAATTCCAGCTTTTTTGTAATCGCGAGCAACATCACTTGTACGTTTGTATTCGCCAGTTAGAGTATTTTTCACTTCGCCAGGTTTATCTGTAAATGCGTTAATTGCGCCGAGAAGTAAATTATCTGAAATATTATCCAAATGTCCACGGAATTTTAGCCAAGGTCCAGCCATCGAAATATGGTCAGTTGTACATTTCCCTTTTGCTTTAAGAAGAAGAGAAAGATTTTCAAAGTCGTTTCCATCCCAAGGTTGAAATCTTTCGAGCAATTGCAAACGAGTGCTATCTTTTTTTACAATAACTTCAGTAGTATTAAATGCACCTTCCATTGGCGGAATAAAACCTTCTTCGCCTTTTGTGTAACCAAGTTTAGGAAGTTCATCCCCTTTTGGTTCGTCGAGTTTTATTTTTTCACCTTTCTCATTTTCAAGATAATCTGTAATTGGGTTGAAAGTTAATTTTCCAGCAAGAGCTAAAACCGTTGTCATTTCTGGAGAAGCTACAAAAGCCAATGTATTTGGATTTCCATCTTGACGTTTAGCAAAATTTCTGTTAAATGATGTTACAATTGTATTTTTTTCGTTCGTTGGATTATCTAATCTTTCCCACATACCAATGCAAGGACCGCAAGCGTTTGCAAGAACTGTTCCACCAAATTCTTTGAAAATAGCTAATTGTCCATCTCGTTCAATTGTTGCTCGAACTTGTTCGGAACCTGGAGTAATGGTGAATTTAGATTTTGCTTTCAATCCTTTTGCTAATGCTTGTTTTACGATTGAAGCTGATCTGTCAATATCTTCATAGCTTGAGTTTGTACAACTTCCGATTAATCCAACTGAAACGGCTTCTGGAAAATCATTTTCTTTAACAGCTTTTTTAATTTCAGATATTGTCCAAGCTCTATCTGGTGAAAATGGTCCGTTTAAATGTGGTTCAAGAACTGAAAGATTAATTTCAATTACTTGGTCGAAATATTTTTCTGGATTAGCATAAACATCATCATCAGCTTTAAGCAAATGAGCATATTTTTCTGCTAATTCAGCAACATCTTCTCTTCCGGTAGCACGAAGATAATCAGCCATTTTTTTATCGAAAGCAAAAGTTGAAGTTGTTGCTCCAATTTCTGCACCCATATTGCAAATTGTTGCTTTTCCAGTAGCGGAAAGTGATTCAGCTCCTTCGCCAAAATATTCAACAATTGCACCTGTTCCACCTTTTACGGTTAAAATACCAGCAACTTTAAGAATTACATCTTTCGGAGAAGTCCAGCCATTTAATTTTCCAGTTAATTTAATGCCGATAAGTTTAGGCCATTTCAATTCCCAAGGCATTCCCGACATAACATCAACTGCATCAGCACCACCAACGCCGATTGCAATCATTCCCAAACCACCTGCATTTGGAGTGTGGGAATCAGTTCCAATCATCATTCCACCAGGGAAAGCATAATTTTCGAGTACAACTTGGTGAATGATTCCAGCGCCAGGTTTCCAAAATCCAACTCTGTATTTTCTTGAAACAGATTCAAGAAAATCATAAACTTCTTGATTTTCATATTTTGCGGTTGCTAAATCTTCAGTGGCTCCAATCTTTGCACGGATTAAATGGTCGCAATGGACAGTAGATGGAACTGCGGCTTCTTGTTTTCCAGCGTGCATAAATTGCAACAAAGCCATTTGTGCTGTTGCATCTTGCATTGCAACTCTATCTGGCGAAAGTTCAACATAATCTTTGCCACGAGTGAAATTTTTAGATTCTGTTCCAGCCCAAAGATGGTTGAAAAGAATTTTTTCGGCGTAAGTAAGAGAACGTCCAATAGTTTTTCGTGCGTTCTCGTGTGCAACTTCCATTGAAGCATACACTTTTTGAATCATTTCAAAGTTTGCAGTCATAATTTATCCTATAAATTTGTTTTTTGTTCTACTTCAAGAGCTATTTCAGCTGAAACAAGAATTCTTCCACAAGCTTCGCAATTGAATGTGCGATTATTTTTTTTAATTTCCAATTGTCGCTGTGATGGAATTACACTGTGGCAACCAGAACAAGCTCCACGTACAATGCTTGCAACGGCTATTCCGCCTTTTGCTTTCCGAATTCTGCAATAAGTATTCATTTCTAACTTTTTTATTTTTTCTGCTACTTTATTGCGGATTTCTCGTAATCTTGATTCCTCTTTTTCGTTTGATTGAATAATTTTTGTTAATTCTTCTTCTTTCTCTAAAAATTCAATTTTTAATTTTTCTAATTCTTTTTCAATTGTATTAATTTCATCAGAATAAACTAAAATTTTCGTTTCCAATTCATCATTTTCTTTATTAAGTTCTTTGATTCCATTTTCGGCGAAATCAATTTCTTTTGTTAATGCGTCGTATTCTTTGTTATTTCTGACTTTGTAAAGTTGTGCTTTGTATTTTGTTAAATTTTCAGCGTGCAATTTTATTTGGTTGTCATTTTCTTCACGTTTTGTTTGTGCGGAATATTTGTCCACTTGTTTTGCATCAATGTTGTTCTGAAGAACTTTCATTTGGGCGTTTAATTCATTTACAATTAGAGGAAGATCTCCGCGTAATTCTTCCAAACTATCTAATTTGATATCTACTAACTGTAATTCATAAAGATCTGCTAATTTTTGTTTCACCGTTTACTCCATATATTTATAAAAATTAATTGGGTTTGTTGACCCTTTATATTTAACAATTTCTAAATTTTCATTTTGTAATTTTGCGTGATTTTTAAGCCTTTTCGAAATTTCATCTAAAATTGGAACTTCGGTTTCAAAATGTCCTGCGTCAATGAACCAAATTTTTTCTTCGGCATCTTGGAAAGTGTGATAATTAACATCCGCTGTAATAAAAGCATCGGCATTTTGGTTGATTGCTATATTTACTTCGCTCGAACACGAACCGCCACAAACTGCTACTTTCTTAATTTTATGATTTTTCCCGTTTGAGTAGCGGAAATTTTTAAGATTCAGTTTTTTTGTAATTTGTTCAAAAAACTCATCTTTTTCTAATGGATTTTCAAATTCTCCGATTGCACCAATTCCATAATTCTCATTTGAATTAAATAATGGATAAATATCAAATGCTGGTTGTTCATAAGGATGAGATTTTTTGATTGCCTCGATAATTTTATCAAGTTTCCACTTTTCAGCTCGTATTTCCAAACGAATTTCATTCACATTTTCTAAAATTTGCTTTTTCCCGATTTTAGGATTGCTAAATTCTGAACCTTCAAAAGTTCCAATTCCATCATTTTGAAAAGAACATTTTTGATATTCTCCAATAATTCCGCCACCAACTTCAAAAATTGAATTTGCGACTTTTTCTTTGTATTCCACAGGAACAAATACAATAATTTTGAAAAGCGTATTTTCAATATTTTTTAAGAATCTGATATTTTTTAGCCCAATTTTATTGGCAAGTTGGAAACTGACACCATTTTTAGTAAAATCAAGATTTGTGTGAGCTGAATAAAGGGAGATGTCGTTTTGGATTATTTGTTTTATGATTTGGGATTTTGTGTCGGAAGTGAAGTTTATTTGTTTTATAGGATGAAAAAAGAAAGGATGATGTGTAATTATTAGCTCGGTCTTGCTTTTAATTGCTTGTTTGACAACCTCCAGCGTTAAATCGAGCGAGATTAGGATTTTATTTACTTGCCGATTTGAATCTCCAATTTGCAAGCCAACGTTATCTTTTTCCCAAGCGACTCCTTTTGGAGCCCAATTTTCAATATAATTTATTACATCTTTTATTATCATATTGCAAAAAAAAATGCACCTAAAATTCGGTGCATTTATATTTTTAATTAAAACTTAAAATTTTTCTTTTATTTGGTCTTTTTGTATTCATCGTGGAGCGAAATATATTGTAAATTTTTGAATTTATCAATTTTTTGTAACACAAATGAAAGATTATTCGAAAATCATAGAATATGGTCGTTCCAATTTTGTAGAAAGTGTGTTCAAATTGATATTTCGCGATTCGCGGATGAATTCTCGCCCATCAAATAAAAATTGAATTGTTGGAACGGCAAACACGCTTTTTTGAGCCGCAAGTTCTTTTGCTTCTTCACAATTTACATAGCCGAATTTTATTTCTGGGAATTCTTCTTTCAACAATTCTTTTAATTTTGGCTTTAAAACTTTGCAAACATTACATTGTGGTGTGCTAAAATAAATTACAGACGCAAGATTTTCTGATATAAATTTTTCATATTCTTCTAATGAATTCAAATCAAGTTGTGGCAATTCGTTTATTTCTGACATTATTTTCCATTTTTTTGATTTATTAGATGTTTTCTCTTCTGTAAAGATTCGATCAAAGTTTAAGACGAAAATTCAAACCAACACTTTCTGTTTTGTAATTGTAAGTTGGCGTCAATCCAATTTCAATTTGATTTTTCTTTGATAGATTTCTAAAATCTTAAACTTGCTGCGAGTAAATTAAAGTTGATAAAACCAAAATCAAAAGTAAAAATCTCATTTTTTCTCAATTTTTTAGATTCTTCTTCTAAATCCATCCCCAAGTACTTCGTGAACGTTGTTGATTACCACAAATGCATCGGGATCAATTGATTGTATTAATTCTGTTAATTTTCCTAATTCTTTTAATGTAACAACTGTCATAATTACTTCGCGTTCCACATTTCTATATAAACCACGAGTTTTTATTGCGGTTGCTCCGCGACTCATATTTTCAATTATCGCTTTCCCAATTTCGTCATATTTATCTGAAATTATCATCGCACTTCTTGCGTAATCAAATCCATCAATAAGCATATCGACAATTCTTCCAGACATAAATATTAAAAATATTGCATAAAACATAAGCAAAAGCGTTGGTTTCTCAATCGAAAGATGTTTGTATTCTATTACAAATCCAGCCAAAAGAACTACAAAAAAATCTATCGACATCATTGCAACGCCTGTTTTTATGCCATATTTTTTCTGTAAAATTGCTGCAATAACGTCAACTCCACCAGTTGTTCCTTTGAATTTGAAGATTATTCCCAAACCAGCGCCAATTAAAAAAGAAGCTATAAATATCAGAAAGAAGAAATCATGCGTTAAAAGAACTTGAATTGTTGGTAATTCTTGCAATTTGATGAATGAAAAGCCTGGAATATCACCTCGGAAGAAATCTATGAAAAATGAACTGAGCGTAAAAGCATAAAATGTACGAACTCCAAATTGCTTGCCTAATTCTTTAATTCCCCAAAAATAAATTGGAATGTTGAAAATCCAAATAAGCAAACCGATTGGAATTGTATTGTTTGATAAATAGTGAATTGCAATCGAAATACCGCTAACGCCGCCAGGGACAACCTTGGCGTCCACAAGAAAAACTCCGATTCCAATTGCCATAAAAGCCGAGCCAAGTGTAATAAAAAAGTATTCAACTAAAGGCAATTTCATTAATTTATGTTTCATTTATAACCATTTTTTTGGTTCGAAATAAATGATTTTCTTATTTGATTTGCAATTGATAAATTGAATACTAACTATATAATATTAAGGTGCGAAATGAAATCATTTAAAATTATACTTCTCTTTTTAGTAATTGGGAATTTTGCAGCTCAAGATTTATCAGTAACAATTTACAATCAAAATCTTGGAGTTGTGAAAGAAGTTCGAAAAATGAATGTTAAAAAGGGAATTTCGACAATTCAAATTGGAAATGTTGCTGAAAAAGTTGAACCAACTTCAGTAAAATTAGAAATGAATGGGACAGTTTTAGAACAAAATTATAAATATGATTTGGCAAGTTTGCAGAAAATTTTGAATAAGTATGTTGATAAACAAATTGATTTGATTGACGAAAAAGGAAATTTCATCAGCGGGAAATTGCTTGCCACAAGTGGAAATTCTATTGTATTGCAGAATGAAAATCTGGGTTTAACAATGTTGCCAAATACTCAGAATTACCAAATTAAAGTAGCCGATTTGCCCGAAGGTTTAATTACGAAACCAACTTTGGAATATGTTGTAGATTCTCCAATTTCTGGCGAACAAAATCTGAATTTGAGTTATCAAACAGGCGGAATTTCGTGGCACGCAGAATATATTGCAGTGCTTTCGTCTGATGAAAAAACTCTCGATTTATCTTCGTGGGTAAGTATCGAAAACAATTCTGGGGCAACTTATGAAAATGCAAAGTTGAAATTAGTTGCTGGAAAAATTAATCAAACGAACGAAGAAGTTGCTTATTTCGCCGTAGATGCAATGCCGATGGCAAAATCTGGCGGAAGAAATGCTCAATTTGAAGATAGAAATTTCTTTGAATTCTACATTTATGAACTAAATCGAACATCAACAATTTCAAATAATGAAATAAAGCAAATTTCGTTTATTGAAGGAAATAATCTAAAAATCGACAAAAAATACACGTTTTCATCATATTTATTTAGTTATACGAATAAAGATGATTTCCGAAATTTCAATGTAACTGTAAAATTTAAGAATTCGAAAGAGAATAATCTTGGAGTTGCTTTGCCGATGGGAATTGCTCGCATTTTCAAGAAAGACGGAAATTCCTTAGAATTGGTTGGGGAAGATAATATTCCACACACGCCAAAAGATGAATTTGTTTCTTTCCAACTTGGGCAAGCATTCGATTTGGTTGCGACTGAAAAAATAATTTCGCAAGAAGATATTTCTGATGGAGTAACAGAAATTGAAAAGGAAATTCTGATAAAAAATCATAAAAATGAACAAGTTCAAGCAGAAGTTTTTCAATCAATTGGAAGGAATTTTAAGGTAATTGATTCAAATTTTGAATATGAAAAAGAAAACACAAGTCTAAAATTTCTTGTAAACGTAAAACCAAATTCCGAACAAACAATTCATCTTAAAGTGCGAGTTACAAACTGATGCCTAAAAATTTTGGAAAATTATTTATTGTTCCAACTCCAATTGGGAATTTTGAAGATATCACTTTGCGAGCAATTCGCGTGTTAAAAGAAGTTGATTTTATAATTTGTGAAGAATTTAAGGTTGCCCGAAAATTGCTTTCCAAATTGGAAATTCCACAAAAAGATTTGATGCAAATAAACGAGCACAACGAAAATGATAATTTTCAGGAGATAATTACAAATCTGAAAAATGGGAAATCAGCGGCTTTAATTTCAGATGCGGGAACACCAATTTTTTCTGACCCTGGCGAAATTCTACTTGCTTCAGCAATACAAAATAAGATTCATATAATTCCGTTGCCTGGAGCAAATTCGGTAATTACAGCACTTTCCGCCGCTGGAATAAATCTAAATTCGTTCAAATTTGCTGGTTGGTTGCCTGTGAAATCGGATTTGCGAAAACTCGCTTTTGCAAAAATCAAAAAAACTGACGATTTGATTATTTTAATGGAAACTCCGTATCGATTGCTCAAAATTCTTGAGGAAATTGCCCAATTTCTTGGAGAAGAACAATTTATAATTTTGGCTTATCGTCTTACTTTTGATGATGAATTTATTTACAGAGGAACAGTTAAAAAAGTACTTTCAGAAGCAAAAAAAAGAAGTTTGAAAGGTGAATTTGTTCTGATAATTGATAATCGAAAAAATAATGGAAGGTAGATGAAATTCCGAACAGAAATTGAAATTGGGAAATCGATTCATAAGATAGAACACAAGCATAAAATTCTAACAATTGGTTCGTGTTTTGCAGATAATATCGGAGAAAAATTCTCTTCGCTAAAATTTCAGATTTTACAAAATCCATTCGGAGTTTTATTCAATCCGCAATCAATTCTAAATTCAATTGAAATTTCACTCGAAAACAGACTTTTTAATGAAAACGATTTGTTTTTCCATAAAGGAGAATTTCATTCATTTTTTCATCATAGCAGCTTTTCATCTCACAAATTAGATGAAATTCTCGATAAAATAAATTCCACAACAAAACAAACGAACAAATTTTTGAACGAAGTTGATTGGGTAATTTTGACTTTTGGGACTTCGTTTGTTTACAAACATCTTGAAAAAGGAATAGTTGTTTCAAATAATCACAAATTACCAGAAAATCAGTTTGAGCGAAGAAAACTTACGAATTTTGAGACAACTCAAATTATTTCGAAAACAATAAAATTGATAAAAAATCAAAATTTGAAAGCAAAAATTATTGTTACAGTTAGTCCTGTTCGTCATTGGAAAGATGGGGCAATTGAAAATCAGCGAAGCAAAGCAAATTTAATTTTAGCTTTAGAAAAAATAGAAACCGAATGTAAAGATGTTGTTTATTTTCCATCTTATGAATTACTTTTAGATGATTTACGAGATTACAGATTTTACGGAAGCGACTTAATTCATCCTTCAGAAGAAGCAATCAATTACATTTGGGAGAAATTCTCCGACACATTTTTTGATGAAACAACATTGGAAATTATCAAGCGAATTGAAAAAATAGTTCAAGCCCAAAATCACAAAATCAGAAATCCAGAAAGTGAAGAAGGGAAAAATTTTCTTACAAATTTGAACAAACAAATTTCAGAAATAGAAAACGAGTTTGATTATATTAAATTCTGATAATTTGCTAAATCGAGAAAAATTCATAATTCATAATTAAAAAATCATCTTTTCCCGTAATTATCATCAATTTCAAGAAATTTTACTATCAATAAAGAAGGAACTGTAGCAATCAAAATCCATAAGAAAAAGAGTTTATAACCAAGAATTTCTTGTAAATAACCGCTAAACATTCCAGGCAACATCATCCCCAAAGCCATAAATCCAGTAGAAATTGCATAATGTGCAGTGGAATGTTCACCTTCAGAAATCATCATCATATAAACTAAATATGCTGTAAATCCAAAACCTGAACCGAATTGGTCAAAACCAATTCCGATTAGCAGTAAATTATAATCAGAAATATGAAAGATTGAAAATAAGAAATAGATTAAGTTTGGGAGATTTACCATCAACGCCATTGGAAAAATCCATTTTTTCAAACCTTGTTTCGCAATAACAAATCCGCCCAAAAGTCCGCCAATTACAAGTAGAATAACGCCAACTGTTCCGTAAATAAAGCCGACATTTGTTGTGGAAATTTGTAAACCGCCAACCATTTTTGAATCAAGAAGAAATGGAATTGCCATTTTACCGAGTTGAGCTTCAGAAAATCGGAAAAGTAGAAGAAACGATAGAATTACAATAATACTTTTTTTCTTAAAGAATGAATCAAACACATCCCAAAATTCCGACATAAAACTTTCCTTTTCTGTTACATCTTTTTTATCTCGAGGAAGCATAAAAAAATGGTACAATCCAAAAAAGAGAAATATTGTAAACAAAATTGCGAAAGTAATACTCCAAGCTGTAATTACATTTTTTGTAGATTCTTGTAATTCGCCTGCAATCATCACAACAATTCCTTGTCCAAAAATCATAGCAAATCTGTAAAAAGTACTTCTAATTCCAACAAATTTTGCTTGGTCGTGTTCTGATTGGGCAATCATATATAAGCCATCGGCGGAAATATCGTGTGTTGCTGACGAAAATGCAATTAGCCAAAAAAACACCACTGTGTAAATAAAATAATTTTCGAAAGGAAGAGTTAATGCAAGCAAACCAAAACTTAAACCGACAAAAAATTGTGTGTAAATAATCCATTGACGTTTAGTTTTGAATAAATCAACTATCGGCGACCAAAGTGGTTTAATTACCCAAGGCAAATAAAACCAACTTGTGTAAAGAGCAATTTCTGTGTTGGAAATTTGCATGTTCTTATAAAAAATTATCGAAAGAGTCATAACGGCAACATAAGGTAAGCCTTCAATAAAATAAAGAGAAGGAACCCAAAGCCAACTTTTTGAGAATATTTTCATAAATCTAAATCCTTTTTTACTGAATTACTCATTACAAATTGAAATACTAATATTTATCAATTTCTTACTTTTTACCAGTTACGAGTTTGTTCTAATTTTTCATTTTCGCCAAAAAGTAAAATTCTATCAGATTCCAAAAAGTGATAATCTACCGAAGGGAAAAGTATATTTTCTTTAGTCGAATTGTTACTGTCAATATTTTGTTCCTGTTTAATTAGCAAAACTTCGATGTTGTAAACATTTCGAAATGATAATTCCCCGAGAGATTTTCCAACGAATTGTTTAGGTATTTTGATTTCGACAATTGAATGCGAATCTGTTACGGCAGACCATTTTGTTTTGCTGATGGTTTTAATTTCGGTTGCAATATTTCCAGCAAGATTTTTTTTGATTGTTTCCTGATTATAGCTTTTTATTAAATCTTGCTTATTTAAAACACCGATAATTTTGTTGGATGAATTATCAACAACAGGAAGTTCATCGAATTCATACTTTGCAAAAACTTGTAGTGCGTGTTCCAGATTATCATTTGGTTTTAGAGTAGAAAAATTGGTATTCATAACATCAGCGCCAACAAAAAAATCTTTAACTGACTCATAATCAGTTAAAATTGGACGAAGTTCGGCATCTGTAACAATTCCAATAACATTCATATTTTCATTCACCATTAAAATGGATTTATTTCCGTTTTCAACATATTCATTCACAATTTCTTGTAGTGAAGAATTTGCTTTAAGTAGAATAAAATCTTTTTTCAGCAATGCTTTAACTGGAACGGCAGAAAGAATATCAGAAAGATTATTTTGGGGAACACTATAACCGCTATTTTCTAAATGTTTTAAGTGTTCAGCTTTTTTTACAATCAACTGAACCGTTAAAGTGCTTGAAATAACTGCAGTCATTAATGGAATAATAATTGTATAATCTCGCGACATTTCAAAAATTATTAGAATTGCCGAGATGGGAATAAAATTAACGCCACCGAGAATTGCACCCATTCCCACCAAAATATAAGTTGTGTAATCTAAGGAAAAGCCGAAAAAATTATTAAAAATTGTTGCAAAAATAAATCCAATTCCCGCCCCCATAAATAAAGATGGGGCAAATATTCCTCCAAATCCGCCAGAAGAAAGAATAATTGGAACCAGAAAAAATTTTAGAATAGTTAGAATTACAACAATTTGAAGAGTATAGTTACTTGAAAGTATGTTATTAATTGTAGAATAACCAATTCCAAAAATTCCTGGGAAGAAAAAACCAGCTATTCCTAAAATTAAACCAGCAAATGCCATTACAATAAATTGTGGGAATCTTTTCAGCAACTTCGTTTTAATAAAATCAGAAATTTTATCGGAATAGATAACGAAAGCAGCCGAAAATAAACCACCAAAAATTCCTAAAATTAAATACAAATAAAATTCCTGATAATCCCCAATATTTGGTTGGACAAACTGAAAGACAGCCTCATTTCCAAGCATAATTCGAGAGACGGCACTAGCAGAAACAGAAGCGAGAATCAATCCAGCAAATGTTACAGATTGAAAATCGTGAAGAAGAATTATCTCAAATGCAAAGAAAACTCCACCCAAAGGAGTGTTAAAAACGGCAGCAATTGCTGCCCCAGAACCCGCGGCAGTAAAAATTCTACGTCGAATATCAGATAATCCAAGAAATTGTCCAAGTTTACTTGCAATTCCACCGCCAATTTGCGAAGCAGGACTTTCTGGACCAACACTTCCGCCAAATCCCATATTTATTGCAGGAGCTAAAAAATGGAATAATGTTGTTCTGAATTTAATAATTCCACCACGTAATGAAACTGCTTTAATAACGTCAACAACACCTTTGTGGCTTGCAATTTCGGGAAAGAAAAAAATCATTAGACTTTGAATAAGCATTCCAATAATTGGGAAAAGTATAACAATCCAAAGGTAATTTCCTTGCAAAAATGTTTTAGAATGAAACAAACCGTCGAAAATAAAATTTATCAATTCGTGAAAAGCAACCGCCCCAAACCCAACAACAGAACCAATTAATATTGAGTAAATAGAAAAAAGGGAATACTCGTGCATTCCACTTTCGTTAAGTTTTGCGTTAATCCATTTACTTATTTTAAGCGACTTTCTAATTTTAATCGCTAATTTCTCTTTTTTCATAGAATAAAAATAGAAATATTTCTTATATCAACGAGTTTCATTTTCTATAACTTATCATATTTTAAGAAAGGGTGAATTGTGAAGAGAAAATAGTGAACAATCAATTTTCCAAATAGTAAATAGATTTCAGCTAATCATCAAGTCCTAAAGTCTCATAGTTGCATAGTCAGTTGAAAATTAAGTTCAAGTATAAGTCTAAAAACTAAAAATTAAAAAACTATACTATTTAGCTGCTTAATTCTTTTAAAGCTGTTTCGTTTTGTGGATTTATTTCCAATACTTTCTTGAAATTTATGTTAGCTTCGGTTAATAAACCTTTGGATTTTTGGATTAACGCTTTATTCAAATATCCAACTTCGAGATTAGGGTAGAATTCTATTAAAAAATCAAAAATTTTTTCTGCTTCATTAACTTTATTTTCTTCAATTAGTTTTTTACTATCGTAAAGAATTTTATTAACAAATAAACTTGTTTTTAGATAAAGTAATTTTTTATCGCGGGAAATTAGGTGTTCCCATTTTCTGATGAATTTTAGTCGATTATTTTCTAAAATTTGCTGAGCGGTTTGTTCTTCATCATAATATTTAATTGTTCGCATCGAGCGAATACTTCCGCTCCATTCATGTTCGTAAAAAGTTGTTGGAATGATATAACTATGCAACGCATTCTTTTTTATTTGCAAGCCCAAATCCCATTCTTCAAAATAACAAGGTGTGTAGTTGTTTTCAAAAATTAGCGTCCCATTGTGGAAATGCTTGGTTAAAACCCCAAACAAAAATCCAGAAACGGCATCAACTTCAATTGGATTTTGAAATGTTCCTTTGTCAAAATATTGTAAATCTTGCAATTTATTGTAATGAAAGAATGAACCTTGTGGTCCAACTACAGCAACATCTGGAAAAGTAATAAGTGCTTTTTCTAAATCAAGAATAGTTTGTTTTTCAACGTGAACATCTGAATTGATGATGAATGAAATTGGTGTTCGGGAAATATTTAATCCAATATTCCACGCTCGCGAAACTCCAACATTGTTTTTCATAATTGCATATTGATCTATTCTTTTATCATTTTTAAGCTCGGAGGCTACTTGCTCTGAATTGAAAACAACGATAATTTCGCCGCCAATTTGTTCTAAATCATCAAGCAAAGTTTTTATGTTAAATTTACTTGCTGGAGCATAATCGATTACTGGAATAATAAAACTTCGTTTTTTCTGATTTATTCGTTTTTCGGATATTACTACATTTTTGATTGATTTTTCTCTCAATTCTGATGCAGTTGAAGTTCGATTTCTCTTTCCTTCTAATATTTCAACGATTTCTAATGCACGATGTTCATAAAGATGTGCATTGTGAACTAATTCTTGACCTCGTTTTGCAATAAGTTCGCGTAATTCGTCATTTTCGAGATAAAATGAAATTGTGTTGTTGATTAAAAAATCATTATAAATTGTTAAATCTTCGTTATTCACAAATAATTCATCTTGTCCGCTATTTTTTGCTAAATCAGTTGCCAGAAATGAACCGATTGAAAGAACTTCAAAAAGTCGCATATTTAAATCGTTTCGTACAGCGTTGTTAAATACAATTTTTGATTGTCCTAAAACGTTCGACATTTCGTCCCAAAAAGCTCTTTCGTAATAAATATTATGTTTTTCTTTTATTCGCTCTAACAATTCCATTCTGCGTGGATTTCCAAAAAAAGAGCCAACAAACCCAACTTCGTGAGTTTTTGCAAATTCCTTTTTTTTGTGAATTTCAGTATCTGCACCAAGTGGAAGCCAAAAAGCATTTTTAATTCCAGCATTTTGGAATTCTTGCAAATATTCGCGCTGAGCAATAAACACGTAATTGAAATTTTTAGCTTGTTCGATATGTTCATTCAAATGAAGGTGAGTATCAATAAAATAGCCAGCAGTTGGAATTGGCAAATCTTTAATTCCCTGTGGAAAATCTCCAAAAGCAGATTCAATCCAAATTAAAAAATTTGGCTTTTCTTCTGCGTTATTGTAAAAATCTAACAAATTTGGATTAAAATCGGTGGGAATATTTTGTGGTAGAATTGGTAATTTCATGTTTTGTAGATTCCAATCTGAAATCAATTCTTCAGGTAATTGCGGACCAATTGTAGAAATTTTATTGCTTTTTCTCAAAGCTCTATCAAAATAAACTGCAGTTGTAACTGGATAGGAAACGTAATAAAGCCAAATTTTGTTCATAATTAGCCAAATATTTAATTATTAATCAAGAATAAGGGCAAAAAAAGTACCAAAATAAAATATGTACATCTTTTACTTTCAAACAGACAAAAAAACAATTTGGTAGAGAAAATAAGAAAAAATTGAGCAAGATAATTGGCTAATATTAATCATTTGTGCAGAAACGTGAGAAAAAAATAGTGTTAAAATCTTTATCCTTTTTAGTTGAGATTTATTAAAATGAGAGAAAATCGATGTTTTTCGATTTGGTACGAAAGTTGGTAAAAGTAATCCAAACAAAAAAAATTGTGAAAGAGTTACAATTAAATATCGACAAGCAAATAAGTAATGAAATCAAGGATGAAAAAAAGTTGTTATCTGAAGTTAAAAATATGATGTTGCAAGGGAATTTTTTCTCAGCAAAAGAATTACTGAATTTGATTTCGGAAGAACGAAATTCAGAGTTTTATTTGTTACTTGGAATTACAGAAAGAAATCTTGGGAATTATGATTCAGCTAAATCAGCTTTTAATATGGGAATCAAAATTGATTCACAGAATTCAGATTTCTTTTCTGAACTTGGAAATTTGTATTTCTTTGAAAATCAAACTAAAACAGCAATTTTTTATTACGAAGAAGCATTATCACTTAATCCCAAAAATTATGAAGCAAACTTAAATCTTGCATTATTATATAGAAATCAAGGAGAATATCAAAAGGCAAAGAGAAATCTTAATATTCTCACAAGAACTTATCCAAATCAGTTTTTGCCTGTTTATAATCTCGGTTTTTGCAACGATAAATTGGGAAACAAGGACGAAGCAAAGGGAAATTATCTTACAGCAATTAGTATTGATAATCAAAATCCCGAAGCACATTTTGCTTTGGGAAATATCTATAAAGATGAAAAAGATTGGGAAAACGCAAAAATACAATATCAAATTGCTATCGAAAATTCAACTCCAAATTCAAGATATTATTCAAATTTGGGTTATGTTTTCCATTACACAGGTGATTTTATAAATGCTGAAAAAATTCTAAAACAAGCAGTTGAAACTGATCCAAATAATCTTGATGCAAAAGTAAATTTAGCTTCAACTCTATTTGAATTAGATAGAATTGAAGAAGCACTTTTAGTTCACGATGAAATTATTTCTTCGGGTGAAAATGTTGATATTGGCAAGTTTAACAAATCTCTTGTTTTGCTTTATGCGGGGGATTATGAAAATGGTTTTGATTATTATAGATGGCGAAAAGAAAGTGCATTTAGAAATCAATTCGCGGACATAAAACAATGGAATGGCGAAAATTTGAATGGAAAATCAATTGTAATTTTGGACGAACAAGGTGTCGGCGATTTCTTCCAATTTTCGAGATTTGTGTTCGTTTTGAATGAAATTTTCCCAACAGCAACTATTAAATTGTTTGTTAGAAATCAGTTGACAGATTTTGTAAGAAAAACAAATTTGTCGAAGTATTTGTGTGAAAATCCAAGTTCAAATTTTAATTTTACTTGTGATTTGCTTTCCTTACCATATTTTGTCAAGAATTATTCCGCTAAATCTGATGTAAATTATCTTGGAATCACATCTCAAAAGCAGTTCGAAAATTCAAATCTTAAGAAAATTGGAATTGTTTGGCGAGGAAATCCAGACCACATGTACGATTTTAAGCGTTCACTAAAATTGGAGAATATTCTACATTTGTTCAATTCCAATTTCCAATTTTATTCTCTACAAAAAGAAATTACAGAGAATGAGAAGGAAATGCTAAAAAATCACAAAATAATTGATTTGAGCGAACAACTAACCGATTTTTATCAAACTGCCGAATTTATAAATTCAATGGATTTGATTATTACAGTTGATACCGCTGTTGCTCATTTGTCGGGAATTTTGCAAAAGGAAACTTGGCTTTTGTTGCCTAAAATTCCAGATTGGCGTTGGCAGCAAAGTGGTGATATTTCTGTTTGGTACAATAAAGTCTATTTATTCAGACAAAAAATTGCTGGGAATTGGACAGATGTTTTACACGAAATATTCTTGAAATTGAATAAAAATGGAAGTGATTTT
The DNA here is from genome assembly GCA_020722065.1 of Melioribacter roseus. Lineage (GTDB taxonomy): Bacteria > Bacteroidota > Ignavibacteria > Ignavibacteriales > Melioribacteraceae > WGAL01. The sequence continues at coordinate 20,065 of DYLK01000028.1, forward strand.
GCCAAAATTCAGAAAAAACAAAATGCGATTGAGCTAATAGAAAGTGGAAAAAATGAAGAAGGAATTCGGGCTTTAAGTGAAATTTTGAAAGAAAATCCAAATGATGTTGAAGTTCTAAATTTATTGGGATTCCTTTTCCTTTCTGTCGATAAAGTGAAATCTGTTGAATTTTTTGAAAAATCGTTAAAAATTAATTTTGATTATGGGATTTTGAAAGAAAAAGCGAAAATTCTTTTTGATTTGGGAATAATATCGGAAGCCGCCAAAATTGATTATCTAAAATTAGTTGAATTCGAAGAAACATCAGAAATTTATAATGTAATTGGATTGTGTTTTCAGAAAGAATATGATTTTGAACAAGCTGTCTTTTATTTTGAAAAAGCAATAAATTTAGAAAAAAAAGCGGGATATTATTTAAATCTTGCGAATAATTTGTATTATTTATCGCGATTTGAAGAGGCAATAAAAAGCTATTCGAAGGCAATTGAAATTGAAAATCTTGTTTCAGCAAAAATTGGAAGAAGTTTTGCTTATTTAGTAACCAGACAATTTTTGCTTGGATTTGAAGATTATCTATTCAGTTTGGATAAAAATATTGAAAAAACGTTTGGAAAATCACAGAAATGGAATGGAGAAAATCTGATTGGGAAATCAATTTTTATTTATGCTGAACAAGGAATTGGTGATTCTATCGAATTTTCTCGATTTCTAAATTATATCAAAGATCCACAAACAAAAATTATAGTTGGAGTAAATAAAGCTACTGAAAAATTGTTCCAAACAGTGCCATTTGTTTCGAAAGTTGTTACAACTGGAGTTGTTCAAACAGATTATTTTGCTTCGATGTTGGCGCTGCCAAACATTTTGAAGTTATCTAAAACTGAAGATTTTGAACTTAAAGATATGATTTTTGATTTGTCGAAAGTTGAAATTCCATCAAATATATATATTCAGAAAGAGAAAAGGAATTTCGGTCTTGTTTTGGAAACGAATTCCAAAAGTCCGACAGTCGCGAAAAGAATTATCAATATCGAAACGGCAAAAAAATTATTTGAAATACCAAACTCGCATTTTTATCTTCTTCAAAAGGAAATTAGTAATGAACTTTTAGAGTTTTGCCAAAACAATAGTCAGAAAATTACAATTGTTTCTGCGGATTTAGCTGAAATTGGGAAATTTATTGAAGAACTTGAAGCTGTCATAACAATTGATACTGCAATGGTTCATCTTTCGGCTTCATTAAACAATAAGACTTATCTTCTTTTGCCAAAACCTGCAGATTGGAGATGGGAATTTTCTGGGGAAAAAACTTATTGGTATTCTTCAGTAGAAATGATTAGGCAAGTTGTCCCAGAAAATTGGCAAAATGTGATTGATGAATTATACGAAAAGTTGCTCGAAGAGAATCATTTGTCGGTTGCTGAAATTCGAAAATTATTAGACGAAAAACGAAATGAACAAGCGGATTTAGAAATTAAAAAAAGTCTGCAAAATCCAAAATCGGACGAAGAAGCAAAAGAATTATATTTTTTGGGCGGATATGTAAACCAATTGCTTGATAAAAAAGAAGAAGCTGTAAAATATTATACAATTTTAGTTACAAAATATGATCCTAACGTCAATTATTTGAATAATCTTGGTGTTGTTCTTAAAGATTTAGGCGAGTTTGAAAAATCAAAGAAGATATTAGAAATTGCATTAAAGTTGGATGAAAATTCTGCTTCGGTGCTTAATAATTTAGGAATGGTTTATGATTTACTTGGAGATTTTGACTCGTCAAAAATATGTTTTGAAAAAGCATTAAAGATAAATCCAAATTACATAGATGCACTCTTGAATTTTGGGAATTTAAATAATTCTCAAAGAAATTATAAAGATTCTCATAAAATGTTTGATAAAATTTTGGAATTGGATAAAGAAAATTCCTCGGCTAAATTCAACAAATCATTAGTGTATTTGAGTGAAAAAGATTATAAAAATGGCTTTTTGTATTATGAATATCGCAAACTAAGAAAAGATTTTATTGAAAGGCGGTTCGAAAAGGAAGAATTAAATACAAATGAAATTAGTGGAAAAACTATTTTTGTCTGGGACGAGCAGGGTTACGGAGATACAATTCAATTCGGAAGATTTGTAAATGATTTACACAAAAAAGGTGCGAATGTTATTTTACAAACGCATGAATCTTTGGCTGAATTGATGCAATATTGTGAAGGTGTTCAAATATCAATCGGAAGAAAAACATATTCTGAACCACAAGAATTTTATGATTTCCATATTCCTTTGTTGTCTATTCCACATTATTTGGAAATTGATGAAAGTGAAATTACCCGCAAGAAATACATTCATATTCCAAGACAAAAAATTTACTCAAAAAAACATCTTTTTGATGAAACGAAGATAAATGTCGGTTTGGTTTGGGAAGGTAAAATGCCAATTCAAAATGCACATAGATCTATTCCACTTGAGCAAATGAAAGAAATTTTCGTTAACGATAATATGAAATTCTTCAGTTTGCAAATAGGTGAAGTGGCAAAGAGAGACGCTCAATTAATGAAACAGTTAGGAATTGTTGATTTATCAAATGAAATAAACAATTTTTTAGATACTGCTGCAATTACTGAAAATTTGGATTTAGTAATTACAATTGATACTTCGGTAGCACACTTGGTTGGTGCATTAGGAAAAAGGGGAATTGTTTTGCTTTCGGCAAAAGCTGATTGGCGTTGGGAAAGTGGAGAAAAAACAAGTTGGTATAGTTCGTTGGAATTAGTTAGACAAACTGAACTAAATAAATGGGAAAACGTAATAACACAAATAAATCACAAACTGAAAATCCAAGAAAAGGATTTCATAACATTAATTAATAATAAAAGGAGTTATACGCATGGGCTTTCGTATTAACACAAACATTGATGCATTAAGAGCATACTATCAGTTGGCATCAGTAAACAAGCAAACAACTAATGCTCAATTACGTCTTTCATCTGGAAAGAAAATTCTTCAAGTCGCGGACGACACATCTGGTTTTAATGTTGGTACTTCGTTAAAAGGTAAAATATCCGTAATGAAAGCGGCACAAAACAATGTCTCGGCAGCTAAAGATATGATGTCCACGGCTGAAGGAGCATTAATTGCAATTAACGATTTATTGGTAAATATTGACGGAAAACTGTCCGACTCAACTAACCCAACAAATGATAGAACGGCACTTGCAAGCGATATTCAAGCACTTGCAAATGAAATTGAAATAACATTAAAAAACACAAAGTATAATAACACAACTTTGTTATTCTCTACAGCTGGTTCTGGATTTATCTTCCAAGTTGGTGAAGCTGGAGACACATTACAGCTCGATTATGCTTCGACTTTGGCATGTACAGGAGGCGGTGGATTTGCTGACGGTATTTCTACATCGTTACATAGTTTTACAGGGGTTTCAGCATCCGCTCTTGAAAGTACTACAGGGGTTGCTAATTTACAAACTTACCTTTTAAGCTTAAAATCAGCAGTAAGTAGTGCTTTGGGAGATATCGGTAACTTTACCCAAAGATTAGATATCAAATCTGACACATTAAATGTAGCGATGACAAATGCCCAAGCAAGTATCAGTAGATTATTTGATGCAGATATGGCAATGGAACAATTAGTTGCAACAAGAGGAACAATTCTTGGTCAAGCAGCAACAGCTATGTTATCGCAATTAAACATGGCACCACAACAAGTCTTGCAATTATTTCAATAATTAGAAAGGAGAGAGAAAAATGACTACGAACTCATTACGTAGCAAAAAAGAGCAAGCAAATGCATATTTTGTAAAAGAAATTATGGATTCGCTACCTCACGAGCTTCTTTTTAGAGTGTATGATTTTGCAATAACACATTGTCAAAGACACGATGTTGAGAAGACAAATAGAGCAATATCAGAATTGATAAATGCTTTAAATTTTCAAGATAATGAAACAAGAGATCTATCAACTTCACTTTTGCAACTCTATCAATTTGCACAAGAACAGACAAGACGAGGAAATTTCGATATGGCTCTTCAAGTTTTAACTGGATTACGCGAAACTTGGCAAGAATTATTCGACAATTTATTCCGAACAATGCCTGCGGCAAAAGCGAACTAAGCAAATAATTCTTAGACGGAAAATAAAAAAATATTTTTTCCGTCTAAACTTTTATTTTGAAAATTACGATAATATAATACAAATAAATAAACACCAAGAAAGGAATCTTGGTAAACAAACAACTAAAATACAAGGAGG
>DYLK01000029.1:0-7772 GCA_020722065.1 Melioribacter roseus
TTCTTTTTTCATCAATTTTGGGATTATTCCTAATTGTTGGCGGGATATTAGTTCAAAATTTCGTCCAATTTGTAAAAATTTTCAAAAAGAAAGATGGGTCAATTTTTAAAGATTTGTATTAATTTCACCGCTATTTGTGTTCAAAAGAATGTTTGTTGGAAGATTCTGAACAATTATTTTCTGCAATTCAGTGATAATCTTTTTCCTTAAAAATGTTTGATTTACAACTAAATTCACATTTCTAACAGGCGAAGATTCGCCAATTTCTCGCACATTTTTCTTTTGATTTTCATTTAAAAATGGAATTGCGAGTTCGGGAATTATAGTTATTCCTTCATTTTTTTCGATAATTCTTATTATTGAATCAATTGAAGTGCTTTCATAGTGAAAATTTTTTCGTTTGGTTTTGTGAGAAGTACAAATATTTATAATCTGATTTCTGAAACAATTTCCCTCTTTCAAAAGCCAAAGTTCATCAAGATTTATTTCAGATATTTTCAACGAAATGTTAGCAGAAAGTGGATGATTTTGCGAAAGGAAAGCATAGAATTTCTCGTAAAATAAATGGTGATAAATTAGCCTATTTTCTTTTACTGGTATAACAAATATTCCAACATGAATTTCACCCAAAAGTAATTTTTTGATGATATTTTCTGTAATATCTTCGTCAATAATTACATTTAAATCTCGAAAAGTTGCAACGAATTTAGAAATAAATAGCGGAACTAAATAAGGTGCGATTGTTGGAATTATCCCAATTCTAAAATCTCCAGAAAAGTTATCGTCATTTTCTGAAACTAAATCATAGATTTTTTCTTTCCTTTCAAGAATTAAGTTACATTGTTCTATGATTTGTTTACCAATTTGTGTGATTTCAATTGGTTTTGTGTTTCTATTAAAAATTTGTACGCCAAGTTCATCTTCAAAATTTTTAATTTGAATGGTTAAAGCTGGCTGGGAAATAAATGATAGTTCCGCAGCTTTTGTAAAATTTTGTGTTTTTGCTAAATTCACAACATATTCAATTTGTTGAAGTGTCATAACTAATTCTTATGGTATTATAAAAACTATTAATTAGATTTATAACAACAAACATATTAAATTTACGCAACTAAAAAAAAACAAAGGAGAAAAACAATGTCACATTTAGGTTTAGAAACAAATTACACAGTTGAAATTTCAGCTAAATTAAACCAATTATTGGTAAACTACCAAATTTATTATCAAAATTTACGTGCTTTGCATTGGAACGTAAAAGGTCAATATTTCTTCCAATTACACAAAATGTTTGAAGAATATTATAATTCGGCGGCAGAAGTTGTAGATGAAATTGCCGAACGCATTTTGATGCTTGGAGCTACTCCACTTCATACTTTGAAAGATTATATTGAAAAAAGCGAATTAGCAGCAGTTAAAAACGTAAGTGATGGAAAAGAAGGCGTAGAAATTGTAGTACAAAATATGTGCTTTTTACTTGGCAAATTAAGAGAAATAAATAGTTTTGCAGCCGATAATAAAGACGATGGAACAGTTGCTTTGGCAACAGAAATAATCCCAGATTACGAAAAAAATCTTTGGATGTTGAAAGCTTGGTTGAACAAATAGTGAAAATCTAAAATTAAAAGCCCACAAAGTGGGCTTTTATGTTTTAATAATTGTTAAAAATAGACTTTTTGAAAATTATTTTTTCCCAGCTTTATTTTTATCTTTATTTGCTTCTATTACATCTTCTCGTAAAGTTTCACCCATTTCCATCCCAATTTCATCTGCGGCACCAGAAACAGCAGCAACCAACTTAGCTTCATCTACAAGCAAAAGTTGAATTGTATTTATTAAGTTTTGTTCTGTTGTGTTTCCTTTGCTGGAAGAAAAATCAAGGTTCAGATAATTTGTTCTATTTTCTGAATTTGCCCAAACTAACTCGCCACTTTTTCTTTCTTTAATTTCTGCAATGGAATACATTTTAATTGAAACCGTGTTTTGTTCTACAACCAATTCACATTCCTCCAAAACAATGTCGCAAATAAAATCTGTTGAATCATCAAGTGCATCGACTGACTTCATATTTAAATACGCTTGAAGAGAATTTTCCAAACCTTCAGCAACTTTTTCAATTAGCATTTCTGTGTCAATTGCTTTTTCAAGTGCACGCCTTTTTTCATACGTAATTAAGTCTGAACCAATCGAAGAAGCAATTTGTTCTAAAACAGATTCTTTTTCTTTCTTCTGATTAGATGTTACTGTAGTAATTTGAATTACACTTGCTTCGGGTTTTACAAATGTTGTTGTAAAAATCTTTGCTCCATCAACATCATATTTTGCTAATTCATTTGTGTGTGTACAAGAAATTGCAAAAAGTAATGGAAGAATTAGTATTATTCTTTTCATTTTGTTCTCCTTATTGTTAAACTGAATAAATTTGTAAAATATCATCTGGAATGCGGACCGGTCTTCCAGTTTGAATTGAAAGCAGAACAAATTCTGCTTGTCCTTCGACATAAATTTTTGTTTCACCTTTTTTATAAATCCAATAATTAACAACTACCGTGGCTCCATTGTAACTTTCAATTTGAGTTTTTACAATTGCAATATCGCCCATTTTTAATGCTCGTTTATATTCAACTTTGAAGCTTTTTATAAACCAATTCAAACCTCTATTGACAAACTCTTCCATCGACATTTTATAATCTTTTTTCATTTGGTCGTATCTTGCGGCAAGCATAAAATCCAAATATTTTGTGAAATGAACATGCTGATTTACGTCAATATCATCTGGTCGAACTGCTATTTCTGATTCAAAAATTTTGTGCATCTTTTTCCATTCTTAAAATCTATTTGATAAACCAAAATGAATTTTCCCATCTGAAAATTCATCTTTTTCACCGAGAGCAAAACTGAACCTCATTAATCCAACATTTGATTGAAACGAAATTCCCACGCCGTAACCGTAAATGTATTTTTTATAATTTTCTGCATTTTGTTGATTAAGGTACTTGTTAAAATAATATCCATAATCTAAAAACAAAAATGCAAATGAATCTTTTGCAAGTAAAAATCGATATTCCAAATTTGTCCACATTGTTAAATTTCCTAAAAATTGATTTTCGCGGTAACCGCGAACTGAATTTGTGCCACCGAGTTTGTAGAAATCACTTTGTTCAGCATCCTGGGAATTTAGAAATCGCAAACCAAAAGCCGAGTAAGCTAAATTTCGAGAATAAATTTCTTTTCCTGCAATTAAATCAAATTCAATTTTATATTGATTTACCAATTTATCTGTAACATTTTCTGTGAATTTTTCTGGACCAAGAATTTCTTTTTGGCTGTATTTTCCAATTAGATTTGCCCAAATTCCATTTTTTAGAATCACAAAATCATCGCGATAATCCAAAGTAAATTTAATTCCACTTGTAAAAAAAGATGAATTATAAACAGTAAACTTTGTTGTATCTTCAAAAGGAATTGTTTCTTCCCACGAATAAAGCAAACCGGCGGAAAAATTATCACTCGCAATGTAATTAATTTCGCCACCAATCTGACGACGAATGTATGTTGTATCTTGAGTTCGCTGATTTACAGAAAAAGATAAATCTATTGGTAACGAAAAAACCCACGGTTCGAGATAATTAAATTGCAAATCCTGCGAAAATCTATCTAATTTTTCCCACGAAAAACCAACGGCTCGCCCAGTTCCAAAGAGATTTTTCAGACTTATTTCTACAAATCCCGTAAAATATCCAGGACTTTCATCTCGTTTGGGGACATAGCCCAAAATTCCATCAAAATAATTGGTGGATTTTTCTTTTACATTCAGAAATAGAGTTGATTTTGCATCGGAATTAAAGAGTAATTTTGGTTCTTTCACACTTTCAAAAAAATTCAGTTTTAATAATCGATTTTGAATTTTATCAATTTCTCTTTGCGAATAAACATCGCCCGCTTGAATTCTGATTGTTTTGAGAATAAACGAATCTTGCGTTTTTTCATTTCCATCAATTACAATTTTGTCGATTAAAACTGACTTTCCTCGCTCAAAATCGAGATTAACGGTAGCTTCGTAAAAATCATTTCCCTGCTGAAAATCAATTTTTTTGATTACAAATTTTGCAAATGGGAAACCAGAATTATCATAATTTTGTAAAATTTTGTCCAAAATTGACTGAAATTCACTTGGCAGAAATTGCTTCCCTAATATTTCACTAAAATTTTGGTTGAGAAAGAAGATTTCTTCACTTGGATTTGTTTGAAGAATTACATCTTTCAAAACTGAAGGTTTTCCAATATTAATTGAAAAATACGCTGAATTGATGTAAGAATTTGAATCGAGATTAAGAGAATCAAGAATAATTTGAGGGAAGAAAAAGCCATTAGAACTTAAAAAATTTGTTGAACGGAAAGTTACAGAATCCAACAAAGCCGAAGAATTGTTGAATTTCTTCTGAAAGAGCAATTTGTTTTCCAATTCAATATTAGAAAAAGTTGAATTTTGCGATAAATGTATATGAATCTGAGCAAATGAATTTCCGCCGTTTAGAATTAACCAAATAATTAAAGTTAAAAATACTTGCTTTAATTTTTCAAGATTAATAGTTCGGCGAATCGTCAATAGTTTTCATCCTTGTTCCAAGTTCGAAAAACTCAATTTCTCGCAAAAATCGCTCTGTTTTAGAAATATCGACAGAACAAACATCAATTTCTGAAGCATTTGCAGCACCAAGACTTGTAGCGAAAACGAGTGAATCTTTAATAACAAGTGATTTTTCAATTCCGTACAAAATTCCAGCGACAAAAGCATCGCCACTTCCTGTTGAATCTGCCACTTCAATTTGCGGTGGAATTATTTTGTATTCGAAACCAAATTTGTTCACATAAATTGGGTTATTTCCGTCAGTTAGAATTGCAATATTTATTCCTTTTTGTTGAAGAGATTTAAGAAATGACAATTTTTCCGTTTCGGTTTTCAGAGAAATTGAAAGCGAGCGTTCAACTTCTTCAACATTATTGTGAATTATCATTGGTGCTAATTCGTAAACTTCACTTAAATGACTTCCATAAGTATCCACAACTGTAATTTTGTCCAAATCTTTTGCTTTTGCAATTCCTTTCAGAATAATTTCCTTCGCTTCGGCGTTTGGCAAACTTCCCGCAAAAACAACAATTGAGGAATTTTCCATCATTTTCTCAATTTTCTCTGTGAATTTTATATTTTCTTCAGATGAAATTGAAAAATCTTCGGTAATAATTGAACTTATCAATTTATTTGAATTTTGGTCAATTATTACAATTCCTTTTCGAGTTTCTGATTTAGCCGACAAAATAGAAAAATTTATTTTTTCTGATTCAATCGCGTGGCGATAGATTTTTCCATTGTTACCACCAAGCGGAAAAACCGACAAGTTTTCCACACCCAATTTATTAAGTTGGCGGGAAATATTTATGCCTTTCCCGCCACATACAAATTTGCTTGCGAAAACTCGAGTAGTTTTTCCAATTTCAAAATCATTTAAGAAAAATTTCTCTTCGAGTAACGGATTTAATGTGAAAATTGTAATCATTTCTAAAATTATATATATACGAAAATTTGAATTTTCTTACTCAGTAAAACAATATAAAACTTATGACTTAGTTGAATAATTAAAACTATTTAATCAAAATCATTTTCTTGGTTTCGGAAAAAACTTGTCCAGATTTGTCGAAATCACTACTTTGAAAATTATAGAAGTAAACTCCGCTAGTTAAATTTTTCGCATTAAAATTAACTTTGTGATTTCCTGCATTCTGAATTTGGTTTACTAAAACTGCAATTTCTTTACCAAGAATGTCATATACTTTGATTGTTACAAAATCAGTTTTAGGCAAATAATAGCTAATTTCTGTTGATGGATTAAATGGATTTGGATAGTTTTGAGACAAAAAATATTCAGCTGGATTTTGATTTTCTTCAACATCAGCAAATTCATTTTCATAACCCATTGAAGTGGAAGGTAAAGTTACCCAATCTCCGATTCCGTCTGGAATTCTTCCCATTGAAATATCAGCTTCTTGTGCGCCAAAAGAAACAGAATCAATAATTGTTGTTCCATCGGAAGCAGTTAAACCGATTTGTTCGCCATTTCCACTAAGTTTTATGTTTACATGCAAAACTCCAGCTTCTGGAATTTTATCGGCGAATAGCACTAAAAATCCACCAGCGGGAATTGTTGTGGAATCTGGATAAGTTGTAGGAATTTGCCAAGTTGTTAAATCTGATAAATCATCAGTAATGTACATTCCACCAATATTAATCGGAACATCGCCAGCATTATAAATTTCTATCCAATCTGGATAGTCGCCTGTTGTGGAATCGTAATAATTTGCATCATTACTTGCTAAAAATTCATTTAAATACAAATTTTGAGCATTTGTTATGTTTACCAACAAAGCCAAAACAAAAAGTAGAGTAAATTTTTTCATAATATTATTTCCTTATATTTTTTGGTTTATAAATATAAAGTTTATTTGTTTGATCATTTACAATATAAAAAGTAGAATCAGAAAAATTTATTGCTAAACCTTCGAACTTTTCAAATTCAAGTGGAAAACCACTTGTCATTTGGGAAGAAGAATTTAGATTAAAGATTGATTTACTTTGGTCGCTTACTAACCAAATTGTGTTTGTCGATTTGTCGTATTCCAAACCAGATAAATCTAAAACATTCTTTATTTCTGTTTGGGAGATCGTTTGAAAAATTGAATTAGTAACAATCAACTTTGTTGGCTCTTTTTCGTTGATTAATATAAATTTCCCAGAATCAGCACAAGTTATTCCTTCCAAACCGCTATTTCCACTTCCTTCTGATTGAATGAAATTCCGTGAAAGCACATTTCCATCTAAATCTAAATTTATTACTTCGCGAAGTTGTTCTTCAACCACATAAATTGAATTTGAAGATGAATCGAAAGCAATTCCTTCGAGGTCATTTCCAACAAATTGTAATTCTTTGATAATTTTTCCTTCCAAATCGATTTGATAAATTTTGTTCGATTGGTCGCTAACAGTCCAAAGTGATAGATTATCTTTTCCGAAACACAAACCACTCGGTTCAGCAATTTGCATTTGAAATTCGGCAATTAATTCAAGATTCTGCGATTGATTATTGCTCTCAGAATCAAGAATAGCACAACTCGAAATAAATACTAAAATCAATATTGAGGTTAATAATTTAATTTTCATCTTTTTTTGAGCAATCAGTAATGAGTAATTAGTGAAAAGCAAACAATAAATAGTGAATTTAGAAATGGTAGGTCAAACTTCCTCGTCTGACCTACCGAAAACTCATAAACTTAAGCTGCTTTTATCTTTATCTTTTAATTCTGAAAATCCTATAATCATGTAAATCTTGATTCAGATTTTTTCAATTATTGCTCGCTCCAAGTGTTGGAGTTGGGAATAACTGCCAATTGTCGCTTCCATCTGGATTTCTACCGTATGATGTATCTGCAGCTTGAGCTCCAAATGTTAATGAATCAATAATGGAAGTTCCATTTGGAGCAACCAATCCAATTTGTTCGCCACTTCCACTAAGTTTTATGTTCACATGCAAAACTCCAGCTTCTGGAATTTTATCTGCAAATAAAACTAAAAATCCACCAGCGGGAATTGTTGTGGAATCTGGAGAAGTTGTTGGAATTTGCCAAAGTGTTAAATCCAACAAATCATCTGTAATGTACATTCCCCCAATATCAACTGGTTCGGAATTTGGGTTGTAAATTTCAATCCAATCTGGATAATC
>DYLK01000029.1:7872-23660 GCA_020722065.1 Melioribacter roseus
TTTATTACTAATTTTATATCACTTCCTTGCATTTGAATTTCTTCGGCAACATCACTTATATCGCACGATAAAATGCCAAAAACAAGTAATATAATCGGGATTATTTGTTTGAATGTCTTCATAATTTCTCCTATTAGAAAAAGACCTTTGCCATAAGTTGAATAAAACTAAATTTATCTTTGCCAATTGCTGAATTTTCGGATGTTTCTACCATTGTATAATTTAATTGAGTAACCATATTTGCGTTTGGATACCAATTTATTCCAAATGTATAATTATTTGCATTTCCACCGAGAATTCCAACTTCAGTATCAGAAAGCTTCAAGTTACTATATCTTGCAGCAAGTTCCCAAGCTCCATTTTTGCAATTTTTTGGAATTAGTTGGAAAAATTCGCCTTGAAGTTTATCCCATTTTCTCGATTCGCCAGTTATAGTATAAGTTAAAAGTGCGTAACCGCCATTAAAATTAACTTGTTCTAATTCATTAAATCGATTTACTTGCAGAGCTTGATATTCTGTTTGAAAATGGAATGCATCATAAACTAAAGCAAACTCAGCGGCATATCGCATTGTATTGCTAACATCAAAAATATTGTCTGTGTCAAGAACTTCAACATCGCCAATTTTTGTTTCTGGTTCTGTTGCATAAGAAACTGCCCATTGATTATCGCTTGGTCTTTCCCAAACAGATGAAGCTCCCAAATGCAAAATCATATTTTCTGTTTGAATTGGTGCGGTTGCAAATCTCAATGCAAATCCGCCGCCTGTTTCATCAGCAGTTTTATTTTTGTTGATATCAAATGCTTGTCCGAATAACGCAGCGCGAACATTCCAATTATCGTCCCATTTGGAATATTCAATAGACATTCTTCTTCCAACATCAAATGCGTTTGATACTAAAGCTCTTTCTGGAAATATTATATTTCTCGATGTTGTTAGAATTTCCAAGCCGTAAGGAATTTTGAAATGTCCGAATTTTATATGCGAATTCTCAAATCCGTGATAAGCAAAAAACATATCTTTAAATTCCACAGTTCCTTCCGCAACATCAATATCCCATTCAGCTCGCCAATCTTTCCAAAGTTGCATTTTTACAGCCATTCGAGCTTTTCGAAGATGTGTTCCGTTGCTAAATTCATTGTCTCCTTCAAAAAAATATGCTCCGTTTAGAAACATTCGGATGTCAAATCTTCCGTTGAAATCTCCATCGGTTGATTTCCAAAATAGAATTCCATTTTCCCATTCTGTTTTTCCATCTTTCGGATTTTGTTGTGAGAACAAATTGCTTGTTAAAAATAAGATTAATCCAAGCAAGAATATTGTTTTTTTGAGTGCTTTTCTCATAGTTTCTCCTATAAATTTGTTTTTTAAAATAGACCAAAAACTCCGTTTGGAGTGTAGTTTAAAAATCTTAACCAAGTTTCGCTCCAGATTATTATCATTAACCAACTTACAAACAACATTACAATTCCAAATTTGAAAGTATCTGACCAACTATAATGATCTGTTACATACAATAAAGCTGCAGGTTTGCTGTTGAACGGAAGAGCGTAAACGTGTTCAATTAAAAGTGCCACAGGGAATGCCAAACTTAGAATTGGTAAACCAAATCGTTGTGCAATTCCAATAGAAATGGGGATGAAAATTAGAGTTCTCATTGTTTTTGATTGAAAGAAAAGTGAGCTGAAAATCATTCCAGCAGTTAAAATTAAAAACAAAATTGTAAATGATGTTCCGCTGCCAAATCCAAGATAATTAAAAAATGCATTTACGCTAATAGATGCTAAATCTGTTGAACTCAATCCTTCGCCCAAAGTATAAGCGCCAGCTGAGAATAAAAGCAAATGCCAAGGAATATCGACATTATTCCATTTTAGAATTCCTACTTTGGGTAAAAGTGCTACAATTGCTCCAACAAAAACGACTGCGGTTTTACTTGTTCCGTGGTATTTGTCTGTTGCCCACAAAAAAAGTACTGCAACAAAAATTATAATTGCTCGAATTTCCTCACCCGTGATTTTTCCCATTTTGTGTAATTCTTGTTTTAGTCTTTCTATTCCGCCAGAAATTTGTGGTACTTGCTCTTCTTTTGGAATTCTAAAAATTAATTTAGTGCCAATCAAATAGCCTAAAAACAATAAAATAATAGAAAGCGGAAATGCGGCAATCATCCAATCAGAATAGAAAAAATCTTCTGAGCCAATTGCTCCAGCAATTAATGCACCAGCAAGTAAATTCGCACCAGAACCTGTAATAAATCCACTTGCCGAAACGTTAATTTGAAATAGATTTTGTAGAATCAAATTTCTTCCGAAATTGTTTCTTCTCGTTCCGCCAGTTGCTCCATAAGTTGCTGCAATTACCATCATAATCGGTAAAAGAATTGCTGCTTTTGCTGTTGTTGCAGAAATAAATGCCGAAAGTACGACATTAATTATCATAAATGTAAAAAGAACCAAAGTTGAATTTTTACCAAATTTAATAATTAACCAGAGGGCAAATCTTTTGGCGACTTGCGTTTTTACAAGCATACTTGCAAGTACGAACGATAAAATATTTAACCACATTACTTGATGACCGAGTTGGAAATACGCATCTTTTTCGCCCAAAACTTTGGTTAAAACAAGCGAGACAATCAGAATTAACGATGTTAAATAACTCGGGATTGCTTCAGTTACCCATAAAATTAGTGAAGCAAGAAAAATAGCCAGCATAAACGCATTCTTTTTAGAAAAAGAAAAACTTTTCATTTTTTGCCAGACTGTTTTCTCGTTTTCAGATAATTGTAATTTTTCTATTGATTTTACTTTCCCTTTTTTAATTTTTGTAGATAATTGTGAATAAACCGACTGCAACGAATCGGGAATTTGACTTTGGGAATTGTAAAGAATTACTTTCTGAGGATTTTCATATTCAGATTTTGCTTTTTCATTCAACAAATTAGGATTGATATTTGTCAGAAATGGTAATTCCAACACAAACCCAAAAAGAATAAAAACAATAACCGCAAGAAAAATTCCCCAAATCGACATCAACCTTTCAAATTTAGTTTGCTCTCGCAAAGGTAATTTTTCCACTCTGTAATTATTCAAATCTAAAACATCAAAATTATTTGCGGGTTGTGTTTTTTCCTCTATCATTTTTCTTTCAATTTATTAATAAATATCTGTCCAAACGGATTCTAATCGTTTAATTCCATTTCTATTTAAGATAAATCTATAATGACTAATTGTAGTTTCTTCGGCACTAATATATTTAATTACTAAATTCATATTATAAACTCGTTTGCCAAATGTTGTAGCAAAACCGTTTTCAGTAAGTACCGAAATTGGAATACGTGGATTATCCATTTTATTTAACAATCTTGAAACATCAAATCTAAAAATATTTGTAATTGCATCGGATTTATAATCTTTTATTGCTTTTTTATATTCAGTGGGAAGCAACAATATTTTTGTTTTATATCTTATTATTTTTTCTCTTGAAAACTTATTGTAAAATTCTTTAGCTCTATATTTATGATGAATTTCAATAATTCGCTTTGGCACTTCTTCGCTTGATACAAAATCAAAATCTTCGAAAAATCTGCCAATTTTCACCTTTTCGTCAGTGTAAAGTCGAATTCTATAATCATAAAAATTTTTTAAAAATTTTGAAGAAAGAAATTCCTTACTCATTTCTTTCATTCTATCTTTAAGAATGTAGCTTAAAACAAGCACAAACAACAGTTGAATTGTTAAGTTGCCATAAACAGCTTGATAGAAAAACGCAACAGTAGTAGCAAAAAGCATTGCAAGTCCCGCGGCAATTCCGAACACAAATTGTTCAACCCATTTTGTGTTTTTTTCTTGATTTGTATCAATATGCAAAACAGACCCAAAGTATTTTTTTAAGACATTAAAGCGAGTTAAAAAATCTTCGTTGTCAGAATTCACACTTGCTATTGAATGATATTCTTGTGCAATTCTATAATCAGTTTCGTTTCGCAAAAAGGTTAATAATTCTTCTTTCAGATGATTTAATTCAGTTTTTTGAGTTTCATTAAGAAAGTTTAGAATTTTGAACAAATGTTTTTCTGTTAACAAACTTAGAAATTCATCTGAAAAGGAAAAAACATTTAAGTATTCTTTTGGGACATTTGGAATATCTACAATTTTATGAAGAGAGCGAAATTCCTTTTGAATTTTACGGAGGCTATTTAATTCCGAATTAATCACTTTCTGCATTTCATTTACAGATTCACTTTTCATAATATTTTTTGCAGATTCTCGTAATGCCGAGCCTAAAATATCTACAAAAATCTTATTATGAAATTCGTAATCAGCAAAATTCTGTTTATTTGGTTTTTTTGCTAAAATCTGATATGAATGCTTCAATCGAATAAAAGGCGAAGTTTTACCATCCCAAATTTCAGACAAAGTATAAACTGGCGTTTTAAATCGAATATAATTTTGAATAGAATCATAAAAATTAACTTTTCTAAAAGTATGCCGATTAATTCCCAACGAAGAAGGAAGGAAAATGTAAGTTTCTACTTCGTACTTTGCATTCTGATTATTCTTGTTGAATTTATATTCAAGTTTTATTTCAAATTGATTTTTATTGTGAATTTTTACTGCATCATCAATCATTTATGAAACTACTTCCAATTTTTAAATGGATTTTTCATTAGCATTGAATTATAATAATTGGGATTTCCTGTAACTTCTTCACCAAGCCAATTTGGTCTTGAAAAATCTTCATTTTCATCAGAAAGTTCAACTTCGGCAACAATCAAACCTTCATTTTCACCATAAAATTCATCAACCTCAAAAGTGTGATTTCCTACTTTCACAAGATAACGAGTTTTGTCAATTACTCCAGGTTCACAAATTTGAAGCAATTCATTAACTTCTTCTACTGGAATTTCCTTTTCCCATTCATATCGCGAAGCACCAGCGGAATTGCCTATTCCTTTTATTGTAATAAATCCTTTTTCGCCTTTTACACGAACGCGGACTGTTCTTTCGGGAACAGATGAGAGATAACCTTGTGTTATTCTTGTTGATTTACTTGCCAAATGTTTAAAATCACCTTTGACCAAAAATTTTCTTTCAATTTCTTGAGCCATAATTTTCCTCTTAATTTATAAAGTTTCGTCTGCAAGCGGCTTATTTATCCAGCCAATAACTCGTTTAATTGCTTGAAGATAATTTATGTTTTCGTATTTATCCATTCCTGTTTGCTGCATTGTTTTTAGAATATCTTCTGTTTCTGTCGATTCTGAATTGATTGAATATACTCGAGCTCCATTAATAAGAACTTCAGCAAATTCGCAAATTGTATTGTTTACCATATAACCAAAACGAAGTTTTGAAACGCGAACTGCAGCCAAATTGTTGTTAGATTTTACCATTTCCATAAATTCTTCGTAAGTATAAGATTCCTTGCTCAATTCTGGAATTTCCACCATAAAAGCTGGAAAAACTTCATTAATTAGAACTTCTTTTGATATCGGAAATTCACCTTTCATTAACGGATTCCACTGTTCGAGTCCATCTTTTTCCTGAACGAATGTTTTAATATCCATTTTCCCATTTCGAATTTTTGTATTGTTAATATCATTTGTTCGTGAAAGAATATAAATTTCATCCGATTGTCTTTCCCACACTTTTTCGGGAACAGGCGTTGATAATCTTGACATTAAAAAATGAACATCTTCAAAATCCTGACCAAAAGACCTAAATTCAAAACGAGATTTTGATTGTTTACCAATTTCTAATTCTGACATAATTTCTCCATTTTTTGTAAATTTTGTAAAATTTTAGTTGAAAATTACAAAAAAAACAAGTACAACGAACAGATTAGAAATTATTATTACTTCATTCATTATTCGTCAACCTTTTTTCAGAGCGATACAATTAACGTTTTATTGGAAATTCTTCTTATTTTTGCAACTCAAAAAGCGGTTACAATAGTTGATAATTTATAGATACATTTTACGCAATCATTTTTTCCCATTTCTCTTTTCGATGTTAACTCTGATTGGCATTTTTCTTTTGAATTTTATGATGAAATTTGCTGATAGACTAATTGGAAAGGGAATTCCATTTTTAACAATATTAGAATTAATTGTCTATAATTTAGCGTGGATGTTGGTTCTTGTAATTCCAATGGCAGTTTTGGTTGCAACTATAATGGCTTTTGGAAATATGGCACAACAAAATGAGATTGCAATTCTGAAAGCAAGCGGAGTTAGTCTTTATAAAACAATGTTTCCCCCATTTTTGGCAAGTATTTTCCTTGCAATATTTTTGATTTGGTTCAATAATTACGTTTACCCAAATGCAAACCACGCAGCACGCATTTTGATGTATGATATTTCACGTACAAAACCAGCGGTTTCACTTGTTCCAGGTGTAATTTCAGATGAAATTCCCAATTACTCAATTCTTGCAAGAAAAATTAATAATCGCTCAAATAAACTATATAAACTTACAATTTATGATAGAAGCAATTTTGATAGAATGACTATAATTACGGCGCGCGAAGGAAAAATCTATTTTAATAAAAGTCAGTCGAAATTATTTTTAGATTTATACAATGGCGAAATACACATCAGCTCTACTTCATCAAACAATGATTACAAAAAATTTACATTCAGTCGCCACAAAGTTTCATTGCCCGCAGATCAATTTTCACTTCGACAAACTACAGATTTAACTCGCGGCGATAGAGAACTTGGAGCTGCCGAAATGCAAATGATTGTAGATAGTTTACAAATATTAAATAAAAAATACCACGATGAAATTGATGAACTTACAAAAGCAAAATTGCTAAATGTAAAGCGAAATTACAGAATAAACAGTAAGAATAAATTTAGAATTTTGATGGCTGTAACAGATAATTTGAATGTTGCTAAAAGCTATTTTCGTACTCCTTTTCTTAGATTAGAAGCAAATCAACAAAGGATAAATCGTTACGAAGTAGAAATTCATAAAAAATACGCAATTCCAATTGCAAGTATAATTTTTATTTTAATCGGGGCGCCGCTCGGAACAATGTTGCGAAAAGGCGGGTATGGAGTTGCTGCTGGAGTAAGTTTACTTTTCTTTTTAATTTATTGGGCTTTTTTAATTGGTGGCGAAAAACTTGCTGATCGTAGTTTGTTATCGCCTTTCCTTGGTATCTGGTCTGCTAATATCGTTTTAGGAATTTTTGGAATTTACTTAACAAGTAAAAGTGCAAAAGAGCGAATTATACTTGATTTTTCATTCGTAACGAAATTATTCAGAAGAAAGAGAAAAGATGAAAATACTTGATAAATACATAATCAAACAATTTCTTCTAACAACAATTTTTGGATTAATTGCGTTCATTTTCATCTTCATTATAATTGATTTGATGGAAAAATTGGATAATTTTATTGACAATTCCGCCAATATGGAAATCGTAATAAAATACTACATTTCTTTCACACCAGAAATTATTAGATTGATGATCCCAGTATCTATTTTGCTTTCGGCTTTGTTCACTGTCGGTAAAATGTCGAATCAAAGTGAAACTACGGTAATTAAAGCAAGTGGAATTAGCTTTTTACGATTTTCCCAACCTTTTTTACTTGCTACAATTGTTATAAGTATTTTCGCTCTAATTTTTGGTGGCTATATTGTCCCCAAAGCTAATAAATCAAGAATTGCAATCGAAAAGCAATTTCTGAATATGTCGCAAAGTCGCTCGAATGCAAATATTTTCTTCCAAGATTCGCCAACAAGAATTGTAACAATGCGATTCTATGATTCCGAATCCAAAATTATACATTTTGTTAGCATTCAAGAATTTAGCAAGCAAAATATTGCAAGGTTAAGTTACAGATTCGATGCAAGAAAAATGATTTATGATAGCACAAAATCTACTTGGGTTTTATTAAATGGAGTTTTTAGAGCTTTTAGAGTTGGAACAGATACAAGTTTTGCCTTTAATGAATATAAAATAAAAAAATTCAATTTTAATTTAGATGATATTTTACGCAAACAGCGTCGTCCCGAAGAGATGAATTTAACTGAACTCCGAGAAGAAGCAGATTTAACAATTAGTTCTGGAAACGACCCGACAAGATTGTTAATTGAATATTATTCTCGTTTTGCGTTTGCTTTTGCTGGAATTATTACTTTACTTTTTGGTCTTCCGCTTTCGGTTAACAAAAGAAATTCTGGTGTGGCGTTGCAAGTGGGAATCAATTTGCTAATTACTTTTACATATCTCGTTTTAATGCAAATTAGTCAAGCTTTTGGGAAAAATGGCGATTTGAATCCGTTTATTACAGCTTGGCTTGCCAATTTTGTCTTCTTGTTTTTGGCAATTATCAATATTTACCGTGCTCAAAAATCCTAATTTTCACAAAATTCAATAATTCTTGTAAAAATATTCGACTAATTTTTCTTGTAAATTATTCACTTTGTCGGAATTATTTCCGTCGGTTTCAAAAAGAATAATTGATAAAATTTCATCCCCGTTTTTTGATGTAAAAATTCCAACCAAAGCCGAAGTTGCAAACAACATTCCCGTTTTCCCTTTGAATTTTCCTTTTAATTCAGAATCGAGAAATCGATTTTTCAAAGTTCCATCAATTCCCGAAATTGAAAAGAAATTAACAAATCTTTCCCATTTTTTGGAATTGGAATGCAAATATTCAATTAATTGAAAAACTGATTTGGCTGAAATCTGATTGTGCCGTGAAATTCCAGAGCCATCGACTAATCGAATGGAATTTTTCTCAATTCCAATTTTGGATAGAAATAAATTCCGCACCGAAATTGATTTTTCATTTTCCCCAGGAATTCCCCAAAATTCAGTTCCACAAATTTTTAGCACAATTTCGGCAATGAAATTATCGCTTTCTTTTAGCATTTTGGCAAGAATTTCATCCACATTCGGCTTGATTTCTGAAATAAGAATTTTGCCTTTTGACTCAATTTCATTTTCTTTGAAAATAATTCCATTTTTGGCAAATTCAGATTTGAAAAATTCGTGCAATTCAAATCTAAATTTTGGATTTCGATTCCTTTTATAAATCAACGCTGAAATTGGTGGAACTTTCAGATTATCTTTTTCACCTTTTTGATGTACAATTTTGGCGGAATCGGAATCGAAATAACTTTCATCAAAAATTAATTTTCCTCGAACTTCTTTTATTCCCAAATTTTTAATTGCTTGAACAATTGATCTGGCTTCTTTTTCATCGAATAATGGATTTGCACGAAATACGATTATCAAATTCCCATTTAATTGATGATTTGGGAAAATAGAATCGGAAATAAAAATGCTTGTTTTAAATGCATTTTCAGAATTTGGCAAATCGAGAAACATCGCAGCGGTAAAAATTTTTACTATTGAAGCGGGAATAATTTTTTTATCAATATTTCTCGAATAGATGATTTTATCCTTCGAAAAATCAGAAATTATGATTGAAGTTTTGGTTACAGAAGGAATTTCTGAAATCATTTTGTCAATTTCAGATTTTTGAGCAAAGTTGAACAAAAAAGTTAAACTAATTAATAAAAATAATTTATTAACCATAATTTAAAATTTTCTTGATTTTGTTTTGCATTCCAACATTTCCTTGTAATCCGCCAGTATGAATTGCCACAATTTTGTCAGTTTTACAGAAATAACTTTGTTTTGCTAATTCCCAAATGGCATAAAACATTTTTGCGGTATAAATAAAATCAATTTCAAAACCATTTATTTGCTGAAATTTATAGACGAAATCGACAAGTTTTTTATCAATTTTTGCAAAACCGCCAAAATGAAAATCAGTAAAAAGTGACCAAATTTTCCCATCGTTTTCAGAATTATAAGAAATAAAATTTTTGATAATTTCTTTCATATAACTTCCATTTTTTATGGCTGGAATTCCAATAATTTTAGTCGATTTTTCCGCACCATCTATCAATCCAGCTAAAGTTCCGCCGCTTCCAACTGCCGAAAAAACATAACTCGGTGTAAATGGAATTAGTTTGTAGATTTCCGCAACGCCTTTCAGGGCGAAATGATTGCTTCCGCCTTCGGGAACAATAAATGGATTTTCAAAATTTTTCGCCAATTCTCGTTGAAAATCGGGATTGTTTCGGTTTCTGTAAGTTTCACGATTTAGATAGAAAATCGACATTCCAGATAATTTTGCATATTCCAAAGTTGGATTAAGTTGTTCATATTCTTCGCCACGCACAAAAGCAATTGTTTCAAAACCATAAATTTTTCCCGCAGTTGCAACGGCAAATAAGTGATTTGAAAATGCTCCACCAAAAGTTAGAATTGTTTTATAATTCTCATTTTTAGCTTTTTCGAGATTGTATTTCAACTTTCGCCATTTATTTCCCGAAATTGCTTGATGAATTAAATCATCTCGTACAACAAAAGTTTGCAAATTTTCACCAATATTTGGTAAATAAAATCGTTGCAATAAAGATTGATTTTCATCTGGCAACTCAAGAATTTTATCATATTTATTCAGAAATAAATTCAATTTTCCCGTCAATAATTGTATAATTTACTTTTGTTTGCTTGATTAATTCTTCATCTATTGAAGTAATATCTTGCGAAAGAATTACTAAATCAGCCTTTTTCCCTATTTCTATTGAACCAATTTCTTTTTCGCGAAACATTGAATAAGCCGCATCAATTGTATAAGATTTTAAGGCTTCAATTCTCGTCATTTTTTGTTCAGGAAAAAATGAATTTCCATTATTTTGCTTGCGAGTTACAGCTGCGTAATAATTTGCAAAAGTGTCGAGTTTTTCGACTGGAGAATCAGTTCCGTTTGCAATTTTTGCACCAGAATTTAGCAAACTTCTCCAAACATAAGCTCCATCTTTTGCTCGCTGTTTTCCTAATCGAGCTTCAACAAAAACTGCGTCAGAAGTGCAGTGAATTGTTTGCATTGCCGCAATAATTCCAAGTTTGGCAAAACGAGGGATATCTTGCTTTCCCAAATGTTGAACGTGTTCAACTCGCCATCGCAATTCTTTGGGATTTATTTCTGGGTGATTTACAAAAGTTTGGCTATAAATATTTAATATTTCGTGATTTGCTCTATCGCCGATTGCGTGTGTGCAAACTTGAAATCCATTTTCGATTGCTAATTCAGTAATTTTCATCACTTCAGAATTCGGCATAACATTAATTCCTTTCCAATTCTGAACATCGAAATAATCATTTAACATCCACGCCGAACGCGAACCCAAAGCGCCGTCCATAAACATTTTAATTCCGTTAACTTTCAAAAATCCATTAGCATAATTATCAATTTTATAATTTTTAAGATGTTTTGAAAGTCTATCGAATTGTTCGTAAATCATAACATTTAATCGAATTTTCAGATTTCCTTCGTCGGCGAATTTCTTGTAGAAATCAATTTCCTCGAAGGTTGAAGAAGCGTCGTAAAATGAAGTAATTCCATAACTTAAAGCATTATTTACTGCTGTTTGTGCTTGTTTTTTCCGCAATTCAAACATTTCTTCTTTCGATAACGATTTTAGATAATTATCATAAGTTGTTTGAATTAACAATTCGGCATTTTCTTCAAAAACACCAACAATTGTTTTGGCACTATCTCGCACAATATTTCCGCCTTCGGGAGAAATCGATTTGGTTGAAATTCCACTTAATTCCATTGCTTTTTGATTGGCGATAATTGCGTGTCCGCTTGCGTGCGAAAGCAAAACGGGATTTTCGGGAGCAACTTCACTCAATTCTGTATGATATGGATATCCGTTAAAATTTTGTTTTGGAATTTCTTCCCATTTTTCTTGATGCCAACCTCGCCCAATTATCCATTCACCTTTTTTAAGTGATTTTGTTTTTTCTGCGACTTTCAGAACAATTTCATTCCAAAATTTTGCAGTTGATAAATCCAAATTCAAAAGTGCTTGTCCAGTTCCAAGCAAATGGGCGTGACTATCGATAAATCCTGGAATAACCGTTTTTCCTTTCGCATCAATAATTTTCGCATTTTCTGAAAAATATGCTTTTGCGTCTTCGTTTGTTCCAATAAAGATAATTTTACCATCTTTTACCGCAACTGCTTCTGCTTTCGAATTTTTTTCATCAACTGTGATAATATTGGCGTTAAAAATAACCAAATCACTTTCTTGTTTTGACGAACAAGCAACCATAAAAATCACCAAAATTATAAATAGATATTTCATTTTTAGCCGAGATTAATACTTAAACGAACTTCCGCCGATAAATTCCCGAATTACGGAATCGGCTGGAATTGGAGAATCATCTGAAATTGGAGTAATTTGCTTTAACATTTCGTAAACTCGATTTGCTCTTTCGTGTGCATCGATTTTAAGTGGATTATCAGAATATTTTGTGCTCCATTCTTCAAAATTCTTCAACATTTTTGACGCATAAAGCGGCAATTCATAAGGCATTCCAGTGTTAACGATGTAATCTGCATTATGGGAAAATGGGATAATATTTCGCAATTCGCTTGAACGAACATAATGCCAATGTTCAAGTGTTTGTTGCGGATTATAAGCACGTTGTACAGAATCGCGAAGCATTCTACGAATAAGACGAATATCAGTCCAGCGGACGAATTTTCCGTTGTTCAATCTCATTTGCAAAAGTGGTTCGAGGTAAAGTCGGAATTTCTTATCACTTGGTATATTTTCACTGAATTTAGGGAAAAGTCCGTGCAAGCTATCAATCAAAATAATTTCATTTCCTTCGATTTTTAATGGAGTTCTTTCGAGATAACGTTTTCCTTCTTTAAAATCGTAAAATGGGATTTTCACTTCTTCTCCGTTGCTCAATTTTTCAAGATGTTCGTTAATCATTTCTAAATCAAGTGCATGCGGAGTTTCAAAATCATAATCCCCAAATTCATCTTTTGGATGAAGTTCTAAATCAAAAAAGTAGTGGTCAACATTCAAAGTAACAAATTTGTAGCCGTGCTTTTGCAAACGTTGTTCTATTTTATTTGTAGTTGTTGTTTTGCCCGAAGATGAAGGTCCAGTAACCATTACCATTTTTAGAGTGTTAATTCTTTCCAAAATAAAATCAACAGCAATATCAAGTTGTTGTTCATAGGCTTTTTCAGAAACGTTCACAATATCAGCAAATTGGTTATTTGCAATTTTTTGGTTTAGTTTTGCCACATAATCAATTTCATTTCGATTTGCCCAATCCAAAACGTGCCAAATTTTTTCCCACGGAATATTTTCGTTTTTAGTTGAAGCATATTTTGCTTCGGCTTTTCTTTGTAAATTTCGTTCGTGGCGATAAGTGATATATTCTTTGGCAACTTTTGCGTGACCATTTTCAATTAAAACTTTTTCTACAACATCTTGAATATCTTCAATATGAGGAATGTTTGTTTCATCAAATTTTTGTTCAAGTAACTCAACTACTTGTTCGGCAAGTTTTTCGGCAATCGATTTATCGCGTCCGCCAACCGAAACTGCTGCTCGGTAAATTGCGTTGGAAATTCTATCTTGATTAAATGGAACCAAAGTGCCTGTTCTTTTATAAACGAATTTAATTTTATTCATTTCTTACCTAATAATTTTCTTAATTTAATTTTCAAATATACTTTGGAATCAGTAAATACAACAAAGTTGTAGTAAAGGGAGAAATTTTATTGTTTCACTTTGGGAATGCAGATTTGTAGTTTGTTGATTTATCCCGAAATTCCAAAACAAATCGTAAATTTGCACATCAATTTTAGGTTTATAATGATTATCTATAATACACTTACAAAGAAAAAAGAAGAATTTCACACAATAGAACCGCAAAAAGTTAGAATGTATGTTTGCGGACCAACTGTTTACGATTTTTTCCACATCGGAAACGCTCGTTCTTTTATTATGGCTGATATGATTCGCCGTTATCTTGAATTCCGAAATTACGAAGTAAAATTTGTAATGAACTTAACCGATGTTGATGATAAAATTATTAATCGAGCAAACGAAAATGGTATTTCAGCAAAAGAACATTCCGAAACTTATATAGCCGAATTTTTCAAAGATATTGATGGTTTGAAAATTAAAAGAGCCAATTCATATCCAAAAGCGACAGAATATATCGGCGAAATGTTAGAATTAATTTCAAATTTAGAAAAAAAGTCTGTCGCTTATAATGTTAATGGGAATGTGTTTTTTGATGTTGCCAAATTTCAAGAATATGGCAAACTTAGTGGGAAAAAAATCGAAGATTTAGAAATCGGGGCAAGAGTTGAAGCAAATGAAGAAAAGAGAAATCCGCTTGATTTTGCATTGTGGAAAAAAGCTAAAATTGGCGAACCCGAATGGGAAAGTCCGTGGGGAAATGGGCGACCTGGTTGGCATATTGAATGTTCGGCAATGAGTATGAAAGAACTTGGCGAAACAATTGATATTCACGCTGGTGGAAATGATTTAATTTTTCCTCATCACGAAAATGAAATTGCACAAAGTGAAGCCTCGACAGGATGTAAATTTGCTAATTATTGGATTCACTTCGGATTTCTGAATATTAAAGATGAGAAAATGTCGAAATCTTTAGGCAACTTCTTCACTGCTCGTGAAATTTTGAAAAAATATTCCGCCGAAACAATTCGACTTTTCTTGGCACAAACACATTATGCCTCGCCGTTAAATTTTTCGACCGAACTTCTCGATGCAAATACAAAAGCCGCCGAAAAAATTAAAAATTTAGCGATAAAATTAGACGAAATTCTTGCAAAAAATGTATTTGGAAATTCCACACCAAACATAAAAATTGGTGAGTATTTCACACAATTTACAAATGCAGTTGATGATGATTTCAACTTCCCGAAAGGAATTGGAATTATTTTTGATTTCGTGAAAGATGTGAATCGCGAATTGCAAACAGAAAAATTATTACCAAAGGAATTTTACTTGACCGCTAAAGAATTCCTTTTTGAAACGGCTCAAAATGTTCTTGGAATTGTTGATTTTTCGCAATTGACAAAAGAAAATCCCGAAATTACACGAAATTCCAAAGAAAATGATTTGATTAAATTGCTAATTAATTTACGATTAGAAGCAAAGTTAAACAAGAATTACGCCCTTTCAGATAAAATTAGAATCGAGTTGGCAAATCTTGGAATTTTTCTACAAGACACAAAAGATGGAACAACTTTCACAATAAAATAAGATGACAAATCTATTTACATATTTGTTATTCTTCAGTTTATTGGGTTTTTTAGCAACGTTTTTACTTTTTCAATATGTTTTTAGTATTTATGAAATTGACTACGAAATTACAAAACAGACAAAAAATAATCTTGTGGAATATTCTATAACTGCAATTCCATTAAATTCATTTGGGAAAAAAGCTCCATTTCGCCAAATTTCTGTTGATTTCTCATTTCAGAATGATGATAATGTAAATATTGTTTCAAATTCAAATAGTTCAATCAATTTTAATATAATTTCAGAAAAAGAAATTGTTGTTTACGTAAAATCTTCTTATTCCCAAAATCCATCTATTTTACGTATAAATTAGTAATCTTTAATCAGTAATCCGCAATTCGTAAATTCGTAATTTTCTAAAGATACTTCGCTAAAGCTCAGTATGACATAGAGAAAATCATTTGCTTTTGGTAGGTCAGACTTACCCGTCTGATAATTAAAGAAGTCTGAATCACAGATTAAACGGATTAATCTGATTTTAGGATTTTCAAGATTAAAACACAAAGACAAATGCAGTTTAAGATTATAAAATTTTAACAAAAATTAACTCCATTTTTTAGAAAGATGTTAGAAAAATTTGAATTGTGAAAAGACTTAATTAG